>DITE01000028.1 GCA_002422725.1 Bacteroidales bacterium UBA6192
GGTTGTTTCCTCCTCCGTTGATAATAGTTTGCCTCGTCATCACCGGACCCCCGTCAACTAATGAAGCTCCTGCAATCACGAGTTGCTTATCTGAGACAAACAGGTTCTCAAAGTATTCGCCGGGATAAATCAGCACAGTATCCCCGTTGGAGGCAGCAGCAAGCGCATCGGCTATCAGCACATAGTCGCCTGTTCCGTCCTGCTTCACCCTCAGGATGTCTGCTTTGGCTGCATAAGGCAGCCAAAGCAGCATCATGAAGATAATGAGCAAAAAGCCATTCAACTTCTTTTCATTTTTCATTTTTACTTTATTTTTTAATAATAAACTTTTGTTTAAACGACTCTTCCCCAATAAAGCCGGAAATTAGGTAGACCCCCGGCAAAAGCGTTTCATGTGGGTCAATCTGCTTTTCGTAGTTTCCCTTTGCATAATTGCCATGATACAGATCTTTTACCTTGCGGCCGCCTGCATCGAACAACTGAAGGTAAACAATGCAATCATCAGGCAAACGCATTTGAATCACCGAAGCATTGGTAACCGGGATTGGGTTCAACTGTATGGTTGGCCTTAAAGTTTGATCCTCTGGCAAGGCTTCACTTTTCAGGTTTACAAGGTAGTAAGAGCTATTTTCACTGCGTTTAATCTTTCTGCTTTCATTGCGTTGTTTTTCTAGGCTATACACTTGATAATTCCTGACCCTGACCCGGTTGGCACGCCCCGATTTCTTCTCGCCATAATAAAATTCAAACTCCAGATCCCCTTCAGGTACACCTTCGAGGAATCCCCTGATGAGTGCCAATGAATCTGAAGGCTCTACCACCACTGCCCCGTAACAGCTGCCATCTACAAATAGTCCAATCTCTGTAGGATTGTCCTCGGCATCAAGTTGAATAAAAACCGGAGTGTAGTCAGGTTTTTCGGTATAGCTGAAGTATTCAGGCTCGATGTATTGTCTGCTTTGTTCAGCAGTGCTGCTGTTGTTCCAGGTAAAGTCAAATGCATTTTCACATGCCCTCAACTGTATCATATCACCATATTTTATGGGGTAAGGTTTTGATGAAATCCAGGTTGAACTACTGCAATCGCCCAACTTTACGGCTGACCAGTATTTTGCTTTTATATCCTTCAGGTTGGGCAAAATATGCTGTAGCGCACGCAGTGGATCCTGTTGTTCGGGCAGAAAATAGCCCACAAAATTGAACTTGTCGCCGTTATAATACACCTCCACCGGTGTGGAAGGGTCAACCCTTGTTCCTGTTAATGGTAGAATGTACGAACTATCCTGATTCATATAGTTATTGCTAAACGGGGCTTCGATGATGTAGCCGCGTGTGCTGCGAATATGGGATAAGCCATCAATATTCCAATCATCACTAAAAAAATCAAACCCTGCTGAAACAGTAATCAAATCTCTATCAGACCTACCTTCAAGCGCAAACCCATTGGGAAGCATCGGCTGAATGGTTTCCATTAAAGTAGTTAACTTTACTGAGTTGTCGCCAGTTCTGTCTAAGCGGGGAAAGGAGACCCAATTGAAGAAATATTTCTTTGATTGTGAATGTTTGAGTACTAGTGCTTCACTTCCTGAATTTTGAAATAGTATTCCTTCAGTGGTTTCGCTATGTTTACTTTTAGTTACCAGGGTTGATTTCGTTGCTTGATTGAAGATTTCAGCGTCATTTGTTTGTGCGGAGGCACAAAAAGTAATCACAGCGGATAGAAATACTAAAAAGATCCTGATTTGATTTTTTGACATAAAGTAATCAATAAAAAACTTTGTTTTTAAGTTCCCTTAAACGCCAAATTGACATGGCTAAAATAATACTATACATCCATATATCAAGGCATTTTAAACTTTTGCAAGAAAACTTTTCAAGAGAAAATTGAGGAATAAAAATCACTGGAGTCCGGGGAAATCATGAGATGGCTTGAGAGATTCTTCACTTCACTTCGTTGCGTTCAGAATGACAATACATTAGCGTTAGAGGAAGGGGGCTTGGTGGCGCGAAGCCGCCACCAAGCCCCCTTCCCGTCTCAACATAAGTAAATTACAGTCATTCTGAGCGTTAGCGAAGAACCTACCAAAGGGAGTTCAACGAAGGTAATCTCATACTTTTCTCCGGACATCTATGAATAAAAATATTCCATTAACAGACGACTTATAACTTCTGCTGTAAAACTATTTAGCCGAAAGCAACTATCCATAAATGCATTCCTTGCCAATTTCAGTTGAAGTAGGCAACCGACAGCAAGTATTTTTGATTCACACCTCACCCATTTTGAATGGAATTTTTTTACCTTTACAGATTAAATACTTTTGGATGATCAACAGGTGGATATTGAAGCAGCAAGGCGAGAGTCAGATAATCGCGAATTTAATGGAAACACTCTCCATTGACCATAATCTGGCTAATTTGCTGGCACAGAGAAATATCTCCACTTACGAAGAAGCCAGGTTATTTTTCAGGCCTTCCCTTGATCAACTGCACGATCCCTTTCTGATGAAAGACATGGATAAGGCGGTCCAAAGGGTTGTTGAAGCTATAGCTAATCAGGAAAAAGTGCTTATTTACGGCGACTATGATGTGGACGGAACCACAGCTGTTGCTTTGGTTTACTCTTACCTGAAAAAGCATTTCAAAAAACGCATCGAATTTTATATTCCTGACAGGTTCTCAGAGGGCTATGGAATTTCAATAAAGGGAATAGACCATGCTGCCAGCGAAGGCTTCAATCTGATTATTGCGCTTGATTGTGGCATCAAAGCTGTTGAGAAAATTGAGTATGCGAAAAGTAAAAATGTCGATTTCATCATTTGTGACCATCACCGGCCAGGCGACACCCTTCCCGATGCTGTAGCCGTGCTCGATGCCAAGCGACTGGATTGTGATTACCCTTTCAAAGAACTTTCTGGATGTGGGGTTGGTTATAAGCTTATTACAGCTATTGCCAGCGTGTTGAAAGACGAGGAAGAAGATCTTAAATCTTATCTCGATTTTGTTGCCATCAGCA
>DITE01000117.1 GCA_002422725.1 Bacteroidales bacterium UBA6192
GTTCTTCTATGGATTTTCAGCCGACATGTGGCAAGCTGTTGCCGTCGGCGCATATTATGGTGACGCCGTTTTAAACAAAGTTTAGAGCCAAGCGGCTAGTAACACGCACTGAACCAACCGAGGTCTCGGCCTGCTGAACCAGTGTGGCGAATCAGCGGCCATAAAAAAAGTTTGACATCCTGATCAACGAATGCTAAAGTACGATCATGGAGTGACACCCATGTTTTTAAAAATACCAACAATTAAAAAAGCCATGCTTAGCCTTTTGTCGTGCCATATCTCCCCGGTATGGGTGTCACCGCGGCAGGGGCTTTTGCATGGTGAAACTTGCGAGAATAAGGGGGGGATAGGCTTATAACCGAAAACCAGTAACCCGAACTGGTTTCCCCCCACTTTAACCATCGGAGATACTCAGGGGGTATCTTATGTGCAAACGCTGCCTAGAAGCAATTAGAGAATGTCCAGAAATCATACAGATAAAGAAGGATTTAACCTATTTCCCCGGCGAACCAAACGGATTTGTTTATTTTTTCTCAAAGGAAGATTTTAGTAAAATAAAAATTGGGTATTCAAAACACAGTCCTTACACCAGAATGGAGCAATATCAACAGAACGAAAATAAAGTATTCTACATGATGGCTATATGGCCAGTACTTAACAAAAAAACGGAGCGCAAACTTCATAAGTATTTTGCTGATCAGAGGATTGAAGGTGAGTGGTTTGTTTACGATTGGAATGTTTGCTCATTATTAAAGTCTTTATGGAATCAGTTTTGTAGGGGTTTTAGTTATGATGAAATAGATGAACTGTGGGGCTTAAAATGATGAAAATGCTCGAAGCTGCCTTACGTTATGCTGATTTTTTTAAGTGGTCAGTCATACCAATTTCACCCGGCACAAAATTTCCACCAAAGGGTTTTGAGGTTGTGCAATACCGAAAAAGGATAGCAAGCAGGGAAGAAATTGAATCATGGTATAAAAAGAACCCAAACTTCAACGTCGGGATTATCACAGGGAAGTTATCAAACCTATTTGTCATCGATCATGACAAATACAAACCTAGCTATTCAGAAGAAATAGCCCTGCAATATATTCCCGACAGCACAATGACACCAATCGCCAGCACACCGCAAGGCGGCCAACATCAATACTACGCAAACCCCGATGATCCAATAAGCATCGGCGCGGATTTTTTACCGGCCATGGATTACAGAGGGGAAGGCGGATATATTGTGGCCCCTCCGTCAGTAAATGGCAGCGGTAAGGCTTATGAATGGATTTTAGACCCCGAGGAAACAGGACTTGCTGAGGTACCGACGTCGGTACTTGCACTTATAAATAAAAAAATAAATAATAATATATATAATAATAAATATATTTATGCACAGGGTGAGGTCACCTCAAAAAGTGTCGCTGACCTCAATCGACCTCACTTAACCTCAAGTGACCTCAATTATTTCAAAGATGGAAGACGCGACGAAGACCTTTTTCACACTGCATATCATCTATTAAAGAGCGGCTGTGATATCCAATTCGTTGAGCAAGTTCTTGAAAGACTTATACTTTCATGGGGAGAAAAACCTGACCCAAAATGGATCAAGGCAAAAATTGAGAGCGCGTCAAATCGGGTGCAGAAACGCGAAATCAATTTTGCAGACGAGGTGCGTGACTTCGTGCTGACCTCAAATGGCCTCTTTCTGACCTCAGATGTCACCAACCGACTTCAACTGACCTCAAGACAGGAAAAAAAGAACGTCGTGAATGTTCTGCTCAGATTGCGCAAAGAGGGAATTATCGAAAGAGCAGGGCAAAAAGATGGATGTTACAGGCGAATTGACAACACCATTGAATTTATGGATTTTGCCAATGCCGATGTTAATAATGTTGTAGATATCCGCCTGCCCTTGAACATTCACCTTAAAACAAAGTTTTTCCCGAAAGCTGCCATTGTCATTGCCGGGGTATCAGGGATGGGCAAGACACTATTTTCATTCAACACCATTGCTGAAAATTTTGGGAAGCTTCCTATCTTCTATTTCAATTCCGAAATGGGGCCGGAAGCGCTCAAAATGAAATTATCATACTTTCCTATCCCTATTTCCGAATGGGAAAAACATATGAAGGTTGTTGATCAATGGGATTTCAACAACATTGCTGACAAGGTCCAACCGGACGGATTCAATGTTATCGACTATTTGGAACCTGAAGGCGACAAACCGTATAATATACATGGCGTCATAAGCGCGATTATAAAACGCTTGGACAAAGGCACAGCGTTGATTTGTATTCAGAAGAAACCGGGCGCGACGATGGGCACCGGCGGGATTTATTCAATCAAGGCGGCAACGCTGGCTGTATCATTGGAGTGGGGCAAGTTAGAGATCATTAAAAACAGATTCCGCGAAGCTGATACAACGCCCTCTTTAAATAAGATCAATTTTGAAGTGCATCAAGGCCATAAGTTCGTGCCGCAAAAAGGGGGGTGGTATCAGTGACGGATAGAGAAAAAGAACTTTTAAGGCGGAGAATATACCTGAAAAAACAGTTAATTGAGTTAACGCAAGGTGAAATTAAGAAGCTGGAAGAAATACTTGAACACGAAGAACAGGAGGTGGACGATGAACGAGATAATTAAAACAGGTGAAAAGACAGGCGTGAAAGTTGAGGAATATAAGGGAGTTATATCACTATCGGCTCAGAATATTGTTGGCGACAAAAACTACACCAAGTGGGGAAAAGAACAAATCAGGCGCGATGAATATGCGGAGAAAGCAACTCCAGTAAAGGTCGTGCTCGGGAATAAGGATAACGTTATCAACATTTTGCGAGAGATTGCCGCAGCCGTCGGCATCGAATCGCAAGATGTGCCGTTTTGAGGTGAAAGTGTGGAAATCATTGAATTAATTGACACTGAATGCGAAAACATAAAACAAATGTTAATTTCCAAAAATCAACAATACGGGAATAGTTTTGCCGATCCGGTGCGGATATTCAGCCGGGCGACACCTGCTGAAGGACTCAACATCCGGATTGACGACAAACTATCCCGGATTGCCCGAGGCCACGACGCAGGTGAGGATTCAGAACTGGATTTGGTTGGATATTTGATCCTCAAGAGGGTGTTGGGTAGGATGAAGGGGAAAAGTGGCGCGTAGGCCAACGTCGCATGAAAAAAAGGGAGGGCTAAAAATGAGCTATATAGATATGGATAATCTTTATAAAAATCAAGACGTTTTGCTGTTTAAGGAAGCCTACGCAATGGAAAAAATACACGGAACTTCTGCTCATATAGGCTGGGCTGGAAAGGTTTATTACTTTTCCGGCGGGGAGAGGTATGAAAATTTCAAGACGTTGTTTAATGAAGAAAGCCTTATTGAGAACTTTCAGAAGATGAACGTAGAAAAGGTTGTTATTTATGGTGAAGCTTACGGTGGAAAATGCCAAGGTATGTCAGCCACCTACGGCAAGGACTTGAGGTTTGTCGCCTTTGAAGTGAAAATTGGCGATAGCTGGTTGGCAGTTCCGCAAGCAGAGGGGATTGTTAGGAGTTTTAATCTTGATTTTGTCCCTTATGTGCAGATCAAAACCGATTTGTCCGAACTGGACTTCTGGCGGGACGCTCCCTCACAACAAGCAGTAAAGTGTGGCATTATGGAGGAACGCAAACGAGAGGGCATTGTTTTGAGGCCGTTAATTGAAGTTACAAAAAACAACGGTCAGCGGATAATATCAAAACACAAAAATGAGGCATTTCAGGAAACAAAAACAAAACGAGAAATCACGACGGAAGGATTGAAGGTTTTAACCGAAGCCAGGGAGATTGCTACTGAATGGGTGACACCGATGCGCCTAAATCATGTGCTGGATAAGTTTCCAGAAGCCAACATCGAACACACAGGTGAAATCATCAAGGCCATGATTGCCGATGTCCAAAAGGAAAGCGTCGGTGAGGTTGTATTGTCAAAAGAGGCATTAAGGGAAATCAGTAAAGAAACGGCATTATGTTTTAAGCAACATCTTAAAAACAATCTTTGTTAACTACCCGCCGCGCTGCCGGCATTTCGCGCCCGGATGCCCCAGGAGGCGATAGA
>DITE01000073.1 GCA_002422725.1 Bacteroidales bacterium UBA6192
ACCAACCGCAACCTGTCCGACGAAGTGCAAAAAGGCAAATTCAGGGAAGACCTTTACTATCGTTTGCTGGGATTACCCATCGAGCTGCCCCCGCTGCGTTTTCGCGGAAACGATATATTGTTGCTTGCCAAGCATTTCCTGGACGAATTCTGCATCGAAAACAAGATGCCAAAACTCAGCATTGAAGAGTCGGCACAGCAAAAACTGATGCAATATCATTTCCCCGGAAATGTGCGCGAGCTAAGGGCGATTGTCGAGCTTGCCGCCGTGCTTACCGATTCGGATCAGATCGACGAAAGTCACATTTCGCTCAACACCAACGATTCACCCGGCAACTTCCTGCTCGAAGAAAGCACCCTGGAGGAATACAACCAGAAGATTATCAGCTACTACCTGCAAAAATACAACAACAATGTGCTGCATGTTGCCAAAAAACTGGGTATAGGGAAATCGACCATTTATCGTATGTTGAAAGAAAATATCATATAAATAACGATTATGCCTAACCAAAATGAACGCATTTATAAGCTCGATAAACTGATCGAATTTATTGGTGATGACAAAGAAGCCATTTTGAACATGGTCGGGATATTCCTGAAATCAACCTCTGGTTTACTAACCCAAATTCAATCAGGCCTTGATAACAAGGATTATGTTCTCATCGGCAAAACGGCCCATATGCTTAAACCAACACTCGATATCTTTGGCATCGACACGCTGCATGATGTGATCAGAGAAATAGAAAAAAAAGCCAAGGCTGCTGACGATGTCGGGAATTTGCCAGAACTTATCAATCAACTGTCAGCTACCATGCAGGAAGTCTTCCTTCAGTTGGAGAGTGACTTTTCAATACAGTAAAATAATTGCAGCAATCGCTTGGCTCGCGCCAGGTCAGCTTGAACAAAACAGTCCATTTTCGGTTATTCAGATGTATTGACGAAAATAGCAATACCTCTTTTTTTTGTATCTTTGCGAACTTATTTAAAACTATTCTAAATAAGCTTTATTTAAATGGATAACAACCCAAACAACAATATACTTGAAGAGGTAACCAGCAACGAATACAAGTTTGGTTTTTTCACCGATATTGAAACCGAAACTGCTCCTGTTGGCCTCACCGAGGACACTATCCGGTTCATTTCGGCCAAAAAGGAAGAACCCGAATGGATGCTCGAATTCAGGCTCAAGGCTTATCGACACTGGCTAACGCTCACCGAACCTGTCTGGGCACACATAAAGTATCCTGCGATAAATTACCAGGATATCATTTTTTATGCTGCACCCAAACGAAAGAAAGAACTGAGCAGTCTGGATGAGGTTGATCCCGAGTTGCTGGACACATTCAACAAACTTGGCATATCGCTCGACGAACAAAAAAAACTCTCCGGTGTAGCGGTTGATGCCGTCATCGACAGTGTTTCCGTGAAGACAACTTTTCAGGATACCCTGGCAAAACATGGCGTAATATTTTGCTCATTCAGCGAGGCAGTGAAGAATCATCCCGAACTGATCAAGAAGTATATGGGAAGCGTTGTTCCTTATACCGACAATTATTTTGCGGCACTTAACTCGGCTGTTTTCAGCGATGGATCGTTCTGTCACATCCCAAAAGGGGTGCGCTGTCCGCTCGAACTTTCCACCTATTTTCGCATCAATGCAGCCAACACAGGTCAGTTTGAACGTACACTTATCGTTGCCGAAGACAATAGCTATGTGAGTTATATGGAAGGCTGCACAGCGCCAATGCGTGACGAAAACCAGCTTCATGCTGCCATAGTCGAAATTGTAGCCATGGACAATGCCGAAGTAAAATACAGCACGGTGCAAAACTGGTATCCCGGCGACAAAGAAGGCAAAGGTGGAGTGTATAATTTCGTGACAAAAAGAGGTCTGTGCAAAGGAAAAAACTCAAAAATTGCCTGGACTCAGGTTGAAACAGGCTCGGCCATAACCTGGAAATATCCCAGTTGTGTGTTGATGGGCGACAACTCTGTTGGTGAATTTTATTCTGTTGCCGTAACCAATCATCATCAACAGGCTGATACCGGCACCAAGATGATTCATATTGGCAAAAACACCCGAAGCACGATCATCTCCAAAGGAATATCGGCAGGAAAGAGCAACAACAGTTACAGGGGTTTGGTAAAAATATTGCCGGGGGCATCCAGCTCAAGGAATTTCTCGCAGTGCGACTCCCTGCTGCTGGGCGACAAATGCGGAGCCCACACCTTCCCCTACATCCAGGCCAACAACGAAAGCAGCATCATCGAACACGAAGCCACAACTTCTAAAATATCGGAAGATCAGTTGTTTTACTGCAATCAGAGAGGAATAGACACCGAGAAAGCCATTGGGCTGATCGTGAATGGCTATGCCCGCGAAGTGTTGAATAAACTCCCTATGGAATTTGCTGTAGAAGCCCAGAAACTGCTGTCCATCACACTGGAAGGTAGTGTTGGGTAAGAAAGTGTAACCAAAAAATAGTGTAACCCAGAATAAAGATAAAAAATGGATGGAGTAGCCGGACAAGTCAGCGTAACAGTTACAACCAGAGTTTCAACTTTGGGCTGAAATGACAAGACCAGCAAACGAAACCCGTAAACATAACTTATCAATCATGTTGCTCAATATAAAAAACTTACATGTTGCCATAGATGGCAAGGAGATCATCCGGGGGCTCAACCTGGGTGTTAACAAAGGTGAAGTTCATGCCATCATGGGCCCCAACGGAACCGGGAAAAGCACGCTGGCTGCCGCCATTACAGGGCGCGAAGGATATGAAGTAACTGCCGGCGAAATATGGTATAAAGGGAAAAATATCGTCGGTTGGCCTGCTGAAGAAAGGGCTAATGAAGGAATTTTCCTCAGTTTTCAATATCCTGTTGAGATTCCCGGGGTGAGTATGACAAATTTCATGCGCACAGCCATCAATGCCCAACGCGAATATCGTGGACTTGCTCCCATTCCTGCGGCCGATTTCCTGAAAATGATGGACGAAAAGAAACGTCTGGTTGAAATCCATGAGAAGCTTACCAACCGTTCGGTTAACGAAGGCTTCTCAGGTGGCGAAAAAAAGAAGAATGAAATATTCCAGATGGCCATGCTCGAACCTACAATGGCAATTCTGGACGAGACCGACTCGGGTCTGGATATTGATGCCCTAAAAGTTGTTGCAAAAGGTGTGAACCAATTGAGAACCAGTGAAAATGCTTTCATCGTGATTACACACTATCAAAGGTTGCTCGATTTGATTGTTCCCGATTTCGTACACGTGCTTTTCGATGGACGCATCATCAAATCGGGAGGTCGCAACCTGGCGCTTGAGCTTGAAGAAAAAGGCTATGAGTGGATCAAACAGGAACACCTGATTTAGTAAAACCTAAGCACCATGAGTAAATTAACAAGCATACCATTCGACTCGCTGGACGAAATGCTGATCAAAAGCTTCGACCTGGGAATCAGCCAGATTGCCAAAGGAGATACGGCCAAGGTTGAACGAATGAGACATGAATCATTCCGGCATTTCTGTCAAACCCGTTTTCCCGACAGTTCGCACGAATCGTGGCGCAACACCGAAATTGAATCGCTTACTTCTGAAGATTTTGTACAGCAGCTGTCTGCTTCAAAGGCCGATCGAAACATGGAAGAAATGTTTCGTTGTGAAGTGCATAATTTCGACACCGAAATCGTTTCGATGCTCAACGGATGGTATTACGAAAAGAACGACAACCTCAAAACCTTGCCTGATGGCGTGGTTATTGGCAGCATAAAAAAAGCCATGCAAATTTATCCTGAGCTTTTTGACAAGTACTATGGTGAAATTGCCAACAACACACACGACGGGTTCACCGCCATCAATACAGCCATGGCCCAGGATGGCGTTTTCATTTATGTTCCCGACGGGGTGAAAGCTGCCAAAACCATTCAGATCATCAAAATGATCGACCTCGAAGAAAACCTGTTTGTCCAAAACCGCAACCTGATTATTCTCGGCCGCAACAGCGAACTGAATTTGATGCACTGCGACGACTCCATCAATCAGCACAGCAGTCTGGTGAACACGGTGACTGAGGTTGCTGTTGGAGAAAATGCTCATTTTGAGTTGTATAAACTTCAAAACCTGAACGATCAGTCCGGCCTGGTCAATTCAACCTTCATCAGCCAGCAGGCCAACAGCACAGTAAAAACAAACACCCTGACTTTTAACTGCGGGCTGATCCGAAATACTATCCATGTAAAGCTTCAGGGAAGCGGTGCTCATGTGGACGTTTTAGGGCTTTACCTGATGGATAAAAATCAGCATATTGATAATCAGATTCGTATCGATCATTTGACGCCCCATTGCACAAGCAATGAATTGTTTAAAGGTATACTTGATGATGAGGCATCTGCCGTATTCAACGGACATATTCATGTGGCACGGGATGCGCAAAAAACCAATGCTTATCAGAACAACAACAACATTTTGCTGAAACCAACAGCTACCATCAACACCAAACCTTTTCTCGAGATTTATGCCGATGATGTGAAATGCAGCCATGGTGCAACAATTGGGCAACTTGATCAGGAGGCTATGTTCTACATGCGGTCTCGCGGTATCAGTCAAGCCAATGCTCGGCTCCTACTCATGTATGCCTTTGCATCAGATATCATCAGCCAAATCAGCATCGATCCTTTGCGCAGCCG
>DITE01000032.1 GCA_002422725.1 Bacteroidales bacterium UBA6192
CTTACAGGTGGAATTGCCTTGATATTCTATGCTTTGCCAACTACGTTTTTTAGTTTCCTCAGCCAATATGAGATTGAACAGTTTGGAAATATGCGACAGACCAATCCGGCCGACAGCGACCAGATCGATCTGGTTTTAGCACAGCTTAGTCAGGTCAGAATCAGTGTTTTTAAAGCTGATGCACTCAGGTCATTTTTGTTCATCTCCCTGACAGCTGCCCTGATGTACTTGAAAGGCATCAAACTGATTAAGCCTTTGCTGTTGACTGCCGCACTCACCATTCTCATCCTGGCCGACATGGTGCCCATTGCAAACCGATACCTGAACGACTCCAATTTCATTTCAAAACGTAAAGCGGAGAATCCTTTTCAGCCATCAACAGCCAATCTTGAGATTTTAAAAGACACCGACCCCTCCTATCGCGTTCTGGATCTGTCAGCAAGCACCTTTAATGATGCAGGAGCTTCCTATTTCCATCAATCTATTGGTGGCTATCATGGTGCCAAACTACAACGTTATCAGGATGTTATTGAGTATCATCTGCAGGCAGAAATTGCCATGCTGATTAACACGTTACGCGATAATCCAAATCTGAGTGCCATCAATGAAACACTCGGAAAACTTGAAGTGCTGAATATGATGAACACCCGTTACATCATCTTTAATCCCAACTCACCACCCATTTATAACCTGAATGGATTCGGTAATGCATGGACTGTCGACCGAATTCAATGGGTCGACACACCAAATGAGGAAATTGAGTCGCTCAAAGGGTACGACCTGATGACAACGGCTATTGTGCACCGCGAATTTGAACCCCTGCTAAGTAACCTGAATCCGGTGATGGACACCACTGCCACGGTCAATCTCGTGTCGTATCAACCCAATCATCTGGTTTACGAAACTGTAACAAGCACACCAAACTTGATTGTATTTAGCGAAATATGGTATACAAAAGGATGGAAAGCCTATGTGGATGGCGTTGAGCAACCATTGATCAGGGCAAACTATTTGCTCAGATCTGTTGTGGTTCCAGCCGGCGAACATTCCATAGAAATGAAATTTGAACCGAAAGTTTGGGCAATAGGCGAAAAAGTCTCCCTTGCCAGTTCGCTTTTGTTGCTTTTGTTGTCAGCAGGTTTAGCATTCAGATATATCCGGCAGAAGAAACAGTTAGGGGAGTTATGAAAAAAGTGCTGATAATCACCTACTACTGGCCACCTTCGGGGGGTGCAGGGGTGCAGCGCTGGCTAAAGTTTGTAAAATACCTAAGGGACTTCGGCTGGGAACCTGTCGTGTATACGGCAGAAAACCCGGAAGTGCCGGTAATTGACGAATCTCTGGAAAAAGATATTCCTGAAGGAATTTTGGTACTTCGCACAAAAGCAAGAGAGCCCTATCAGCTATACAAAAGATTTACCGGACGAAAACAAACAGATCGCATTCAGACCGCCTTCCTCTCGGAGAAAAAAAAACCGGGAATAATCGAAAACATCAGCATCTGGATCAGGGGTAATTTTTTTATTCCTGATGCGCGCTGTTTCTGGATCAACCCATCGGTGAATTATCTAAAAAACTGGTTGAGCAAAAATCCTGTCGATCTAATAATATCAACCGGTCCGCCACACAGCATGCACCTGATTGCCATGCAATTGAAGAAGTTAACCGGAATCCCCTGGTTGGCTGACTTTCGTGATCCCTGGACCAATATTGATTTTTATAACCAACTTAAATTGAGCCGGATAGCCGATCGAAAACACAAACATCTTGAAGAAAAAGTGTTGAGGACGGCGGATGCCATAACAGTTATCAGCAAAGGAATGGCTGAGGATTTCAATCGCATATTTGCCCGGGAATATCATTTGGTGACCAATGGATTTGACGAGGACGACTTTGTTGATATCATCGATCAACCCATCCACGATAAGTTTCGCATCTCACATATTGGTTCCCTGGTAAAAACCCGAAACCCTATAGTTTTTTGGCAAGCTCTTAGTGAGTTGATTAATGATAATCCGGATTTAGCCAAAAAGATCGAAATCGCCTTAACCGGAAATGTGGATGTTTCTGTCAGGGAATCCGTTAAGGAATTTGGTCTGGAGAAAGTTGTTATTTATCAGGAATATATTCCACATGCTAAGTTGGTCAATGAATTCAACAAAACAACTGCCCTGCTGCTCCTGATCAATGAAACGCCAAACGCCAACCTGATACTTACCGGGAAGCTTTTCGAGTATCTGGGAGCTAAAAGGCCAATCATCTGCATTGGACCTACTGATGGGAATACTTCAACAATTTTAAGAGATACAAATACAGGTTACTGTTTTGACAGTAATAGTAAACCAGAATTGATGAATTATATCAAATTTCTACTCAACAATCAATCAAATATAAAAATTACACTTTCAGATACCCGGATAAAAGATTATACCAGAAAAAATCTTACATCAATGATTGTTGAACTGGCCAATAGGACAATCAAAGCATGAAAATTTCTTAGCTGGTTAGTTGATCAAGGATTTATGAGTAATATCTTTTGTTGATACCATCTGTTATTAACCCAAATCCTGCAATAATAAGTTCCGTCATAGCCAGATAACACATATTTAATCGATTCATTAGCAGCTATTTTCCCTTCATCTTTAACAATAATATTTCCTTTCAGATCAAATATTTCGAGTTTAAACACACCAGAAATTTTGGATTTAATAGAAAAATCGCCACCAGAAGGGTTTGGGGAAACAGTAACTAAACCATTAGTATTATCAAAAACAATATTGACTATCATGGTTAAAGTATCGCTGCTACAATCGTTAGAAGCGATTAATTGAATTGTGTAAATTCCTTCATCAGGAAACACATGTAGAGGATTTGAGTGTTGCGATTGTAATCCATCACCAAAATCCCACATAAAAACATCAGCATTCTCGGATTGATTTATAAAACTGCATTCGAGATTGTCAGCTCCAATAACAAAGTATGCTTTCGATGAATTACAAAGGAAAACAGTATCGCAGAAAGTTTCTTCCACAGTATCGTTTTTAGCCGTGAGACAAACGTTGTAATGACCTGCATTTTCAAATTGATGTTCTGGATTCTCCTCCACTGAACTTGTTCCATCACCAAAAAACCAAATCAATTCCGAATATCCTTCACTTCTATTGTAGAAAGAAACGAAAGCATTTTCATGAATTTCAAAATCAAAATCTGCGGTTAAAGCAGATTGCTCTGAGTAAATAATCTCGAGACTTGGCCGTAAATGCGCTTCATCTATATCACCCGATGCGAAAAGCAGACAGCGATAAGGAGATTCATCCATTAAACTCAATTCCCATCCGAAATACAAATCCGGAAATTGGTACAAGTTGCTTAATGCTTCTGTTACATCAATATTCAAATAATCTTGGCGGGGATTAACACTCTTTGGTAATATAACCTGGAAATCCTCTGTCGTAGATGGTGCGTTATTCCATGTAACAGTTTGCTCATCCCACGTTTCAGTGATTAGATTCAGAACCGAAGCATTTTCGCCTGTATGAAACGTCTCATTTGGTTCAAGATTCTTAAAAAATAAATTGAGTTTTGCGCTGATGATTTCACGATCTTCTGGTATTTCCGAGAGGTCAAATTGAATAAGTGATCTATCAGCACCAACAATTCCTCCGAAGGACCATGACATACATAAAAACTTGGGAGAATCCCCATAATTGTTTTCAGGCGTTATACTCCAGATAAGTGCATCTTTACCCTCAACCCCAGGCTGTAATACGATCGTATCTTGAGCAAAAAGAAAAAACGGGCAAATGCCTAATAAGAAAAGTATTAATGTTCTCATGAGGTTTTGTTTTAGTATGGTTAGGCAAATATAACAAAGAACAAAACCATTTTATCACTTTTTCGAGGAAAAAACGAAACAATCGAAACAAAGATTTAAAAAGCACTCAATACCTGCTCAAAATCCTGCTTACAAAATTATTGATATCATATTCCTGATTGAATACCTTATGCAATTCGGTCATCAACGGAAATTGAACACAAGCTCCTTCCTGCCCCGATAGCTGATCGCAAAGCACATTCACAGCAATCCTCCCTTCCAGCACTACCCTGTCGCTTATGTTACTGGTAAAGAACCCCTTACCAATCAACAAGCCCAGGGTTCGGTTACGACTAAGATCGTTAAGGGCTGTCAGCGTGAAATCGCCAAAACCGCAGTAATTGAACATGGTCTCCTCTCGTCCTCCGAAGCGACTGATCAGTGATCGCATTTCATTGATAGCCCTTGTCAATACCAGTGACCTTAAATTGGGTGAATCGAATTGTGCATCGACAATTCCGATGACAATGGCATAAATATTTTTTAAAATGCTGGCATATTCAACACCAACCACATCATTGCTGTAATCGAGGTAGATAGTCGTGTTTTCGAACAGTTCGGTGAATACTTCATAAATCCCCTCATCTTTTGAGGCCAGCGTAAATGCTGTTGGCTGCCTGTAAAGAATCTCGCGGGCAAACGAAGGACCTTTGAGGGTTGCAAGGGTATTTTTAAGGAATGGTCCGAGGCAATCAGGGATAATATCTCTTTCACTGCCAAAACCTTTGGCAAGATTTACGAGAATTGCTTTGGGATTGATCAGGTGCTGGTTTTCGCGCAGATAATCCACAATAGTCACAGATGGAATGGCCAGGAAAATGATTTTTGCCTTAAGCAGCACTGTTTTGTCATCAGTGGCTCTAAGCAACGGACTCAGTTTGAAAATCGGGAAGTATTTCTTGTTGACATGTTCCTCGTTGACCGATTCGATAACATCCTGTTCAATGGAAAGCAGGACTACCTGATAGTCTTCGTCGGCAGCGAGAATGTTTCCGAGTGCTGTGGCAATTGCACCACTGCCAACAAAAACGATATTTGGATATTGATTGATTGACATATACTGAAATAAACCGCTAAATTAGAAAAAAAACGTCCTTCAAGCATTCCATAATTATCAACGGGCAATATGACAACAACTGAACATGGATTTATTACATTTGCCAAATATCTCTGTTGATTTGGGCATTATTCAAAAACAAACCATTACGGGTTCGGTGATTTCCTACCTGGGCGTACTGCTTGGTTTCGTAACCACCGGCATACTGTTTCCGCAACTCTTTTCAACTGCTGAAAACGGCGTGATTAAGCTTCTCGTTGCCAATGCGGCTCTGTTTGGCCAATTGGGAACACTTGGCTTTTCAGGTGTCATCACCAGAATGTTCACCTATTTCCGTGATAAGAAAACGAATCATCACGGATTTATGCGTATAGGCATTCTGGTTTCAACAGGCGGCTTTGTTTTCACTGCTTTAGTATTCTATTTGCTGAAAGATTGGATATTGATCGGCAAAGACATAGCCGATGGGGAGATGATTGGCAATTTTGTCGGCTTCGTAATCCCCATGATACTTGCCACAGTTTTTTTTCATCTGTTCGACAACTACTACAAGGTATTATTCAATGCGGTAAAAGGGTCATTGTACAGGGAAGTTTATCAAAGGGTTTTTACGCTTGCACTCATCGTAGTGTATTATTACAGTGCAATGAATTTCTGGTATTTTATCCTGTTGTACGTGGCAGGTTATGGTTTACCAACCCTGATGTTACTGGTGTCGCTGATGCGCGATGGCGAGTTTAGTCTGAAAAAGGATCAGGGTTTTGTTAGCCCCGGACTCAGGCGAGAAATCATTCATGTATCCTTCTATAATATCATCATTGGATTTAGCAATATTGCGATTCTCAATATCGACAGCATTATGATAAATCGTCTGGTAGGGCTTAATGAAACAGGAATCTACAGTATCGCCTTCTTCTTTGGCACCCTGGTTGTGATCCCATCCCGCATACTGATGAAAATTTCGGGAGCATTCCTTGCCGATGCCTGGAAAGACGATGATTTAGGACAAATAAAAAGCATCTACTACAAAACCAGTATCAATCAGTTTATCATTGGTTGTTTAATACTGGTCGGCCTGTGGGGAAATATCGATAATGTGTACAATATCCTTCCTCCTGAGTTTGAGCCCGGACGCTACGTTATCCTGCTGATAGGCCTTACCAATCTGGTTGAAATGCTGGGAGGAGCAAGCGCCACAATCATTTCTGTTTCACCACGTTACAAAGTTTTAAGCTATATGCTAATCGTCCTTCTGGTTTTTATTGTCGTAACAAACCTTTGGCTGATTCCTTTGATGGGGATTAATGGCGCAGCATTGGCATCGCTCTTGTCCTACACAGTGTATGTCCTGTTAAGATATTTATACCTCTACAGGAGTTACAAACTCCAACCCTTATCATTTAATCACATCAAAGTTATTATCATTGCACTGATTACCTATGGGTTACAAAGCTTGATCCCTGTTTTTGAGCATTTTATTCTTGATATCGCGATAAGAAGTCTTGCCATGATCATACTATATTCGTCCCTCGCATATATATGGCGGACATCAGATGAACTTGTCTCGGTAGCTTCGTTGATAATTAGCAAGTTGAGGGGAATAACCCATAAGAAATAGCTTACGGTTTATCAAAAAGATCTGGAATTGCTGAATTTTATCCTGGAGTGTATGGATTAAGCAACTATTGAATCGGCTAACAATCAATCAGATAAGCCCGTGCAGGTTTTCATGAGAGAACAAAAAAATCACGAATCAGCTCAAGTTTGCTTTCGTGGCAGAAAACAAAATTTCTGTTCTGATCATCCTTTATTTCACTGAAAACTGAAAATGGGTGCAGTGAGTGAGCTTTGTAGTGAAACATTTTGTAGCCATCAATGCCTTTAATAATCTCTTCCACCTGATTTTCGATCACATCATACACTTCGCAGATGATAGCCGGCTTAAAATGACTGATGACATCCATTGAAGACTTAAGTATCTGGTGCTCTGTGCACTCCGTATCAAGTTTAATCAAATCAATCCTTTCAAGCTTATTGACTTGCACTATGTCTGAAATGGTTGTTACGTCCACGGGGTAAAATCGCTGCTTTTGCGCCCCATACTTATCCTGCAAACTATTGGATCCATTGAGCTGATGAATGATCCATGGATATTTAGGATTCATCACATCGTAAAAGTTCAACCGGCCGGTATGATCTGCAATGGCCTTATCAATTACCATTGTATTTCTCAGTCGATTTAGGGCTAAATTACGCTTCAGATAGTGTAATGGTCCATGCGAAGGCTCGAAAGAAAATGTACGTAGTTTTGGGTTAAGTTTTTCGCCTAAAACGGTAAAATATCCAATGTTGGCGCCAACATCAAAAAACACCTTTGATTTGGTTACCAAATGGGCAAATAAAGGTGTGAACTCATAATTCTTTGCCCCATTGAAGAATAGTTGTTGTGTTACAGCACAGGTTGGATTGGTATTTAGAGAAAAACGAACGTTCTGAAAATCAACTTTCAAACGCCCACTAATGGAAAATGGCAACCTGAGTCCGAAAGGTTTTGTGATCGGCTTAATAACGTTTCGCAACATATAGTTGATAGATGGCTGATAGACGAGACGATACAGCAACTTTTTAAGCATTTTTCAGGCAGGATTAATGTATTGGTGAATGATTTGATTAAATCGTTCCCGGCGTAATTCTTCAGAGAAATTATTGGCTATCCTTTGCCTTGCTTTCTCCGAGAGCATTGGCAAATCAGTTGACTCGATGGCTTTGTTAACAAGCATCTCAAGTTCGTCAATATTTCTTTTTTTCAGCAGGAAGCCGGTATCACCAATGATAAATGGTATTCCTGAAACATTGCTGCCGACAGGCACACATCCGCAAAGCATGGCTTCGCACAAAGCATTGGGAAACCCTTCCATCACCGACAATTGAAAATAGAACGTGTGTCCCGACAGCAACCTGATCAGCTCATCCTGATTCATGAAAGGCAAAAGTGTAAGATTGTCAGGCAAGCCTTCAATGCGCCTTCCCGACCAACCCACTAATGTAAACGATAACTCTTTTTTCCGTTTGGCCAGTTCAATGATAAGATCGAAGCCTTTGCGGATGAATACGTCTTTTTGTGACAAATTACCGACTGTAATAAAAGATAAGTCTTTGCGGTCAATTCCTGCAACAGCCTTGAACTGCTTGGAATCATATCCATAATAAATCGGGGTGTAGGGTACTTTATTCGTTTTTTTGGCAAATGCCTGATAACCCTGAACCGGTTCGCCTCCGGGATCAAAATCATACTGTTGCATAACCAGGCTTTCGTGAACGGGAAGAATATGGGTGGCAAAACGCAACGAAACCGAAGTGAAAAAAGCATATATCCGCTTCGCAAAATTTCCGTAGTTAAACACCGGAAACCTGGATGCATCTGCTCCGGCAACGATAATTAAACATGGAATTGAAAACATCCTGCCCAGCAAAACAGGCAAAAATGACGAATATCCAGCAAAATGGCATATGAAAAGATTAGCACTGAAACAATGCTTTAAAATGAATAAGCCCTGCAAGCCCAAACGGGGTAGTAAAGTGAATTTATTGCCTTGCTTCAGGTCAAAAAAACTGACTATGAAGTCCTTCGAAAGCATGTCGATATCCCTCCGAATGAAAGTTGAATTATTTGGAACGAAATAGACAATTTTTTTCTTCATCAAAACTAACTTACAATTGACAAGAATCAATAACCACCTCTCATTTATTTATCTCCGGAAGGCTTATATCCGGAGCTGGCAACTGCTTTTTGGTGAAATTTTCAAGTCGGGCCAGTTTAATGCTGGCGTTGAGTTCAAATCCGATAAGCAGGATAATAGCATTAAAGTACAACCACATCAAAAAAATGATCAGTGTTCCAATCGAACCATACAAAGCATTGTATTGCGAGAAATTGGCGACATAATAATTGAAAACAAGGGTTCCTGCTACCAAAAGGGCTGTCGCGAGTATTGAGCCAGGACTAAAAAATCTATAGGTACGGCGCTTCGCCGGGGCATAATAATACAGAAAAGAAATACTAAGAAATGTGAGTAAAAGAATGATCAACCATTGAACCACCTGTAGCAAAACAAAGGTGAATTCGGATTGAATCCATCCGTTCAGCTGCATCCATTGGATCAAAACCCCACCCGTAGTAATGAGTATGATGCTGATCAATACAAGAATTGAGAGTGCAAGCAGCAAAAATATGGCAACCAGTCGTTGTTGCAGCCATGTTTTGGTTTCAATGTTGTGCCAGGTGCTGTTAAACCCGTCAATAATAGCACTTATTCCGTTAGTACTGAAAATAAACATAAGCACAAAACTCACCGAAAGCAATCCGGTATTCTGACGCATGACGATGTCAAAAATAGTTGATTCAACTGCTTCAAAGGTGTTACTGGGTATAATTTCTTTGAAAAGCTCAAACAATGAAGCTTGAAAATTCTCAATGGGGATATAAGGTATCAGGGTAAAGATAAAGATGATAAAGGGGAAAATTGCCAGAAAAAAACTAAAAGCAACTGAAGAAGCCCTTAAGGTTAATGACCCCTCAAACAGTCCTTTCCAGAAGAACACCAGAACATCATACAAAGGAACACGACCAAATCCGGGTATAATGATCAACCGCAGCAGACTCACCAATTTATCGCGGTAAAAAATATATATTCTGAGGTATCTGGCAGGTATCTGAATCACTTTGCTGAAAATTAAATTACAGCCCTAAGGCTCATATCCAGGCTTTTAATCTGATGTGTCAGGGCTCCGATAGAAATAAAATCAACGCCAGTTTCCGCATAGTCCCTTAAAGTTTCCTCGGTGATGCCCCCTGATGCTTCTGTTTCAAACCTTGAGGCAACCAGCTTCACCGCTTTACGCATGTCATCCGGGCTAAAGTTATCGAACATGACACGCTGAAAACCACCAACCTCCAGCGCAGTTTCAAGCTCTTCAAAATTCCTCACCTCCACTTCAATGCCCAACCTGAGATTGTTTCTTTCCACATAATCGCGTGCCATTTGAATTGCTTTGGCTATACCGCCTGCAAAATCAACATGGTTATTCTTGATCATGATCATATCAAATAAACCAAACCTGTGGTTGTAACCACCTCCAAATCTGACTGCTAACTTTTCAAGATGTCGCATATTGGGAGTTGTCTTCCGAGTATCAAGCAGTTTTACGGGCAAATCCTGAACCAACTTTACCAGTCGGTTGGTTTCTGTAGCGATACCGCTCATCCGTTGCATAAAATTCAGCACAAGTCGTTCAGAAGCCAACAATGACCTAACATCACCTGAAACATCAAAGGCAACATCTCCGGGCATAACCAATTCACCATCATGAATATACTCCTTAAAAACAAGTGAAGGATCGATCTGAGAAAACACCATTCTGGCCACCCCAACTCCGGCAAGTATGCCATGCTGTTTGACAAGCAGATTCATTTTTCCTTTTGTTTCGGCAGTTATGGTTGCCATCGAGCTGTGGTCACCACTTCCTATATCTTCCCTTATCGCCAGTTCAATCAGCTCATAAATTGTTGGAATACTATTGCTCATTTTTTCTCAGGCTCAGATAATGAATATTCATTTTTCCGGACGATTCATTAAGCAGGATATACACCCTGAATAATCCGCTGTTACAGTGTAAATAACCAATAATATAAAATGAACTGCTTGTTTTACCTTCCTGCTTCAATTCATATGATCTGGGGATATTCTGTCCAAACCATTCCTTCAAAACCATTTGTGCCTGATTTTTGCTGTATTTCCCCTTGCCCGGTTCAACATCAAGTTCCACATTACCAGTAAACATGTCGGATAAAGCACGTGTATCGGCTTTGAGCAATGCATTTCCGATATCTGTCGTTATGTTCTCCGGTACTTGTGCAGCAACCGGAAAGCAAACGAATAGAAAAACTGTGATTAAAAAGATGTTACGCAAAAACTGCTGCATTATCCAAAAATTTGTGCTGTCAAAATTACACCAAAAAATCAAAAAGGTAAGAAAAAACCTTAAGCTGCTGGCTTTTCCTTCCCAACACAAATACACAACAAAAAACATTCCGGAAATTGTTGATATGATGTTACCAAAAAAGGAGACTTACTGCTTAAAAAAACTGACACATTAGTGTATCTTCGCTGCGTAATGAAGAATATCTTAATATAAATAACAACTATCTATCCGCAAGATTCTAAATTATTTAGTCATGAAATTAAAAAACATTCCGGGCTTTTTGAACCTCACCTTACTATCCATTGTTCTAACGTCCTGCCAAATAGCACCAGAAAAGACGGAAACTGAAAAATTTGATAAAGAGTTAAAGAGTTTCAACCAGACCATGAGCGAAGTTGGCCAGACAATGGATATGGTTGACGCCATGCAGCAGGAAGTCGAAATGATTGAACAGCAGCGCGCAATAGGAGAAATTACGGATGAGCAGGCAAATAAATTGCTTGCTGAGGTTAAGCAAACCTATGGCAGAGCCATTGCCCGCAGTTCGAAAAGCAATCCCGCCAGTGGGTTACCTGTCTGGGCCCGCGAGCTTGGGCTAACCGAACCTCAGGGACTTACAATAGATGTGGACTATTCCCAACTGACTTCTGCCAACAATCCGAACGAGGGATTTAATTCCATTATGCTCGTTTACACCGGACCCTATAACCTGTCGATGAATGAGGCTGAACGTATCGCCAAATCAGCGATGATTCCGCTCAGCAAGGATTATGAACAGGCAATTGAGCTTGCAAAAACCTACGGCAGCACCCCTATCAAAGGTATTGCCTATATGAATTTCGATCCCTTTATCCAGGACAATGATATCAACATTTCGATTACAGTTGATGAGGACGGCACCCTTACCATCAGCGCTGTTAACGTCAGACAAATGAAAAGGATGTTCGATAGGGAACAAATTGACAACACTGAAGTTGAGGAATAAAAATAATGACTGATGTAATCATTACCGGTGCCGGCAAGGGAATTGGATTTAGCCTGGTTGAAGAGTTTGTTAAACTTTCCGGATATAGGATTTTAGCCATTTCACGCAACATTGGCAAGCTTAAAAAATTTGATCCGGAAACGGTTATATCCGCCTCCATTGATCTTGGAAAAGCCGATGCTATTTCCAGCATACTTCATTTGATCGGTGTTCATTCATTTGCACCTGAAATATTGATCAACAATGCAGGACTACTGATTAACAAAGCTTTTCAAGACCTATCCCCAGCCGATTTTGATGCAGTTTTTCACATCAATGTTAAAGCACCATTTTTACTCTCTCAGGCGTTACTGCCTCATTTTAGACCCAATGCCCACATTGTCAATATCGGCAGCATGGGAGGCTTTCAGGGAAGTGCTAAGTTTGCGGGGCTTTCGCTTTATAGTGCTAGCAAAGCAGCCCTGACTACCCTGAGCGAATGCATGGCCGAAGAATTTAAAAACCTGAACATCAAAGTAAACTGTCTTGCTCTGGGCGCTGCCCGTACAGAAATGCTCGCAGAGGCTTTTCCGGGTTATCATGCACCTGTTTCAGCCGAAGAAATGGCCCGGTTTATTGCCGGATTTGCTCAAAACGGGCACCATTTTTTCAACGGCAAAATCCTGCCTGTATCGCTTTCAACTCCCTGACAGCGCATGTTTGGTATAGAACGCTTGACAATATATCGCATGAATGCTTATCTTTGTACAATTGAATAATTCATGTGTCATGCCGCAAACTGGTGAAACTATTTCGCATCCTGGTGTAATAAAAAGCATTGAAGGCAACAACATCAAAGTGATGATTCTGTCCACTTCGGCATGTTCCTCCTGTCAGGTAAAAGGGGCATGCAATATGGCAGAAATGGCAGAAAAACTGGTTGATATTGAGCAGCGTGATAAGCATATGCATCAAGTTGGCGACACGGTAACAGTTACTATGAAGCTGTCGCACGGCCGCATGGCCGTTATCCTGGGATATTTCGTTCCTTTTGTAGTGATGCTGGTTACACTCATATCCCTCAATCTTGCCGGACTTAGTGAAGGCTTGACAGGGCTTTTTTCATTACTGATCCTTGTTCCTTATTACACCATTCTTTACTTCAACCGAGACCGCCTTAATAAGAACTTTAGTTTTCAAATAAGTTAAACATCAATTCATTCAACAGCCTATTAATCATTAACTTCACAATTCGAAAAGATATGAAAAATGTGATTCTGATCGTCTTACTAATGGTTTCTGCTTTATTTGTTACCGGACAAGAGCAGAACATCATCACCTCCATGCCTGTCGATAGGGTGCTTAAAGCTACCTATTTCGACAAAACTCCTGCCTTGCGCGACATTCAGCCCATACCACCCGGCGAACGAAAAAGAGCCTGGAAAAATGATCTTATCGGGAACAAATCGATTGAAAATCCTCCAATCAATATGGATGTTCCGGAAAACACGGAGATGAGCGATCCCGCTCTGCAAGAGGAATATACTTCAAATGAAGATTACTGGCCTTTGTATAATTTTCTGGGATTGGGCAATGTTAATGGCGTATTTCCACCCGATACGGAAGGAGATGTTGGCCTAAACCATTATTTCCTGATGATAAACTCCTCTTTTGCTATTTATGACAAAACTGGCATTCAACTTTACGGGCCTGCAGACAACAGCACCATCTGGAATGGATTCCCGGGTCCATGGAGCGGCACCAATGATGGTGACCCGATTGTTGTGTATGATGAACTGGCCGACAGATGGTTTGTAAGTCAGTTTGCTGTTAACACCTCTGATGGAAGCTTCTGGGAATTGGTAGCCATATCCGAAACTGCCGATCCAACAGGCGCATATTACCGCTACGCTTTCGAATTTCCCTATTTCAATGATTATCCTAAATTTGGGGTATGGCCTTCAGCTTATCTTGGGACATTCAATTATTTTAATCCCGGAAGCATGACATACCGTGGAGGTGGCGCAGTAGTTATGGAGCGCGATGCCATGCTTGCAGGTGATCCGGAAGCGCAGATTATCCTGTTTGGTTCCAATTCTTCAAAATACTCTATACTTCCGGCCGATTTCGATGGAACTCCACCCCCTGACGGCGAGCCAGCCTATTTTGCACATATGAATACAACTGGTAACAAACAACTTGAGGTGTGGAAAGCAACGATTAACTGGAGTAACCCCACTTCTTCAACTTACACTCTGGCAAACAGTCTGGTTGTTGAAACTTTTAACGCAAATGTTGGGACAGTTCCTCAACCTAACACAACGCAAAGGCTCTCAAGTATTGCCGGATCATTGATGTACCGCCTGCAATACAGAAATTTCGGATCCTACCAGACACTTGTTGCCAACCACACAGTGAATGTTAGCGCCAGAGCAGCCATACGCTGGTATGAACTGAGAAAATCCGGCACCAACTGGACAGTGTATCAGCAAGGCACCTATGCCCCAGACAACGATTTTAGGTGGATGGGCAGCATTGCTATGAATACCAATGGAAATATTGCACTTGGATATTCTGTTTCAAGCTCAACAACTTTCCCAAGCATACGCTACACAGGCCGAACAGCCGGTGCTCCGCTGGGCACGATGAACATTCCTGAAACCGTTATCGTCGATGGACTTGCTGCACAAACGAATGTCGACCGATGGGGTGATTACAGTGCCATGTCGGTTGACCCTTCTGATGATTCAACATTCTGGTACACACAGATGTACAGGCTAAGCTCAAACTGGCGTACCCGCATTGCTTCGTTTAATCTGGCACCAGGTGCTGCGCCCACCATTGAAGCCGGACCCGATGCTTATATGTGCATCAATACCAACACATACACAACCCAGGGAAGCGGAACTGGACTCGAAACAATACTCTGGACTTCAGCTGGCGACGGAATTCTCCTTTATAACGACCGGCTTCAGACACTATATGCCCCTGGCCCTACTGACCGTTCATCAGGTCAGGTAACTTTGACCCTTGAAGGCACCGGATGGAACGGACAGGAAGTATCCGATGAATTCACTTTGTTTATCAACGGATTACCACAGGCATTTGCAGGCAACGACACCCTGGTGTGTGAAGATGAATCGATCGAACTCGTCGGACAAGCTATGTTTTCTGATAGCACAATCTGGATAACTGATGGCGATGGTGTTTTCAACAATCCAAACCTGCTCAATGCCACATACACACCTGGTATTCAGGATATCGCCAATGGTTCATTGGAATTAACCTTGTATGCATTTGCCAGTGAGGTTTGTACAGGGCAAGCCAGTGATAAACTTGTGCTCACCGTGGATGAATGCACCAGTGTTGCTGAATCTGAAAATGCCCTTGAACAGGTGTTCATTGTGCCAAACCCGTCAAACGGAATGTTCACCCTGAAAATGCCGTCAGAAGGCTTCAACAAACTAAACTGGCAGTTGATCAATGCCGATGGTAAAACTGTAAAACGTGGCTCAATCAGACCAACAAACGACACCTTTGAAAACACTTTTAATTTCCAAAATCTGCCCAAAGGCAGCTATTATCTGAACATGAACTTAGGACTGAAAAATATCAGCAGGCAAATTGTTTTACAATAAACACTTTGTCAGTTATTTACAAAATTCTTTATACAACTTCTAAATAGCTGGTTAAAAGTCAATTTAGAGTGATTCTAAAGTATTACGAAAACACATTGATTATCAATTGTTTTCGTAATACTTTTTTTAGGAATAATTCTGAAAAATAGTTTCAACTACTTGTAATAAAGTTAGTTATAACATATTCTGCAAAAGTCCCCATCCACTAGCTTGGTTTCATCAATATCGTAATTTTGTACGCTGTTGTCCGGTACACTGTTTGACTTCACTTTTGTCAACAGTTATTCTGGTTACGAATAGAAATATACGCTTGTAAACTACCAAAATACGATACACGTGAACGAAATTTTGTTATTTTCACTACTGACGCTTGCGCTCCTGGGAGGTGCTCTTTCCGTCATCCTCTACTTTGTGGCTCAGAAGTTTAAAGTGATCGAAGATCCGCGCATTGACCTGGTCGATGATGTTTTGCCTAAGGCAAACTGTGGAGGCTGCGGTTATCCGGGTTGTCGCAACTTTGCAGAGGTAAGTGTAAAGTCTGCCGATCAGAAAAAAAATCTGGAAGGCCTTAACTGCCCGGTAGGCGGAAATGATGTGATGAAGCAAGTTGCTGCAATTCTCGGCCTCGAGGTTGAAGAAAAGGAACCGATGATTGCCGTAATCAGATGCAATGGGTCCAAAGCCAACTCTCCTGCTCGCATACAGTATGATGGACCAGCCAGCTGTGCTTTTGCACATAGTTTATATGCAGGTGAAGGCGGGTGTCAGTTTGGCTGCCTTGGTTTGGGCGACTGCGTGGTTTCGTGCGATTTTGATGCCATCCATATGAACCCTGAAACCGGACTTCCGGTTGTCAACGATAAATGTGTTGCATGTGGTGCATGTGTAAAAGCTTGCCCAAGAGGCATAATTGAGCTCAGAAACAAGAACAAAAAAGACCGAAGGATATTTGTTAGCTGTGTGAACAAGGAAAAAGGAGGCCCTGCCAAAAAGAATTGCAGCGTGGCCTGTATTGGCTGCTCAAAATGCTTCCAGGTATGCCCGTATGAAGCCATTACAATGGCTGATAACTTGGCTTATATCGATTATGAAAAATGCAAATTGTGCCGAAAATGTGTCGAGGTGTGTCCTACCGATGCCATCCATGAACTTAATTTCCCTCCACGAAAACCGAAGCCTGAACCTGCATCAGAAATCAAAACTGAAGCCGGTGTGACGGCCGAAACAGCATCCAGGCCTCCCAAAAAGTCTGCTAAAGAAACCAACGAAACACAAGAATAAAGCAATGAACATGAAGTCATTGAAAACATTTACCAGGGGTGGCGTCCATCCGGAAGAAAATAAATTCTCAGAAAATGCTGCCATCGAAGCACTGCCTTTACCCAAACAGGCGGTCATCCCATTAGGCCAGAATCTGGGAGTCCCATCCAAACCCATCGTAAAAAAAGGAGATGAAGTTAAGGTAGGTCAGCTTATTGCCAAAGGAGAGGCTTTCATATCGGCCAACCTGCATTCACCTGTTTCGGGCAAAGTTGTAAAGATCGACGATGCCATCGATTCAAGTGGCTATCGGCGTCAGGCCATCTTTGTTGATGTGATTGATGATGTGTGGGACGACAGCATCGACACCTCACCGACAATTGTGCGCCAGATAAGTTTAAGCAAACAGGAAATCATTCAGCGGATAAAAGAATGTGGCATTGTCGGACTTGGTGGAGCAACCTTCCCAACCCATGTCAAACTTATGGTTCCGGATGGTAAAAAAGCTGAATATTTGATTATCAACGGGGTGGAATGCGAACCCTATCTTACTTCCGACCACCGGGTAATGCTCGAAAAAGGTGAGGAAATGCTTATCGGGGTTAAGATTCTCATGAAAGCCCTTGAAGTGGAGAAAGCAGTTATCGGCATTGAAAACAATAAACCGGATGCTATCAGACATCTGACCGAACTTTCGCAGGCCTATACGGGCATTATGGTGCAGGCACTCAAAGTAAAGTATCCGCAGGGAGGTGAGAAACAACTCATTAAGGCCACTGTTAACCGTGAAGTTCCTTCCGGCAAATTGCCAATCGAGGTGGGTTGTGTGGTTAGTAATGTTGGCACTGCTCTGGCAGTTTATGATGCTGTTCAGAAAAACAAGCCCTTGATTGAACGTGTGGTTACCGTTACAGGCAAATCGGTACGTAAACCATCCAACTTCATGGTCCGTATTGGCACACCTGTTACCGAACTTATTGCTGCCGCGCAGGGACTTCCCGAAAACACCGGTAAAGTGATCAACGGAGGTCCGATGATGGGTAAAGCACTTACATCTATTGACGTTCCCATAACCAAAGGCTCATCAGGCATTTTGATTATGAAATCGGAAGATAGCAGGAGGCCGGCTCCCAAACCCTGCATACGCTGCTCGAAATGTACCGAAGTTTGCCCGATGGGATTAGAACCTTTTCTGTTGGCTAAATTGGCTAAACTGGCCATTTACGACAAGGCCGAAAATGAAAAAATTATGGATTGCATCGAATGCGGTTCATGCCAGTTCACCTGTCCCTCACAACTTCCTCTGCTCGATTTCCTACGCCTTGGGAAGCAACGAGTTGGTCTCTTAATCAGAACCCGCAAATAGAATACACGACAACTATGAGTATATTTACCATATCAGGTTCTCCGCATGTACACGGAGACGAAAATGTAAAAAAGATTATGTACACCGTGGTTTACGCCATGGTACCCGCTATGCTGGTGTCAGTTTACTTTTTCGGGCTCGATGCCCTTAGGATTTTACTGATAAGTGTTGCGGCTTGCCTGTTCTTTGAATGGGTGTTTCAGAAATATCTCATCAAAGGCCCGGTCACCATCAATGACGGATCAGCAGTTGTAGCCGGCATTTTGCTGGCCTTCAACATTCCGGCCAATATACCTTCATGGATACTGATTATTGGTGCCCTCGTTACCATTGGTGTTGGCAAAATGTCGTTTGGCGGATTAGGCAAAAATCCATTTAACCCGGCACTTGTTGGCAGGGTTTTTATGCTGATTTCCTTCCCGGTTCAAATGACCAGCTGGCCAATACCCAAGCCCATTATTGATGGTGGTTTGCTAACTGATGCTGTTACAGGCCCCACAGCACTCGGCCTGCTCAAGGAAGGCATTGGTGCCGGAAAAACCATCGACCAGATCATGACCGATCCGGCTATGCCCGAATATATCGACAGGCTCACCGGCAATATGGGTGGTTCACTCGGCGAAATGTCGGCTATTGCCCTCATATTAGGCGGAATCTTTATGGTTTGGCGAAAAGTAATCAACTGGCAGTTGCCTGTTTCCATCATTGCTACTGTTTTTGTCTTTGCCGGAATATTTCACCTGATCGACCCGACCCACTACATTGACCCGATGTTTCATCTTTTCACCGGAGGATTAATGCTCGGAGCCATTTACATGGCAACCGATATGGTCAGTTCGCCCATGAATATGAGCGGTAAGCTCATCTATGGTGTCGGCATAGGTCTTCTCACTATCATTATCAGGCTATGGGGAGCTTATCCCGAAGGAATCTCGTTCGCAATCCTGATTATGAACGCCTTCACTCCATTGATCAATAACAGTTTCAAACCAAAGCGATTTGGTCTGGTAACCAAAAAATAAAATGCCCGGGCACATAACAATACAACATTATGGCAAGCAAAAAAGAATCGAATTTTTTCAACATGGTGAGCACACTGCTCGTGATATCGATAGTCGCATCCATATCACTTGGGGCTGTTTACAACCTTACCAAAGGGCCCATCGACCTGGCGAAACAAAAGAAACAGGAAGAAGCCATCAGGAATGTACTGCCTGAATTTGATCGGATCGAAACGATTCGGGTTAAAGCGAACGACCTGGCTGACTCACTTCAATTCAACATGGCTTATAAACAGGATGAGTTTGTGGGAGTTGCCATCAACACCTTCACCAACAAGGGATTTAGTGGAAATATAAAAATTATGGTAGGACTGCGACCCGATGGCACCATACACAACACTTCGGTGCTTGAACACAAAGAAACACCTGGTCTGGGCGACAAAATGCAGCAGAGTAAATCGGACTGGAGCCTTCAATTCAATGGCAAAAACCCTGAAAGTTTTATCCTGAAAGTGAAAAAAGACGGTGGTTCCATTGATGCTATTACTGCAGCAACCATCAGTTCACGCGCATTTGCCGATGCTGTGCAACGTGCTTTCTTAACATACGAATCAAACAAAGGAGGAACAGAGAATGAGTAATTTTAAAACGCTTACGAAAGGGCTGCTAAAAGAAAACCCTGTTTTTGTCCTTTTGCTGGGATTGTGTCCTACTCTGGGGGTTACAACAAGTGCCTTCAATGGATTGGGAATGGGTCTGGCAACCACATTTGTGCTGGTCATGTCGAACCTGGTCGTTTCTCTGGTTAAAAACGCCATCCCCGACAAGGTTCGTATTCCTTCATTTATTGTAATCATCGCATCGTTTGTTACCATTGTTGAGCTGGTAATGCAGGCTTACGTGCCTGCTTTGTTCGATCAGCTCGGTTTGTTTATCCCACTGATCGTGGTTAACTGCATTGTGCTGGGAAGAGCGGAAGCTTTCGCGTCTAAAAACAGTGTAGGCTCATCGATACTCGACGGACTGGGTATGGGGCTGGGCTTTGCCTTTGCTCTTACAGTTCTGGGTGCAGTCAGAGAGTTCCTGGGTGCTGGTGCAGTTTTTGGTCAAAAAGTGATTCCGGGCGATCTGATGCTCGTTTTTGTGCTTGCACCAGGTGCTTTCATCGTGCTGGGGTATCTTATTGCCCTGACAAAAATTATCAATAAGACTAAATAACACAGGTACAATGGAATACATTATCATTATCATATCAGCCATATTTATCAACAACGTCGTATTGGCTCAGTTTTTGGGGATATGCCCTTTTGTGGGTGTTTCCAACAAAATATCCACTTCGCTGGGTATGGGTGGAGCGGTTATTTTCGTGATAACTCTGGCCACCATCGTCACCTGGTTGGTTCAGATGTATCTGCTGCAACCACTGGGTATACAGTTTCTTCAGACCATTGCTTTTATTCTTGTTATTGCCGGGCTTGTTCAGATGGTGGAGATTATCCTGAAAAAAGTTAGCCCGGGTTTATATCAGGCGCTGGGCGTATTTCTGCCACTGATCACGACCAACTGCGCTGTTTTAGGGGTGGCAATTCTAACCATTCAAAAGGACTTCAATCTTATTGAGGGCGTGGTGTTTGCTGTTTCAAACGCAGCTGGATTCACACTGGCTTTGTTGATTTTTGCCGGGATACGCGAGCACATCGAACTTATGGAACCGCCCAAGGTTATGCAGGGAGTTCCCATCGCACTGATTGTTGCCGGAATCCTGGCCCTGGCATTCATGGGCTTTACAGGCATTGTTTAGCCAAAACCATCTTAGTGTCAAAAACGCATCCTGGCGATCCCGGATGCGTTTTTTTTTTTTGCAAATTGTCTGCAATATGAATTACTTTTACAAATCAAACAAGGTGATACATGGATATTCAATATAATGGAAACCTCGAAAATGGAAGCTTTTTCATACATGAAAACGATCAACTTCTTGCCAAAATCACTTATGTGTCTCAAGGGGATAGTGTTATTGTTATCGACCACACCTTTGTCAGCGAAAGTTTGAAAGGAAAAGGTGTTGGCAAAAAGCTGGTCATGGAAGTGGTCGCTCTGGCAAGGAAGCATCAAATGAAGATTCTGCCCCTTTGCAGCTTTGCCCATGCCATCATGAATAAGGAAGACGGGTTGCAGGATGTCTTGGTTCAGGAGTGAATTGAACCCGAGGCACAGCTACCTTAATTTCATAAATATCTCACTTATTCACTTTTTGGATAGAATTAGTTTTGGGCATTGATCCCGCTTATTATAAAAGTGGACAGTTAAAAGAAAAAGACAAGTTTGAGTAACAACAGATATCTCATTGGTGGTATTTTTGTTTATTGTTTCAGCACTTTTTCAACTCTGCGTGTTCCATCAGTATATTCCACTACTACAAGGTATAATACTGAAGTATAACCATTTAAATTGATAAGCATAAAACCATTTGTTGGGAAATGCTTTGTGTAGCTTAAGGTGATGCCCGATTGATTCATTACCGAAATGCCGTTGATTTTGTTTTCACCAAACAAATTAATCGAAAAACTGTCCTTAAACGGGTTGGGCATGATTTCGATTGTTGAATTTACCAATGGATTCTTTGGCAAGCCCACCACAACCACCTGGTTTTCGTAAGCACCCATATCAATCCTGTTGCCATAAATTCGTGGATTACCTGCAATATCAAATTCCGGCAAGATGAGGCCGGTGGTATCGGGTGTGCCGGTGTTTACACAAGGTGAACTGTTTTGCAACGACCAATCAGCAACCGATCCATCATAATCTGGTCCTACACCTTCAGTGGGGTTTACAAAGATTGGATCATCATGGATATTTCCTTCGCCTTCATAATAATCTGGACTATCAGGATTACAAGAGTATGCGAAATCAGCTTTAATATCCAGTGGGGAATAAACCTGAATTGGTTCATGCCAATCATCATCCCAATTATTGCCAAAAACAATATTATTTCTCATCATCACCGTACTGCTAAAAAAATAAAATCCGCAACCACCAGGAGAATAGTTTAAATTATTCACAACTGTATTATTGATAATCTTTGTTATTCCAACACTCCATCCACCAACAAGCATTCCTGGCCCTCTGTTATTCGCAATAATATTATTGTAAATCAATGAATTATATGAACTTTCATAAAGAGTACCACTTGCTGAATTGTTGCTAAAGAATTTATTATAACTTATGACGGAATTGCAATAAACTGACAATCCACCGCCTGCTCCACCCGCAAAAGGACCCAATTCAGTATATACTATATAAAATGCACTATTTGACAAAAATAGATTTCCGTTTATTACTGATGAACTAGTGCTTTCAATTGAAATACCCCCACCGGTAAAATAGACATGATTATATTTAAAGGTATTATTAAGTAATTGAATTGAAGAACAGTTACTTATCATTATTCCACCTCCTCTATAACTAGCCCTGTTATGATAAAAAGTTGAATTACTGATTGTCAGATGGGCATACCCTTTTAAATAAATAGCGCCACCTTTATTGTCCTCATTGTTATCATCATCCCAAGTTACCCCGGGAACAACAGCTTTCCCAAATGAAAATCTGCAATAGCTTAAAGAAGAGGTGTCTGAATTGTTGGTCAGGAATCGAATTCCTCCCCATCCACCATTTGTTGTTGTTGTATCGTCAATGGAAGTATAGTCGTCAATTGTGAAAATAATTGAATCATTTATGTTTCCAATGGCTTTGATTTTGCCGTAAACATCAATACTGTAATTCCCCTGAAACTCAACATAAACCCCCGGTTCTATTTGCAGGGTAGCCTGATTTTCAATCACAATATTATTGTAAATTCTAACAGTATCTTCCGACCAGATGGTGTCGTTGGAAATATACTGTGTTTTCAAAACTTGTGCTTGTATTGCGAAAACAATTTGGATAAAAATGGAGAGCATAAATAGTTTTTTCATAGATATAATATTTGGAATTGAATGAAGGAATAGAAAATGGAAAAACAGGGCAATGAATTGCCCTGTTTAAACAATTTATCCAATTGGAGGTACACTTACTGGTGTCCCATAATAAATTTGATATTTATGCCAATACTTATTATCTGTTGGATTATTATTATTTGTCCATAAAACCATAAGTCTGAAATGCAAATTTGCAGGTCGAACACCAGAAGGGGTTTCGGTTGGTGTGTTGTAGATAAGATAATGACCTTGGGTAAGGTAATGTTGCAATTCAGTATATTCAACACATGGTTCAGAAGTTGCTTGTTCATAAAAAATTCTACCAGGAAACTCATTATGTGACAAAATTGGAGTTACAAATGGATTAATCCAATAATAAGTAGGTGTATATCCTTGCAATAAAGGATTGTTAAACCTTCTCTTTAATTCCAAACCAGCATCCGAATCCCATGCCGGATTAACACAACGACCTTTCATATTTCCTGATCGCCAATTATCCGTAGTAGTGATTGGTTCATAAAGTGCTAATGGATCTATTCCTAACCCGGCAGTTAAGTTCATGGTAAATGCACCGGATTTCAATGATTCCTGCTCAAGATCAGCAATGATTAAAAATTTATAATCAGAATCAATCTTTCCAAGTTCGCTTTCAAGATCAGTTACCAATTGATTATATACATTAATAACCTCGCTCATATTCACAGTTCCATTGTTATTTACATTGAGTGAATAGGTACGCTCGTAAGATTTCGCATTGTCAAATGTAGTATCTTTAGCTTGTTGCACATTAAACAAAGCCTCTAAATACCACATGGCGCTATCGGGCGTGATGAACTCTTCCGTTTTTAGCCCGGTTTTAATCTTTTGGTTGAAATTGTTCAATTGTCGCCATAAGGCCATTTCCTCAGCTGTATAAGTATGGTCAGTTGAGGTTGGTTCAGGTAATGGATTATTTTTTTTGTTGCATGAATTAAATGCAGATACAATTAGTATTAAGACAAGAAGTAATAAATTAATTTTTTTCATAAAATAAGTTGTAAATTGTTAAGGAAAAATTTCGATAATACTTGCATAAATTCGTAATAATTAGGCCACANNTGTGGCCTAATTATTACGAATTTATTCTTCCCTAACCTGAAAATATACTTTGTGTTGACAAACAAATTCAACACATAATAACCTTTTTCTTCTCCAATAGTTACACATTGCCACGGAAAGCCCTCTTGAATTGATAAATGGGGGGGGGGTAATCTGTTGTATATTAGATAGTTGTAACATGATCTTTTGGTTGGATCAAATATTACCTTGTTTTGGTAAACTTATTCAAATGTAAAACATGTTTTTTGAATGCAAAAGGAAATTTGCAAAAAAGATTTCAAGTGGTTAGATAAACATTGATAATGAGTAAATGTCGCATTTATTGTATATTTGCCCTATGTCAGCACACAACGAAAAGCCCCTGGAAGGAGCCATACTTGAGTTTCTGCGCTATTACGGCCTCGAGGGCAAGTACAACGACATGAAAGTGATCAATGCATGGAAACCGGTGGTAGGAAAAATGATTGCAAACCACACCATGGATCTGTATATCCAACGGAAGACCCTGTTTGTAAAACTCGATTCTGATGCCTTACGTAATGAACTATCTTACAACAAAAGTCTATTGTTACTAAAACTTAATGAAGCTGCTGGCAAACAGATAATTACAGATATAGTGTTTCGTTAGGAAGGTGGTTAATAAGGCAGTAAATCGCAATAGAAAAAATCAGCATCAAACTCATTTTCTGTTTCGGAGCGTTTGTAACTGTGCAAAACAGTTTTTCCCTTTCTGATCCGTACAGCCTTACTGAAAACCGGGCCATCATAGACAAAGGTATGGAACTCCCCGTTTTCGCCACAGGGATCTACTCCGGCAGGAAGGTCACCGAGAAAGGACTGGTTAAAATCGCGCCCGCAAAAAGACTTATTGAGCTTAGCTTCACTCACACACACCACCAAAGCTTTAAACCCGGCACGGATCATGTCGCTGGCAAGCTGGCCTGTATCTGCCTTCCAGAGTGGAAACTCAGCTCCAAAACCCTCTTTGGCCAACTGCTGCTCCCTGTATAAGCGCAAGTCATCCAGAAAAATATCCCCGAACACCGAAGTTTTAACATCAAACTTTTCATACTGCTTCAAAGCACTCATCATAAGACTATTATAAGTCTCAATATCACAGGGATCGGGTATGCTGATGGTGTGAAGGGGCAATCCGACAGCTGCTGCCTGTCGTTTAAGAAGGCTGTTTCGAACCCCATGCATGCTTACCCTGTCGACAGAACTGCTCAGGGTGGTAAGCAACACATCAACCCTGATGTTTTGCTTTTGAAGCAACCATAGGCAATACGCTGCATCTTTGCCAGTGCTCCAGTTTAGAATCCGAATTTTTTCCGGTTTCACTTCCGCTGCGCTTCCCATGCCGAAAATATTTCAGATAAGTAGTCGATACCATCGGTGAGTGCCGCCGGAACAGGCTGCAGGATTATGGCACATCCGATATGTTGCGGATGGTTTGTAAGTCCGGTTGCCAGACTGCTTATGGTTGTTGCCCGCACCTTGGTAGTGGTTTAGCGGATTTCCTTCAGTGCATCACGGGCAGCTTCAATAGATGGTAAAGGGGAAATTTCACTCCCTACGGCCCTCTTCATCCAGAGTTGGGGGATAATCCGTCCTTGAGTAAATGCACGATAGATCTCAGTTGAGAAGTCCTTATTCCTGATGTCATTACCAAACTGAAACTCGATAAGTTGTCCTATTGGGTATGCAGACAAATAAAGCGGATAATCAATCATGTGGGAATAGATTGCCAGTATGGGTGAATCTTCGAGACCAAATACCGGTAGGAAATAGGTGTTCCAGATTTCGATGGCAATCTTGTTTACAGCAACATTCAATTCGGCCGGGGTGGCATCGGGATGGGCATACAGCCAACGCCACACATGAATATCGACAAGTGAAACTCCCATGATTTCGAAATTTGACCACAAGTTATCAAGTGCCGCAAGCCGGGCAGCTTTGGTGTCAGACGATTCCATGTCGAGCAACTCAAGATCACGTGCCTGAAACACAAAAGCCAGGGCCTCTGTGAAGGAAGTGTTTGGCACACCGTTTAGCATATAGTAATCAACATTGTGAAGGGTAATCGTTTGTTCAACATTGTGACCAAACTCATGAATGGCAATGTTATAGCCTTTATAATCCATACCATCGGCTGAAATCCGCGTACGCAATCTGGCCTTATCTGACTTCATGGCTGCACCCCATGCGTGGCCAGCCCCGCGCGACGGGTCGACGATGATTTTCGAAGCAATTGAACGGGCTGAATCAGCACTAAAGCCGAGCTTTATCAAAATATTCGGCAGGTCGCTTTCGAAGGCAGTTTTATTGGGATATTTTTCCTTCAACAATTTATCAATCTTGCCTACATCCAGAGTCGATCGAGTTTTAAAGCCATCGTACCAGATGTCCCATGGCTGCAACTTACGACCAAGCCGTTTTTCGATAACCTTTCCAATTTCGACTAACTCAGGACTGCTGACCAATTCAATAAATATCTTTTCAACATCTTCTACCCTTATTTCCATCTCTTCTTCGAACTTACGGCTGATATAATCCGGAAAATGTGGCGAATAAGCATCAATTTTTCTGATTGCTTTGAATAGTTGAATAATCTGTTTGTAACGGATATTAGGTTCAGCAACAAAATCAATTGCTTTCCCTTCGGCAAACAAGGTGTTCGACATTGGATTCCATGTGTAGGTGTTGTTGTCAATCACCTCTCGGGGAATCTCCTGCCGAATAATCCTGAGCATGGCCTCATAAATTATAGATTGACCAGCAAATCCATCCTTCAGTGCATAATTAGCCTTGATCTGATCGCGTAGCCCCCAGTGCGATATGAGCTTCAAACCTTCAGGGAAATGCGTTCTGCCTCTTTTATCAACCAGTTTACCAACGTAAATGTTGTAGTCTGAAATATACCCATCAGCATCAGTTACAATTTGCTCATAATCCTGCAACAAGGCAGCAGGTATGCGCGACTTGAAGACATCGCCCATGCGTGCATGCGCCCATTCGGCTCTTGTCCAGCTTTCGCCCAGAAGGGTTTTCTCGTTCAAACTGTAGAAAGGGAAATTCAAAATGGTGATAAAAGCAATTTGGTTCGCAAACATATCATCGCTGAAATGCGCGCCTGCACTATACCCACCAAAAATGCGGTCAACAGGAAGAATGTCGCCCTCATCAACGTGAAGCGGTATTTTTAAGCCGACGCTGATCTTATTGAAACTGCCGAAAAGCAGCTCAAAGTTATCCTGCATCCTAACAAACATTGCATCACGGTCGTGGGCATTTCGCGCAGAATATGTCTTGCACATTCCGCTAAAATCTTCCCAACTCCCATCGCTGGTAAACCAAAATGACGCAGCTTGCCTCACTCCTTTTTCAATCCGTTTGTGCTGATCAGGTTCCGAAATCTGGATGAGTTCGTTGATAAGTGAATTTAATTGATATTCTGAAAACATATTTTTTGATGTTTCGTTTATGCTGAATACAGTCATGTGCATGACTATCAGCACACAAGCAAGGAATAAATTTTTCTTCATAAGGTTTGATTGAAAACCGACATTTTCTAATAATTCAAACAATCAGGTTTCGTGAATAGTCGTGAAAGCTAAAGGACAGGACCAATTTCACATGCTGCTGTATTTATGGCAAAATTAAAAAATTGATGGTTGCAATCAGAAAAAAGTGCGAAAGTATGCTGTCAGCAGGTTTATTTCACATAAAAGGACAATAGTTTCTCATCTTCAAGAAACAGTTCGAAATGGTCGTCAATTTTTGTCGGTCCTACCCCTGCGGGAGTCCCGGTAAAAATCAGATCGCCTTGCTTCAAGGTTACAAACTGCGACACATAAGCAATAATTTTGTCGAAAGAAAAAACCATATCGCTGCTTTTGCCGCGCTGCCTCCATTCCCCGTTAATCTTGAGTCCGAACGAAATGCTTTCACCCAAAGCAAACCTGCTCTTGTCCAGAAACCTGCCAACCGGTGCTGATGCATCAAATGCTTTGGCCATCTCCCAGGGCAATCCTTTTCGTTTGCATTCTTCCTGCAGATCCCTGGCTGTAAAATCAATCCCTACCCCAATCTCCTGATAGTAATCCTGAGCAAACTTCTCTTGAATTGACTTGCCATTTTTGCTCACTTTGAGCACCAGCTCAACCTCATAGTGCAAATCGGTCGTAAAATTGGGATAATAGAATGGGTGGTGAGGCATCAGCAATGCTGTGCTGGGTTTCATGAAAAAAACCGGTTTTTCCGGAACCGGATTGTTCAGCTCTTTGGCGTGATCGATATAATTCCTGCCAATACAAATTATTTTCATGTGTTTCTGTTTTTGTTACCGTCTGTTGTTTGCTGTCCGATGCCTTTCATCCTGAATTTGATGGCTGTGATAAGTTTTTTGGTGTAAAGCGGAAATTCTCCTTTCATCATCCAGTCGTAGTAAGATGGATCTTTGGTGAATACCTCCTCTACGGTTCTTCCTTTGTTTTTTCCGAAATGAAACACTTCCTGGCCTTCAGAGTTAAATATTATCTGACCGGCCAGATCGGCAAAATGCTGCTGCATCGAGAAATCATGCAAGGCTTTAACATCGTTTACTATAGGGGTGCTTACAATTCCGTCGCGGTCTTCATATTCAACCTGTTCGTAACGACTGAGCTGAGCCTTAAGGATTTCATAGGTTGCAAGGGTATCGGCCTCAGCAGAATGTGCATTATCCAGCTCTTTGTTGCAAAAGAAACGGTAAGCGCCTTTGAGTGTTCTCGGCTCCATCTTCATGAAGATGTTCTGAACATCTATTACGTGACGATTTTGCAAATCAAAGTCAACGTTGGCACGCAGAAACTCCTCCATCAGCAATGGAATATCAAATTTGATGGCATTGTAACCAGCCAGGTCGCATCCGCTTAGAAAACGGGCAATTTCTTTGGCAACTTCCTTAAACATTGGCTTGTCTTTCAGATCGTCACTTGTAAATCCATGAAAACGGGTAGATTCTTCCGGAACAGGAATACCTGGATTAATCCTGTGATACTTTTTTTCCTCTTTTCCGTTTGGATTGATTTTCAGGATACTAATCTCGATAATTCTGTCTTGGGTAATGTTCAGGCCAGTGGTTTCGAGATCGAAGATAGCTAGAGGCTTTTTGAGATTAAGTTCCATAAGAAAAAAATAAAGGGCTGGATATCAAATGACTCCAACCCGAATAAACGACTAATTCAATAAGTTATATGTCACGGTTAGGGTCGAAACTTTCGAGCAGTTCTTTGACCCGTTTTAGGTACATACCACCTAAAGCCCCGTCAACAATACGGTGATCATAGGCTAGTGAGAGAATCATGATATGTCGTATGGCAATAACATCGCCATATTGGGTTTCAATCACAGCCGGCTGCTTGCGGATAGCCCCCACAGCCAGGATGGCAACCTGTGGCTGATTGATAATGGGTGTTCCGGTCAAACTGTCGAATGATCCAAAATTGGTGATTGTAAAAGTCCCCCCCTGAATTTCGTCGGGCTGCAACTTATTCACACGGGCGCGATTTGCCAGATCATTCACGGCCTTGGTTAACCCGATCAGATTCTTTTCGTCAACATTCCTGATCACCGGAACAATCAGGTTTCCGTTTGGCAAGGCTGTAGCCATACCTATGTTTATGTTTTTACGCAATATAAAGTTGTAACCATCAACAGATGCATTTACCTGTGGGTAATCTTTTAATGCTTTTGCAGCTGCTTCGAAGAAAATGGGAGTATAGGTGATCTTCTGTCCTTCGCGTTTCTGGAAATCGTCTTTGATTTTGTTACGCCAGTTAACAATATTGGTCACATCCACATCGATAAAGGAGGTAACATGAGGTGAAACCTGTTTCGACATCACCATATGGTCGGCAATTAGCCTGCGCATGCGATCCATTTCGATAATGGTGTCGCCTGCTCCGCTGGTTACTACTGCTGCTTCAGGCTTTGAAGCGCTGAATTTAGAAAGAGGTGTTATCGATTCTTTGGTGGCTGGTTTTTCAGTTGATGTAGTTTTCACAGCACCACGACTTTTCAGAAATGCCATCACATCATCTTTTGTAACCCTGCCTTCCTTACCACTCCCCATTATGGCATCAAGCTCTTGCGGGCTGATATTCTCCTCGCGGGCAATACTTTTGACCAAAGGTGAATAGAACCTGTCAGAACGTGCAGCCAGATCAACTGATTCGGATTTAGCCTCAGGGGCTTCGCTGACATCCGCCTGCTGATCAATGGCCACAGCAGCCACTTCGGAGTCAGTTGCTTCAACAGCAACATCGTCGTCTCCATCCATAGCAATCAGGGCAATTACTGTGCCTACCGCCACTACTTCGCCTTCGGCAAAAAGGGTTTTGATAATTTTACCTTCAACAGGTGAAGGTATTTCGGAATCAACCTTATCAGTAGCAATCTCAACAATAGCATCGTCTTCGTTCACCGTGTCGCCTGCCGACTTCATCCAGCGGGTAATAGTGGCTTCTATAACGCTTTCGCCCAGTTTGGGCATAATCAGTTCAAATGTGGCCATATCTGTATTTACTTTATTATCTGTGTTTATTGGTTTTGAGAAATATTCTTTGCAAGAAACAGAGTGTTGGTTTCATTGCAAAACATGTATTTTTTTCATTGTCTAATTAAAAGAACAAACGTCTCATGCCCATGTTTTAATAACTTGAATAAAATATTTTTTAACAACTCATCAATGAATTTATTGATCACAATATCAATACTTTATCAAGACATCAAAGTCAGTATTAATTATAATCATTGTAAATGTAATGAAATAATCACCTCAATACTTCCTTGAACTCATTTTAAGGCTGCAAAATTAGTCATATTTTTTCAAACATAGAATTATTCTAAATTGTTAGTTAGAAACGTGTTTTTCTATCTGCAGATTGCTTGATTTGATAAAATTCAAATTTTGCAATTGGTGATGTTTATGAAAGTTTTTTACTTTTGCTTTTCAGAATGATTCAAAAACAAATCAAGCATAATGGAAGAATTCTACAAGCAAGCAAGAAATGAGGAGTTGTTTTCAAAATCGGTAAGGGCCGGAAAAAGAACCTATTTTTTTGATGTAAAGTCTACAAGAGGTGAGGATCAATATCTTACAATAACAGAAAGCAAACGTAGGTTCGACAATGAACAAGGTAAATTTTACTATGAAAAACATAAAATTTTTCTTTATCGCGAAGACTTTGACAAGTTCCTCGAAGCAATAAACGAATCTATTGAATTTATTGAATCAGGAAGCGCGCCAACAGTTTTTGAGAAAGACGAGGAACAATCTGATAATGGTAATTTTGGCTTCGATGACCTTGATAATGGTTGAAATACTGGTATAGTTTTCAACATTAAGCCACCCCTTTCGCCTCATCAACGGCACTTTCTCAATTATACCTGCCATATTATGAATTTCAAACAGACAACTGAATAACGGGCTTTTCGAACAGTATTATTCTGCCAGACAAGCAATACGAATACCAGTAAACCGTTTCATTAAGCATGTAATTCAGATATGGGATGTTGAAAACTTAAAAATTTCAACAATGTGTTAAGAGATTAATTGCAGTATTTTTGTTTGAGCGGGTGTAATATTTATTTTTGTGTTAAAGGACTGATCATCAAACTATATGGGTAAAGTTATAGCAATAGCCAATCAAAAAGGTGGAGTAGGGAAAACAACTACCTCCATCAACCTGGCGGCAAGCCTTGCCGTGCTTGAGTTCAAAACATTGCTGCTCGATGCCGACCCGCAAGCCAATGCTACTTCCGGGGTTGGTTTTGATCCGAAAAACATCAAAGCAAGCATCTATGAATGTATTATTGATGACCTGGATCCTAAAAACATTATCCTCGAAACAGAAACCCCATTCCTGCACCTGCTACCAGCCCATATCGACCTTGTGGGTGCCGAGATTGAGATGATCAACCTTACGGGTCGCGAGCACGTGATGCGTAAAGCAATCGAAAAAATAAAGGATGATTACGATTTTGTCATCATCGACTGCAGCCCCTCACTTGGTCTGATCACAGTAAATGCGCTTACAGCAGCTGACTCGGTAATCATTCCGGTGCAGTGCGAATATTTTGCACTCGAAGGCCTGGGGAAACTTTTAAACACAATTAAGATCGTTCAGACACGCCTGAACCCTGGCCTCGACATCGAAGGAATCCTGCTCACCATGTTCGATAGTCGGCTGCGATTGTCGAAACAGGTTGTAGAAGAAGTGAAAACTCATTTTCAACAAATGGTGTTCGACACCATTATTAACCGTAATACCAGACTAAGCGAAGCTCCCAGTTTTGGCGAAACCATCATCATGCACGATGCAACAAGCGTTGGTGCAGTTAATTACCTCAATCTCGCGAGAGAAATTCTTCAAAAAAATGGTATGACGCTGATTCCCAGCGAAGACAAACTAATGAAAGATGATCATGACGAATAATTCCAAGCTAAAAAAACGCGGACTTGGACGTGGACTAGAAGCCATATTGCAAAGCCCTGATACCGACATTACTTCAGTGGATATCTCAGGTAACTATGTTGCCGGAGCAATTGCCGAGCTCGAAATCAAGAAAATTGAAGCCAATCCGTTTCAGCCCAGAACCGATTTCGACGATATGTCGTTGCGCGAGTTGGCAGCTTCCATTAAAACACAAGGCGTGATTCAGCCGGTGACTGTGCGTAAATTGGGCTTCGATAAATATCAGCTCATTTCGGGCGAACGCAGACTAAGGGCATCGCTACTGGCTGGTATCGAACGTATTCCGGCATTTATCCGCGTTGCCAACGATGAACAGATGCTCGAAATGGCACTGATCGAAAATATCCATCGCGAAAATCTTAATGCGATAGAAATTGCCATTTCTTATCAGCGACTTATCGATGAATGTGCTGTTACACAGGAAATACTCAGCGAGCGGATCGGCAAAAACCGGACTACAATAACTAATTATCTGCGTCTGCTTAAACTTCCACCTGAAGTACAGATAGCCCTGCGCGACGGACATATCACTATGGGACATGCACGCGCCATCATCAATGTGGAAGATGATACCAAACGGCTGATTATCTTGCAGAAAATCATCGAAAATGAATTGAATGTCCGTCAGGT
>DITE01000042.1 GCA_002422725.1 Bacteroidales bacterium UBA6192
ATTGATTACACCCCATATCTTGCTGACTCAGTCAACTCCTTTGTGTGGGCTGTTGCGATGAACTCCGACAGAAAATTCCAGCCATTGCTTTCGGAGGAAACAAAATACTTGTTTGAGCGCAGCAATTACTTTCCAAAAGTATATCGCAGAATTTTTCATGAAAACAATAGTAGTTTATTTAGATTAAAACCCATTTCTTTAACAACTCCCCCATTTTTAGGCCATTACGATTATCTTGATGTCACGCAAGATTATGTGGATGTAATACAGTTACAATATGAACAGGTCAGCCCGGATACATTGTTATACCTGACCGTGCTGAACGACAAAAAGTGGAGGGCTGTTGATTTTGCTATCAGTGCGGATAATCAGTTTGTTTTTAACAACATAGCAAGCAATATTACTCTCCGGCCTGCTATTTTAAATCAGGATCATTTTATTTTTCCGGATGAAATGAAGTAAATCAGGATTGCAATTTCCCTACCAGGTAGCGCTAAATTTGCACTGAAGAAATCAAAATGGCGCATTACAATGCGCATATTTAAACCATAAACTTTTCTCGAATTACCGTAAACTTAAATAAGCTTGAAGAATTGCTCAAAGGTGTTATCTTTGTTACTTAGGTTTCATCCAGCACCCGTGTTAATATATGTTAAATAAATTCATAATTTCTTTGTTGCAGGTTTTAATAAAACCTGTAACTTAGTGCCACCATTTTAGCGCAAAAGCAAAAGAAACACAATCAAAATTACATGATATGAAAAAAGGATTTTTACCCTTAGGTTATCTACTGGCAACCATACTTTTAGCTACTGTATTGATCAGTTCGACAAGTCCTGAAGTCAGCAAAAGATATGTTCCGCGCAACAATGATTTACCTGCTTCAAGTGATTATTTAAACATTCTGAGAGCTAATCAACATAGTGGAACAATTAACCCTTCGGATGTTTTCAAGGCAAAAAACGAGGCCAGTCTGCTTGGAAATAGTCGCGAGTCGAATGAAACACTCAACTGGGTTTCACTTGGGCCGGACAACTTTGGAGGCAAAACCAAAGCCATCATCTTTGACAACAAAGATGCCAGTGCAAATACAATTCTTGCAGGTAGTTCGGGCGGTGGCTTATTCATGTCGTCCAATCAGGGCACAACATGGTCACATGTTGCCAATACAAGTATGCAGGTAAGCTGTATGGTTCAACTGCAGAATGGTGATATTTACGTTGGGACAGGCGATGGTTTTGGAACTCAGAAATATACTATTTTCGGAGATTTGGGATATGTAACAGGGCTCATGGGGCAAGGCATTTTTAAATCATCTGACGGAGTTAATTTTACACTCATCGAAAGCACCAAACCCGAAGCAAACAACAATTTATCCCCATGGGCTTTTGTCAATAAAATGGCAGCTCACAACGATAAGATTTATGCAGCAACCAATGGAGGACTAAGATACAGTGAAGATGGCGGCAACTCATGGTCATTTGTTCAGGACACGGACGGGAATTTGCTAAACAAAAATGCCACCGATGTCAATGTTGGTACAGATGGAACTGTTATCGCTTCTGTTGACAACAAATGTTACATTTCTAAAGATGGAGCATCCAATGGATTTGTGAATAAATCAACCGATGAAGAAACAACACTACCCTCTGCAGCAGTAACACGTATTGAAGTTGCCATTGCCCCATCCGACGCCAACGTCATGTATGCCGGACTTGTAAACACACTTGGTAACCATATTGGAATCTACCGGTCAATTGACAAAGGTGAAACCTGGGAGGTTATCCTTCCGGCAACCAACTCGGTTAACATTTATCAGCTCAAAGGAAATTACAACAACCATATTACTGTTTTCCCAAATGATCCATACAGAATTATCATTGGTGGTGAAGATTTGTGGGAAGGCAGGCGTGTTGTTGAAGGTGGATTTTATTCCTGGGATGGAAAATCAACTGGTTTCCTGAATGAATTTTTCTCTGAGTATGTACATTTTGGACAACAAGACCTTACCTTTATTCCAAATCAGGATAATGCATTCTTTGTAGCAACCGATGGAGGTGTTCATCAAGGTGTTGCCAATGGTTCAGACTATATCTTTGAAACCTCAAACCGCAATCTTATTTCTACGCAGTTTTACACCATCGCTCCATCAGGAATCGAAAACAAAGTGATAGGCGGCGCTCAGGATCATGGTTCAATTTTTATCTCTTCAACCGGAAACACTGTAAAACAAGGTGTTGAGCTTTGGTTTCAGGGAGGGTTTGTTCCAAATGGTCATGGTGGTTCGTGTGCTGTTTCAACTATCAATCCCGACGCTATTGTACTCAGCTCCACAGCAGGCCAGATGAGAAGATCTGAAGATATGGCATTTACCACTTCGACACAATTCCTTGGTGGAAACATGGGCAATACCCAGGCATTTAAAACACCCATTGTACTCTGGGAAAGCTTTACGGATCAAAATAGCCGCGACTCTGTGATGTTCCATGCCAGAAAGAACTACGCCCCCGGCTCAACATTAAAAGTGAAGAGCAACAATTTTAAACATCCTTTTTATTATGATTTACCTGCTAATCTGGGCATTGCTGAGGGTGACTCCATGCTTGTAAAAGACATTGTTGCGTCAAAACTTTTCATTGCTGTTGCCAACAAGTTGTTCATGACAAAAGAATTTCTGGTTTTCAGCAAAACTCCTGAATGGTTTGAACTGGCCAATACATCGGTTGGTTATTCAGGAATTCCGCAATCAATCGCCTTTAGCAAAGATGCCAACCATGTTTTCGTTGGCATGCGTAACGGTAAATTATTCAGGGTTTCCAACATCGCTTTAGCCTACAATTTTGCAAGAGCTGATGTGAGTAGTCCGGATTGTATTGTAGCGACCAAAGAAATGGTGATCAACTTACCCGGCACAAGTACTCCGCTTTCTCAGGCCATCACATCCGTGTATGTTGATCCAACCAATGCCAATAACGTAGTATTAACTGCTGGCAATTATGGAAATGATCATTATGTGTATATGAGCAACAATGCCTTAGCAGCCAATCCGGTATTTGTCAGCAAACAAGGTAATCTTCCAAAAATGCCTGTTTACTCCTCTCTGATCGAAATGTCTGATCCTTCAAAAGTTATGATTGGAACAGAATTTGGTGTTTTCATGACCGACAACATCAACGCACAGTCACCTTCATGGTATGCTGATCAGGGTGATATGGGTGCTGTTCCGGTGTTTGAACTAAAACAGCAACTGATCAATAAACCTTCTGATACTGTTCAATTTATCAATGTCGACACCCTTGTTACATTCTACCCTGGCACCAATAATTTTGGGATTGTTTATGCCGCTACTTTTGGTCGCGGACTCTATCGTTGCAATAATTTCAGAAAGCCTGTTGGAATTGAGGAATCACCAATATCCGGTAATTCCGGTTCAAAATCGCTGTCTATCTATCCGAATCCTGTTAGTGTTTCGGCCAATATCGAATTTATTGCATCCGACAATTCTCCTGTTCATTACAACATCTATGATCTCAGCGGTAAACTAATCCAATCAGCTTCTGTTGCCTCCAATGGTGCAGGAAAACAATCATTGACTATTCAGACTGAGAACCTCAATAAGGGGTCATATATTATTACGATTCAGACTGGTAATAAAGTTTCAACAGGTAAATTTCTTAAATATTAACGCTGTATTATAGGATGAAAAATCATAACCTACAAAAATCAATCATTATGAAAAAGATATTCTTGTCCGTGACAATCCTATTTATGCTGAGTTTAGTTTCCTTTGCTCAAAGCCGGATATACACACCGGAACTATTTGCCCCTGCTGATCTGGCTATTGAACAAACACCAGATGTTTTGCTCGATTGGCTGGCCGTTACAGGTGAAGGCACCGAAATACTGTATGATGTCCAACTATCTGATAATATTGAGTTCAACAACGCAATTTTGTTCACAGGTGTGAATGTAACATCCTTAAGGATGAGCGAATTGCTTTTTGGAAACATTTACTATTGGAGAGTCAGAGCCAAGGATGATTTGGGAACCAGTGACTGGTCAGCCGCATGGTCATTTACAGTCATCTCGACTGTTTTAATTGAGACGCCGACAAATTTGGCAATTGTAAACCCCGATGTGACAATCAAATGGAAAAATCTTACCGGAATATCAGGATATGATATTCAGGTTGATACCGCCTATAGTTGGGCAGTAATAAATGGAATAGCTACCGGCAAAATAAATGATGTTTTTCAAATAGACGAAAACCATGTTTGGTTTGTTGGCGATAACGGACTGATATTGCAAAAGCTAAATAATGAATGGAATTCAATCACCGGGGTTGCTACGGGAAATTTGTTTGACGTTTTCTTTATTGATAACGAAAATGGATGGATTGTTGGCGATGGCGGCAACATTTATTATTACAATGGTATTGAATTTACTGAACAGGAAAGCGGATTAAGTACTGCTTTGAACGGTGTGTTTTTTACTGATGTAAACAATGGATTTGCAGTTGGAAACGGTGGGAAAATTATACATTACGATGGCGAAAACTGGGCACCAATGACAGTTAGTCTGACGGTAGACTTATTATCTATTCATGGAAATGGGACAAACAATATATGGGCTGTTGGCAAAGCAGGGAATTATGCTCGTTTTGACGGCACAGTTTGGACCTCAGGCATCTTTACAGCCCGCGACATGAATGATGTTTGGGTAACTCCATCAGGAAAAGTTTGGGTTGCAGCAAAAGCAGGAAGAATTTTATCCTATAGTAATAGTACATGGTCAGAGCAAATGGTTGGCAGCCCTCCACGCGATTTGCAGGGGGTTTGTTTCCTGAATGACCTGAACGGTTATATTGTAGGGAACAATGGTACTCTGTTGTATTTTAATGGAGTAATCTGGCAAACATTAGCAAGCGGTACAACGGAAAACCTCAATGGAATATACCTTCGCAACGCCGAAACCGGATACATTGCAGGAAATGCAGGCACGATCATCAAATATCAGGGCGAAGGATTTAATAGCCCTTATCTTCATAGTTATTCAACTCCCGGTGATATCCTTGAGTTCAAACTGGCCAACCTATTGTTTGGTCAGGCACACTATTTTAGGATCAGGGCAAAACACGCCACCGATATCAGTGATTGGTCGCCAGCAAGCTCTTTTAAAGTTATAGACAAGCCTACTTTATCTTCACCTGCCAACAATGCCACAAATATTTCGCTGGACACCTTAGTTAAATGGCAGGCAATTTCCGGAGTTGCCAAATACTCCATTCAGCTATCTGAAGATGCAGAGTTTTCCAATCCGAGGCTATTTGAATCAACAATCAATGAATATCGTTTCGACGAACTGGTCTTTTCCAAAGATTATTTCTGGAGAGTAAATGCACGTCATGCAGTAGATATTTCAGACTGGTCAGATGCCCGGAAATTTTCAACTGCAAACAGCGTTACACTGACAAGTCCATCCAACGGTGCTACCAATGTAAGCCGCCTTCCCCGCTACGAATGGCAGCACATTAAAGGAACAGAGAAGTACTTGGTTCAGCATGGCAAAGACAATACCTTTGCAGTAACTACATCTGACATTGTAACAGAGGCTTTTTACCAAACTCTTTATCTCCTCGACAAAGAAACCACTTACTATTGGAGGGTTAAAGCTATTCAAGGCCTCGATTCGACAAATTGGAGCCAGGTTAGAAACTTCATCACCGAAGGTGAAACTTCTGTTGGTGAATCAAATCGGGAAGACAGTTTCACTGTTTACCCAAATCCAGGTACTGGTATTTTCCTGGTCAGTATCAACGGGCTGCAATCCAACGATTTCAAAATTGAAGTGTATAATCTCACAGGCAGCAAGGTTTTCGAACAAGTGTATCAGGTGATGAATAACCAGAAAAATGTTAACAGTATTGACCTGAAGCTTCTGCGCAAGGGGATGTACCTGCTGCGGTTGAACGAAGGAAGTAATATTTACACCAAGCGAATTGTTATAGAATAGTGACGCACATAACTAGTTTATTTCAACAAGGCTGCTTCGAATAAGCAGCCTTTTTTTTTTGACAATTAGCTTTTAGTTCGACTTTGATTGAGTGCATGGCAAGGTCCATATGTGCAATTTATTCGAATCAGGATAAACCATTATTAGGTTACACGATAAAGAAGCAATCCTTGATAATTTATCTGGGTCAACTCCACCAAAGAAATTTTTATCAGAATTGCACACTATCTGATTCAAAATTTGAATGGATAACATACTAAAATCCCTGACTAAATCAGGGATTCAAATAACAATTACTTTTACACTGATTCGTTCGCAACAGCATTTCATGTCCTAACCAGGCGTGATGAGCAAAGGATAATGGGAATGGAAACTTAAAAGGGAATATTGACGATAAATTTTCTCTGAGAAATGCGGTTATTGCTTCATTTCCTCAGTGATCACAATACGTTCATTACCACGGTAGGCAACAACAAATGCATCAAATATCCCTTTAGAGCGTATTACTTTACTATAGGCTTCAGCCTCTTTAAAACTATTAAACCTACCCGTGGAGTATCTGTATAAACCACTAAAAGTATTCTCAACAACAGGAGTTTCAATGTTATACTTTCGTGCAAATGCAGCCACGTCAATACGGCTTCGGCTCATTGCTATCACCTGAACCCTGAATTCATAATTGCGTGGAAATGTTTGTGCCGGTCCAAGGTTAAGGGCTGGTAATTCGCGGCCAGGCGAGGCCTGCGGACGACGTTGAGCGTAATCAAACTCAAGCACTGACAGGTCTGAATCAGTAGGTTTCTTCTTCTTCTCGACCTTTTGCTGCATAAAAGTGTAGGATAATCCAATGGATGAATAAAGCAAAATATCATTCTTAAATCCATCGCGGTAAAAATCAGCATCATCGGAAAGAATCGTTTGAAGTGAGCCTTCAATATTCATTCTAAGATTCTCATTAAGCCTGATCCCAAGCCCAAGGGTTAAAGGAAGGATAACCCCTGCATTTTTGTAGGCTATTCCAGCACTATTCACACCATTATCAACAATAACGGCATTTGTTAGTGTGTTGCTCACTGTTCCTTTCCAGCTCAGATAGGATAGCCCTGCTGTTCCGTAGAAGTTAACAGGTCTTTCTTCTTGCCTGATTCCCCAGAACAGGTTGGAGAAGTTCATATAGGCATGAACACCAAATTGTAAGACATTTCCTTCATACCTGTAATTCAAGGGAGTGCCTTTAAGCAGGCTGTCTTTTTCGCTTGCCAGTGAAAAATAACTCAAATGAACTCCAACACCGCTTAATTGATTAAAAATGGCACGGCCGAATATACCTCCGCCAAACTTTGTTTCACCACTGAATTTCTTGAAATAACTTTTGTTACTAATATCACCGTAGTACTGAGTATATCCCAGATTTCCCCCAAACTCCCATTGCAATGTTCTATCCTTTTCGCAATTATTTTGAAGCTGTACCTGAGCCTTACCTTGCACTAAAATAAGCATGGCAGAAAGGAAAACCAATAATCTGGATAGGTTCATAAAGGCCTAGTTAAGTCTTCGGTTACAGTAATTAAGCAAGTATTCATCAGCACTGCCATAACCAAGGTCGTATGATTTCTTCCAGTCATCACACGCACCCTGGTAATTTCCAATATAGTATTTAGCAATACCTCTGTTGAAATAGTTTTTTACCCAGTTTGAATAGTCCCTCACTTCAATAGGTTTGAGGCTAATGGCCCGATCAAAATCAGATATTGCATCATTAAAAAAGCCCATCTTACTTCTGGCATTTCCCCTATAGGAATATACTAAAAAATCATTTGTGCCTGGGTTTCGCAATATAGCCTCATCGAAAGCAATTGCAGCACCTTGGTAATCGCCTGTATTGTAACGTATAATACCATACTGATAACTTGATACAAATGCATCATCAGCCAAAGAACCTTCCAGTGGCCGTACGAAATAGCCCTGAGCCTCCCGGATAAAGTTTTGATAAGCATAGTAATCAACCTCATAATAACTGTAATCGAAGATATTAGTCCAGTTGTCGGGTGAAGCTTGTCGATTATTAAGGTCTTCTTTAAGATACGTAGTTATAAATTTAAAACGAACAACCTCTTCTCCTGAATTCCGTATCGGATAAATAGCCATAAAAAGATTGGCATCTGTAATGGTATTCTTTGACAGTACGTTCTGAATGTGCCTAACAATGAGTGCATCAGAATCCGATCTTTTGCTCGAATACATCTTTGCAACAGTACTGTAATAATTATAAATTGGCAACTTCTTCCGGTCAACTTCGATAATTCTGGTGTAATTTCGGACTGTCCCGGTAGCAAAACATTTCAAATTAACAAGGTATTTTAGATTGTATGGAACATTATCAGGTAAAAGTTCCAATAGTTTCTCGCTTTCAAAAATATAAAAATCAAGCGAAAGATATGATTTCCAACCCTGACCGAGTATTGGAAACTCGAACTCCCCATCCTCATATACTTTTAGTAAAATGCTGTACTGCTTATCTTTAATTGTAATTTTTCGCAACTGCAAAGAAACAAAGTTATCTTGTCCCATTTTATTTAAGCGCGAGTTTTGATCCTGTGATCTTACATTCGTTGTCGGAATAGTGTTATTCTGTGAGGCCCATGTGCCATTATCCTGCAAAGCCCAACCTTTGGCATATGTGATTTCTGAATGGACAGGGCTTAGTATTGAAAAGTCATTTGCGTCATATTCATAACCATCAGCGCAATCCGGATCTACCTGATTTTGAGACACAAGTCTACTAATAGGAAGGAGGACAATCAATAATGAACACAACCTCAATATCAGGTATTTCGGGTTCGAAAAACGACTCTTTCGGCTTAGCAACATGAGTAAAAGATATAAGGTTGATTGTTAGTGGTCAAATTTAGTGATTTTGTTCGCTTTTTTATACTTATTGTTTTTTTTTATTCATATATTTATTAACAGAGTTCAATGTTAATAAGGAGTTTAAAACATCTCACAAGGTAGATGCTTAAAGTTAAACCTGCTTAACTTTATCCAGGAACAACATGAATGCTTTTTCAATTCCTGACGGGTTCTTTCCTCCAGCTGTTGCAAGTTGCTTTTGACCTCCTCCACCACCTTGAACTTCTTTGGCAATATCGCGTATTATTGCAGCTGAGTCAAGGTTGTAAGTGCTGATCAGGTCGTCAGAAATGGCAAGACAAAGCGATACTTTGGTGTCATCAATCGAACAAATCAATATCATTGCTGATGTAAGTTCCGATCGGAGCTGAGTCGCTATACTTTTGAGCATTTCCGCTTTAACAGTCAATTGTTTGAGAATAACCTGGATATTCCCATGACTTTGAACCTCCTTCAATAATTCAATTACTACCTGATGAATTTTCTCATGTTCAAACTGTTCAATTTGCTTTTGTAATAAACTGTTTTGAACAGCCATTTGCTGAACACCCTTCACAGCATCTGCAGAACCACCAAGTATCTCTTTAATCTGGTGTAAAGATTCAAGTTGTTTATCAATATACTCATCAGCCCTGGATCCTGTAACTGCTTCAATTCTTCGAACACCAGCAGCAATGGCACTTTCGGAAACAATCCGGAAGCTACCTATTTGACCACTCCGTTCGACATGGGTACCTCCACATAATTCAATAGAATAATCCGGATCGAATGAAACAACCCTTACCCTTTCGCCATACTTCTCGCCAAAGAGAGCCATTGCCCCCAAATCAATTGCTTTTTCAAGAGCAATATCGTTCATTACCTCTATGGGAATATTTCTACGAATGTGTTCATTGACCAAATTTTCAACCTGCTTGATCTCTGTTGGACTCATTTTACCAAAATGACTGAAATCAAATCTCAATCTATCACTGTCGACCAAAGAGCCTTTTTGCTCAACATGTGTTCCCAGCACTTGTCGGAGCGCTGCATGCATTAAATGAGTAGCTGAATGGTTATTTGCCGTCATAAGTCGCTTTTTGCGATCAACCTCAGCTGTATAGATTGAATCTGGATGAAGGGGCAAGGTGTCTGCAACATGAATTACCAGGTTGTTCTCCTTAACCGTGTTAACTACTTCAATTCGTTCGTGAATATTGTATAACACCCCGGTGTCGCCTACCTGACCACCTGATTCAGCATAAAATGGAGTTTTATCCAAAATGATTTCGAAATGTTTTCCTTTTTTACTTTCCACGATGCGATACCGTAGAATACTGACCTGTTCAGTAAGATGATGATAACCTGTAAATTCGGTCTTTTCTGTTCCATTTCCGACAAGAATCCAATCGCCTGTGGCAACTTCAGCAGCCTTTCGCGAGCGGTTCTTCTGCTCCTCTAATCTCGTATTGAAGCCCTCCATATCAACAGTAAACCCGACCTCTTTTGCCATCACATTGGTAAGGTCCACTGGAAAACCAAAGGTATCAAAAAGCTCAAAAGCAAACTGCCCATCAACATTTTTTTTGGCTTCGTGAAGCTTTGAATAATTCTCAAAACGACGAATGCCCTGCGACAATGTTCTTAAAAATGAGGATTCTTCTTCCTGTATAACCTTTGTGACCAATCCGATCTGAGAGCGTATTTCAGGAAAATTTGACTCCATTCCGGAGGCAAGAACCGAAACCAGTTTATGCACAAATGGTTCATCAAAACCCAGAAAAGTAAATCCATATCTGACTGCACGGCGCAATATTCTGCGGATTACATAACCTGCCCCCGTGTTGGAAGGCAGCTGCCC
>DITE01000049.1 GCA_002422725.1 Bacteroidales bacterium UBA6192
TCTGGTTCGTTTTCTTTACTAAGGTTAATACATTTGGCATAGCAACCTCCTTCAAAGTTAAACACTCCATCGTCATCCCAACCATGCTCATCATCACCAATCAGTGCGCGCTTTGGATCGGCCGATAAGGTTGTTTTGCCTGTTCCGGAAAGACCAAAGAAAACAGCTACATTTCCATCCTGACCAACGTTGGCCGAGCAATGCATCGAAGCAATATTTTTCAATGGAAGATAATAATTCATCATGGTGAAAATCCCCTTCTTCATTTCACCTCCATACCATGAACCACCAATCAGCGACATCCGTTCTTTCAGATTAAAGACCACAAAATTCTCCGAATTCATATTCATTTCTTTCCAATTCGGGTTGGTGGTTTTTGAAGCATTCAGCACAACGAAGTCAGGCTTAAAGTTCTCAAGTTCCGCTGCTGTTGGTCTGATGAACATGTTTTTGACAAAATGAGCCTGCCAAGCTACTTCAACAACGAATCTTACATTCAGCCTGGTGTCGGGATTGGCACCGGCATAAGCATCCATTACGTAGATTTTTTTTCCGGTGAGTTGTTTGGCAGCTATTTTTTTGAGCGTATCCCATTTTTCAGGTTCAAGCGGTCTGTTGTCGTTTTTTCCAATAGTGGACCACCATACCGTATCTTTCGAAACTTCATCGTAAACGATATACTTGTCTTTTGGCGACCTGCCGGTGAAAACGCCTGTGTCGACATTGACTGCCCCGGTATCAGTTAGTATTCCTTTAGCAAAACCTTCGAGAGCTGGATCCATCTCGTGCTCAAAAAGTTCTTCATAGGAAATGTTATAAAATAATTCCTGGACATCTAAGATGCCGTATGTTGCCAGGTCAGCCCTGACTTTAGCTGTGTTAATAGCCATACTGATTGTTTTAATTAATTTGTAATTTATTTAGCTCAGGCTGCAAAAATAGCAAAATATACTGCTTTACAGCAATCGTTTGCGCTCTAAAACATAAAACGATTAGACAAAAAAAAGTGCCCGTAGGGGGCACTTTATGTTATTGAATGACAAAAGAGACTTATTTCTTCGATTTCTTCAAAGACTTTTTATCTTTTTTATCTTTTTTCTTATCCTTTTTGTGGCTTTTCTTTTTGTCCTTTTTCTCTGCCTTTTCTTTCTCAGTTTTAGCCTTGTCTTTTGCAGCTTTTTCTGCAATTTTCTCTGACACTGCAGCCTGAGCAGCAGCAAGACGCGCAATCGGAACACGGTAAGGCGAGCAGCTCACGTAGTTTAGTCCGGCTTCATGACAGAACATAACTGAACTAGGCTCACCGCCATGCTCGCCACAAATACCCAGTTTGATGTCTTTTCGTGTCTGGCGTCCTCTTTCAACAGCCATCTTGATTAACTGTCCAACACCTTCCTGGTCGAGCACTTCAAAAGGATCATGTTTCAATATTCCCTTTTTCTTGTAAACATCGAGGAACTTGCCTGCATCATCACGCGAATAACCAAAGGTCATTTGTGTTAGGTCGTTGGTGCCAAATGAGAAGAATTCAGCTGATTTTGCGATTTCATTGGCAACAATTGCTGCTCTAGGAACCTCAATCATTGTCCCAACCATAAATTTCATGCTGTCATTTCTTTCCAAAAAGACCGTATCGATGGTATCTCTTACAATTTTCTCCTGCATCTGCATTTCTGCAAGTGTACCGGTGAGCGGAATCATAATCTCAGGCAGGGTTTCAATACCTTTTGCCTTAAGGTTCAATGCAGCTTCGATGATAGCTCTAGCCTGCATTTCAGTTATTTCGGGATAGGTGTTACCTAACCGGCATCCACGATGACCCAGCATTGGGTTGAACTCGGAAAGGTCATGAACTTTAGTCTTTATTTTATCTACAGAAACGCCCATCACTTTGGCCATTTCCTTTTGACCTTTTTCGTCATGAGGAACAAACTCATGTAAAGGTGGATCCAAAAGCCTTACTGTTACGGGTAATCCCTGCATGGCTTCAAAAATACCCTCGAAGTCCTCACGTTGCATCGGAAGCAGTTTTTCGAGTGCTTTCCTTCGGCCTGACTCATCGTCGGCGAGGATCATTTCGCGCATAGCAACAATTTTATCACCTCCGAAGAACATATGCTCGGTGCGACAAAGTCCAATGCCTTTGGCTCCAAATTCTCTGGCTACCTGAGCGTCCAATGGGGTGTCAGCATTTGTTCTGACAAGCATTCGGGACTTTTTGTCAGCCAGTTTCATGAGTTGTCCAAAAAATCCGCTTAATTCAGGCTCTCTGGTTTCTACACGTCCATCATAAACTTCACCTGTACTTCCGTTGAGCGAAATAAAATCGCCTTCACTAAATACTTTTTCACTCATGGTGATGGTACGTGCCTTATAATCAATCTTAATGGAGCCAGCGCCCGAAACGCAACATTTGCCCATTCCACGTGCTACAACCGCAGCATGTGAGGTCATACCACCGCGGGCTGTAAGAATCCCTTCGGCTACATTCATCCCCTTGAGGTCTTCGGGCGATGTTTCGATGCGGACAAGCACTACTTTTTTGCCTTGTGCTGCCCATACTTCTGCTTCATCGGCATGAAACACGATCTGGCCGGTAGCAGCACCGGGCGAAGCAGGTAAGCCTTTTGCAACAACGGTTGCTTTGGTTAACGCAGTTTTGTCGAAAACCGGGTGTAACAGTTCATCCAGTTTGTTTGGTTCAACTCGCAGTAATGCTTCGTTCTTAGTGATCATGCCCTGTTCAAGCATTTCCATGGAGATACGCACCATTGCCGCACCTGTTCTTTTTCCATTTCTTGTTTGCAAAATCCAAAGTTTGCCTTCCTGAATGGTAAATTCAAGATCCTGCATATCCCGGTAATGGTTTTCCAGTTTTGTTTGCAGATCATTTAATTCCACAAAGATAGCTGGCATGGCCTCTTCAAGGGAAGGATACTTAGATGCACGCTCCTCTTCGGAAATATTCTGAAGTTTTGCCCATCTGTGTGAGCCTTCAAGTGTAATCTCCTGAGGAGTACGTATACCGGCAACCACATCTTCGCCCTGGGCATTGATAAGGTATTCGCCGTTAAAAATATCTTCACCGGTTGCTGAATCGCGGGTAAAAGCAACCCCTGTACCAGAGTTTTCGCCCATATTGCCAAATACCATGGCTTGCACGTTAACTGCTGTGCCCCATTCAACCGGAATGTTGTTGAGTTGTCTGTAGTAAATAGCTCTTTCGTTCATCCAGCTATTGAAAACGGCCATAACAGAACCCCAGAGTTGTTCCCATGGATCGGAAGGGAAATCTTTACCAGTTACCTTTTTCACGGCTTCCTTAAACCGTTTGACCATTTCTTTCAGGTCATCGGTTGTCAGATCGGTGTCGAGGGCAACACCTTTTTCTTCTTTCAAGTGGTCGATAATTTCTTCAAATGGATCATTGTCCTCTTTTGATTGGGGTTTCATACCCATTACCACATCACCAAACATTTGCACAAACCTGCGATAGGAGTCCCAGGCAAAGCGCTCATTCCCAGTCTTGCGGGCAATACCTTCCACAGCTTCATCATTTAATCCAAGGTTAAGCACAGTGTCCATCATGCCTGGCATAGATGCTCTGGCTCCCGAACGAACCGACAACAAACAAGGGTTCTCGCGGTCACCAAACTTGGTTCCCATAATGGTTTCAACCTTCAGGACTGCATTCTGAACTTCTTCTTTGATCAGATTAACTACATAATCCTGACCTTTTTGATTGTATAAGGTGCACACCTCAGTGGTGATGGTAAATCCCGGAGGAACGGGGATACCGAAGAGATTCATTTCGGCCAGGTTGGCACCTTTTCCTCCCAATAAAGATTTCATGGAGGCATTGCCGTCTGCTTTGCGATCTCCAAAAGAATAAACATACTTGGTCTTTGCCATGATGTGATAATTTATATTGATACTCTAGTTATTGACAATCAATTATTAAAGCTATAATTAAGTGCTTGTTAGTGAACGCAAAAGTAATAAAAATGAGGCTTGTAATGCCAACATCAGGTAGTTAAATTAGTATAAATATAACCGCAATCGGTTGAGATATCTGCTGACCAGTGATTTTTCCTTTCATCAACAACGATGGAAACATTCAGTGGCTCTTACCGCCATAACTCATAACACTTCAATGTAATAAGCATTTGAAGCACGAAACTAACTATTTGAAACGCTTCCAAATAACAATAAACGCGCATGGTTTAAAGGCTTTTCAGTAAATAGTCCAAAAAAAAGTTGGAAATTCGTGGTTCTGAAGGAGGCGTTGCAATAATTCATTTTGATACTATGAATCAGATAGTTGGAATTCGACATGAGGATAAATATGTTATGGAAAGACGCGTGGCAGTTATTCCTCAACATGTCAAAAGATTAGAAAGCGAAGGCATTAAGTTTCTTATTCAATATTCACCCAAGAGAATTTTTGGGCACGAGGCTTTTGAAGAGGCAGGTGCCAGAATTGTTCAGAGCCTGAATGATGCTCCTGTTATCATTGGTGTCAAAGAGATTCCGGTCGAAACCTTTGAAAAAGGCAAAACCTATATGTTTTTCTCACATGTTATCAAGGGGCAGAAACACAATATGCCGATGCTACGAGCCATGATGGAGAAGCAATGTCAGTTGATAGATTATGAGAAGATTGAAAATCAGGAAAAAAAACGCCTTATCTTCTTTGGTCGTTATGCAGGTTTGGCCGGAATGATCAACTCATTGTGGTCGTATGGTCAAAGACTGGAGGTAATGGGGATCGACAATCCGTTTTCCGGACTGCGGCAGACTCATACCTACAAATCCCTTGAAGATGCCCGTCAGGCCGTGTCAGAAGTTGGAAAATACATTGCTGAAAATGGCCTTCCGGACGAGCTTTGTCCCATGGTTATCGGATTCACAGGTTACGGAAATGTTTCAAAAGGGGCACAGGAGATCGCTCATTTATTGCCTTCAATCGAAATTACGCCTGCGAAGCTTCTTGAAAAAGGAGGCGTAAAGCCCCTTAAGCACTTGATTTACAAAGTTGTTTTTAAGGAAAGTGATCTTTCTTTGCACAAACTTGGTGTTGAACCCTTCGATCTGCAGCATTATTACAAACATCCAGAGGAGTATAAGAATCAATTTGAACAATATATTCCCCACTTGAGTATTCTTATGAACTGCATGTATTGGGACACAAAGTATCCGCGAATTGTTACCAAGGATGCTTTGTTGAAATTGTATACAAAAGGCGAACCAAGACTAAAAGTAATCGGTGATGTAACCTGCGACCCTGATGGCTCTATCGAATGTACCCACAAAGGAACAGAAATTGAAGACCCGGTGTTCGTGTATGATCCACTAAAACAAAAGACTACGAATGGATTCGGTGGGAATGGAATCCTTGTTATGGCTGTCGATATTTTGCCAAGTGAGCTTCCTCGTGATGCATCAGAGGCTTTTAGCGAGGCACTTCTCCCATACCTAAAATCTATCATCACTGCTGATTACACCCTTTCGTTTGATGAACTTAAGCTTCCTGGGCCCATTAAAAATGCCCTGATACTGCATCACGGAAAGCTTACACCTGATTATCAATATATCGCAAAGTATCTGTAGAACATCCATCTTGATAAATTCGTTTAATTCCAGATAATACTATGAAACATATCCTAATTCTGGGTGCAGGTCTTTCAGCAACCAGTCTGATCAATTATTTACTTGAGAATAGCCAGGAATATGATTGGTTTGTAACCCTTGGTGACCTGAACCTTCAGGCAGCTGAAAAAAAGCTGCACAGCCACCCCCGATCCAGAGCAATACAGTTTGATGTAACCAACTCCATGGATGTGAAAACTGCGATTGAGAATATGGACCTTGTAATATCCCTTTTGCCTGCCCGTTTTCACGATCTGGTTGCCGCTGAATGTTTGAATCAGGGCGTGTCAATGGCTACGGCATCCTATGTTTCGCCGGCAATTGCATCAATGCATGAGAAACTTGTTGAGAAAGGGCTTGTTTTTCTGAACGAACTGGGGGTTGATCCGGGGATCGACCACATGTCGGCTATGAGCGTTATCGACAGAATCAGGTTGAAAAAAGGTAAACTGACAGCGTTTTTTTCATTCACCGGAGGACTAATTGCCCCCGAATCGGATAACAATCCCTGGCATTACAAGTTTACCTGGAACCCCAGAAATGTAGTACTGGCTGGACAAGGTGTATCGCAATTTATTCGGAACGGCATGTACAAATACATACCTTACCACAAGTTGTTTGATCGTGTTTTAGAGCGGGAAGTGCTTGATGCCGGAAAGTTTGAAGTGTATCCAAACCGCGATTCCTTAAAGTACCGGAAAGTGTATGGCATCGAAGGAATTCCGACAATTTTCAGGGGGACAATGCGGCGTCCGGGCTTCTGTGAAGCCTGGAATGTGTTTGTGCAGCTTGGTTGTACAGACGATACCTACGTTATAGAAAACTCTGAGAAGATAAGGTATCGTGAGTTTATTAATTCGTTTCTGCGTTATGACAGGGAAAAGCCGGTTGAACTTAAGCTGGCTGATTACCTGGGTATTGATCCGGATGGTGAAATAATGCGTAAACTAACCTGGCTGGGTGTATTCTCAAATGAATTAGTTGGATTGAAAAACGCCACACCTGCCCAGATTTTACAGCAACTATTGGAGAAAAAATGGTCGCTTGATCCGGGGGATAAGGATATGATCGTGATGCAACATGAATTTGAATACGAGCTGAATAAAAAAAGCCATAAAATTACTTCATCAATGGTATTTATCGGCAAAAATACTGTCGATACGGCCATGTCGGTAACAGTCGGAACACCGCTGGCTATTGCTTCAAAACTGCTGTTAACAGGACGAATTGCTGCAAAAGGTGTTGTTGTTCCAACCACCCCCGAATTGTATGTACCCATTCTGGAAGAACTGGAAAGTTTTGGAATTCATTTTGTAGAAATGGAAGAGGTTTTAGGGTAGAAGTACTTTCAGCCGCTGTTCAAGATGACTTCGGGTAAATCTTGTCTAGCCTTTGTGGGACATTGTGCTTCTCTGTGAAACTCAGTGTCTTCTTTGTGGCTCTCCGTGCAACAGCTATAGCACAAAGTTCCGCAAAGAATCACAGAGCGACACAAAGGGATAATGGAATCAGAATCAATCTTTTCTCTGTAGAACTTAGTGTCTTCTTTGTGGCTCTCCGTGCAACAGCTATAGCACAAAGTTCCGCAGAGAATCACGGAGTGACACAAAGGGATAATTTATTGAGGATCAATTTTTTCTTTGTGGAACTTAGTGTCTTCTTTGTGGCTCTCCGTGCAACAGCTATAACACAAAGTTCCGCAAAGGATCACGGAGTGACACAAAGTGATAATGGATTCAGCTCAATAAAAACTTTTCACTAATAATAATATTCTCTGTGGAACTTAGTGTCTTCTTTGTGGCTCTCTGTGTAATAGCTATCACTGAGTTACACAAAGTGATGTTTGAGATTATTATACATTTTAGCACTGATTAGTTACGTTTTATCAATAACTGCATAGCTTCAATAGCAGGTAGAATTGAAAAGCCGGTGATGTCCGATGGCTTGAAGTTGTACCTTTGCACGAAATATAATGTTGATATGCGTTTTTTAATATACTTCATTCTGGCAGCACTTATCCTTTACCTGTTCCGGAAATTATTCCAGCCCTCGGCGAAAAACAATGCCGGACAGGGTAATCAGGAAGCTAAAACTGGACTGAATTCAGGAGGTTATGCCAAATGGGTTGGCGGAGGGCTGGGGTGGGCACTTGGTGGCCCAATAGGTGGTATTCTTGGATTTGCTTTTGGAAAGATGTTTGAGGACATGAAATCAGCCTCCAATGTAAGTCAAAGCACGCTCAAAGGTGATTTTAACATGAGTTTGCTGATATTGTCTGCGGCGGTTATGAAGGCCGATGATACTGTAAAACGCAATGAACTGGAGTATGTTAAACGGTTCTTCAGCCAAAATTTTGGACAGGCTGCAGCCGATCAATACGTTTTAATGTTGCGCGAGATATTGAAGCAGGAAATAAAACTGGATGAGGTGTGCAATCAGATCAGTCAGTTTATGGATTATCCGTCAAAACTGCAGTTGTTGCACTATCTGTTTGGTCTTGCTTTGTCCGATGGTTCTGTTCATCAGGCCGAGATGGAAACTATTTCGCAAATTTCTGTCCGCCTTGGAATCAGATCAGCAGATTTTGCCTCCATAAAAGCCATGTTTGTGAAAGATGCTGATAGTGCATACAAAATTCTGGAGATTAGTCGCAATGCCAGCGACGAGGAAGTAAAAAAGGCTTACCGGGATATGGCCATCAACTTTCATCCCGATAAGGTGAGTCACCTTGGCGAAGAGGTTAGAAAGGCCGCCGAAGAAAAGTTTAAAAGCATTAACGAGGCCTACGAAAAAATAAAAAGGGAACGCGGCATCAAATAGGAGACCTATTGATAAAATCTCCAGCTAACACCGAAGTAGAATCTTGGATCGCGCATCGGATAATGAGGCACCATCATGTATTGATAATAGCCACTGAGGCCTATAATGTTGGCATACTGAATAAAGATATTTGCTCTTTTTACCTTCTTGTCTATAAACACATTAAGGTAGAGGTAATAACCAGTTTGATTAATAACCGCTATTGACTTACGCCATTATTTTTATTATTTTTGGATGTCCTTTTCGTAAACTTGCAATTCTTATCTTTACGATGATGAAAAATCTAATTAGAAAAGCATTACCTATACTATTGCTGTTCGTTTTATCATTGTATTCCACTGCCCAAAACGAAGCCAATGTTTGGTTTTTTGGTCATTATGCCGGAATAGATTTCAATACAGGCATCCCCATACCACTTATTGGGTTCACAGGGACTCCTTATGCCGCTTCGACTATCTGTGATCCGGCGGGCAACTTTTTAATGTTTTCAGATGGGCGAAGAATATGGAATGCCGACAAACAGGTCATGTTAAACGGGGATGATTTGGTTGGCCATCAGATGTCAACCCAGGGGGCCCTTATTCTTCAAAAACCCGGATCGGCCAATTTATATTATGTGTTTACCGTTGGTTATTTAGGGTATGTCCCATCAACATACGGATTGCATTATTCCATTGTGGATATTACGCTGGACAATGGTAAAGGAGGGGTAACGGCAGCAAAAAATGTCCTATTAAATGCAGCCTGGGATGCTTTTGAGAAATTAACGGCAGTTAAACATACAAATGGCACTGACATCTGGGTTATCACGCGTAAAAGTCTGGACGATGCTTATGCAGCCTTTTTGCTTTCACCGGATGGCATTAACGAAACCCCAGTAATTAGCCCAGCTTCCCACAGGCTTTTTGTAAACTCAGGAGGTTCCATGAAAGTAAGCTATGATAAAAAGTACCTGCTCTCGGCATTTGATAACCATGGGGTATCGTACGGGCATTTAATCGAAGATGAATTCCGGCTTGAAATTGCCCGCTTCGATCCTTCAACCGGCCACATTGAAGATATGTATTACCTGCTCAGTAAAAGTTTTGATAAGGACCCAATCCGGTCATTGGAATTTTCGCCTGATTCAAAACTGCTTTACCTTACATTACAAAATGATGATGCGTATCAAACTTTTTTTATTTACCAACTTGATATGGCCCTTATAGAAGATTCGGCACAATTTCTTAATTCGAAGATTCTCATTACAGAACAAGGTGGTAGTGACCTGCAATTGGCTAGGGATGGCAAAATCTACTCGAGTACTCACGCGTATCTTACTCCAAGTGCTGTCAGTGTCATCCACAAGCCCTGGAAAAGGGGCATTGAATGTAACTATGAGGCGGATGTCCTGGAATATTTTCCTTTAACGGGTGCGGTACATAATTTATCCAACACCCTTCTTGATTACCTCTACCGTTTTGAATGGGAAGGCCGTTGCTCGTCAGAGCCCATTTATTTCCAATCCAACTTCATACCCGACCCGGCCTATATCCGCTGGAGTTTCAGCGATCCGGCGGCAGGGGCCGACAGCATTTCGTTTGAGCTGAACCCGGTACATTACTTTACCCAGGGGGGCGAGTTCGAGGTAAAAGTGGTCGTGCAATACCCAAACGGAAGGGTAGAGCAAACCTCACGTGTGGTTACGGTCATTGGGTCGCCCACTCCCGACCTGGGGCCTGATACCTTGAAATGTGACATGGCCGAAATCACCCTCAATGCCGGAAACGATGAAGGCATGTTTGCCTGGAGCAATGGGGTTTTCGGCAACAATATCCGCCAGGTCACCGTGTCCGATACCGGCTGGTACTGGGTTCAGGTAACCAACAGCGAAGGCTGCAGGGCAAGGGACAGCATTCATGTGGGCATGTATCCAAAGCCCATCATAAACGAAGACCTGCTCAGCATTTTCCCCACCGGCTGCGGGGCAAGCAACGGAAGAATCACCGGCCTTGCTGTTTCAGGAACTGAGCCGCTATCATTTGAATGGTTCGATGGAGATGACAACCCGGTAGGCAACGAGCTTGATTTGATAGGTTTTCCGGTAGGCAACTACTTTTTGCACATCACCGACTCAAACGGCTGCCTGAGCATTTCCAATGCCTACAACATAGAAGATTCAGGCGATATTGACATCACGGCAGTGGAAACACAAGATGCCCATTGCGGCCAGGGCATAGGCACAATCAACATTACGGCCGTTTCGGGTGACCCGGCCAATCTGCTTTATTCCATTAACAACGGAGGCTCCTGGCAAACAGGAAACCCCTTGTTTGAAAACCTGCCAGCCGATAACTATTTCGTCCGGGTAAAAGACCTTTCGGGCTGCGAAAGCGTGTTTGAAAACAACCCGGTAACCATCCAAAACCTTCCCGGGCCCGATGTTACGGACGTTTACACAAGCCACGAAACGGATTATATGCAAAACGGGCAAATTGATATTTCTGCCGGCACGGGTTCAGGTTCTTTGTACTATTCCATTGATAACGGAACCACTTTCCAGACAGGCGACGGGCAATTTTCGAACCTTGTTTCGGGGACTTATTTCTGCCAGGTAAAAGACGATTTTGGCTGCGACACAAGCTTCACTGCTGTTGTTGAGCGCCAGATTTTGCAAATCATCGAAGCCATTGCCGGAAACGGCTACACCTGCATCGGCAATGCGGCTGTGGTGCCGGTTAAGCTCGAAAATTTCAAAGATATTTTCAAGTTCCAGCTAACGATTACCTACGACACCACCCTGCTCCACTGCGATGGCTTCATCAACCTTAACCCTTTACTGGGAAGCAGCCTGGCAGCCGGAACCATTGCAGGAACAAATCAGATTGTCATCAACTGGCAAGGCGATGCCCCTGCCACATTGGAAGAAAACGCTACCCTGCTTGAGCTGGTGTTTGGTGCAAAAGAACAGGGGCTATCGGGTATCGAATGGGCAGCCACGGGCGGCGAAAGTGTTTTCTACAACGAACACCTCGATGAAATTAATGCCAGATACCATGTTGGCACACTCAGGATTTATACACGTCCGTCCATCATCATGGGAAACGAGCGGATAACCTGCGAAGGCGACCGGGTGATATTTATGTCCTGGGTTGTAGGTGGCACAGGCGACATAAGATGTCTCTGGCAAGGCCCCAACGGGTTTGAAAGCAAAGAACCTGAATTTGAATTCAACCCCATTACCCTCAGTCAGTCAGGTACCTATGTGCTCACCGTAAGCGACACCATCAACTGTGTTGAAAGCAAAAACTTTGAGCTCATTGTCTCCCCGCTGCCCATAATCGCCCTGGCAGATCAGGACACTATTTATGCCGAACCGGGTTTCATTTTAGATGCAGGGAGTGGCTATGCAAGTTATTTATGGAACACCGGCGACACCACCTCATCCATTCAGATTTATCAGGAAGGCATTTATGCTGTTGAAGTTGCCTCAGCACACAACTGCAAATCGGCCGATGCCGTTACCATCCTTTGGGGTGGCGGGTCATTCTACCTTCCCAATGCCTTCACGCCCAATGGCGATGGCCTGAACGATGTGTTCAAACCTGTTGAAAACTACGATCTGGTAAGAACCTATCAGCTTACCATTTACAGCCGCTGGGGCGAGTTGATGTTCGAAACCGGCGACATCAGTCAGGGCTGGGACGGAACGTTTAAAGGAATACCGGTTCCCGGAGGTTCTTACATTTACCGCATCGTGTTTACTGCTTACCCAGATTACTCCAAACAGCAAGTTGTTACAGGAAATGTGGTGGTGGTGAGGTAATTTGCTGTGCACAGCTATTTTTCTCTGTGGAACTTAGTGTCTTCTTGGAGGCTCTCCGTGCAACAGCTATCACAGTTTGTACAGGGGGATAATGGATTCAGAATCAATAAATTCTTTTCACTCATAATATGTTTCTCTGTGGAGCTTAGTGTCTTCTTGGTGGCTCTCCATGCAACAGCTATCACAGTTTACACAAAGTGATAATGGATTCAGAATCAATAAAACAATACATCAAATAAGATTTAGCCGCTATTGACTTACGCTACTTTTTTCAGTATTTTTGGATGTCCTTTTCGTAAACTTGCAATTCTTATCTTTACGATGATGAAAAAACTAATTAGAAAAGCTTTGCCTTTACTGTTGCTGTTCGTTTTTTCATTGTATTCCACTGCCCAGAACGAAGCCAATGTTTGGTATTTTGGTGAATATGCAGGAATTGATTTCAATACAGGCATTCCCATACCGCTTATTGGGTTCACCCATACTGTTTCGGCCGCTTCGAGTATCTGTGATTCGACGGGCAATTTTTTAATGTTTTCGAATGGGCAAAAAATATGGAATGCCGACAGACAGATTATGTTAAACGGGGATGATTTGGTTGGCCGTCATATGTCAACCCAGGGGGCCCTTATTCTTCAAAAACCCGGATCAACCAATTTATATTATGTATTTACCGTAGGTCATTTAGGGTGGGTTCCATCAACATACGGGCTGCATTATTCCATTGTGGATATTACGTTGGACAATGGCAAAGGAGGGGTAACGGCAGCAAAAAATGTCCTTTTAAATGCAGCATGGGATGCCTTTGAGAAATTAACGGCAGTTAAACATACAAACGGTACTGACATTTGGGTTATCACGCGAAAAAGCCTGGACGATGCCTATGCAGCCTTTTTGCTTACTCCGGATGGCATTAATGAAACCCCTGCAATTAGCGCAGCCTCCCACAGACCTTTTGTAAACTCAGGAGGTTCTATGAAATTAAGCTATGATAAAAAGTACCTGCTTTCGGCATTTGATAACCATGGAGGGTCGTACACAGATTTATTAGAAGATGAATTCCGGCTTGAGATTGCCCGCTTCGATCCTTCAAGTGGCCACATTGAAGACATGTATTACCTGCTCAGTAAAAGTTTTGATAAGGACCCAATCCGGTCATTGGAATTTTCGCCTGATTCAAAACTGCTTTACCTTACATTACAACATCATGTTGATGATGATCCAACTTTTTATATTTACCAACTTGATATGCCCCTTATAGAAGATTCGGCACAATTTCTTAATTCGAAGATGCTCATTACAGATCAAGGTGGCAGTGACCTGCAATTAGCAAGGGATGGTAAAATCTACTCGAGTACTCACTGGATTGTTACTCCAAGTGCTGTCAGTGTCATCCACAAGCCCTGGAAAAGGGGCATTGACTGTGACTATGAGGCGGATGTTTTGGAATATTTTCCTGAAACAGGTGCGGTACAAAATTTATCCAACACCCTTCTTGATTACCTCTACCGTTTTGAATGGGAAGGCCGTTGCTCGTCAGAACCCCTTTATTTCCAATCGAACTTCATGCCCGACCCTGCCTATATCCGCTGGAGTTTCAGCGACCCGGCGGCAGGGGCCGACAGCATTTCGTTTGATCTGAACCCGGTACATTACTTTACCCAGGGAGGCGGGTTCGAGGTAAAAGTGGTCGTACAATACCCAAACGGCAGGGTAGAGCAAACCTCCAGGGTGGTTACGGTCATTGGGTCGCCCACTCCCGACCTGGGGCCTGATACCTTGAAATGTGACATGGCCGAAATCACCCTCAATGCCGGAAACGATGAAGGCATGTTTGCCTGGAGCAATGGCATTTTCGGCAACAATATCCGCCAGATCATCGTGTCCGATACCGGCTGGTACTGGGTTCAGGTAACCAACAGCGAAGGCTGCAGGGCAAGGGACAGCATTTATGTGGGCATGCATCCAAAGGCCATCATAAACGAAGATATGCTCAGCATTTTCCCAACCGGCTGCGGGGCAAGCAACGGAAGGATCACCGGCCTTGCTGTTTCGGGAACTGAGCCGCTATCATTTGAATGGTTCGATGGAGATGGAAATCAGGTAGGCCAAGAACTTGATTTGATAGGTTTTCCTGTAGGCAACTACTTTTTGCACATCACCGACGGAAACGGCTGCCTGAGCATATCCAATGCCTACAACATAGAAGATTCAGGCGATATTAACATCACGGCAGTGGAAACACAAGATGCCCATTGCAACCAGAGCATAGGAACAATCAACATTACGGCTGTTTCGGGCGACCCGGCCAATTTGCTTTATTCCATTAACAACGGAAGTTCCTGGCAAACAGGAAACCCCTTGTTTGAAAACCTGCCTGCCGATAACTATTTCGTCCGGGTAAAAGACCTTTTAGGCTGCGAAAGCGTGTTTGAAAACAACCCGGTAACCATCCAGAACCTTCCCGGACCCGATGTTACGGAGGTAACCACAAGCCACGAAACGGATTATATGCAAAACGGCCAAATTGATATATCAGCAAGTACAAGTTCAGGGCAGCTCCATTATTCCATTGATAACGGAACCACTTTCCAGACAGACGACGGGCAATTTTCAAACCTTGTTTCGGGGACTTATTTCTGCCAGGTAAAAGACGATTTTGGCTGCGACACAAGCTTCACCGCTGTTGTTGAGCGCCAGATTTTGCAAATCATCGAAGCCATTGCCGGAAACGGCTACACCTGCATCGGCAATGCGGCTGTGGTGCCGGTTAAGCTCGAAAATTTCAAAGATATCTTCAAGTTCCAGCTAACAATTATCTACGACACCACCCTGCTCAGCTGCGATGGCTTCATCAACCTTAACCCTTTACTGGGGAGCAGCCTGACAGCCGGAACCATTGCAGGAACCAATCAGATTGTCATCAGCTGGCAAGGCGATGCCCCTGCCACCCTGGAAGACAACGCTACCCTGCTCGAGCTGGTGTTTGGTGCAAAAGAACAGGGGCTGTCGGGTATCGAATGGGCAGCCACGGGCGGCGAAAGTGTCTTCTACAACGAGCACCTCGATGAAATAAGTGCCAGGTACCATGTTGGCACACTCAGGATTTATACACGTCCGACCATCATCATGGGAAGTGAGCGGATTACCTGCGAAGGCGACCGGGTGATATTCATGCCCTGGGTTGTAGGTGGCACAGGCGACATAAGATGTCTCTGGCAAGGCCCCAACGGGTTTGAAAGCGAAGAATTTGAATTTGAATTCAACCCCATTACCCTCAGTCAGTCAGGCACCTATGTGCTCACCGTTAGCGACACGATCAATTGTGTTGAAAGCAAAAACTTTGAGCTTATCGTCTCCCCATTGCCCATAATCGCCCTCGCAGATCAGGACACTATTTATGCCGAACCGGGTTTCATTTTAGATGCCGGGAGCGGCTATGCAAGTTATTTATGGAACACCGGCGACACCACCGCATCCATTCAGATCGACCAGGAAGGCCTTTATGCTGTTGAAGTTGCCTCAGCACACAACTGCAAATCAGCCGACGCAGTTACTATCCTATGGGGTGACGGATCATTCTACCTTCCCAACGCCTTCACGCCCAATGGCGATGGCCTGAACGATGTGTTCAAACCCGTTGAAAACTACGATCTGGTAAGAACGTATCAGCTTACCATTTACAGCCGCTGGGGCGAGTTAATGTTCGAAACCAGCGACATCAGCCAGGGCTGGGACGGAACGTTTAAAGGAAAACCGGTTCCCGGAGGTTCATACGTTTATCGGATTGTATTTGCAGCCTATCCTGATTACTCTAAACAACAAGTTGTTATAGGAAATGTGGTGGTGGTGAGGTAATTTGCTCTGCACAGCTATGTTCCTTGTAACTCTTTGCTTCTCTGCTCAACTTGGTGTAATAGCTGTTTTAAAAAAGTGAATGCACTGATTTGCAAAAACTAATATTGAAAATTAATGTACATATAATACTGATCATTTGCGTTTTGAAACAGGATAATAAACTGGAAATAGTTTGCAGCCAAATAAGTCATTTTATGGAATATATGATTAAACTACAGATGTGACGTTACTTATTTAGTCTTACGCTTACTGATAGTTCGGTTCATTAGGCCGAGATGGAAGTTATCTCACAGATATCCCTTCGCCTTGGAATCAGATCAGCAGATTTTGCCTCCATAAAAGCCATGTTTGTGAAAGATGCTGATAGTGCCTATAAGATTCTCGAGATTAGTCGCAGTGCCAGTGACGAGGAAGTAAAAAAGGCTTACCGGGATATGGCCATCAACTTTCACCCCGATAAAGTGAGTCATCTGGGCGAAGAGGTGCGAAAGGCCGCCGAAGAAAAGTTTAAAAGCATTAACGAGGCCTACGAAAAAATAAAAAGGGAACGCGGCATTAAATAGGAGACCTATTGATAAAATCTCCAGCTAACCCCGAAGTAGAATCTTGGATCGCGCATCGGATAATGAGGCACCATCATGTATTGATAATAGCCACTAAGGCCAATGATGTTAGCATATTGAAGAAAGATGTTTGCTCTTTTTACTTTTAAAGCTACAAACACATCCAGAAAGGGGTAGTTCCCTGTAAGTCTGCTATCCTGAAGGTAGAATGATCTCAAGGCGGGCATATAGGTATCGGCATAATAAGCAGAAAAATAGGTAAATGTAAAGCCGGGTTGTATGATAGCTGCGTTGTTGAACAGGGCCTGGCTATAGGTAAATTTTATTCGGGTCGAAAATTCCGGCAGGTGAATGATGGTATCATTGTTGGTCTTCTGATACCGTATGATTCCTTTGATATCAAATCGTCCAAGCCTGACATCCAGATTGCTGAACAGTGAATAAATGGTTGCTGTGCCACTGAATTGCTGAGGAACAGCAGCTTTGTTCAGGTAAACATAACGGTCAATCAATTGCCAGCTTGCGCCTGCGGTAATACCGACCAGGGAATAGGAGCCTGTCAGATTGAGAAATCTCGATTTCGAAAAGTTATTCTCCCATCTGAAGTGGTTTGATTCGAATTTTTTATAAAGCCAGGAGGGTTCCTGATTGATCAGATTTGCCTGGAAAAAGAGTTTGCCGGCATTTTTAGTTTTTGTGCCAAGGTATTGTGTCAGGTTAGCTTTCATTTCCAGGTCGCCCTGATTTTGCTCGCCACTGATGAGTTTAACTGAGCCATCAAGAAAAGCTGATTTGAGAACGCTGATTCTTATAGAAGCAAAAGGATTAAGTTGGGAATAGCTGAATGTTAAAACTGAATCAGGTTTATGCCGCAGATACACATGCTCGACTCCTGCAGCGAGATAAAATGGAACATCACCGTCGTACTTTTTATATCCGAGTGTATTCCATTGAATGCTATTTCGAAAGGCGTGCTGGTAAATTGAATCATGGGTCTTTTCCTGATTTATGGCTGTGTCATAATCAGCATAAAAATCAGCCAGCGGGCTTTTTTCTGAAAAAAGCATCTGGTTCCGGTGATAGGAGAGCCGGTGTGTAATTCTTCCGGCCTTTATTCTGCTGAGCATCGACCGGATCGAATCGTTTTCATTGGCAGCCGGCGATAGGTTGACATATTGTTCCAGCCCGAAACCGGTTTCTTTGATTTGGTTTTGTGCATCGGCCAGATTTATGCCTATAATTCTCCGGTCGGATTCAAGATTATCAAAGAACTGAGCATCATTGACGATGCCTCCATTCTCCTGAACGGTAATCTTGTTGTTGTAATAATTTGCTGCAACAGCGTATCGCTCGTCTTTGGTGTTGAACCTGAGGGTGAAATAAGCTGCCCTGTTGTCGGATTTGCTGTTTTTATAGGGTCCGGGAGAGTTTACCAGATAGTATTCCATTCCAACGAAGAGTCTGGGAGCAAGCTCACGCCCGAAGCTGACATTAAGCTGTTGCTCCTTTTTCGAGCCCATGATATAATACAAACTCGAAAATGGCTGGTTAGGTATCAGATACCGTATCGATTTGTGATTGCGGATGTATTGATCGAAGGCATGACTGACAAGATCAAATCCATTGTTAAAAACAGGGTTAAAATACAGGCTTTTATGGGCCAATCCGGCATTGCAAAGGGTCGAAAATATGTTCATTGACCGTTGCAGTATGTCGGGATCGCTAACACTGAAAAGGCTTGTGTCGATAAATTTCCCTGAAGTAAGGAAAAGACTGTCAAACGACACATGATAATACTTTACGAGTGTAGAGTCGAGTTGTGTCTTGGGGATAGTGTCATTGGATGCAAAGGTGCTGTTAGGATATAAACAGCAATATACCAATAAGATAGACAGGAATAATATGGGTTTTCTGCAAGTCATACAATGATTCTGAGAATAGAATGGCGAAATTAAGGATATATTGTATAAGTGCATTACTTTTCAGGCAGGTTTATCAGGGGCGGCAAGATTTGTGGGAAGTGGGGCAGGGCAGGGGGCAGACAAAAGGGGTCGATATTGAATGGGGAAGTGTATAGAGCTTTCCACTATGCCATTTTGACAATACAAGCCAGCGTTAAACTATTCAAGAAAGTTATCAAACATTTACTTATTTGATTAACAATGTGTAAATATAGTTACTAATTTAGCAGTAGCAATCTTCAAACCCAAATTCTAACAAAATGGCACATCAAATAAATTTCAAAACCAAGGCTGTTATCACAATGATATGGCTTTGTTTAAGCTTTTCATCTTTGGCAACTGCGCAAACAATTCAGATTGATACTACCTTTAGTACAAATGGAGTAGTTTACCCATTTAACCAGGTAGATTCTATTTACGGATTAAACGTTTCCGGACATATTACCCTGTACAGCGACACGAGTCTTGTCCGAATGGTTCTTGTTGATGAGAATAATATTAAGTATATGGTACACGAAGCCTATCCACTCATTACGACAAGTATGAATTTTGATATTACGAACATATGTGATGAGACATGCTATTTAAATGAGATTAAGCCAGTATCATTAATAATTTATGTTAATCAAGCATCTTTTATCATTTCAAGTATAACTTATTTTACCCATTTTGTTGAAAATTCTGAATTATTGGGATATCAATCAAAGCGATTGAATGATACTTTGAAAGTACAAAACATGAATTCCAATATATTAAGTAAAGGATGGAATTGGGTTGCTGGACATACACCTGTGGTTGAAATGACTTATGAAGAAAAAGCAAATCAGTTTGGGGATTATTATAATCTTCAAGGATTTGAATATTATATTGAAGGCGTCTACGATTATATTTCGAAGTATCAGGATGAAAGTTATGTTTCAAATATAGTTGAAAATTTTGACTGGAGAGATAGACATGGGGCAAATATAAATGAGGCAGGAAATATTTACTATGGAGGACCTTACGGTTGGATCACACCATTGTTAAAAAGTCAGGGGTCGTGTCTTTCCTGTACTGCCTTTGGCATTACCTCCTTGATTGAATCTATGACAAACCTATATTTTAATAGTCAATATCAATTAGATTTATCTGAAATGGATGTTTGGTGTGGATGTTCAGGTGTTTGTACCACCGGTGGATTACGTCCAAGCATTGCATTAAATAAAGTAAGAGATTATGGTATTGTAAATGAAGAATGTTATATCTATGAGCCTCCTTGTTCGTCTGGAAATTCAATCTGTTCAAATCCTGACATTAAAATAAAAATTGACGAGTATAAAACGGTAGACAATTATGGCAAATTTGACTCAATTAAGTCACAACTAATAAGGTATGGCCCACTTGCTCAGTGGTTATTGGATGGGAATTTTAATCATGAGATGCTTTTAATTGGGTATAGATTTGATGCTGAATTAAATACAACGATTTGGATTTATAAAGACAGTTATAATACTATCCGGGAAATGAGAATTTCATCAACTGCCGTCATGCACCAAACACATGCCGTAGACCAGGGAATAAATCTCGGAATGCACCAATTAATTGGTAATGATTATGAGCGTAATTGTAGGGATTATGATCAAGATGGCTATTATAACTGGGGAGTCGGATTTAGAATGGATAATTGTGGTGATGAAAACATGCCTCAGGACAGCGACGATTCAAATCCCCGTCTCGGACCCTTTGATGATAACTATTTCAGCGTTCCTGTTGCACCTGTGATGATGGTCAAACAAGGTAATAGTATAATTCATCAAAACGGTTTTTATAGCTTTTATAACGGAGCCTGGCCAGTAGACCATGAAGAGGTGTTGACCTTTACAATAACAAACACGGGAACAGCCCAATTAAACCTTATGCCTAATTTATTCGGCGAAGGAACTATATCCTTGAACGATAATACCCAAAATGATTTTTCAGTGGAGTCAGATGTATTGAGTAAAACCATACCTATGGGAAACGGTTTCACTACCTTTAGTATCAAGTTTAAACTCAATGAGCCCATCACGGAAACCAAGATGGTTACGGTTACCATCCATTTGGATGAAGATGACATGGAGGATTTCATCTTCACCATCGTATTTGCTGAGTGTGCAGAAAACATTGCTATAGAATCTGTACAAGAATCAACCTCATGGGATGGAACCATGATAAAATTAGGTGATGTGATTGTAGAGACAGATGCTGTGTTAACCATTACAGGAAATGTTGCTTTTTCTCAGGATGCAAACCTGTTTGTTGAGAAAGGCGGAACCCTTATCATTGATGGAGGCCACTTGACTTCATTGTGCAATACATCATGGAAAGGTGTTGATGTTTGGGGAGATATTAACAAAACCCAATATTATAATCCTCCACAAGTTAGACAAGAACAAGGAGTAATTAGAATAATCAACGGCGGCAAAATCAGTTATGCCAAACAAGCCATTGAAACCATCAGGTATGTAAACGACATAGCTGATTTGACAACGAGTGGGGGCATTGTAATTATTAATGATGGAAACATTGAAAATTGTATAGAAGGTGTTGTTTTCTATCCCTATGAGAATTTTTATCCTGACAAGAGTTATCCCCAGACTAACTGGAGCCGATTCAACAAAGCGCATTTTATTAACGACCAGATTTACCCGGAAGCTCAAATCTACTTTAACGGCGTTGCAGGTATAACGATACGAGGTTCAAATTTTGAAAATAAAGTTCCTGTGTCAATTTTTCAAAATACTACACAAGGCATTTATAGTTACAACAGTGGGTTTTCTGTTTCACAAACCGACTTGCCTCCCTATCCGACCGGCGGTTCTATACAATCCACTTTTAAAGGATTTGATTATGGAATAAGGGCCCTTTCGGGACGTAAGTCCGAATACATGAGTATCCGCTCATCGGTATTCGAAGACAACAAAAGGAGCATTTACCTGTCGTCCATCGAAACTTCGGTGATTACCCAAAACGAATTCAGGGTGCATGATAATTTCTCCAAGTACAATGACGATACAACGCTAGTGGGTTTATACCTTGATAACCAATCAAGTAATTTTACCATCGAAGAAAATCAATTTTATAGCAAACTTCCTTACTCTTCACTTCTATCGAAGAAATGTGTTGGGATAGTTGTTAACAACTCTGGCCAACAGCCCAACGAATTATACAACAACAGTTTTGATAAACTAACGGTGGGTATTGAAGCCATAGGTGAAAACCGGGATGCCGAAGGGGCAGGGTTGTGCATTAAATGTAATGATTTTAATGAGTGTGTTACTGATATATATGTAGTCTCTGATGAGGGATCATCAACATATCAAGGGATTGCCCTAATGCAGGGTGATATTGCCCCTGAACCTCCACCTGGTATCGAACCTGATCCAACTATTTCTGCTGGTAATACGTTTTCGGCCAAATACGATAACACAATAAATTATTTTAATGAGGAAGATTGTAATCCGATTATTTATACTTATCATGGTATTTACAATGGTCAAAGATTTAAGTTAAAACCTGACCCCATTTACCCACAATTTCCTTCGACACACATTGAACTTTTTGTTGATCCGAGTGTAGAGTATTACTCCAAAGCTAATGCTTGTCCGACAAATATTGGGAGCAGTATAAATTCAGATTTAGAGAAAAGCTTGTTAATGACTGAAACTGTAACTACCGAAGCATATACCGATACCTTAAACATGTTGGTTGACGGAGGTGATACTGAAAACCTTAACTGGGAAGTGCAATTAAGCTTCCCGGGGGAAGCCTTGGAAATAAGGCAATTGTTATTAAACGAGTCTCCTTACTTATCTGACACTGTATTGAAATCGGCCATCTATAAAGAAAATGTACTCCCCAATGCCATGATCAGGGATATTTTAACGGCCAATCCGCAATCAGCAAAATCACGTGAAGTACTACAAACTATCAATGGCCGCATTAATCCAATGCCCGATTATATGATGGATGAAATCATGCAAGGGGCTACAGTTTATGGCTCCAAAGAGCTTATCGAACAGCGGCTTGCATTGCACAAAACCAAAAGAGATAAATCGATGACAAGACTGTTACAATACTATAGAAGCGACACCTTGAACCAGGCCGCATCTACAGATAGCACCATTGTCCTCTTGCAAAGCCAGCAGCATCAAAAGCCCCATTACGAATTAGCAATGTTATACGTAAACAGAAATGATTCTATTAACGCTTTTACAACATTAGAGAACATCAACACGAATTTTAATCTTACTCAAAAGCAAGCGGTGGTTCATGCGCTTTATGCTGATCTGTTGACAATTCAATGGGAAATGAAAAAAACAAATGCTCTCCTTCCTGACAGTCTTCAAATTAATGAATTATTTGACATTGCTTCTTACTTGAAAACAAAACCGGGTACCTATGCATTGAATATGCTTATCCGTGCAGGGGAACTTTTGTATGAGGAACCTGTATATTTTCCACCCACTTTTAAGGTGAAACCCATCTGGAATTTAAAAGGTAAAAATGAGAACAAAAAGCCCTCGTTTCTAATGGTTTTCCCCAATCCTGCCGTAAGTTACCTTACAGCCGTGTATTTACTTCAGGGAGATGTTACCCAAGCCTGTATTACACTAAGCGACATTGAAGGAAACGTACTAAAAAAAATTGATTTGTCAGACAAACAATCGCAAATTATTGTTCCTACTGATGGGTGTAGTGCAGGAACTTATGTCCTCAAACTCATTGGCAATGGCAAGATGATTGATAGTAACAAAGTAGTCATTGTAAAATAGAAATCATGAAATCCCTACAGATTATTATACTTATTGCTTATTTTGCATTTACGGGCAATGCAATGGCACAAACCCGCTGGATAAGAACCTACCATGATGATATAAATGCACCGTACATTAATATCCTAAAATCATACGATCAGGGATATTTATTAACAGGACTTATAAATGCAAACTATCCCCGATATAATTGGCTTATTAAGACGGATATTAATGGTGAGGTAATATGGGAGAAAATAATAGGACAGGGAATAAATACGATCCTTCTTTATGGAATGGGCATGAATAATAGCGGCGATATATATTTAAGTGGCAGCACAACTATCGAAGATGCTTTCGGTTATGCTGATCCAATGTTAATGAAAATAAATGCCTGCGGTGAAAAGCAGTGGTGCAGGATTTTTACTACTCCGGATCATCCTGATTATGGTTTTGGTCTTTGTACCACATCGGACGGTGGCTGTGCCATGATATTAGGATTTACAGGAGAACCTTTCATGGGCGACAGAATTTGTCTTGCCAGATTCAATTGCTTAGGGGATTTGTTGTGGAAACAGTGTTACAATACTGCAGACTCGATGAAAGGAAATGAAATGGGTATGGAAATTATAACAACACCTGACAAGGGTTTTTTAATTACTGGTTTTTGCTATCACTCCAACCCAGAAGATACACTTGCATATTTGAGTCCATATTTTCTTAAAGTTGATTCACTTGGTAATTTTATTTGGGAAACTGTTTCTGGTCATCATCCGTGGAACGCTGAAGGTGAAGCATGGACGACAGTCGTTAGTCCAGATAATAAATATTATTATTCATCAATTAGTCACTATTATCGAAATGGGACATCTGCACCTGCATTACTGAAAATGGATTTGGCTGGGAACGTAATAGATGTGTATGATATTGCAACTCCCAATATTGTTGGAAAAATGACAAATGCTCGATTCATTTCTGACTCAACCCTTGTTTCCAGTGCAGCCTGGGGAACAATTATCAGTGGAGTGCCAAAAGCAGTAATTATTGATACTATAGGGAATCGGCTTGATGAAGAATTTCTGCTGCAAAATGACTATATGGCACGTACAGAAACTTCATTAGATAATAAACTACTATTTTACACTCAAGATTACGATGAAAATGAAGATCAATTTGATGTATACCTCTTCAAACTCAACCAACAACTTGAAAGTGATACCCTTTATAGCCAATTGTTTAACTATGACAGCCTTTGCCCGCACCAAATTGCCTGGGATACCATTGTACAGGACAATTGCGGGTTGATAGTGGGCGATCAGGAGATCAAAGTAGAAACAACCCTTACGAATATCTTACAGATTTTCCCCAATCCGGCAGGAGATTACTGCATCATTGAATATGATTTGTCCATGTTCGAAGGAGAAACCAATATTGCAATAACTGACTTGTACGGCAGAAACCTGTTGTCGTTTAACCCAGAAAATACACATACCCAGAAAACAATTTCATTAGCCGGTTTTTCCGCAGGAGTTTATTTTGTAAATCTGTCAATAAACGGCATCAGGAAAGAATCAGTAAAATTAATCGTGGTTAAATGATAAGCGTATTAAAAAATATTGCTCCAATTATACTCATTACGATGGTGATGCAGATAAACCTTGTGGCACAAAGCCGCTGGGTAAATAATTACCTGGAAGGTGAAGACCCCTTTGTTGAAAGCCTGTTGAAACATTATGATGGAGGTTATCTGCTGTCCGGAAGATTTGGTCCCAATTACCCCTCGTATAACTGGCTGATAAAGACTGATGTTAATGGTGAAATGCTTTGGAAAAAAGTGTTTGGCACGGAAAACTCCTCCCTTGTTCTATTAGCTGATATAGGCTTAAATTCTTATGGGGATATTTATTTAATAGGCTTAACAGGTTATTACAATGAGGAAAGCTATGACCCCCTGATCATGAAGTTGAATGCCTGTGGCGAAAAACAATGGTGCCGGGTATTTGTGGAGGATGGAATCAACTTTTCCAATGCATTGGTGGTTACTCCGGATGCCGGGCTGGTGGTGGTATTAAGGTATATGAATTCCACCTATTTAACCGACCGGATATGTCTGGCAAAATTTAATGTCTCTGGTGATATGTTGTGGAAAGAATGTTATAACAGTTCCGACACCTCCCTTCACAATGAAGATGCCTTTAATCTCACCCTGGCGCCGGATGGGGGATTCCTTATTTCAGGTTACTGTGGCTATGAAGACCCCAATCCTCCTCATTCCTGGTGGGATAAGCCCTATTATATAAAAACGGATTCACTGGGTAACTTCGAGTGGGAAACAGTGGTACATAAAGAAGTGTCCGACAAGGGCGGTATGGCCTGGAGTACGGTATTAGGTCCTGATAGTAATTATTTTTATTCATCATTAAGTCATTACTACCACCCACCCTTCGGCGATGCCCCGGCTTTACTTAAAATGGATATGTCGGGGGATGTTGTGGGGATTTACGACCTGGCTCAACCCAACGAGTACGGTAAAATGATAGAAGCCAAATTTGTTACCGACAGCACACTTATGGCCAGTGCCTTATGGGGTAACGTACTGGTTGGCGGGCCGAAAGCGGTCATTATAGACACCTTGGGCAACATCATCCGGCAAACCGGTTTATTACAAAATGAATGGCTGGCCGCAACAGAAGTTACTTTTGACGGTAAGTTGTTGTATTTCACCAATATAAACGACAACAACGGGAACTTCGATGCTTACCTCTTCAAACTCAACCAACAACTTGAAAGTGATACCCTTTATAGCCAATTGTTTAACTATGACAGCCTTTGCCCATATCAAATTGTTTCGGATACCATTGTGCAGGACAATTGCGGGTTGATAGTTGGCGATCAGGAAATCAAGGCAGAAACAAACCTGACGAATATCCTACAAATTTTCCCCAATCCGGCAAGCGATTACTGTATCATTGAATATGATTTGTCCCGTTTTGAGGGAGAAGCCACTATTTCCATTACAGACCTGTACGATAGAAAGTTGTTATCGTTTAATCTGGCAAATACACATGCTCAGAAGACAATATCGTTGGCTGATTTTTCCGCAGGAATCTATTTTGTAAATCTTTCAGAAAACGGCACCAGGAAAGAATCAGTAAAACTAATCGTGGTTAGATGATAACTGAATGTCACTTTCTCCACCTCAACAATACGTCTTGAGGTAGTTTCATAATAATATAGGCTATCCCGCCCTAAGTGTAATGACGCAGGGTCTAAATCAAAAAACCCCTGAACCAAAAAGTTGGTCAGGGGTTTTTGTAGGGGGTGGCGA
>DITE01000084.1 GCA_002422725.1 Bacteroidales bacterium UBA6192
AACCAGAAAAATTGCGATGAGAAAGTTTCTGAAAGAATTCATGGGAATTGATATTCGTGAGGTTCAAAGACAAAGATACCAAATTTTGGCGTCATTTTGTTAAACCACGAATGAAATAGTCTGCTGGATTGTGCAAACGGTTGCACAGGCTTTTAGGTGATGCAAAAGGAATTAGGTCTATGACCATTGGGTTTCTGCTTAATCGGAAAAGGTTTTAAACAGAATTAGAGACTGAAATCAAGATCGTTTGTTTATGAAAATATCCGAAGTACCAATTATCGCAAGCTTACAGGAGGTGATTGCACTTTCACCATTTCATAGTTCATGATGATATTGTTTTCTCGCAAGCCTGCCCAAACCATGTTATTTCCATCCAGTGCGAAATTCCAGCATTCATAAGCCAGGCCTGTGCCACCGCTAATCAAGTCGTTGGTATAATTGGTTGCCATCAATTGACCATAAAGAAAATAGTGGCCTTCATTGTCTGACTTTTTTATCCAGTTGTTGTTTTCGTCCTGATAGTAGTAATTGTAGCTTCCATCAGCAAAGTATTCCCAATAATGATACAAGCTGTCGGCAGCGCCTTCAGTGGTGCAGCGCCCGTACCATACACCGGTAAACGCATCGTTGTAATCATTGGTAACTTTTTTGCAGGTATAGGTGTTCTGGTCGGGGAATTCAATGCCGTTTATTGAGAATGTGGGCACTGTGTAGGTTATCGTACCATTCTCAATGGATTGTATTTTGAATTTCATCTGGGTTAAACTTCCAGCCTCATCATTGCTGGTGATGCTGATCATATCTCCGCTGACACTGTAGGTAAAAAAAGAATTCTCCTGCCAGCTTTTGTTGTTCTCATCCATCTGAACACCCGATGCATACATCTCGGTATTGTCCGATAAAAATTCCATGACAAAAGTTGCATCGGTCAAAACTTCGTGCCCGTTGACCTGTGTGTTTACCCAGGTGCCTTTTAAAAGTTCAGCATAATTGGGATCTTTATCTTTTTTGCAGCCGTTGAAAAGGATAAAGATCAGGGCAAAGCCGAACAACATCTTATTTTTTTTCATTTTGTTATTGGTTTAATTTTTCTGGTGTTTAGATAAGCATTGCAATGCATATCCATTCATTTTTACTCGTCTTAACTCAAGAACTTAAAATAATGCCTGATAGTATAAACAGAAAAACGAATGTAAACTTTGCTTCCAGTTTGCTGGTTTAATGCATCATTTTATTATTAATCGCAATACCTTTTAAACAGTTTGTTTTGAATCATTTCTGAATTTTCTATACTGGGCAGCAAGGGTGATTTTACTTAAACCAGCAAAATACACACTTATCTTTATTCCAACTCATACTCCTGACCTGGTTCCGGAGAACTAACTCTTCGCAGACCGGTGTCTTTCAATTTTCGTTTGAAGAATTCCTGGGCCTCAGGGTCGCCATGAACCAGAAAAGCTTTTTTGATTTTCTTTTTGTCCTGACAAGCCAGAAATTCAAGTAATTCAGCGTAGTCGGCATGACCACTGAATGATTCAATGCTTTCGACCCTTGCATTAACGGTATGGGGAAACCCAAAAATGGAAATGTTCTTTTCTCCTCTGAGAATTCTGGCGCCCAGGGTATCGGGTGCACAATAACCGACTGCCAGAATGGTATTGTTTGGGTTATCGATATTGTTAGCGAGATGGTGTTTGATCCGGCCTGCTTCCATCATACCCGAAGCCGATATGATAACACATGACTCTTTCGATTCGTTGAGTTTTTTCGATTCCTCCACCTTGGTGATATACGTTAGCGATGCAAAACCAAATGGGTCGGGATCAGTTTCCATGATTTCGAGAACTTCCTTGTTAAAGCACTCAGGATGAATGCGAAATATGTTGGTTGCATTAACTGCTAGTGGACTGTCCACATATATTTTAATTTTCGGGAGCAGCCCCTCATTGTAAAAATTATTGAGGGCAAACACCAATTCCTGAGCACGTCCAATAGCGAAAGAAGGGATGATCAGTTTTCCGCCTTTCTCCACGCAGGTTTGTTTCAATATGGTAAGCAGTAAATTTTCAGCTTGTTTTTTGTCTTCGTGAAGACGGTCGCCATAGGTTGATTCACATATCAGGTAATCACATTGAGGAAAAGGGTCAGGTTTACGTAATAACCTGCTTTCCGGACGGCCAATATCTCCTGTGTAGGCAATGTTTGTGAGCCGGCCTTCTTCGGTAATACCAATGCTGGCTACCGCACTTCCCAACAAATGACCGGAGTGGGTAAATCTTACCGTTATATTCGGATCAATCCTGAACTTTCGGTTATAGGCAACCCCTATAAACAACTCCATACATTTCTCTGCATCCTGTTTGGTGTAAATGGGTTCAACAGGGGGCTGGCCATGGCGGGCACGTTTTTTATTGAACCAACGAATATCCTGTTCCTGTATAAAACCACTATCAGCCAGCATAATAGCACAAAGATCGCGGGTGGCATGAGTGCAAATCACCGAACCCCTGAAACCCTGTTTGTAGAAATAGGGGATCATTCCCGAATGGTCAATGTGGGCATGAGTTAAAATGATATGATCAATTTCAGCCGGACGAACGCCTGGATTCCTGTTTTTGCCGTCAGTTGCAAGACCCTTTCCCTGAAAACTGCCGCAATCGAGCAGGATTTTTTTTCCGTTAAGGGTCGTGATCAAGTGCTTGCTGCCTGTCACCTCACGGGCTGCACCCAGAAATTTAATTTTCATGAAAGTTTAAGTTGTGGCTTAAGCCGGTAAATGAGGTAAAGGTAAGGTTTTTTAGTTCCATAACTAAATCGAAGTTTATTTTAAAAATAAACCTAAGCGAAGAATTGAGGATGATCAGGATATATTGTGAATTAGGCTTTCAGGCGATCACAATTGATTGTAATAAGGCGTAATACGGGTCCGAATCTGATCTTATTTTCAAAATCTGAAGTGTTTATCAATAGTTCTTTCAGTCATTTTGTGCTATTTTTGCGCCTGAATTTATTTAGAATGATTCTACATAACAAAATTGATAAACAGGTTCTCAAACAAAGTTTGCTTGAAGAAGACTTTCAGCGCGTGACCCTTTCGTTTTATAAATTTGTACATATTCCCGATCCGCAGGCTTTTCGCGATGAGCTTTACGTTAGTTTTTCTGACTTGTTCGTTTTTGGCCGCATTTATGTTGCCAGCGAAGGGATCAATGCTCAGCTTAGTGTTCCTGAAGAAAATCTTGAAGTGTTCAAACGCTTTGTGTCATTTCATCGTTTTATGCAGGATGTGCTGCTCAACAAGGCAATCGACGACAATGGAAAGTCGTTTTACAAACTAAAGATTCAGGTGAAGCACAAGATTCTATCTGATGGTCTCGACAACAGCACTTTCGATATTTATCAGGTCGGCGACCACCTCGATGCAGACAGCTTCAACCGTAAGCTAGATGAACCCAACACCCTTGTGATTGACTTAAGAAATCATTATGAGCATGAAGTAGGCCATATTGAAGGTGCAGTGTTGCCTGAGGTAGACACGTATAAAGAGTCGATACCATTGATTATCAATATGCTGGAAGAAACCAAGCCTGATAACATTGTGATGTATTGCACAGGGGGGATACGTTGCGAGAAATTTTCGGCTTATCTGAAGCATAAGGGATTTCAAAATGTTTTTCAGTTAAAAGGAGGTGTGATCAATTATGTGAATCAGGTGCGTAAGCAAGGGCTGCCGGTTAGGTTCAGGGGTAAGAATTTTGTGTTTGACGAACGCATGGGCGAAAGGGTAACACAGCATGTTATTGCCCGATGCCATCAATGCAAAAGTCCTGCCGACACCCATGTGAACTGTGCTAATCCTGCCTGCCACCTCTTATTTATCCAGTGTACGGTTTGTGCTGAAAAATACGCTGAATGTTGTTCGGTAGCATGCCGGGAGTTTATTCAGCTTCCTGTGGAAGCACAGAAAATGCTTCGCAAAGGAAAAGTCCATCCAAACGCGCATCATAAAGCTTTCCTGCATCTATAGATTGTAGCCTGTTTTATCATCAGATCGATTTGTGGCATAGTTTATGCAACTAAATTTCCATACTTGCCATCTTTAAGTCTGTTGGGATCATAAATCCGGACTTTTAATGGAAAAGTATAATTCATTCACTATTTAAGCAAAAATAAAATGTCTGCAAAAAGAATGTTGTTGTTTGTTGTTTTGCTGATTGGGGTTTCTCAGTTTATTACGGCACAGGATATAATCCTGAAGCGTAATGATGAAATGATTCATTGCAAGATCAAAGAGATCGGTCTGGATGAAATTAAGTACAGTTTACCTGATCATTCGCAGGATATTTTATTTGTTATAGCGAAGGATGACATTTCGAAAGTGGTGCTTGAGAATGGTAAGGAAATGACTTTTGAAAAGCGTTTAACCGATCCGGGTAATTATCTGGACAACAAAAAGAATGCGCTGAAGATTGATTTTCTATCCCCTTTGACCGGAAACACAAGCTTGTCTTATGAAAGAAGCCTGCGTCCCGGACGAAGCCTTGAAGGCACCCTGGGTATTATCGGCCTGGGTCTTGATGCAGCCGATCGCAATGCCGGAGGCGCTTTCGTAAAGTTCGGCATGAAATTTATTAAGGATCCCGATTTTTATTTGCGGGGCATGCAATATGCCCATCTTTTGAAGGGAAGTTATGTTAAACCGGAAATTTCATTTGGATTTTTCAGCCACAATCAATGGGAGTATTTTGACAAATATGATGAAAATGGCTATTGGATAGGTTATCAAAACAGGGTTCGAGAAGACGTTTTTTCCGGCACAATTCAACTCGTGCTTGGTAAGCAATGGATTTTTGACAACGCATTCCTGATTGATATTTATGGAGGATTGGGCTACGGTTTTTCAACCAATAATTATGACGGCGGCTATATGTACGGTTATTCTATTGCCGGCAGCGACTTTCCCATTTCTGTATCTGGAGGATTGAAAATTGGCCTCCTATTTAAATAATACCACTTAACACTAATTATATGCCGGTCAGATTTTTTTGACCGGCTTTTTTTTGGTTTGTNNTAATACCCTGATTTTTTCTCCGAAACATGATCATTGTTTGTTAAAAGTTTAACTTTACAGGCTGAAATATGGTTATTGCGTATGAAACGATTCATGGCTTTTTGTCTTCTGGTTATAGCTACTGGCTTCTCTATCCCCGGTTTTGCTCAACAACAGCTGTTTATGCTCGATCTGGGTGGAACACCACTTGGCAGGGCCGGATTAAAATATGAACACATGATTCTCCGCAGGTTTTCTGCAGGAGCCTATGCGGATGGGTATTTTCTGCAATACACAGGAGCAAGCCTGAGTCCCTTTGTCAGGTTTTATGCAGGTGAGTTTACTGCCCCTGAAAGTTTTTTTGTGCACCTGCAGCTCACGGCAGGCACATTCAACGGACCACTATCGTTCAGGCATTACCGGAATGCAGAAGCTGACTTTGTGACCTATAAAAAAGATGAAGCCTTTTCAGCAGCTGGTTATGGAATTGGTGTCGGACGTCAATGGATGCTCACCCATAAAGTGGCTGTGGAGCTCTCAGGAGGATTTCAGTATATGGTTCGTATGACCGACCATGAAATCATGCTCGAAAATGTTGAATACCCGGGTTTATACCGGCTGAATGGCCTTGAAACGGACGTTCCTGTCGACAATTGGTACATTACCGGACCTGGAGGACTGATTTACATCCGTATTGCTATTGGATTGGGCTGGTGGTAATCCCGCTTTTTGATTCCTGTCTTACATTTCTTCAAATTCAGGGCTGAATTCCCTCATGAGGGCTTCTGCTTTTTCAACCATCTTTTTCGAACCTATAAATAGCGGGCAACGCTGATGGATGTGTTCAGGATGGATATCAAGGATTCTTCTGAAACCGTCAGAGGCTTTTCCTCCGGCCTGTTCGGCCAGAAATGCAACCGGAACACATTCATACATCAGTCGCAGCTTGCCTTTGGGATTTTTCTTTGTGCCGGGGTAGATGTAAATTCCTCCACGGAGCAGGTTGCGGTGAAAATCCGAAACCAGCGACCCGATATACCGGGTTGTGTAGGGCCGGTTTGACTCCGGATCATCCTCCTGACAGTATTTGATATAGCGTTTTACCCCTTCGGCAAAATAGATGTAGTTGGCTTCGTTGATCGAATAAATGCCGCCTTCATCACCTATTTTAATGTTGGGATGCGATAAAATAAACAATCCAACAGTAGGGTCATACGTGAATCCGTTAACGCCTTTTCCGGTGGTGTAAACCAGCATGGTTGAAGAACCGTAAATAACATAACCTCCGCAAACCAATTCGGTTCCTGCCTGCAGAATGTCGTCCATGCTGATGATTTTGCCAATCGACTTGCGTTTATAGATAGCGAAAATGGTTCCAATGCTAACATTAACCTCAATGTTGGATGAACCGTCGAGGGGGTCAAGGGCAACAATATACTTGGCGTGTTCTGTTATATGATCTTCAAAAACAACAACTTCATCATTTTCTTCTGAAACAATGGCTGCACATTGCTTGCCGTTTCGCAAAGCTTTTATAAACTCATTATTAGCCAGAACATCCAGTTTTTTTTGGTTCTCTCCCTGAACATTAGTGCTTCCTTCGAATCCCAGTATGCCTGCCAAACCCGCACGGTTAACATCGCGGTTAACAATCTTTGCGGCAATACCGATATCATTGAGTAAACGACTGAATTCGCCCGTGGCAGATCCGATGTTTTCCTGTTGTTCCCAAATAAATTCTACTAAGGTTTTCATGCGCGAAAGGTAAGGTTAGTGTTGGTTTAATAGCTTGTTGTGCAAATGTATGACAATTCTGCTGAAAAGCTTTAATTTTGCTGCTTCATTGGACGAAACAGAAACACTGTTTTGTGCCTTTCCGGCGTTTATGTGTGTTGCCATGTTTTCATTTATATAAGATAATACCTGATGGTTAAAGTATTTAAATTTGGTGGTGCATCCATAAACGATGCCGGCTCGGTTCGAAATATGGCCGATATTCTCCGGAGTTTTCTAGGGCAGCCGCTTGTCATTGTCGTTTCAGCAATGGCAAAAACAACCAATGTACTGGAGGGTATTGTTACGCTTTGCAGGCTGAAACAGCAGACATGCTATGATGAGGTTGATCAGCTCAAAGCTTTTCATCACCAGATCATGCTTGGTCTTTTTCCTGATTTGAACCATCCTGTTTATCACGACGTAAACAGCTTATTTGACGAACTGCTCAGGCATATTCGGTCTGATTCAGACCTTTCTGCTGACGAATTGTATGATCAGATGGTTGTTTTCGGTGAGTTGTTATCCTCCGTAATCGTGTGCCATTTTCTGAACGAAACAGGACTAAACTGTCAGTGGACCGATGCGCGCGATTATGTGATCACCGACGCACAATTCAGGTCGGCAAATGTGCTTTGGGACAGAACCAAACCAAAGATGGAACAGCTCTGGCATCATATATCTGCCAACGGCTGGCTGCTCACACAGGGTTTTATCGGAAGTACAGATGAGGGCAAATCAACAACACTTGGCCGCGAAGGATCTGACTATTCGGCGGCAATATTTGCCTGGTGTCTGGATGCTACTGAGGTTGTCATATGGAAAGATGTGCCTGGCTTGCTGAATGCTGATCCAAAGAGGTTTTCCAATGTGGTTAAGCTCGATCAGATTTCTTATGCCGAAGCAATCGAACTGGCTTATTATGGTGCCACCGTTATTCATCCCAAGACCATCAAACCATTGCAGAACAAAGGGATCACTCTCAAAGTGCAATCCTTTAAAGAACCCGGTTTGTCGCCCAGCATTATTTCTGATGATTCAGTTTTTGATCCCCTCATTCCTTCAATCATTGTGAAAGAACAACAGGTGTTAATCAGCATAAGCCCGCGCGATTTTTCCTTTATGAATGAGTCCAACCTGCACCGATTATTTCGTGTGCTCGACCTGCTTCGAATCCCTGTTCATGTTTTGCAGACTTCCGCACTCAGTTTATCCATATGCACCGACTATTCCGAGAGTCAGTTGCTTACATTAATAAACAGTGTTTCGTCTGATTTTTATCTGAAATACAACACAGGCCTCGATCTTTTGACTATCAGGCACTACGATCAGACGATAATTGATAATCTGGTCGGTAACCGCGAAGTGCTGCTTGAGCAACGAAGCCGCGTTACTGCGCAATTGGTAATCCGGAAATAGCCCTTCTCAAGGTATTATTTGATAATAATTTTCTGAGAGTTATGTTTGCCGCCGGCAACAAGTTGCACAAAATACACTCCTGAGGGCAAGGCAATGCTTGATGTATACGCTTCGAGGGCACTTATACTTTTCGACATCAGCATCTGACCTGAGCTATTTATAACACGCAAATCATATTGCAGGTCCGGATTTAGATTCTTAACCCACAATTGCTTATTCAGCACTGTGATGAATGTGTTCCCCGAATGTAATTCACCTAAACTTACTATTCCCCAGTCTTCCATCATTATATCGTCGATTATCATTCCATATCCAAATGATGTTTGTGCTTTCCAGCTAAAGAAACCATAACCATCCTCCTCCGGAACAAATAAAAACTCTCCAGGGATCCAGTTGTCATCCGAAAAATCATTCATTTCAAACACTTTGTTTGTCATGGAAGCAGTGTCGGGTGCATTTCCCCAAAAGACCGATATTGACTCAGCTGTTCCTGGAAGGAAATTGCGGTAATAGAAGCTAATCCGATATTCCTTCCCTGTGGCAACCTGCATAGGGGGCGAAATGAGCCAGTTGTTCAGTTTCAAAGGGATAAGTCCGGAAGTGTGATAACAGGCCAGCGCGTTCATGCCCGAATATCCGATGAGCCCAGTGCTTACCCATTTAGCCTGGCTGTAATTGAATGACTGCCAATATTGTGGAAGTTCTGGAAGATCAGCGTCCTCAACATCAACAAAATATGGGTATTGGTTAATTGCCGCCATGGTCCCGAATGACCAGATAACAGAACATTCGGTATTTTCTCCCTGATTGTTTTCCGGAATAACCTGCAGGTAGTAAACGGTTTCGGGTTCGAGCAGGTATTCAAAAAATGTGTCTTGCTGATTGATTCCGTTCAAAAGGTTAGTAGGTGTTTCCATACCTTCGCCATCCGTTCCGAAGTACACATTGTAACTCGTCGCAAAGCCGGCGGGGGACCATGATATCAGCTGGTTAATCAGGTTATTTGTAGAGGCGTCAGGAGGTGAAACCAATTCATCGGAGCACAAGGGGAGACCTGTGTATTCATCAATTCCGGTGAGTATGAGCGAAAACACCTGAAGCCCATTGGTAAGTGGCCCCTCATGATCAACCACAATCGTATAATTCCCGGGAATCGGATCACTGATGAAAATCTTTTCCACATTGTCAACAAAGTTTTTGCTGTTCGTTGTTGCAGCGGTTGTTGGGTTTTCCGGATCAAGCTTGTAAGGATAATACGAATTGCCTTCTTCATCGATAATCCGGATATCCAGGTCATTGGTAATCACAGGAGTTCGTGGATTGAGCGAAGCTGCGGGGATTGTTCCGGCCGGATCGGTCCAGCAAATGGTTGCAACGAAAGGCTGCTCGCCGCCAACGGTAACTTCCCTTGTATAGGCAATCCCTTCATCCAGTGTAATTTCATCAATCACATTCTGCATCAGGTTGTCATCTGATATCAGGTTGGCAGCAGCCTCAGCATTCACGAGTCCCCAGCCGAACTTATAATCAGGGCCTGTAGTAACTCCTGCTTCATCGGCAGTGTGAATCACAAGTCCTTTTAGTGTTGATGCCCGCATGGGATTGCCATTGTGTGTGTTCTGGTAATGCTGTTGCAGCAAAGCCATTGTTCCGGCAGTATTCGGGCTCGACATGCTTGTTCCGCTATAGGATGAGTAGGATGTGTTGTTTGTAGATACGGGTGAATACAGATCAACGCCTTTGGCCACAACATCAGGTTTCACCCTTCCATCGTCAGCGGGACCCCATCCGCTGAAGCTACTCATCACCACACTCGATGGGCCATTGTAGTTTAACACTTCATTCACCGCCCCTACTGTCAGTACGTTTTTAGCAGTCCCGCCATCGCCAATACAGTCGTAGCCATCAGCTCCGCCGTCTTTTTCGGGATTGCCATCCTGTCCGGCATTTGAAGGGCCATCGCCTCTATCGTTGCCTGCAGATTTGGTTATCAGATAATTCGGAGCATTAAATGCAATAATATCCCAGTCCCTTGATCTTGAGCTATAAAAGCCAAATAAGTAATCCTCAACTGGTGAAACATCAGGTGTTCCATACCAATCCCATCCTGAACTACCCTGCCGCCATCCGCGAATGAGGCCATAGGAATGGTTGGATATTTCGAGTCCGTTGGCAGCAGCTGTTGCCATTTCTGATTCGGCATTGTTCCAGTCATGCGCCTGCAATGTGCCTGCAAATGCCATTCCTTTTGCACCTGCAACAATACCTGCGCCAACCAAAGTTCCTGCAACGTGGGTGGCATGAGCACTTTGCGTGCTGGCATTGTCAACCTGTATCACGCGCGATGCTCCCTGATCGGTAAATTCCTGATGGGTGCGTCGTACTGCCCCACCATCCCATTCGCCTATTTTGTCGTAGCCCTGACCCGATAGACTCAGCCCGGCATTTCCACCCTCCCACAACTGGTTAGCCCGTGTTGTGATGGCAGCACCGAGATTATCCGTGATGTAATACACTGCTTGTCCTTCAACAAAATCGATCAATTGAATGATCGTGCCGTCTTCAAGTTCGGTGCGGAGCTCAATTTGCATTGATTTTGCGTAGGCTTCGGCACGTTTCTGCATTGACTTCCATTCCTGCTCTTTTACCTTAGCAAATTCAAGCAGGAATTCTTTGTTTGTTGTGTTCTGTGCGAATGACAGTTGCATGAAACATAGTACTGATACAAAGAAAAGAAGGATGGGTTTTTTCATATGACTGATTTCATTTGTGTTTATGCTATTTAAACAAGAAAAATGTGACCGGAAGAAAAATTTGATAATGCCTGAAAAAACAAATCCCGGCATAATTGCAGCCGGGATTTGAGTTGATGTATTTATATGATTAACGAACAATCAGTTTGATTGCATTTTCGTTTGTTTTACTGGTCAATCTAATGATGTAAGTACCGTTTTTCAATGCAATACTGGTAGTATAGCGGTTGTTGATGACACTCTTGTCCGAAAACAATACCTGTCCTGCAGGGTTGATTATCTGTATGCTTGTTTCAGGCATTTCAACAGAAGATTCGATACGCAGAATATTGTTCTGATATGAAACCTTAAACTGTTCATCATTCCGTGTGCTGATGCCGACTGTTCCCCAGTCTTCAACCTTCATGTCGTCGACAAATACACCCAACCCATTGCTGTTGTTGGCAAACCATCCAAAGAAAATATGCCCGCTTTCTGAAGGGATAACCAATGCTTCTCCATCGAGCCAGTTGGGATCATTAAAACTGAGATTTTCAAAGGCAACATTGGTCATCGAAGCCGGATCGGCTGTTATACCCCATCTAAGACTCAGTTTTTCAGGAGTGTTGGGCAGGAAACTACGGTACTTGAAACTTACAAAATATTCATTTCCCAACTCAACGGCAATGGGGGGGGAGATCAACCAGTTGTCGAAAGACGTATTCTGACCGTTGTTGCTGTAACACGATACCGATTTTGAACCACTGAAGCCGATGAGATTCGTAGAAGCCCATTTGAGGCTGGAATTGTCGATCGACTGCCAGTATTGAGGCAATTGGGGAACAGTTACATTTTCAACATTGGTTAGGTAAGGAAAACTACTGATAGCCGGCATGGTAGTAAACGACCATATGGTACTACATTCATCGTTGGTTCCGGCATTGTTGCGCGGAACAATCTGCAGGTAATACATTGTGGCTGGCTGCATATGATGTTGGAAGGAATTCTCGTTAAAATTGGTGCCATTATGTATGTTGGTTGGTGTAGCTGTCCCACCTCCATCGGTACCGAAATACACATCATAACTGGTAGCAAACGAGGCAGGCTCCCATTGGATCAATTGATTCAAAAACACATCCATATCTTGATTTTCAGGTGAAATCAAATCCTGTGAGCATTCGGGTATGCCATCATATTCATCAATACCACTGATGATTATGGAGAAAACCTGATCTGCAATCAAGCTGCCTTCATGATCAACGGTTATGGTATAGGTGCCTGATGCCGGATTGGCGATATACACTTTCTCAACCACATCAACATAGTTTTTTAACATATTTGTTGCCGGGGCGGTTGGATTGTCCGGATCAAGGCTGTAAGGGTAGTATACGGTGCCTTCCTCGTTCTCAATTTTCAGATCGAGATCGTGTTTGATCACCGGATTGCGGGGATTGAGGCTGGGGGGAGGGATTACGCCCTGCGGATCGGTCCAGCAAATAGTGACCCAGAAGGGGTTTCCTCCGGAAACACTCACGTTACGGGTATAGGTTTCGCCCTGGCTAAGGGTTATTTCATCTATCGAATTTTGTTGTGCGTCTTCCAGAATAATATTGGCAGCTCTTTCGGCATTCACAAGACCCCATCCGAACTTATAATCCGGGCCAACATTGTTACCAGCTTCATCGGCAGAATGAATAGTAAGCCCTTTGAGTGTTGATGCACGCATCCGGTCGCCATTGTTGGTTTGCTGATAAAGCTGTTGAAGCAGTGCAAGTGTACCGGCTGTATTCGGCGACGACATCGATGTTCCGGTGTAGAAAGCATACGATGAATTGTTGCTGGCTGTAGATGAGTAAACATCGGTACCTTTGGCAACAACATCAGGTTTAATTCTGCCATCATCTGCCGGGCCCCAGCCACTGGACGAATTGATAACAACTGATCCCGGACCGGTGTAATTGAGCACTTCGTAGGCATTACCAACGGCCAGGGTGTTTTTGGAAATTGACCAGTCAGCCGAGCAATCAAAGCCATCTGTTCCACCGTCTTTCTCAGGATTACCATCTTGTCCGGCATTGTTTGGGCCTTCGCCACGGTCGTTACCTGCGGAAACCACCATTAAGAAATAAGGAGCGTTGTATGAGATGGCATCCCATGCGCGTGCACTATTGTTGTAATAGCCAAACTGGTAATCTTCGGTGGGCGAAATACTGGCGTTTCCCTGCCATTGCCATGTGCTGCCGGTCCAGTTCCATCCCCGGATATATCCCCATGAATGATTGGAAATTTCCATCCCGTTCATGGCAGCGATGGTCATTTCGCCTTCAGCACTGTTCCAGTCATAGGCTTTAAGTTGACCTTTATAAGCCATCCCTTTTGCGTTGCTGTTCACTCCGCCAGCCATGATGGTTCCGGCGACGTGGGTGGCATGCGAGGATTGCGAAGAGGCTCCATCAACCTGAGTAACCCTGCTTGCTCCAAGATTATTGAACTCCTGATGTGTGGTTCTGACCGCACCACCGTCCCAGATGCCAATTTTGTTGTAACCTTCCCCTGAGATATCAACGCCAACACTGCCACCAAGCCATAATTGGTTAGCCCGGGTTGTTATGGCCGCACCGAGGTTATGGGTTTTGTAATACATGGGAATGCCATCAACAACATCCACAAGCTGAAAAATTGTTCCATCTTCGAGCTCTTGTCGCAACGGCAGATTATTGGCTTTAGCATAGGCTTCAGCCCTCTTTTGCATTTGTTTCCATTGTATCTCACTTTCAATGGCAATTTGTTCCAGATTTGTTATATTCGTGGCCACCTGTGCTGTCAGATTCCCTGATAGCAATGCGATCACAAGTACTATCCAGATTTTTTTGAATACATTAACGTTGATCATGATTTTGTGTTGAATTATTTAGAATGATTACAAATTTATAACAAAAATTATTACGAAGCATTACTTTAGCAGATAGCTTCCTTCATTTTGCAGTACAACAAAATGAATATCAGTTTGTTTTAACATTGTAAACTTTTTAAAAAAGGATTTTTGCAAATGACTCATTATTTATGGTGTTGACCGGTGCAACAGGATCGAATAATCTATATTCCGAATCAAAGGTATGCTTATCTTTGCGCTCCTTTTAAACTAAATGAGCATGCAGGAATCAATTGTTATTATGTGCGGAGGTGGGCCAGCACCGGGGATCAATACGGTAATCAGTACAGTGGCCAAGGTTTTTCTCAAATCCGGATACCGTGTAATCGGTTTACATGGGGGCTATAAAAGCCTCTTTTCGGAGCAGCCCGAAATGATCAATTTTGATTTCGCTTTTGCGGATGACATACAGAAACAAGGCGGTTCGGCCCTGCAGATGAGTCGTTACAAACCAAAGGATGCTGAATTTTCGACAAAGTTTTTTGTTCGAAACAACGTTAAACTTCTGGTAACTATTGGAGGTGACGACACAGCATCGACTGCAAACAGGATTTCCAAGTTTCTGGCTGAGAATAACTTCAGTATTCAGAACCTGCATGTTCCCAAAACAATTGACAACGATTTGCCCTTGCCTGAGGGGTCACCTACTTTTGGGTATTATTCTGCTAAGGATGAGGGGGTAAGAATAGCCCAGACAGTGTATGAAGATGCCCGGACAAGTGGTAACTGGTTTGTGGTTTCGGCAATGGGCCGTGAAGCAGGGCATCTGGCCTTCGGCATTGGTGCTGCCTGCCATTTTCCGATGATTGTTATTCCCGAAATGTTTAATAAGGTGGAAGTTACTTTCGACCGCATTACCCGACTTATAATTTCGTCGATGGTAAAGCGCAGGCTTCTTGGAATTAAATACGGTGTTGCAGTTGTAAGTGAGGGCGTATTTCATTTTATGACCGACAAGGAAATTGTGTCTTCCGGTATTAATTTCACCTTTGACGATCATGGGCACCCCGAACTTGGAAATGTGAGTAAGGCACATATTTACAATTTGCTGCTGCAGCATCGGCTCAAAGAGTTGAATCTGAATATCAAGAGCAGGCCTGTTGAACTGGGTTACGAGCTCAGATGTGTTAAACCAACTGCTTTTGATCTGATGTATTGTGGTTTGCTTGGTTATGGCGTTAAACAACTGTTTGACGCAGGAATAACCGCTGCAATGGTCACATCGGACCCGGCAGGTCACTGTGCCCCACTCTATCTGAAAGATGTGGAGGACGAGCATGGCAAGGTAAGGCCAAGGCTGGTTGATATGCAGGGCGAGAAGGTGAAGATGGTGATCGAAAATGGCATGCAATATCTTGTGCAGGAAGACTATGAAGCTGCAAAAGCATACCTGAATAATCCGGAAGAGTATGATTTTAATCGTATTCTCGGCTGGGATTAACAAGGGTTAATCATACATCACAAATCGCATATCGTAATTCATCGATCGTCAATACAATATGGTATTCATTAATTTTTGATTTTTGAAGTGGCTTTTGGTGACGGTGGTTTTGACTGGTTAATGGTGGTTTCGGCTACGCTCAACCACCATTTTAGTGATTCATTTCATGCGATTCGTTCTGAAAATCAGTTAATCCGGTGGTTGAGCGTAGATTCGTAGCCGGAACCACCAAGGAATTGTACCCTGTGTTTTCAAATGTCAAAAATTTTGAATAAAAAAACCCCGCAACAGGTTCGTTGCGGGATTTTCTGATTGGCGGGCTGCAAAATGCATTCGGGTGTGAATGCGGATTAAAGGAAAAAGGATCGCTTGTTAATGATTGAATAAAGCCGTAAGGATTGTGTAGTGATTGGTTCAAAAAAGTAAACTTTTGTACCATTCAGGAATACTTTTGCATGAATGTCTTTCACGCTCTTCTCGGTAAGCCCGAATTCCCGGATTTCCTGCATGGTGTAAACTTCATTAATTTTCATATATATTGGTGGATTGGTGGGTTTATTTCATCTTGATTAAATGGCCGTCTTTTGTGCAGATCGGACAATATGAATTTCTAATAATGGAAATATACCCGCAACGATCACATTTGAAATACTTGTGGTATTTTGGTTGCTTGGTTGAGGGATATAACTTAATTCCAAACATGTGTGATTCTTTTTGTTTTTTCACTATATTCAATCATCATGCCAAAACTACCCATGATATTTAACTTTCAATAAGGCAGTTTATTAAAAAATCCGGATCGTTCATTTTTTAGTTTTTATGATCATCTTTGAACCATTTATTCTATACGAAAATGGATAGTGATTACGAAATCGTAACGAATGATGAACTCTTTCAGTCAGTCTTTTTGGTTATTTTTGCAAAAACACTATTATGGAATTCAAGGCTTACTACGAAACCAGCGAAAGTCTCCGGCAGCGGGTTGATGAGATCATTCAACAGCCACTTGACGAGCTTGAGCTAAATCAGATTTACCGGCAAATATTTAGCTTTTTGGATCTGACAACACTGGAAGGGTCGGATAATCCTGACCGAATAGATTCACTTTGTGATCTGGCGCTGGACTACAAACATAAGGCCCCTGGCATTGGGGTAGCTGCAGTTTGTCTCTATATGCCGTTTGTAAAGCAGGCAAAAAAGCGACTTACAAACAGCGGAACGACTATTGCAACTGTAGCCTGTGGCTTCCCGTCGGGCCAGCTTCCTCTTGATTTAAAGTTGAATGAAGTCAGGTATGCACTGGATCAGGGTGCCGATGAGATTGATATGGTTATTTCGCGTGGAACAATGCTTGGTGGCGAATTTCAACAGGTGTTCGACGAAATACATGCAGTGAAAGCGATTTGTGGCAAGTCGCATTTGAAAGTGATTCTTGAAACCGGAGAACTCAGCCAACCCCATCTGATCAGAAAGGCCTCCGAACTGGCGTTGCTGGCCGGAGCTGATTTTTTGAAAACATCCACCGGAAAGACGAGCCCGGCTGCAACACCTGAGGCTGCTATGATTATGCTCGATACGATTGCCGAGTATTATCAGATTACCAGACGCAAAGTTGGATTTAAGCCTGCCGGAGGAATTGCTGAGCCTGCCGATGCCCTGATTTATTTCAGACTTGTCAAAGCTTTGTGTGGTGAATCGTGGCTGAACCCCGAACTGTTCCGCATTGGAGCATCCCGTCTGGCAGTTAAACTTAAAGACTTGCTATTAAAGTAGGATCAACGCACTTTATTTCCTGAACAAATAGGGGCATAAGTCTTATTTGTTATTTTTGTCGCAAACAACATTCACTCAATTTCAACATGACAAAGCATATTTATCTGATAGTTATTATCTTATGTTTCGGATTGCAATTACAATCGCAAACTTTGCTGGAAGTAGCCGTTGATTTTCATGTAAAAACAATCGATGGCGAAACCATTGAGTTGTTTAAAAAACTAGATGAAGGTAAAATTGTTGTGATCGATTTCTTTTCAACAAGCTGTGGCCCATGCCAGACTTATGCGCCCGATTTTCAGGCATCATATGAATACTTTGGTTCAAATTCGGGAAATACTTTCTTTGTAGGTATTAATTATAACGATGATAACCAATCGGTTATTTTTTTTGATAGCATTTTCGGGCTCACTTATCCCTCTGTTAGCGGAACTCAGGGAGGTGGCAACCTGGTTTTTGAGTCGTTTCAGGTGCAGTCGTGGCCTACTGTCGTTGTGATCATGCCCGATCGCTCAATTGTTGAACAGCAAGTGTGGCCGCCTTCCGAAGTGAATATTGTTGCTGCAGTTGAAATGGCCGGTGGAAATCCGGTAGGGGTTGTTCATAACCAGCAGAATAGTTCGAATCAGTTTATCATGTTCCCTAACCCAGGTAGTGGGGAAGTCAGCATTCAAGCTGTTGGGCAGACTGTGTTTACTGAAATCCAAATTTCGGACATCAGTGGCAAAGTAATACTGTTCAGGTCTGATATCGAATTCTTTCAATCAGAAGCCCTTGTTTTCAGGGTGCAAATGCAGAAAGCTGGCATGTATATTGTAAGTGTTATGGATCAGGAAGGCAAACGCATCAATCAAAAACTGATGGTGCATTAGTCAAGATTTGCTTACAAACTTAATCTGGTTATCCCATGAAAACTAATTTTAAACTTTTCGTTCTGATGTTGTCGGTTGTCGTTTTCACAATGAGTGGCTGTGCACTTGACGAGGAAATTGATATCCCGGGTGGCAATGATGATGCTATTACAAAGTATCTTGGCAATTGGAGTGTTACTGACAATGGTATGAAACTAAACTATGAAGTAACTTTCGAGCGTGATCAGACCAATTCTTCAATGGTTATCATTAGAAATTTTGCCGGGTCGGGTAGTAGTGCCAAAGGCCTAGTTGTAAGCAATTCTGTCATAGTTGAAGAACAAGTTACAGGAAATAACTGGATTGTTTCGGGCACTGGAACCTACAAAAACAATAGTCGAATGGACTTTCAGTATACACTCACTATTGGTGGGCAAAGCGAAGTTCGTCAGGCCATATTTACCCGATAATTATTCTGATTCCGGTTCCGGAAGTTTAGGTTCCGGTTTGGATACTTCATCCCTGATGGAGTTCAATTGAACCATTACACTATCATATATTTTCTCCATTAATTCCGGGTTCTGGTTATACCAGTTTAGGTTTTCCTCAATTATTTGACGGGTTATGCCATGCTTTTCGAAAATTAGTGAAAAAACAGGTTCCTTGAATCCGGTGAGGGTAACGCCTTTATTTCGCTTGTAGTTCAGGCTTGCTTCAGCCAGGCTGATGTCGGTGATGATTTGAACCATTTGATTCTCAGCAAGCATGATTTCCGGCTTCGGCGTCTTAATGGTGTCGTTGCGTTTGCACGATATTGACAGGCTGACTATTGCGACCAGCAAGAAACCTATGATCAGCTTCAGGTTCGGGACAAGTAAATATTTGGTATGATACTTCACTTAAAATGTGTCAATTACCGATTTCTGACATAAACTTGATACGCATCAGCCTGATTTCTTCCTCGGTGAATTCTGATTCGCCCAGCTCAAGGAGAGCTTTTTCAATTGAATCGGATTCTGCTTCATGAAAATAGTCATAAATCTCTTCCTGATGATACTCATCCACATAGTCATTGATATAATAGCTGATGTCGATTTTGGTTCCACTGGCAACAATACTCTCAATTTCGTTCAGCAACTCATCCATCGAAAGGTTTTTGGCATAGGCAATATCTTCGAGCGGAAGTTTACGGTCGATGTTTTGAATGATATATACTTTAAGCCCCGATTTATTCACCACTGACTTAACGACCATGTCGTTGGGTCTGATTATTTCATTTTCTTCAACATATTGTCTGATGAGCTTTAAAAACGGGTCTCCGTATTTTTGTGCTTTCCCGGTTCCAACACCTACAATTTGAGTAAGTTCCTCGTTTGTTATGGGATATTGAATAGCCATGTCTTCAAGAGAAGGATCCTGAAAGATGACAAAAGGTGGCAGATTTTCTTTTTTCGAAATGGCTTTTCTTAAATCTTTCAGCATGCTGAACAGGGTGGTATCTGTTCCGCTGCCTTTTGGCCCGGAAGCTTTTGCTGCTTCGAAGTCTTCATCATCAGGGTTTTCGTAATCGTGATCCTTGGCCAACATGATGGTATAGGGCTTCTTCAGAAAATCCTTGCCTTCGCGTGTAACTTTCAGGATGCCATAATTTTCGATGTCTTTTGCCAGCAATTTGGTAATCAAAGCCTGACGAATAACAGCGTGCCAATATCGTTCGTCTTCATCTTCACCAGCACCAAAAAACTCATTCTTATCGTGTTTGGCCGCCTTGATTTCGCCCGATTTTTTACCCGCAAGAAGTTCACTGATGTGCTTTGCCTTGAACAGTTGCTTGACACTCAGAACAGATTCCAGCACAAGTTTAATATCTTCCTGGCCATCGAATTTTACCTTGGGATTGAGGCAGTTGTCGCAGGATCCGCAATTCTCTTTTTCAAAAGACTCGCCAAAATAATGAAGTAGTAAACGGTGACGGCATACGGACGATTCGGCATAAGTTACTGTTTCGTTCAGCAGTTCCTTGGCAATTTCCTGTTCAGCAACAGGTTTGTCCTTATTAAATTTGTCGAGTTTCTGAATGTCATCGTAACTATAGAATGCTACACAATTTCCCTCACCATCATCACGTCCGGCACGTCCGGTTTCCTGATAATAGCCTTCGATGCTTTTCGGAATATCATGGTGGATAACAAACCGGATATCAGGCTTATCGATTCCCATGCCAAATGCTATGGTGGCAACAATCACCTCAACCTCTTCCATTAGAAAGTTGTCCTGATTCAGGCGGCGTGTTGCACCATCGAGCCCGGCATGATAAGGCAAGGCTCTGATGCCATTAACAACCAATGAATCAGCAAGTTCTTCAACTTTCTTTCGGCTAAGGCAATAGATAATGCCAGATTTTCCCGTGTTATTTTTAATGTATTTGATAATGTCTTTAACAACATCTTTTGTTTTGGATCTTACCTCGTAATACAAGTTAGGTCTGTCGAAGGATGATTTGAAAACCCGGGCATTTGGTATTTCCAGGTTTTTTTGAATATCCTGTTGAACTTTAACTGTAGCTGTTGCGGTGAGTGCGATAACCGGTAAGTTTTTGCCAACAGCATTGATTATCGGACGCAATCTTCGGTACTCGGGTCTGAAATCGTGTCCCCATTCTGAAATACAATGGGCCTCGTCAATAGCAAAAAATGAAATGGTAAGTTCCCTGAGAAAATCAACATTTTCGTCTTTGGTAAGCGATTCGGGTGCCACGTAAAGCAATTTGGTTTTGCCAGAGACAAGATCAGCCTTTACCTGAGTAATTTCTGCTTTTGAGAGCGATGAGTTCAGCACATGCGCAATGCCGGTTTCGGTTCCGAAGTTGCGGATCGAATCCACCTGATTCTTCATTAATGCAATCAAAGGCGAAACAACAATGGCTGTTCCTTCACTCATTAAGGCAGGCAATTGATAACAAAGCGACTTGCCGCCACCGGTTGGCATAACGACAAAGGTGTCGTTTCCATCAAGTATACTTGTTATGATCGCTTCCTGATTGCCTTTGAAATGATCAAAGCCAAAAATCTTTTTCAATAACTCATGCAGACCGTATTCATCCTTTTTTGCCATTCATCCCTCCCAGTCGTTATTTTGATATATTTGCAACCATGTTATGGTTTTGTCGTCTATAAACGTAATTATTAACTTTTATTATATCTGACTTTTTTCGTCAGTATTACAAATATAATAACTAATCATAGTTTACAAGCAACATTTTTCGTAAAAAAATGAAATCAGCACAGGAAATTCTTCAAACTGGTATTGAAGTCATTCATAATGAGTGTGATCAGATTATTCACATCGCCGAAAGATTAGGCAATGAATTTGTTGATGTGGTCAGGCTAATTTATGCATGCAAGGGTAATGTTGTGATCACCGGCATTGGTAAAAGTGCCATTATTGCCCAAAAAATGGTTGCCACATTCAATTCTACCGGCACAACAGCGGTTTTCATGCATGCTGCTGATGCTATACACGGCGATTTGGGTATTATCCGGGAAGAAGATGTCATCATTTTATTGTCGAAGAGCGGTGAAACACCCGAAATAAAGGTTTTGTTACCGCTTCTCAGAGTCAGGGGCAACAAAATGATTGCCATTGTGGGCAAAATGGACTCCTATCTGGCGAATACGGCCGATTTTGTGTTGGATACAACCGTTGACAAGGAGGCCTGTCCCAATAATCTTGCTCCCACGACCAGTACCACAGCCCAGTTGGTCATGGGCGATGCTCTTGCTGTTGCTTTGCTTGAGTGCAGGGGTTTTACCGCAATGGATTTTGCCCGATTTCATCCTGGTGGTGCCCTGGGAAAGAAAATGTATCTGAGGGTTGAAGACCTGTCGCAGAAGAACGAAAAGCCAATTGTGAAACCAGATGACACACTGCAGCAGGTTATTATCGAAATTTCGGCCAAACGGCTTGGTGCAACAGCAGTTATTGATCATGAAGAATTGATTGGAGTGATTACAGATGGCGACTTACGCCGGATGCTAATGAAAAATGTACAGATCGGCAATGTGCTTGCCAGAGATATTATGACCATCAAGCCGAAGACAATTGGCCATGATAGCTTAGTGGTCGATGCGCTTGCCCTGATGCGCCAGTTTAACATTACTCAGCTGCCCGTTTTAAGGCATGGCAACTACGATGGGGTAATCCACCTCCATGATATATTAAAGGAAGGTGTTTTTTAACCAGAAAACGACAACAAAATGAATCCGAATAAAGTAAAAGAATACAATGCCTATCGCGAGCGCATGAACGAAAAGCTTATGGCAGCGCCCAATAATAAAATCCTGAAACGCATCTACAGCTTAGATACACTGACTTATCAGGAAGGTGCATTGAGCGAAAAAACAAAGGAAATGCTCGGTCTTGTTGCTTCAATGGTACTTAAATGTGACGATTGCATCTATTACCATCTGCAGCAATGTTTTCAATTGGGTGTGACGACAGATGAAGTGATGGAAATTTTTGGCGTAGCAAACCTGGTTGGAGGAACCATTGTTATTCCGCATACACGCAGGGCGATGGAATTTTGGGAAGCATTGAAAACAAATGCTGATGATTTGAACACACCAATAAAGTAATTGGCAGGCATTTATTTACAATGAGAATCGCCAAAGCAATCGTATTGGTTTTGATGCTGATAAACAGCACTCAACTTTCGGCCCAGATCACCAAGATCCGCGGAGTGGTTAAAGATGCGGTTACTTCAGAACCAATTCCTTTCGCCAATGTGTATTTTGAGGGAACAACAACTGGCAGCACAACTGATTTTAATGGACGTTTTTCAATCGAAACCCATAAAGCAGGCGATTCACTTTCGGCCACATATGTTGGTTACCAGAAAAAGATCATCGGTGTGAAAAAGAATCGTTATCAGGAAGTTGAAATCCTGCTCAATCCCGATGAGTTTTTACTCGAAGAGTTTGTTGTTGTTGCCGGCGAGAATCCAGCTGACATACTATTCCGGAAAATGATCGGCAACAAACCCCAAAACGATAGTCGTGATGTAGAAGCCTGGCAGGCTGAGGTTTACAACAAAATACAGTTTGATGCAAACAATTTTGACGAAAAATACAAAGAAAAAAGAGTGTTCAGGCACTTCGAGTTTATTTTTGATTTTGTAGATACTTCAGCCGTGAATGGCAAGGTTTACCTCCCCATGTTTATTACCGAAGCAGTTTCCGATGTTTTTTACCGCTGCGAACCCAGGGCAAGAATCGAAAGAATTAAAGCTGCCCGTGGATCGGGTGTCGAAAACCCGAGCATTGCCCAGTTTATGGGTAATCTCTATCAGAATGTGAATGTGTATGAAAATTACATTAGTCTTTTCGGTAAGAATTTTGTGAGCCCCACAGCCGATTTTGGGATGACATTTTACAAGTATTTTCTGGTTGACAGTGCTGTTATCGATGGTCAATGGTGTTACAAACTGATGTACAAACCACGAAGGAAGCAGGAACTTACTTTTAACGGATATATCTGGCTGCACGACACAAGTTTTGCCGTGAAGGAAGTGGAGATGGTAGCCGCTGAAGATGCGAACCTGAATTTTGTTCACGATCTCACTATCAGACAGGCTTATAGCCTGATCGACAATAAGCGATGGATGCTTACCCGTGATTATATGATGGCTGATTTTAACGTGATTGAAAAAACGGAGAAAATTCCTGGTTTCTTTGGGCAGAGAACAACAACATACCGAAATTATATGCTGGATAAGCAGCATGACCCACAGATCTACCGTAGTCCGGTTGGAGTAATTGTTGAAGATGGCAGTATGGAGAAGAGTGATGCGTTTTGGGATAGTACCCGTCCGGAGGCACTTAGCCAGAAAGAGAAAACGATTTACTCCATGATCGATTCGATTGAGAATGTGCCGGTTTACCAAACCTATGTCGATGTGATTTATATGCTTACACATGGCTATGGTCCCTGGGGGAAATTTGAAATCGGTCCGTTGGGCAAGATATACAGTTATAACGAAATCGAGGGACACCGCATTCGGCTTGGCGGCCGGACGAGTAACCGGTTTAGTCGCATTCTGCGGCTCAATGGGCACATTGCTTATGGGAGCCTCGACAACAAAATAAAATATGGCGGAGGGTTATTGTACATGCTGGATAAGAATCCCCGCCGTGCAATGAGCTTTGGTTTCAAAAACGATATTGAACAGTTGGGGGCAAGCATGAATGCATTCAGCGAAGACAATATTCTGACAACTGTTTTCAGACGCCAACCTTCAGACAAACTGAATCTTGTTAAGGAATACACTTTTGATTATGATCATGAGTGGTTTACAGGGCTCTCAAATCGTTTTGAACTGATCCATCGCGAAATCAGACCTGCCGGAAGCTATGTTCCGCAAACGGTTTTACCCAATGGGGAACTCAAGGACCTCAATTCGATAACTACCACCGAATTGGCCTATAACCTAAGGATTACATTCCGCGAAAGAGTTGTTGTCAGGGATTTTGACCGGATCAATCTGGGCACAAAGTTCCCAATTATTGGCCTGCGTTATGGTTATAGCGCACCAGGTCTGATCAATGGTGATTGGGAATATCACCGATTGAATGCGAATATAACACATTGGTTTAATGTGGGTTCCATAGGTTGGTCAAAATATATTGTAGATGCTGGCAAAGTGTGGGGCACCTTGCCTTTTCCTTTGCTTGTGCTTCCTCCCGGAAACGAAACATTTATTTTTGATGAGCAGGCATTTAACCTGATGAACTATTATGAATTTGTTGCCGACCAATATGTGAATGTGTATTTTACGCATCACTTTGGCGGATTATTTTTTAACAAAGTTCCATTTTTGAGGAAGCTAAAATGGCGTGAAGTGGTGTATGCCAAAGCCTTAACCGGCTCGCTCTCTGATAAGAATATTTCGTTTAATAAATTGCCTGAAGTGAGCAATATGATCAGTAAGCCGTATTTTGAGGCAGGAGCGGGCATCGAGAATATTTTTAAAATTGCGAGAATTGATGCTGCCTGGAGGCTGACCCATCGCGATCATGCCGATATCAACAATTTTGCATTGTTTATCTCTTTGCATTTTTCGTTCTGATTTTCCTGGTTGACCTTTAAAACAATCTGATTGCTGTTGGATTGATACAATTATGGTACTTTTGTTCCGTTATCATAAAGGTTTAAACAATTAGCATGATACTTCGTACCGAGAATCTTATCAAAAAGTACCGTCAACGCACGGTAGTTAACAATGTTTCAGTTGAGGTGAATCAGGGAGAGATTGTGGGATTACTTGGCCCAAATGGTGCAGGTAAAACGACTACTTTTTATATGATTGTTGGTCTTATCAAACCACTGGAGGGCAAAGTTTTTCTCGAAGATGTTGATATCACCGGCGAGCCAATGTATCGCAGAGCGCAAAAGGGCATTGGTTATCTGGCTCAGGAAGCATCGGTTTTCCGTCAGATGAGTGTGGAGGATAATATCCGGTCAGTCATGCAGTTTAAAGGAATTAGTGTCGAAGAACAGAATAAACGGCTTGAATCGCTGATCGATGAATTCGGTCTGGGGCTTATCCGAAAGAGCAAAGGGATTCAACTTTCGGGTGGCGAAAGACGCAGAACCGAAATTGCCCGCGCTCTGGCTGTCGATCCAAAGTTTATCCTTCTTGATGAACCTTTTGCCGGTGTTGACCCAATTGCGGTGGAAGATATCCAACTCATCGTTTCGAAGCTCAAAGAGAAAAACATTGGTATATTGATTACCGACCATAATGTGCACGAAACCTTATCCATTACCGACAGGGCCTATCTGCTTTTCGAGGGTTCAATCCTTATGGCCGGAACTTCTGAAGAACTGGCTGCCGACGAACATGTAAGACGGGTGTATCTGGGTCAGAATTTTGAGTTGAGGAGGCGGTAACGGATACTCTGCTAAAAATTACGTTTCAGATTACCTCTTTTGCAGGTTTACCGGTTGACTTTCCGGATCCACAACAATGATTTCGAGGCGCGCATTCGGAGGAATGAATGGAATAGGAAATACTGTGGTTGGACTTATATAAAGTTTCTCCAGATTTTTCAACTGGCTTATTTCATACGGAAGTTCCAGCAAGCCGCTGTTGTTGCTAACATCCAGCTCAACCAATTGTGTCAGGTTTCCGATTTCCGGAGGGATTTTTGTCAAATTGTTGTTGCTTAGGTATAAAAAGCGAAGGTTTTCTAATTGACCAATCTGACCAGGAAACTCATGTAATTTATTGTAATCAAGGTGTAGTTCCTCAAGCATTTTCAGCGAACCTAAGTTCTCGGGCAAATTGTTGATTTCGTTGAACTTTGCTGATAATTTAACGAGTTGTTTTAGTTCTCCTATTTCAGTTGGCAGGCTTTTAAGCATGCAACCGTCAACGATGAGTTCCCGAAGGTTTGTCAACTGTTTGATCTGAGAAGGTAGCTCGGTGATTTGTTGTCGGTGCAACACAAGTATTTCTGTTGCAACCGGATCCTCAAACGCTTTCTCAAGTGACGTCATCTTGTTTTTCGGCTTTTTTTTGAATTCATTCAGGTTGAAGAGAAAAGCAATCTGAACGTTCCGATATCCATTGAAGTCCACAGGGATGGCATAACGTAGCAACAGTCTGGAATTATAAATCAGATTGACGCCTGCGCCGGCTGTTATGGCATAGTGTGACCTGGGTGGATCAATAGGAAGGGTATTTTTGTTCTCTGTATAATTTCGTGCAAACAAAAAAGAACGCTGTAAGCCAAGGTCGAGATATATTTTGTTTTTTGGATACCATGAGCCTGAAAGGCTAAAATCAATATAAAAGTTGTGCACATTACCCAGCTTGGTCTTCTCCCGGTCCAAACGTGGCGAATAAGTCATGCCAATACCATATCCAAAGGTTATGTTTGGACGCAGATCATAACGGGCACCCAGCGAAGGCGTTATCCCGGAAATCCACTGTTCATTTCCAAGCGGGATTCTGTAGTAATTTGCGCCGGTCTCAATCGTAAATTGGGATGACAAAATCTCCTGTCCCCTAAGATTCATGGTTTGGAAGAGCGAAAGCAAAACCATTAAAACGAGGATTTGGCTGTAATTCATATTTGTTTTAATACCTGGTTAATCAGTTGCTATTCAATAAAAAATAATCAGATATCAGTTTCAATTCGTTAAATCGGAAAGATGAACAATCAAAGACAAAAATAAATAAATCAGAACAATATAAGGAATGGCCAGAAATTGAAAAAACACCAGTAAAATGAGCGATGAAGTCAGGAAAATATACCGTATCTCGTTGCCTTTTAGACCGTATGACTTGAATTTCAGTCCAAAGAGTGGCAATTCGGTGATCATCAGGATCGATAATAAAAAGATAGTACCCAGGTAGAAATAGGTGTTAGTGAATACCATATAGGTGAGTGACTGACTTTCGTACAATTGATCCTTAATCAAAGGAAGTGATGCAATCAGAAGCCCGGCAGCAGGGGTTGGTAAACCAAGAAAATTTTCCGTCTGACGGTCATCCACATTAAATTTCGCTAACCTCAATGCCGCGAATAGCGGCAAAATAAAAGCTGAAAGTGGTACCAGATCAACCTGTCCGATCATCACCGACTGGCGGCCGTGACTGTGCAGGATAAGATAATAGAGTATAAACGCCGGGGCAACGCCAAACGAAACCACATCGGCTAACGAATCGAGCTCGCGGCCAATGTTTGAGTAAGCCTTTAATACCCTTGCAGCCAGCCCGTCCATGAAATCGAAGGCAGCAGCGAGAAAAATGGCATAGGAAGCCAGCAGTATTTCACCCTGCGAGAAAAACAGTATCGACATGCAACCCGAAAGCAGGTTCAGGAGGGTGATTGTATTCGGGATATGTTTTGCGATGCCCATAAGTTTGATGGTTTTACCCTTCAAAAGTACATCATTTTAATTTCCAAATCATACAATTATGCTTTATGACCAATCAGAATTTATTCAGGCTGCATTCCAGTATGTGACCAGCTCAAAACTATCTTTCTCATAAACAAGCGGGCAGTATTGCTTAAACTAATTGACAGATTGAAGCCCTTTGGCAAATCTGTGCAGATTTTTGCAGGAAAAAGGACTTCTTTAATGGCCATGCGAAAATCCATTAATTTTGCAGACATTATGCTTCAAACAATTCAAAACATCCCTATTGGGGATTTTCATTATGAACTTCCGGATGGACAAATTGCCCGTTATCCGCTTCCGGAGAGAGATCAGTCGAAGTTGTTGATTTACAATCATCAATACTTGATGGAGGACTGTTTTTTCAACCTGGGCAACTACTTGCCTGCAGGGGCAATGTTGGTTTCTAACCAAACCAGAGTAATTCAGGCGAGGTTAAACTTCAGAAAGCTTGGGGGATCCGCAATTGAGCTGTTTTGCCTCGGGCCTGTTGATGAACTTATTGCATTTGAACAGGCATTTGTTCAGCCATCGCCTGTAGTGTGGAAATGTCTTGTCGGAAACTCTAAAAGATGGAAAGAGGGTTCACTGACGAAAATGATTCAAGTTGGTGGAAAAGAGATTACACTCAGCGCCCGGCGGATCAAACAGCAGCACGATTTTTCGGAGATTGAGTTTAGCTGGGACAATCAGGAGCTTAGTTTTGCCCATGTGCTTGAGCTGGCCGGTGAAACGCCCTTGCCGCCTTACTTAAAACGAAAAGCCGAAGTCTCGGACAAAAATAATTACCAGACCATCTTTGCCCGTTGGGAAGGCTCAGTGGCCGCACCCACAGCCGGCTTGCATTTTACGCAGAATTTGGTCACTAAGCTTAAAGATCAGGGATTCAATTTCGATCAGGTGACCTTACATGTGGGGGCTGGCACTTTCAAGCCGGTTTCGTCCCATACCATCGGGCAGCACGATATGCATGCCGAACACATTATTGTTAGCCGTGAAACCATACAAGCACTAATCGGCCAACAGGCTAAGGCAGTTATTCCGATTGGTACAACCAGCATGCGAACCCTCGAAAGCCTCTACTGGATAGCCTGTTTGCTGAGAAAAAACATCGATATCAGGCAGATACAGTTACCGCAATGGTTCCCTTATGATCAACCTGACTGTGAAGGGTTTTCATCCGGTGAGGCACTTCAATGCCTGCTCAATTATCTCGATCACCATAGCACCGACCAACTTGCAGCTTCCACCTCATTGATGATCGCCCCCGGTTACCGCTTCAGAATGACGCACGGGCTCATCACCAATTTCCACCAGCCGGGAAGCACATTGTTGCTGCTGGTAGCTGCCTTGGTTGGCGAAGGCTGGAAGGATGCTTATCATTTCGCACTGGCGAACAACTTCAGGTTTTTAAGTTATGGAGATAGCTGTTTATTTTTGCCAAAAAGTACCTGAGCTTTCATCAAGGTTGAAGTACATTTCTTATTTTTGGCAAAAATCCAAACAATGAAAAGACTTTTCAGACCTCTTACGATCGCAATGTTTTCAACTGCCTTGTTGGTTTTTGCCTTATCCTGCAGCAAAGTACCAATTACCGGCCGCAAGCAGTTGAAACTGGTTCCTGCATCGCAGATGATGACCATGAGTTTTCAGCAATATAGCCAGTTCCTGAAGGAGAATAAGCTTTCCACAGATGCACAGAAGACAGCGATGGTTAAAACTGTAGGCCAGAAAATTCAAAAGGCAGTAGATAAGTATTTTGCTGAAAAGGGCTTATCGTCGCAGCTAAAAGGATATCAATGGGAGTTCAATCTGATCGAAAGTCCCGAGGCCAATGCCTGGTGCATGCCCGGAGGTAAGGTGGTGTTTTACACAGGAATTCTGCCTATCACACAGAATGAGACCGGGCTGGCTGTTGTTATGGGACATGAAGTTGCCCATGCAGTTGCTGAACATGGCAGTGAGCGGGTGAGTCAGGGCTTGATAACAGAACTCGGAGGGATGGCCCTTGCTGTTGCTATTCAGGAGAAGCCGGAGCAAACCCAGGCATTGTGGATGACTGCTTTTGGACTGGGAAGTCAGGTAGGTGTTTTGTTGCCTTTCAGCAGGTTGCACGAAAGCGAAGCCGACAGGCTGGGGCTTATCTTTATGGCAATGGCCGGTTACAATCCCCATGAAGCAATTAAATTTTGGGAACGCATGGCCAAAATGAAAAATGGACAGTCGCCACCTGAGTTTCTTAGTACACACCCGTCCGACGCCACACGTATTGCTCAGATTAATAAGTGGTTGCCTGAAGCCATGAAGTATTATAAGAAGTAATCAGAATACCCTTTGTGATTATTATTTGGTTGCCTGTTTGACAACATGAATCACATTCCAGATTGAAACCAATTGGTATGGAAATGCCTAAGATTTATTTTGTTCAAACCTTTGTTATTCATTTGTTCAACTTGTTTATTTGATTGGAATCCGGTCGAACAAAATCATTGGTTTAGCGTTTGATACATTACTCAATAAACTAAAAAACCATGAAAAACCGGATACTATTTTCCTTCTTTTTTTTGAGTGTTTTGTGTATTCAGGCGCAAAACCCCCCACTATTTTTGGGTGCATCAACCAATGCGAACAATGATGTTTTCTTAAACTGGATTCCACCAATTGTAGGTGAACCTACAGAACTTAGCTGGACAACGGGCACTAACACCACGGCACTGGGAGTGCTTGGCGGGCAACCCTATTATGTTGCAGCCCGATGGGAACCCGCAGACCTGGATGGATTTGAAGGATTTTCGGTTTATCAGGTTGAGTTTTTTGCCAACAGTGCCCTGAGCGATTACACCATCAAGATCTGGAAAGGCCCATTGGCCGACAGCCTGATCTTTCAGCAACAGCTGAACAATGTTGTTTCCGGACAGTGGAATCTGATCAACCTGAACAATCTTTTGTTGATAGATACTGAAAGTGAGCTTTGGATTGGTCTTGAAATCATCCAGCCAGAGGAGGAATTCCCGATTGGTCTGGACGAAGGCCCGGCTGTTGTCGGTTTCGGCGACTTAATCAACTTGAATGGTTTCTGGGAAAACATCAGTGATTATGGCCTGAATTTTAATTTCAGTTTGAAATCTTTTGTCGTGGATGTTGCAGGCACCCAACAAATGCTTGGAAAGCAACACTTCGCAGTGAGGGACGTCAGGCTACGCCCAATTGGTGCCGGACCAATGTCGTTGGTGAGCGCAACACCGGCGAATCAAAGAAATACACAGAATAATCCTGATTTTTACCGCATTTACCGAAATGAGCTATTCATTGACTCTACAACACTCACAACTTACCTTGATCCCCAACTTCCAGCAGGAGTGTATGATTATCAGCTTACTGCCGTGTATGGAACTGAGGAAAGTATTCCGGCCACAGTCAATATTCAGGTTGGAGTGCCTGTGCTAGAGTTAATCCCTTCAACCGTTTCAGCGCAGCTTGCAGCAGGAAGCCTTCAGGAGTACGCAGTTACTCTTTTTAACAACAGTTTTTTTGACATGTTCTGGTCGGTGCAGTCACAACCTGAGTTTGTGAGTTTGAGCATTACAAGCGACACCCTGACCGAAAATCAACAAAGTTCGATAATGCTGACTATTGATGCAACAGAACTTGAAGCTGGATTTTATCAAGATACCATTTATTTTGCCATCAATAATCCATTCAACCCGATCGCAGCATTGCCCTTGAACGTTACTGTTTCGGGGGATGGGCTATTATCATTCGAAATTGACCTTCTCGATTTTGGTATGGTACCTGTTAACCAACAGTCTGTCAAACAGGTAAATGTATTTAATTATGGTTCTGAAACCGTCTATATTTTTTCAACTTATTCAGATCAATATTATTTTCAGCCACATTTTACATCCTATGAGGTGTTTCCGGGTGATAGTTCGGCCATCGTTGTGAGTTTTCTGGCTAACGACCCGGGACAATATGATGCTGCCCTGTTTGTTGAGGTTTATTCACAAAATTTCGAGACGGTGGAAACCATGGAACTGCCTATGACAGCCATTGCAAGCCTACCAGCTCCATCATCTCTAACGGCAGCCATCAGCAACGACACTGTTCAGTTGAATTGGTATCCGCCAGGTTTTGCCCCCGGTTTGTTGCAGTTTGGAAATGGCGAACCGTTTTCGGCGTTGGGATTTTATGAATCGGGTACCCTTGAAGCAGCGCATAAATTTTCGCCGCTTGAGCTCATGCCCTATACCGGACAGCAGCTAACAGATGTCGGTTTTTATGTCTGGGAAGAAGCGGCGGCATTTACGATCAAAGTGTATAAAGGGGAAAATGCTGAAATACTTTTGCTTGAGCAGGTTGTTGATTCAATAATCACAATGAGTTGGAATGATATAACCTTAAGCACATCCATTCTAATTGATCCTTCCGATTACCTTTGGATCGGCTATGAGTTGGTGCAGACACAGAGCGGTTTCCCGGCTGGTCTGGACGGAGGGCCAGCAGTTGAAGGCAGTGGCAACCTGATCAGTGTGAACGGAGGCGAATGGACTACACTTTCCGATTATGTATTTAGCTTCAACTGGAACATCAGGGGATGGGTATCGGAAGGAAGTGCTAAGTCAGCTTTAGGAAGCCAATCTGGAATACCGGTTGAAAGAAACAGCAAGCCTGCAGCAGCAGAACTGGTCAAAACATCGGTCGAATTGCAGTCCGCCGGCCGTTCTGTGCAGAACGAACTGCTGGGTTTCAATGTGTACCGCAACGGCGAGCTTTTGAATAGCAATCTGATCTTTGAGAATAATTATCTTGATGTGCTGCAGTCATTTGGCACATATACTTATGAAGTCACGGCAGTATATCCAACGGGCGAAAGTTTCCCGGCTACGGTAACCATTGGTGTTGATTCATCCATGGTAATGCCGCAGGGATGGGAGTTTACACCTACACAGTTTGTGCACAGCATGCATATTCCTGTGGAGGCATTCGTTCGTTCGGGCGATATGCTGGCTGAAGGAGATATGGTCGGGGTGTTTTATATGCATGAAGGTCAGGAATACTGTGCAGGTGCAGCCATTTATGAGGGAGGTCACATGATGGTCAGGGCCTATGGTGATGATCCTGAGACGTCGGTAAAAGAAGGATTTGAGCAGCAAGAACTTGTGTATTGGAAAGTGTATAAGAGCGAAACAGCCGAAGAGTTTCCGCTTCAGGTAGCTTATAACCCTGATATGCCGCAGCATGATGGCACCTTCAGCCATCTTGGTTTGTCGGAGCTAATTTCCATGGAGATAGTCATCACCGGAATTGAACCAGCAGATCAACTCACCGGCCTGTCACTGTTTCCCAACCCCACGTCGGGAATGATTACAATTACCGGACTTGAAAATGGGGACGAGATTATCATACTCGACGCTCAGGGACGATTGGTTTATTCTTCGCTTGCTGTAGGCTCGGGTCTGTCAACCCAGATGCAGAAGCCTGGATTTTACATGGTTATCACACAACGCTCAGGCAAGCTATCCCAACAGAAACTGATTGTTTACTAGTACAGTAAATGATTTTAAGAGCTCAGGCAATTGCTATTGTCCGGGCTTTTTTTTTGCTTTGATTCGAGGTGGTTTCGAATGGTTAACGGTGGTTTCGGCTCCGCTCAACCACCGTCGGCTACGCTCACCATCGGGGAAGTCTTTTTCAATCATCTACACACAGCCAAATCTTAAATCTTAGTTCGTCAATCATCGATCGTCAATATATGAAGATTCATTGATTTTTGATTTGCGAAGTGGCTGAAACACCACCTGAGATTTCTTCGCTACGAGAAAGAGTTCACGCAACGACCGCAACGAAAAGTATCGCGCTGCGCCCGCTGCGAGAAAAAAGAAAATTGTTTCACGCCACGCTCGCCACGAGAAATAATACGCTGCGCCCGCTGCGAGAAAAGAAAAGGGTTCACGCTGCGCCCGCCGCGAGAAATAATTTTTGATTTTTGATCGGCGATTTTTAATTTGCGAAGTGGCCACAATAAAAAGTTGATTTGTTGATTCGTTTATTCGTTGAGAAACAGCCCCTAAACAAATCAACGCATCAACTAATCAACAAATCAACAAAAAAACCCCGCACCTTTTCAGATACGGGGTTCTTTATTAAGAGCAAAAAACTTTATTCTTCCAGTTTTTCGGCATTTTTGTATGCACGGTATACTTTTTTGCCACCATAGGCTGTGCCTAATGCCAGCAGTATTCCGATGCCGCTGCCGATGGGAGCGCCACCGCCGGGCTGGTTATCACCGCCACCATGTCCGCCGCCTGGAGGGGGAGGAGGAACCTGCGCCAAAAGAACTGATGAGCCAACAACAAAAGTGATGGTAAGTATAGTTTTGATGAGTTGTGTTTTCATGGTATGTGTCTCCTGTTCGTTAAATTATTGTACGATCACTTTGTTGGCCCTTGTTGTCTGTCCGTCGTTGAGGCGCACCACATACACTCCTGCAGGAAGGTTTACCGGTGTGCTGCTGATGCCTTCGGTCTGCATGTTCTGGCTGTAAACCATGCGACCGGCGAGGTCAAGTACATCCACCTGAACCTTGCCCTGAGCATTCAACACATACAGCATGTTATTACTCACATAAGCTGCAATGGTCGTTGCCGGGATGGCTTCATCCACGCCCACAGCACCAAAGTGGAGCTGGAAGCGGTTGGGGTCGTCGCCGGGTTCAGAAGTAAATTCGTAGGCAAGACCTTTTGTAAGTTCAAAAGCCTGATTGAGCTTTTTGTCTGTGAGTGTAATTACCTCTCCTTCAGGAACATTATCCATGTTTAGTTGAATGGTGAACACGGATGCTATGTTTTTAACAAATCCGAGTTCAAAGGTTTTGTTGGCATATGATGGTACCGAGTTCATGGAAAGAGCCTTGTTCTCAAGAGTTGTGTATATCTGAGGTGCATTTCCTGCCATGAATGGGGCGTCAAAACTTTCATCAAAACCATCAGTTGACTCATCTTTCATTCTTATAATACATTCCTGACTCATGTTGTTTTCAACATCAACAGCAGTGAGAATAATGTAACCTATTGGTGCAGATGATTTTAGCCAGTTAAGGGAATTATGGGTTCGCGCCTGTGTTGGAATGGTAAGTGTATTTGCGGCATTGGAAGCTTTTACCCAAAAACCGTTGGCAGAGGGGATAATGTTACTGTAATCATCGGTAACGTCTTTGTAGCTTGAGGTTGATCCTTGCCAAACCTTAGCATAATCATTGAAACCTGTTTTCACCCAGTTAACATTACTCCAATCTATAGCACTTGCAAACGGATTGCCCACCAGATGCCAGCCCTGACCCTGTCCGGCGGTCAAGGAAAGGTTGTTGAAGGTAACTGCACTGTTGTTTAAAGCACCAGTGAACTGTTTGCCTGTCTGGTTAATTTGATATGATATGGAATATCCTCGTCCGACCACAAAATTGGCACTACCGTTCCATGCTTCAAATCCGCCAGCTTTATAATTCATCCAGGTGTTAGTGGCTTCGTTATACCCATAGAAATCATATCCGTTTCCATCTCCGGCAGTTGTAAAACCGGAAATTGCCTGCGCTGCAACAGGAGAACTGATCAGATGCCAGCCTGAATTGTTGGCAGACCAATCACCGGCAACATACCGCTGCGCTATTATATTCCCTGCTATTGTGCCATTGGTGATAAGCGATCCGGTGCCAGTTGCATCAGATTTTATTGTGAATGTCCCACTATTGCTGAATGCTCCTGAAACAGTCAATGACTTCCCTTCTTCGATTTCAACAGTTCCACCTAAATCCACTGTCAATGAGGCAACGGTCACATCATCACCATTAATTCTCAAAGTGCCACCATCTTCCACTGTTACTGCACTGGATGCAATGCTGCCCTGGAGTTCGAGGGTGCCTGCTTCAATTATGGTAGATCCTGAGTAAGTCTTGCTTCCAACAATAACAACAATTGAGTTCTGTTTAACAGCTAAACCACCAGTACCTTGGATATCACCTTCAATTTGAAGGGTATGTCCATTATTTCCATAAACATCAATAAAATTACCATTGTTAAATAGTGTAGCTGTAAAGACTAAATTCCCTGAAACCGGATTTATTTCTGTCGGTGAATGATAAAGAGCCAGTTGGGTAATAAGGTGTGTTGAGCAGAACTTAAATTTTCAATTTTTGGACCACTTGTAGAAAATCTCAAATCAATTCCATCACCATTAATTGTTCTGGCTTGATTAGCATTAGTTCTGAAAATCACACCATTTATCTGAACAAAAGCAATGTTGTTACTCATTACTAATTCATGATTATTATTAATCCCAATTCTATGTATTCCAAAACAATTTGGTGCATTCCGAGCATTATTTGGCCCCCAATCCGGATACCACCATTGAGAATTTCCAGTCCCAATCTCATCACATGGCGATGCCCCCACTGACCAATTACCACTTGAGGCCTCGGCTCGCCATTGTATTTCCATTTGAGCCATGGATCGATAATTGTGAATAAAAGTTAGATAGAATAAGCTAAACAAAGCTATGATCCAGGTAATAGATAAAGACCTTCTCATATTCGTAGTTTTTTTGGTTGTTTTATCTCAGTTTAATTTTCCGTCAAAATAATGTAAATTTCTTCTAAATTGCAAGTATATTTTTTAACTTCAATTGATGATAAACTGCTCAATCCGTGTTCCTTGTGGCCCGGATAAATGAAGTAAATACACCCCTGCAGTTAGGCCATCCAAGCTTAAACTTTGGCCAGGTTGTTGTATTTTTTCTGTTTTCAATAAACGGCCTTCAATACTATAAATGCTTATCAAACAGGCTGTTGCATCAACTATTGTGAGGCTTTCTTTCGCCGGATTCGGATAAAAACGGATGCCTTCGGGCAGCTTCAGCTCGTCTGTATTGCTCACATCCACCACCAGCTGCACGGTGAGGGTGAGGTCGTTGCTGAGCACTCCTTCAACGGTTTTGGTCAGGTAACCAAATTTTTCAACAGTTAGCGCAAACGATTGCGGGACGGCCAGAAATTCGGCTGTACCGCTGCTGTTGGTCAGGCGGTTACCGGCGTCGGCCAGCTTAACAGTTGCTCCGCTGATGGGGTTGTTGTTATCCTGCCGCACTACGTTCACTGTCAGACTGTGGAAGGGCCGTGCCAGTGGAACCGAAGTAAACACCCTGTAGCTGCCCGGGCCAATATACAGACTATGTCCGGCCGCATCCGTCACAGTCAGGGATTCGCCGGTGAAATAGTCATACCAGGTGCCTGTTTTGGTAAAACCAAGAGCCATGTCGAAGCCCTGCACGCCCATATTCACTGCCATGACCACGTCCATGCTGCTGTGCGTAAGCCACATACGCTTGCCCAGTCCAGCCAGGTCGTGCGTGAAGGTGCCAAAACGGAAGGCATCACTTTTGCGTAGCTTTGCCATAGCCCCAACCACACGGGCAAGTTTTTCGCGTGCTGGCTGATCGAGGTAGTCCCAACGGGGTGGTTTGTTGGCTAAGCGGTCGCCCCCAAACATGATGCTGTAATCGTATCCCATTTCCTGAAACTGCCATAGCATTTTGGGCCCCGGGATGCCTAAAAACAGCACTACAGCCTGTTCCAAATGGCCTAAGGAGGTCAAGGTGTCCTTGATGTTATAATCGCCTGAACCATTGCCCCAGGACAGGTTTTCGAACATCAACCGTTCCTCATCGTGGTTTTCCATATAATCAATCAGGTTGGGGTAGGTCCAGCCTCGTGACGCATGATAGGCCCATGACACATTGGAATTGTCGGGCCAGCCCATGGCAACCTGCTTGTAAGTGTCGTGCATGGCACTCCAGGGTAACATGCCGGTGTTGGCCAGCACGGTTTCTTCGCTGTTGTCGCCCAAATGCTCCAGAATCATGTAGGCGTTGGGGTTCACCGATTTGATGTGGTTATAATAATCTGTAAGGATGTTGATGCGGCTCTGGTCGTAGGCACTCCAGGCACCCACATCTTCGCCGGAGTTGGTCTGGGTAAGACCTTTGGAGAGATCGATCCTGAAGCCATCAACCCTGAACTCAGTGAGCCAGTGGCTGAACACATCCTTGAAGAACTGACGGGTGTGAGGACTTTCGTGGTTGAAATCGTAGCCCACACTATAGGGGTGTGTGGCAACAGGGTTGAGCCAAGGGTTGCTGCCCGAGGGCTGTCCGAATTCGCCGGCTTCAGGGTCGAAGTAGAGTTGCGCCAGTGGGCTCTGGCCAAAGGTGTGGTTGGGGACAATGTCGAGAATAACAGCCATGTCGAGGCTATGGGCAGCATCAACAAAAGCCTTGTAAGCGTTTTTCGTGCCATAGTATTTGTCGCTGGCGAAGAAGAAGTTGGGGGCATAGCCCCAGCTCTCGTTGCCATCAAACTCGATGATGGGCATCAGCTGAACGGCGTTTACGCCTATACTCTTGAGGTAAGCCAGTTTTTCGATCACCTCAGCGATGCTTTTCGTTTCAACGAAATCGCGCACCAGGAGTTCATAGATCAACAGATCCGACTGGGTTTCGTGAACAGCCGGGGGAACAAAATTATTCACCTGCCAGCTATAGGGTGTTTGCGCTGTCTGGAAAACGCTTACTACTCCTGTTGTTTTGTCAAAGGGGTAAGGTTTGAGATTGGGGTAGGTTGTTGCGGGTATCCAGCGGTCGTTCCAGGGATCGAGGATCTTTTCGCAGTAAGGATCCGCCACTTTCAGGGTTCCGTCAACATAATACTGGTACGCATACTCTTTCCCCGCCAACAGTCCGGTGAGGTTTACCCAATAGTGTTTGCCATCGGGCGTGCGTTTCATATAGGTTTCGTCGCTGGGCAGCCAGTTGCTGTACTCGCCAATGGCAAAGGCAAAATTCTTTTGTCCTGCCGGGTCATGCAGCACCAGGGTTACACTGTTGTTGCCGACATAGTTGATGCCATTTTTCATGCCTTCAGGCAGATTGGCAACTTCCACAGGTCCCCTCAGGTAAATCTGCACCGAGTCGCGGGAAATTCCGCTGGCGTCGCCTGCCTCGGCTTTGATCCAGTGCGATCCCGGAGGAAGGCCTTGCAAAACAAGCGGGAAGGAAAGTGAAGTATTGTTTTCAGCGGTCAGCTGGGTGTCGTTCAGGAAAAGTTTGATATAGTCATTTTCCAGGGCTTCCACGCAAACTGGCAGCACAGTGTTTGGGCTGGCTAAGGGCTCACGGCGGTTGGGACTGATGATTTTTACATTTAGCCGAAGTTCATACACATCCACGAAAATGTCAGAACCATCGGCATTCTTATGCTCCAGGTAGTTGCCCTGTTCATTTTCGAGTTCACTTCGGAAAACAAAGGACATCTTCAAAATGCTTTCCGATGCCGGCACACCATAATAGGTCCTGGGATTGGGGATGGTCAGGCTGTATAGGTTTTCGGATATCCTGTTGAGTTTGGTCTCAGGGGTGTTCTCGCCCCAGGCGGTTTTCACATATTTCCAGTCGGAATTGCCGCTGCTCAGATTGGTGATTACTCCCGTGTGGGCATACACCTCGCCTTCGAAATCGAATAGCCCGCCATTGCCATATTCTGCATTGAAATAGATGGTTACAGGGGTGCTGTCGAGCGGGAAAGCAGGTTCGCTGGTTGCAAGAAATTGTAGAGGCCAGAAGGAGTGTCGAAATGGTAAAAAGGAATGCTTTTATCATTGCTTTGGGTTCTGGTTGAAATAAATCCGGCAAGTTTAGAATATTCCTTTT
>DITE01000039.1:0-1553 GCA_002422725.1 Bacteroidales bacterium UBA6192
AATGACAAGTATCTGGATGAGCCTGATTACAAAACATCAGCACAACCGTCTGTTGTTTATGCAGTTACGATCAATCTTGAATCAATGCAGGACAAGTTTTTTCTCAATCCGATAGGTCATGGTCATTATTCTGGCAAGGATGGCATACTTTATACCGATTTATCGAACCTGACAACGGCTCTTGAAATTTTTACCAGATCATATGTGGTAATCAGTAGATCCAACAATAAATAATTCTTAAATACTTTGATTCCTTGAAAAATTACCTTGTTTTCATTGCTTTATTCTTTATACTTACCAGTGTTTTTTCCCAAAATGGTCGGATTGAAGGAAGGGTTTATGACGCTACCAACAACGAACCACTTCCATTTGCAAATGTTGTTGTAAAGGGAACATCTATTGGTGCTACGACCGATTTCGAAGGGAAATTTCTCATTATCGGACTTAAACCCGGCTTTCTGGCCCTGGAGGCAACCTATGTTGGATATCGAAATGCAACATCAACCGAAATTCAGGTTAGTAATGCAAAAATCGAATATGTCGATATCCCAATGATCTCGGCCGGTATCAGTCTTGAAGAGATTGAGATAAAAGCCAACCCATTCATCCGTTCAGAGGAAAGCCCATTATCACTGCAAAAACTTGGGGTCTCCGAAATAGAAACCAGTCCCGGAAGCAACCGCGATATTTCCAGGGTTATTCAATCACTTCCTGGTGTTGGTTCGGGACTTTCGTTCCGCAACGATATTATTATCAGGGGAGGGGGGCCAAGCGAAACAAGTTTTTACCTTGATGGCATACAGATTCCAACAATTAACCATTTTGCAACTCAGGGATCTTCTGGTGGCGCAGTAGGTATTCTGAATGCAGATTTCATTAGTTCGGTTGATTTTTATTCCGGTGCGTTTCCGGCTAATCGAGGGAATGCTTTGAGTGGAATATTTGAGTTTACTCAGAAAGAAGGAAATAAGGAGAGGCCTAAGTTCAGGGCAAGTGTTGGTGCATCGGAACTGAGTTTAACGGCAGATGGGCCTGTAGGTGATAAATCAAGCTTTATAATCTCTGCGCGTCGTTCATATCTGCAGTTTCTTTTCGACGTTATTGGCTTGCCTTTTCTTCCCACTTTCAATGATTACCAATTTAAATGGAAAACCCGTTTTGACAAAAAGAATGAGCTGAGTATAGTAAGCATTGGAAGTCTCGACCAGTTCAGATTGAACACAGGAATTGAAAATCCAACCGAAGATCAGGAGTATATATTGAGTTTACTGCCTGTTAATGAGCAATGGAGCTATGCCATTGGAGCTGTTTACCGTCATTTTAAGACTTCTAGTTTTCAAACTTTGGTTCTAAGCCGGAATATGCTCAACAACGAGAGTTACAAATATCCTGAGAATGATGAGAGTAAGCCTAAATCGCTCAATTATATATCCAGAGAAATTGAGAACAAGCTGCGCTATGAAAATAATATTCGCTATGGGACTTACAAATTTGTTTATATGCTTGGAGCTGAGCATTCGCGCTATTTCAACAGTACACAACAAATGCTTTTT
>DITE01000039.1:1684-4557 GCA_002422725.1 Bacteroidales bacterium UBA6192
GGGTCGTTATTATCAGCTTCCTGGATACACAACACTTGGTTTCAGGGACAATCAGGGTGCCCTCGTAAACAAAAACAAGGATCTGACTTACATCGGGGTAAACCATCTGATTGGTGGCATTCAGTTTATACCCAAAGATGAATTGTTTTTTTCATTCGAGATGTTCTATAAACGCTACAACAAGTATCCTTTCTCCATAAACGATTCCATAAGTTTAGCCAATAAGGGAGCTGATTTTGGCGTGTTGGGTGCCGAGGAGGTGGTTTCATCAGGTCAAGGTAAGTCGTATGGATTTGAACTGTTAAACAGGACGAAACTAAGCTCCGGATTAAATATGATACTATCTTATACTTTTGTGCGCAGCGAGTTCACCGATAGATCCAATGAGTATATTCCATCGAGCTGGGATTTCAGGCATATCGTTTCACTTACTGCCAGCAAAAGTTTTAACCGCAACTGGTTAGTCGGGATCAAATGGCGTTTTAACGGAGGTTTGCCTTTTACAGCCTATGATATTGAAAAATCATCCATCAAAGCCGCCTGGGATGCTCAAGGTGGGCCATATCTAGATTATAACCAGTTAAATCAGCTTCGCTATGATCCTTTTCATCAACTGGATTTGCGTGTTGACAAAAGATACTTCTTCGAGAAGTGGTCGTTGATGTTGTATATGGATATTCAAAATCTGTATAATTTTAAGGCAGTTCAGCAAAACAACCTGGTACGTGAAAAAAACGCCGACGGGAGCTTTATTACAACCAACAACAACAGCCGATATGTTTTGAAGGAAATCCCAAACACCTCGGGAACTGTTCTACCCACGATTGGTATTATGGTTGAGTTTTGATCCGATATACCCTATTGGTTGATAATGTATCAGAAATCTGTTTGTGATTGATGATCACTATCATCACTTGGGGAATCGAAAGCTGAAAAATTAATGGCAATACTGCCTGGATCCAGGTCAACGATGGTAAATTTCACTATTGTATCCTGAGTTATGCCCACAGGAATTTCTTCGGTGTTGAAACGTATCAGGTTTCCTGATGTCTCATCCTTTACAAAACCAAAACCCCTTTCAGGAAGCATCTCTTTTATTCTACCAATCGGCATGTGTACTATAATTTCAATCGTTTGCGAAAATAGTACTACTGTATAAACCTAAGTTTAAGAATGTGTGAAGAGATAATTATATCTATGGAATACCCAGTGATAGAAAGGGCAAAGATGGCATTATCAATTAAACCTGAATCCAACGCGGAATGAAATCCGGTTGACATGGGTGTATACTTTTTTGGTCGATTGATTATCTGAGAAATACCAGCTAACATCATCATAAGCAACTTCCTGATAGGCATATCCCAGTGAAAAAAGCAGTGAAGAATTGTTATTCAGGTGGATATCGATTCCGGCCTCAGGGTTTATGAGTACTCCGCCATGCGTATTCATTTTGTTGTTGTTGCCTGAATCATACTTTTCGATCGGAATACTGTAGCCAATTTTGCCTGACAAAAAAGGTGCGACGGTGTTGTTGTTAAAATAATACATGAATTGACCGAATACCGGAACGACTGTCCAGTTATAATGCTCGAAGCCTATACCCAGACCTGCCATAAAATTTTTGTGCCATTGATATCCAACCATCGAAGTGATTGAGGCATAAGGATAATCTCCTTCCTGACCTTTGCCGAAAAGAAGTGCAACACTACTTAGGTTAAAAAGTCCAATCTGGGGTTTGATGCCTGATTGGCGCGCTAAGCTCTTCGTGCTGATACTATCAATGTTTGATTTGTTGATTTGCCAGATGCCACATTCATTTGCCACTTTAAGCATTTTACTCGTGTCATCATGAATGATTGAGCCGAATAGTACAGTACCATCTTTCAAAAAAATTTCTACTTTGTCCCTTGATTGGGCTGTTACCGTGTTGAACGGCAACAGCCCAAGGGACATTCCAATAAAGAAACAAAAACCAATCGATGCGTAAACAAAGTGGTATTTTTTCATGGTTGATTCACCTGAATATGGCTGATTAATATAAGTTCGCTGCTATCAGAATAGTCGTACTGAAACAAACCATCAGCCCCGATCATCATCAGGATTCCATCAAGAGGTATCACGTCAAATGCTTTTATGCCAGGGAAATGTGCAATCTGATTCATATGAATTTCCATCGGGTCAGTTGCATCATACACTTTAAGACCAGCATCACCATCGCAAATAAACAGAATGTTATTGTCGATTCCAAGGCCATGAGGGTTAAACATAGGATACGATTTCACAAGAAATGGATTGGTAATGGAGGAAATGTCAACAACATCGAGTTGATTCGTAAAACCTCCGCATTGTGTTCCGGAACGCAGGGTAACATAGGCATAATTTCCCTGTACAACAACAGGATCGCATGAGTTGATATGATTGAACTCCGAAATAAATGTTGGTGCTGATGGGCTGGTAATATCGTATACAAGCATTCCGGTTGTTGTTCCCAGAAACAGTTTATCCTGAAGTGGAAATATTGTTTCCACCATCCTGTTAAGTTGAATTTCCTGTCCGGTAGTAATCCCCGGTGTGCTGGTAATATCAAATGTTTTCAGTGCATCATTATGAACGGCATACATGAAATTATTTATAATCGTGAAACGCGCCATGGAGCCACCTACACCAGTTGAACCAGGATTGATGCTGATTTCGGCAGAGCCAAAGCTTGGAGCACCAATATTATCAAATAGGATATCTCCATTGCGGTAGGATGAACCGTTCTCGATTACCTCGGTTACTTCTTTTTGTTGCCATCCGACAACAACTCCCTTCGAAAAGTCAAGTCCATAAATTGGGTAGGAGTAATCAGGAACTGGAATCACATTGGGAAA
>DITE01000020.1:0-22570 GCA_002422725.1 Bacteroidales bacterium UBA6192
TTGTGGTAGTGCCACTGCTCGTTATAACGGGGGTCATTGGGTGTCCAGAAAGCAGCCGGATCAGCCGGATTGAATTTCTCCGGCATGGGTTCGCCTTTCTCAGGCACATTCCCAATAAGTCGTTTCTTGTAAACAGGCTCGGCTGTTTCTATCGCATCAAGTTGATTGTAGGCTTGCACCATCGCTTTGATATCCGTATTTTCATCTGTAAATAAATAATACCACAGATGAAACCCCCATGCCCTGTGTCTTTCAGAAAAAGCTGAGGATAATGCAGGGCTTTCGAACACCTTGCCCAGATCAGCAACCTGAAACTGCTGATTCAACCCATCTATTGACGGAATTCCAAACTGCACCTTACCCGTCTCATCTGTTTTCGCGGGTTGTTGATCCAATAAAACTGCATGTTCAGAACGAATCTTGATTTTGATTACGGCTTTTTCAAATGCCCCGTCACCCACCTTATTCAGGTCAATTGGAGGGCGTTCGCCACGTTTTACCTTGAATTGCTGGGCAACAACATTAAATGTTGATGAAAAGACCAAAGGGAGAACAAGAAAGAATGTTAAGAAGTAATTGCGTATGCTCATGATTGGCTAATTATTGGTTCGTAAATGAAATGTCAAAAAGTAAGCATAAAACCTGTTTGCGACAGGAGATGAACATGTTTGCTAAATTAAATATTCTAAACACAGTTAGTCAAGTATTGACCAAAATATTTTCCATAATATTGTTGCCATGAATGACTCAGATGAATCAAGCTGAAAAAAGACCGGAAGAAACGGCTGCAATCACATTGTTGAGACTAACGATGCCCGACTTCCCAAAAGGAAGACTTGTTTCATCCGAATCGCCCGATTTCATTGTGATTGTTAGCCGAAAGGAATCTGTTGGAATTGAAATCACCCGTATCGATCCATCATCTGAACGAAACTTGCCCGCGGAAGGTAGGCAAGGTACAAAACAAAGCTTGAATCTGAACACTATCCTTTCGACCATCAGCAGAAAGGACGAAAAGAAGGCCTTGTACCAAAAAAAGAAGCTATCCAGGCTATGGCTTGTTATTGTCAGCGGTTACGACCTTATTAGCCCGGACAAACGTATCCCGCCAAACCTTGATCGTTTGAAAATCTTTTCAAGCACTTTTCATCGAATCATTCTGCTCGATTTCGCCAAAAAAAAACACCATATCCTTTTTGACGAATCAAACAAATTGTGGTTGTCTGATTAATCTATTTCGTTTCAAGGCATGAATTCCGGCTTTTCTACTGAGGAAAATCAGTAGTATACCTTAGATGCTGGCCAGATGGCCCAGGATAAATTTGCCTTATCAAAGCCTATTCAATGATAAAACGATTGATCAGTTTATTTTCAGGGCAACAACTGCCGGAAAATGGCCTTTCTCCGAATTCATTTTCAACCACCTGGCCCTATCAGCAACTTTACTATACTCATTATAGCAGGCATCGGCTGATCCACCAGCACAACAACCAGAATGGAAGATTACTGCTTCCCTTGGGATATCATACAAACAACACCTTTGTCAGAATACACTGATAAAAACCCAATAGCATTGCGGATGCCGAAAAGCATACAGAGTAGGCAATTTAATAAACAACAATCAATTACTATGAAAAAAGTTTTCACACTCATCATTGTAGCCATTATTGGCTTTGGTTTTAACGCGCAAGCCCAATACGAAAAAGGGCAGATCGATGCAAATGTTGGTATTGGTCTATTGGCTACTTTCGGAGCCGGCAAAGCCCAGATACCACCCATTTCGCTGGCACTCGATTTTGGTATTACTGATAACATTAGTTTGGGCGGGTATTTTGGGTACTCCACTTTTAAGGAAGAAATCATGACTTATTCATGGAACTACACGTATATGATTATTGGTGCACGTGGGGCCTATCATTTTGATCTGGTTGACAACATGGATACTTATGCCGGTTTGTTGCTTGCCTATAATCTGGCGTCGGTAAAACTTGAAGGAGGTAGTGGTTTACCCGAACCCGAAGTTGGGGGCATTGCTTACTCAGGCTTCCTTGGTGCCAGATACCATTTCAATGAGAAATTCGGCGTGTTTGGCGAGCTGGGCTATGGTATTTCGGTTCTGAATCTGGGACTTACAGTTAAACTCTGATCGTTATTAAGCATAAGAACGGAGGCCGGGGAATCTGATTCTCCGGCCTTTTTAAGTGGATATTGTATGCTGATTTTCCGCCTTTGACTACATCAAACGAAATACTTATCTGTCGTTAATTGTTTTGACTGTGTAAATAACAGATGTATAAATGATTTGATAAAGGTTTGGCCTTGCATGGACTATTTTCTTGGGATTTTAATATAAAAATCCAAAAAGCCAGAGAGGAAGGATATTAGCATGACGATACTCGATATCATCTTTAACTACCCAGGCATCGGATGTGCCGTGAATCTGTCGGGATGATTTATTTTTTCCTCCTATCTCAAAAAGATATTTTCCATCAACGAGCAAATCCCCCGATTTGGGGTATGTTAGTTGATGATCAACTGCTAACTGGCTTGCAACAAATGTTTCGCGCATGGTTCCAACATTCATCAATTGAATTTCTGTAGCTATTGCAGCACCAATGTTGGTGTTTTCGAGATATATTTTATCAGGTTTGTTCAAATAATTAATGCCCGAAGCATCAGCACTCAGCCATCTTAAGATATGGGCGTTATGCAGAAGGTAGAGTAATTTGAGTGTTGTGTCGCGTGTTGCCCCAATTTGCTGTGCAAGCTTGTTGATGTTAGGGGTGTAAGGGGCTACCTGCGAAATAATATAGAGTAACCTTTTTAATTTAATCGTTGATTGATAATCAATATTGTTTGTTGCCGGAAGATCAACCTCAATAACAAGATTGATAGTCTGTCGAAGTCGTTTGTGATAGTTTGCGACATCCTCAATAAAAAAGGGATAATAGCCAGACCGTAGATATTCGGAAAGGTACTTCAAAGGAGGGATTACCGAAAGGTAATTATTGATCATCGACTGATCAGTGCTTAGGAGCACATCGAGGCTCATTGCCGGAAGCTTAATCTTGTATTGCAACTCAAGATACTCCCTTAACGACAACCCGCGTAAATCAAAAAGCAGTGCCCTCCGGCTCAAGTCGTATTTACCTTTATAAATTTCCAGGGCAGATGAACTGGTAAACACTACCTTAAGTTCAGGAAACATATCATAGATGTTTTTGAGCTCCTGCGACCAATCCGGATATTTATGTACCTCATCCAAAAAGAGATATTTTCCGCCTTTGAGACGAAACTTTGCGGCAACATCAAAGAGTTTATTGGACGAAAAATACAGGTTGTCGAGACTAACATATAAAGCGTCAGAAGTGTTCAATTCCTTGATTCGCTGCAACATGAGTGTTGTTTTGCCAACACCTCTGGCACCTGTAATACCAATCAGACGTTGCTCCCAGTCCAAGCGGTTATAAAGATACCTATTGAATGATACTGGTGTATTGATTAGCCTTTTTTCCGACCAATCCCAAAGTATTTCCATAAGTTGACTTTTTAAAAAGGCAAATATAAAGAAAAAAACACCTTTTAAGAGGTGAAAATTAAAATTTGTGGTTTTTTAATCCTTGTTTTAATGGAAGATGCATTCTGAGTTTAACTCTCTGCACCACCTAACATGGAAACTATTGTCTTAATCATTGTTTTAGTAGAATTGTTCTAAAATTTCGCTTGCTATCTACCCCTCGCATTTTCTGAAAAATCACAGCTATTTAACCTGTAAAAGACGGGATGAAACAACATGAATCTATTTCCGCAATCGTTTACATTCAGGTTGACGGAATAGCTGAATTGTGAGCATGTAAGTAAAAAACTGTAATTGTGAAAGTTAATCATTCTTAACTTTTTATTAAGTACAAGGTGTTTTTGCAGTAAATCAGTTGAATTCACTATTTTTGCAACCAATAGCACAAAATACATTTTATCCCGAAAAAACAGCACGATGAGCTATATTTCCTTTGAAAAATTACAATTGATCAATCTTGAGTTTTCGTTGGCACGCGAACTGGTCAGGTCTAACCGTTCAGGCGGATACTCAAGCACAACCATTGCCGGCTGCAACACACGAAAATATCATGGCTTGCTGGTTGTTCCGCAACCCTGGCTCGATCATCATAATCATGTACTCCTGTCGTCGGTTGATGAAACAGTTATCCAACATAACTCATCCTTTAATCTGGGCGTTAGGATGTATCCCAATGGGGTTCACGAACCAAAGGGCCACAAGTATATCCGGTCATTTTCTGCCGAGCCTATTCCGCGTATTGTTTACAGAGTAGGGGAGGTTGTTTTGAGCAAGGAAATGCTTTTTGCTGAGAATGAATCCCGCATCCTGATCAAATATACCCTCGAAGAAGCCAATTCACCCACAACACTCAGGCTAAAGCCTTTCCTTGCATTCCGGAATGTGCATAAATTGTCGAAAGCGAATATTGACCTGAGCAATAAGTTTGAACCTACTGCCAATGGAGTGAGCTGGCAAATGTATACAGGATATTCGCGCTTGTTTTTTCAGCTGTCGAAGAAAGCCGAATACACCCATGTACCTGATTGGTATTACAACATTGAGTATGTACGGGATATGGAAAGGGGCAACGAATGCCATGAAGATCTTTTTGTTCCCGGATTTTTCGACATACACATCAGAAAAGGGGAAAGCATCATTCTGTCTGTGGGTCTTGAGGAAAAGCAACCTTCAGGATTCTCCCGCCAGTATGCGGCTGAAGTAAAAAAACGTGTCCCGCGCGACAATTTCGAAAATTGCCTGATTAATGCCGCCCAACAGTTTATTGTACGCAATAAAAACAAAACTGAAATCATGGCTGGCTTTCCCTGGTTTGGCACATGGAGCCGCGACACCTTTATCGCTTTGCCAGGTCTTACCTTGCTCCTGGGCGATGAAACTACTTATAAAGCTGTTATCAACTCAATGATAGCCAGTCTCAAAGGCCCCTTGTTTCCGAATATCGGCCCCAACAACCAACCTGATTATTCCTCAGCGGATGCACCCTTATGGTTCTTCTGGACCTTGCAGCAATTTACCCTGCTAAAAGGCAGGAAGACGGAAGTGTGGAAAGAATATGGCAAGAAGCTGACCCAGATATTGGAAGGGTTCAGGCAAGGCACTGAATTCGATATTTACATGGATGAGAAAGGTCTTATCCATGCAGGTTCAACCGGAATGGCCCTCACCTGGATGGATGTTGTCAGCAACGGAAGGCCGGTGACGCCACGCAATGGCTATCCGGTAGAAGTGAATGCGCTATGGTACAATGCCGTAAATTACGCACTGGAATTAGCTTCCGAGGCTGGCGATAAGAAGTTTGTAGTCGCTTGGGAGCACTACCCGGCACTAATCAGGAATAGTTTTATTGAAACATTCTGGGATGATCAGCGAAACTATCTGGCTGATTATGTTGATGAGGCTTACCGTGATTTTTCAGTTCGCCCGAATATGCTTTTTGCCATTTCGCTACCATACAGTCCGCTGAGCGATGCAATGCAGGCAGGTGTGCTGAACAGAGTTAAATCCGAATTATTAACTGATAGAGGGTTACGCACCCTGACACCAATTCATCCAAAGTATAAGGGTGTTTTTGGAGGAAACCGGCAACAACGTCATGAAGCATACCATCAGGGAACAGTATTTACTTGGCTTATAGGACATTATGCTGAGGCTTGGCTCAAATTGCATGGTGTATCAGGCTTGCAGCATATAATGGATATTTATGAAGGTTTCGAGAGTGCCATGCTTGAGGCTGGCATAGGAACACTGTCAGAAGTTTATGATGGCGATCCACCCCATCATCCCGGAGGAGCCATATCGCAGGCATGGGCAGTTGCTGAGCTGATCAGGTTGAAACATCTGATCGATCGGTATCAACAAACTAAATAGTCAGGTTTAAACGCTAACAACTACTAACCAATGAAGGTATTAATGTTTGGATGGGAATTTCCCCCTCATATTACCGGCGGACTCGGAACAGCTTGTTTCGGTTTAACAAAAGGCCTTGCAAAGCATGGTCTTAACATCATTTTTGTTGTTCCCAAAGCCTATGGAGATGAGTCGGAGGAGGCCGTCAGACTGGTCAATGCCAGCCAGGTTACCATCGATATCGATAAAGAAGCAGAGCGTTCCTATTGGGATCGTGTCCAATATATGGAAGTAGGATCAAACATTATCCCATATGTTGGTCCGGAAGCATTTGAAGAACTTACAGAGGAAAGTATCAGGGCCACCGAAACGTTTAAAAGCAGGGTGTTTTCGCAAAAGTTTGAGTTCTCGGGTAAATATGGGATCAACCTGATGGAAGAGGTGGCACGATATGCATTGATCGGCTCATCCATTGCAACAAAAACCGATTTTGATGTGATTCATGCCCACGACTGGCTTACCTATCCGGCCGGTGTGGCTGCAAAAGAAACTACTGGCAAGCCTCTTGTTGTGCACATGCATGCAACGGAGTTTGACCGTTCGGGCGAAAACATCAATACCGATGTGTATGCTATCGAAAAAAGAGGGATGGAGATGGCCGACAGGGTAATAACTGTAAGCAACCTCACACGTAGAATTGTAATCGACCGATATGGGATTGATCCGGATAAAGTAATCACAGTGCACAATGCAGTTGAGCCCTCGGATAAACCTGATCTTCAGGGATTCGACAAGGCAGTGAAGGAAAAAGTGGTCACTTTCCTGGGACGCATTACCTTCCAGAAAGGACCGGAGTATTTTGTGGAAGCTGCCGCCAAGATTCTCAAGCGCGATTCAAATGTTAGATTTGTTATGGCTGGGACCGGCGACTTGATGAATAAAATGGTTGCCCGGGTAGCGAAATTACGCATGGGTGATAAGTTTCATTTTACAGGCTTTCTCAAAGGTGACGATGTGGATAAGATGTTTGCTATGTCTGATGTGTTTGTCATGCCTTCAATTTCTGAACCTTTTGGTATTGTTCCGCTTGAAGCCATGCGATCGAATGTGCCGGTTGTTATTTCTAAACAATCGGGTGTTGCAGAGGTGCTGAAGCATGCCATAAAGGTCGATTTCTGGGACATCGATGCCATGGCAGATGCCATTTATGCTTTGTGTCACTACGATGCCTTGTCGAACACATTTATCAAATACGGAAAAGACGAGGTTGATTCCCTGAAGTGGGAACATGCTGCTTTACAGGTTAAGCAGGTTTATGATTCAGTATTTAACTAACCAAAGAATAATCTTCCATGAAATCAATTTGTTTCTATTTTCAGGTGCATCAGCCTTTCAGGCTCCGAACCTACCGTTTCTTCGATATCGGAAGAAATCATTATTATTATGATGAATATTTTAACCGAATGATTATGCGGAGGATAGCTGAGAAATGCTATCTGCCCATGAATGAAATTTTACTGCAACAGATCAAGGAATACGGGTCGCAGTTCAAGGTAAGTTTTAGTATTTCAGGGCTGGCAATGGAGCAAATGGAGCTGTATGCCCCCGAAGCACTTGAAAGTTTTCGCAAATTGGTGGCAACAGGCAATGTTGAGCTATTGGCCGAAACCTATGCCCATTCGCTCAGTGCACTGAAGGATCATGTAGAGTTCGAACGCCAGGTGAAAGCCCACAGCGATAAAGTTGAACAATTGTTCGGTGTTCGACCAGTAAGCTTCCGCAACACTGAGCTTATTTATTCAGATCAGATCGGAGCACAGGTGGCCGACATGGGTTACAAAGTAATGCTAACGGAAGGTGCAAAGCACATATTGGGCTGGAAAAGCCCCAATTTTATGTATGCAAATGCCATCAACCCCAAACTGAAGGTGTTGTTGCGCAATTTCAGACTGAGTGATGATATTGCCTTCAGGTTTTCGCAACAAAGCTGGCCCGAATGGCCGGTTACTGCTGATAAATTTGTTGGCTGGCTCAACAAAATCAATCCAAAAGAAGAAGTGATCAATCTTTTTCTTGATTATGAAACATTTGGAGAACACCAATGGGCAGCAACCGGAATTTTCAACTTCATGAAAGCCCTGCCTGATGCCATCTTCAAAGGTAGTGAGTTCAAATATGCAACACCTTCGGAGCTTGCTGACAGGCTTCAGCCTGTTGCAGCAATTCAGGTGCCTTACCCAATTTCGTGGGCCGACGAAGAAAGGGATGTTACAGCCTGGTTGGGCAATGACCTTCAGAATGAGTCATCGGCTAAACTTTATAGTCTTGGAGAAAGGGTGCGTCAGATTGGTGATGTTGATATTCAAAGGGATTGGAATTATCTTCAGTCCTCGGATCACTTTTACTATATGTGTACCAAATGGTTTTCCGATGGTGACGTACACAAATACTTCAATCATTATTCCTCGCCTTACGAAGCATATATCAACTTTATGAATGTGTTGGCCGATTTTGCCACCAGGGTCGAAAAGTATCAGCCAGATACCGCCGCCTTGCTTGAAGAAATCGTTGAGATGGGAGGAAAATTTGTGAAACAAATGGGCAGTCAGGCAAGTGACAGACTGGACGAATTCACATCAAAGGCGAAGGAAAGCCTGAAAAAAGGAGAGCAGAAAATCAAACCTGTTTTCGATGACATCAAGAATCTCTCTGATGCCAGAGTCAAGAAACTTATAAAAGATCTGGATGCTGAAGACCTTGTTGCTGCTCTTAAAGATGCTGAGTCAGAACTGGTAAACAAGGTTTTGCCCAATATGTCAAAGTCTGCCAGAAAAAAGTATGACGATCTTCAGGATAATCTCAAAGTGAAGCAAGCCGAAGTGAAGAGAATAAGAAAGCATCTGGAAGATAAGCTCAGGGGTTTGTTTTAGTGGGAGATAGTTTTGTTATTCATTCCAACCCTGTCACAGAATAACTATCCGTTTGAATAAAAGCGGATTAAAAATTAATATCTAATTTATTACTAATAGTATACGCATGAATCAAAAACCAGACTATATTTTCGAAACAAGCTGGGAGGTCTGCAATATGGTAGGTGGAATTTACACCGTGATTTCGACCAAAGCAGACACAATTTCTAATCAATGGGGCGATCATTATATCACCATCGGACCCGATGTGTGGAAAGAAACAACAGTTAACCCATATTTTATTGAAGATTTGACCATTTTCGCTGAATGGAAAAAAAAGGCAGCGGTCGAAGGTCTTAAAATTCGTATCGGGCGCTGGAACATAAACAGCCAGCCAATTGCCATTCTCATTGATTTTACTCCCCTTTTTGTACAGAAAGACAAAATATTTGCCGGCCTTTGGGAAACTTTCCAGCTCGATTCGATACAGGGCGGATGGGATTATGTTGAGCCTGCGATGTTTGGCTATGCAGCAGGACAGGTTATCGAAAGCTTCTGCAACTTTTTCCTGAGCAGTTACGAAAAAGTGATTGCTCAGTTTCATGAATGGATGACTGGGACAGGGGTGTTGTACCTGAATAAATTTGCTCCACATGTTGGAACCACCTTTACCACACATGCCACCGTTCTGGGCAGAGCTATTGCCGGAAATGGTTTGCCTCTGTATAAGGAGATGGAAACATATCAGCCTTTTGCAATGGCCGCACGATTCAATCTCACTGCAAAACATTCGATCGAAAGAACAGCAACTATTTTTGCTGATGCTTTTACCACAGTGAGCGAAATCACAGCCCGCGAGTGCAGGCACTTCCTTGGCAGAAACCCGGATGCTCTGACCATCAATGGTTTTGACAAGTCATTTATTCAAGAAGAAGAAAAGCAGAATGCAACCCGAAAATCTTCCAGAACCAAAATATTGGAAATTTCAGGTTATATGACCGGAAGCAGCATGCCTGACGACACCTTTATGGTTATCACCAGTGGTCGCTATGAATTCAGAAATAAGGGATTAGGTTCATTCATCGATGCGATGGGGGTATTGAACAAGTCTGCTTCATTTAAAGGCAATATCCTTGCTGTGGTAGCAGTACCTGCCCACATTTCGGGACCGATGAAGGAACTGAAAGACAAAATTACTGATCCTGCAGCCAATATTACTGCAATTGATCCATTTTGCACTCACCGCCTGTTTGACCCATTTTACGATCTGGTTATCACAAGGATCAGAGAGAATGAGTTGAAAAACAGTCCTTCAGATAAAGTGAAGATAATCTTTGTCCCGACTTATCTAAACGGAACGGATGGTATATTCGACCTCAATTATTATGATTTTCTATCGGCCTTTGACCTTTCGGTATTTCCTTCTTACTATGAGCCCTGGGGTTATACACCTCTCGAAAGTGTTGTTTATCGCATTCCCACCATCACCACTTCGTTTTCGGGTTTTGGATTGTGGGCAAGGGAATTGCAACTTGCTAATGGCGTTGTGATCGTGCTTGACCGCAATGAGGATAACGAACATGAACTTGCCGGGATGATAGGGGATCAGGTGTTGAAGCTGATAAGTGCTGATAAAAAAGTTCTACAAGATATTCGTAAAAAAGCACTGGAAATAGCCGGGATGGCTCTTTGGGATCAGCTTTCGGTAAACTATTTCAAAGCCTGGCAAATAGCCTTGACAAAAGTGCGCGAGCGGGAACCCTTGTTTGAGAACAGGTGGTACAACGAACCATTACGCACCTTTTCGGCTACCAAACAGGACCAACCCAGCTGGAAAAAAATTCTGGTACAGCCTGTATATGGTAAGCAGCTGCGAAAGTTATGGGAGCTATCACAAAATCTATGGTGGTCGTGGAACTTCGAAGCTATTGCCTTGTTCGAATCTATCAGTGCACAGGCCTGGATTGATTTTGAGCATAACCCCATTCCAATGATGGAGAACCTTACAAAGAAAGAGATAGAGTTTCTCGAATCAGATCCTGATTTTATTGCCAGACTCGATAAAGTTTACGACGAATTCATCAAATATATTGCCGAAGAGCCTGTGTCTGACGATCCCATCGCATACTTCAGCATGGAATATGGGCTTCACAAAAGCCTCAAGATATATTCAGGTGGTTTAGGTATTCTTGCGGGCGACTATCTGAAGCAGGCCAGCGACTCACGTTCCAATCTTACCGGTGTTGGATTGCTTTACCGCTATGGGTATTTTACCCAGGATATTTCGCTTTTTGGCGATCAGTTGGCCCAATATGTGCCACAAAAGTTCACCCATCTTCCACTTGAACCAGTTCGCAATGGCAATGGCGACTGGATTACAGTAAGCATAGCTCTTCCGGGCCGCACACTTATTGCCAAAATATGGAAAGTAAAGGTCGGAAGAATCTCTTTATACCTGCTCGATACTGATATTGAAGAAAATCAGGCTGATGACCGCAGCATAACCTTCCAGCTTTATGGTGGCGACAACGAAATGCGGTTCAAACAGGAAATGGTGCTGGGTGTTGGTGGAATCAGATTGCTTGAAAAACTGGGAATCAACCCCACTATTTATCATAGTAACGAAGGGCATTCGGCCTTTATTGGACTTGAAAGGCTTCGCATGCTTATTGAGCATAAAGGACTCGACTTTGAGGTGGCTAAAGAGGTTGTGAGGGCCTCAACACTATTTACCACACACACGCCCGTTCCGGCTGGTCATGATTCATTTGAGGAGCATTTGCTGCGTACCTATATGCCGCATTATGCCAGCAGGATGAATATTGGTTGGGATGAGTTTATGAACCTTGGCAAATTCAATGCCAATGATTTGCATGAGAAATTCTCCATGAGTGTTCTGGCAACGCGTTTATGTCAGGAAGTAAATGGTGTTAGTGCCATACATGGCAGGGTTTCGCGCGAAATGTTTCAGCCATTGTTCCCTGGTTATTTTGCCAACGAACTACATATCAGTTCTGTGACTAATGGGGTGCATTATCCAACCTGGACCGATGCTTCGTGGCAGCAGCTTTATAGAAAATATTTCAGCCCGGTATTTGAGTCAGACCAATCGAACCCAGAACATTGGTCGGCCATTCACAAGGTAAGCAATGACGAAATCTGGAACCTGCGTTGCGAACTGAAATCCGACTTAATAAACTATATCAAGTACAGGGTTAAAATTGACCTGACCAAGCGTCAGGAGAGCCCGAAACTGATACTGCAAACCATTGAATCGCTCAACGATAAGGCCCTGATTATTGGTTTTGCGCGCAGGTTTGCAACATATAAACGTGCCCATTTGTTGTTTACCAATCTGGAGCGATTGTCGCGGATGCTGAATAAGCCGGACCGCCCTGTTATTTTTCTCTTCGCCGGAAAAGCACACCCCAACGACAAAGCCGGGCAGGATCTCATAAAGAGAATTATTGAGATATCCAGAATGCCAGAGTTTCTTGGTAAAGTGCTCTTTATCGAAAACTACGATATGGATTTGGGCAAAAAGCTTACCAACAGTGTGGATATTTGGCTGAATACCCCTACACGACCCCTGGAAGCCTCTGGAACAAGTGGCGAAAAGGCAGTAATGAATGGGGTGCTCAATTTTAGTGTTCTGGATGGTTGGTGGGCCGAGGGTTATCGTCAGCATGCCGGTTGGGCTATTCAGGAAAGCCGTACTTATACCAATCAGCAATATCAGGATGAACTTGATGCCGAAACCATCTACAACCTGATGGAATCGGAGATTGTGCCGCTATATTTCACCCGCAATGAGCAGGGAGTTCCAGAAACATGGGTAAAGTATATAAAAAATAACATCTCCGAAATTGCTCCTCATTTCACAATGAAGCGGATGCTGGATGATTATTACAATCAGTTCTATAATAAACTGATTACCCGTTCAAAACAGATGCAAGCTGAAGGTTATAAAATGGCTCATGAAATGCGCGCATGGAAGATGAAATTAAGGCAAGCCTGGGAAAACATTGAAATTAAATCGGTTAAAGCACCAGACCCCACTGTAAGGCCATTGAAATTTGGTGAGAATTTTGTGGCTGAGGTTAACCTGAACACTCCGGGATTAATTGCTGGCGAGGTAGGTATCGAATTGTTGGTAGGCAAGAAACTGCACGACCGGATTGATGAGCTGGTTTTCAAGGAAGAAATGCATATCATTGATTCGGGAGAAGGCTGGAGTCGCTACAGGGTGGATGTTCCCATTTTCAGGGCAGGGGTGTATGATTACACCTTCCGGATTTTCCCCAAGAACGAGAATTTGCCCCATAGAATGGATTTCCCGATGTTGAAATGGATTTGACAAACGCGGCATCATCATAACCCCGGAAACAGTCGTTACCGGGGTTATGATGATGATGTGACGAGTAGATATAGTCCTCAGTATATTCTTTAAGTAAACCACACCGAAAAGCAATGAATTGCGATTTGAGTATGGTTACATCTGAATATGGCGTTTTAGTTCTTTGCAGGGATATTGCGCAAAATCTCCAGCGTAAGTTCCCAGAATCTGGTAACAGTTTCGATATTCAGCCTTTCGTCAGGCGAATGGGCACCTTTGATGGTTGGGCCATAGGAGATCATGTCCATTCCCGGGTACTTGTCTCCAATAAGGCCGCATTCGAGACCGGCATGTATGGCTTTGACCTGAGGTTGCTCATGAAACAGGATCAGATATGATTTTTCGGTAAGCTCGCGAATGGCAGAATTCGGGTTGGGTGCCCAGCCTGGGTATCCGTTTCCGTGTTTAACAGCAGCACCAGCCAGATAGAAGCAAGATGCAACCATAAATGCAATGTCATCTTTAGCCGATTCTACTGAACTACGCTGGCTTGTCGTAATTTCCCATTGTTCATCATGCATTCTCACTGAAGCCAGATTGGTAGATGTTTCCACAAAGCCCTGTATACTTTGTGAATAAGCAATCACGCCATGAGGACAGGCATAAAGACTGTTCAATAATTTCTTCTGGTCATCCAGTTCCACTACAAATCCGGGTTTTTCTGACATCGCCATCATTTGGATGCTCAATTGCGGCTCGGTAATATTGTATTCATTCTTGATTTGCGATCCCAACACCGACAGAGCGATATCGAAATTTAACTGATGAGTCTCAGGAACCAAAATGATAGCATAGGCCTCACGAGCAATGGCATTACGCAAATTACCACCTTCAATATGGCTCAGTCTGATGTCGAAGTCGCGGTCGGCCCTCCATAGTAACCTGTTTAGGATTTTATTGGCATTTCCGAGCCCTTTGTGAATATCATCACCCGAATGACCTCCTTTTAAGCCCGTAACACTCACCTTATAAGTCAGATGCGACTCAGGCACTTTGGTTTTTTCAAAAGGAATATGGATTACAGTGTCTTTTCCTCCTGCGCACCCTATAAACAATTCGCCTTCGTCTTCCGAATCGAGATTAAGCAAAATATTGCCTTTAAGGAAACCAGGCTCAAGCCCAAAAGCTCCTGTTAATCCTGTTTCTTCGTCCACCGTAAACAAACATTCAATGGGGCCATGCTGGATGCTATTATCTGACAGAATGGCTAATTGCGCAGCAACGCCAATGCCATCGTCAGCACCAAGGGTAGTTCCTTTGGCTTTCACCCACCCGTCTTCTATAAACGTGTCAATGGGGTCGTTGTGAAAATCATGCGTTTTATCACTGTTTTTTTCACAAACCATATCAATATGGCTTTGAAGAATTACTGTTTTCCTGTCTTCAAAACCTCTATAAGCTGGTTTTCGGATCAATACATTGCCTACTTTATCCCGTTCTATATCAAGCTTATGTTTAGCAGCGAACGCCAGTAAATAAGCGACGATTTTTTCTTCATGTTTCGAAGGACGTGGGATTTCGAGAATTTCCCTGAAATATTTCCATATTCCGGAAGGCTTAAGGACTAACAATTCTTCGTTCATAGCATTTTTATTTTTTAGGCAAATATACTCATTAGCCCATGAAGGAGGGAAAGAAAAAATGATGGCAAGCTAAAAACCGGAGATTAAATGGCTCAACTCAGATGCCTGGTAACAAGTTCCAGAAAATCACTTTTACGAATGGGTTTAGCAATATAGTCATTACAACCGGCATCGAGACAACGCTCACGATCGCCCTGCATAGCAAAGGCAGTCTGGGCAATTACCGGTATCCGTGAGTTGATATTCCGGATCATTCTGGTAACCGCAATACCATTCATATCGGGAAGTCTTAAATCCATCAGTATCATGTCGATGGGCTTACCCGCTTTAATCCATTCAAAAGCAGGCATTCCGCGATCAAAATGAATAACATTTGCTCCAGTTCTGGACAAATAGGCTGCCAATAATTGAAAATTTGACGGAACGTCCTCTACAATCAGAAAGGTTTTATCTTTCCATTCAGGATCTATAGCCACTTTCTTTGGGTTGTATTCCTCATGGCTATCCTGCATAAGAAATGCAAACTGTGGATTATCTCTTTCTGAGGCGGTTGATGAAACTTGGCCGGGAGCTAACATGCCAGAAGCTTGATATTTAGTCTGTAAAATTACAAAATATATAATCAATTGTTAAAAAATACTTTTCAACTGCCTAATTTCTTCAATTGGATCAGCCGATTTGAATATAGCATTGCCGGCAACCAACACATCAGCACCAGCAACAATGAGTTCTTTTGCATTATGCCTATTTACACCACCGTCAACTTCAATTAAAGTGTCCAGCCCCCGTTGAATAATCATTTCTTTGAGATCTGATATTTTATTCAGAGATTGCCTGATAAATTCCTGTCCTCCGAAACCCGGATTGACCGACATAATCAGGATGAGATCGGCATTCTCAACAATACTTTCGAGCACATTAACAGGTGTGTGTGGGTTCAGCACAATACCAGCTTTCATCCCGGCTTGCCTGATGGCTTGCAGACTCCGGTGAAGATGGGTGCTTGCCTCATAGTGAATGGTCAATATATCGGCCCCTGCATCTCTGAACGCATTGATATACCTTTCGGGTTGAACGATCATCAGATGAACATCTAAAGGTTTTACTGCCAATATACTGATAGCTTTAACCACGGGAATACCAAAAGAAATGTTCGGAACAAAAACACCATCCATGATGTCGAGGTGAAACCAGTCTGCTTCACTATTGTTGATCATGTCAACTTCTTCGCCAAGCCGGAGAAAATCGGCTGATAGCATGGATGGTGCAATGAGAGGCTTCATCAGTTTTTGGATGTGTTAGTTCAACATGACAAAAATAGTAATTATGCGGTTTGCAAACCGGTCAATATGAGTATCCTGTTGAATTCGGGTGGAAATGGGGCTGAAATCTTCACTTTTTCTTTAGTGAACGGATGTTCAAATTCAATGCTGGAGGCATGCAGCAACATGCTGACCATGTTCCACTTTTCTTTAAACAATTTATTTTGTTTGTTACAACCATGTGGCCTGTCGCCGATAATGGGATGGTTGATATGTGCCAGGTGTCTCCTTATCTGATGCATCCGTCCGGTCTTTGGAAGTATCTCAATGAGTGAATATCTCGAAGTTTGAAATTTTCCAAAGGGAAGATTAACTTCTGCCCTTGTCAGGGTTCTGAATTGGGTAATTGCATCTTGCAGCTTCCCGACTTCATTCACAAGTGGATAATCAATCAGGGATTCATCAGGCGTGTAACCCCTCACAACAGCATGATAGGTTTTTGTGATTTCCTGACGAGAAAAACTTCCCTGCAGTTTACGCTGGGTTTCCTTGTCGAGGGCAAAAAGTAAAACCCCGCTTGTTTTTCTGTCGAGGCGATGCACCGTAAAAACCCATCGCCCCAGATGATTCCGCATCTGCTGAAGGGCAAAGTTCTCATGTTTTCCGGCTGCTTCGCTGCGGTGCACCATCATTCCAGCAGCTTTATTCATTGCAGTCAGAAAGTCGTCCTGATATAAAATCCCGAAGTTTTCTGAATGTGGTTCACTTGGTATACTGCCATTACTCATGTCAATAGAATATATTATAGCTAAGTTGAACCAGACCTGACGGAAATGTCAGGGTGTTGACAAGTTTTAAATCACAAGCACAAGCTTTGTCAAACAAACGTGTTCCTCCTCCCAGCATGACCGGAATGATTGAAACAGTTAGTTCATCAATGGCTTTCAAACTGATTAATTGATTGACAATGGAGGCTCCTCCATCAACAAATATTGTGTCACCTGGCTGTTGTCTGAGCATTTGGATCAAATCTTTCAGGCTACCGGAGTAGTATTCAAGATTTGGTTCTGTTTGTTTGGGCGAACGAGAGATGACATAGGTAGTTTTATCACGATGCGGAAACACTTCTGTCTGTTTCGTGACCCAATCGAATGTTTTCCGTCCTATGATTACAGTATCTACCTGTTTGATAAAATCGCCATAACCATAATCCTCCTTGTCATGTGCCACCGAATCGAGGAATGACATATCCTCATTGGGTCCTGCAATAAAGCCATCGAGGCTCATTGCGATAAATACGGCTATTTTTCGATGTGTCATCATTGTTTTCATAAAAAATTTGATATAAAAAAAGCGCCCTTCGAGGTGCGCTTTATTGTTTATCCAAGATAACTCTTCAGTATTTTGCTTCTGCTGGTATGTTTCAGTCGTCTGATGGCTTTTTCCTTGATCTGGCGAACGCGTTCGCGTGTAAGATCAAACTTCTCCCCAATTTCCTCTAAGGTCATCGGGTGGCTTCCATTCAGCCCGAAGTATAAACGGACGACATCAGCTTCGCGGGGAGTGAGCGTAGAAATTGCTCTATCGATTTCTTTGCGCAGCGACTCGTAAAGCAATTCTGTTTCAGGAGTAATGGCTTCTTCGCTTCGCAACACGTCATACATGGTGTTGTCTTCATCCTGAATGAGCGGGGCATCCATCGAAACATGCCTTCCGGCATTTTTCATCGATTCTTTTACTTCATTTTCAGTAACTTCCAAAACATCAGCTATTTCTTCGGCGTTTGGTTCGCGTTCGAATTCCTGCTCCAGCCTGGCATAGGCTTTGTTGATCTTATTTATTGATCCGATTTTGTTGAGTGGCAAACGCACAATACGCGACTGTTCGGCCAAGGCCTGAAGAATAGATTGCCGTATCCACCAAACAGCATAGGATATAAATTTGAATCCCCGGGTTTCATCAAATCGCTGTGCAGCCTTAATCAGCCCAAGATTGCCTTCGTTGATCAGGTCGGGAAGACTAAGACCTTGGTTTTGATATTGTTTCGAGACTGACACAACAAAACGCAAGTTGGCTTTGGTTAATTTTTCCAATGCAGCCCTGTCGCCTTGTTTGATGCGTTGTGCTAACTCAACCTCTTCTTCAGCCGTAATCAGCTCGACTTTGCCAATTTCTTGCAAATATTTGTCAAGCGAGGCTGTTTCGCGATTGGTTACCTGTTTTGTAATTTTGAGTTGCCTCATGTATGCAGAATTTGGTTAGTGAAATGCTTCTACGTGTGATCTATGTTAATTGTTACGCTTTATCATCATTTTCGGGTCTGGGGATAAGTACTTTTCGCGAAAGCTTCATTTTCCCGGTTTTTGCATCAACACCGATCAGCTTTACTTTAATTTTATCACCAACCTTGAGGACACTTTCAACGGTTTCAAGCCGTCTCCATTCAATTTCAGAAATATGAAGCAAAGCATCTTTTCCCGGTAGAATTTCCACAAAAGCTCCGAAGGCCTGAATGTTTTTAACCGTTCCTAGGTACACTTCGCCAACTTCAGGGACGGCTACAATTGCACGGATGCGGGCTTTAGCCAGTTCGATGGATTCCTTGTTGGCCGAAACGATGTCGATGATACCAAAATTGCCTTGTTCTTCAATAACGATAGTCGTGTTGGTTTCACGTTGCATTTCCTGGATAATTTTTCCTCCAGGTCCGATGATGGCGCCAATAAATTCTTTGTCAATCATCATTTTTTCGATACGTGGAACATGGTCTTTGTAGTCTTTTCTTGGTTCAGTAATGGTTTTGGCCATTTCACCAAGAATATGCAGGCGACCCAAACGGGCTTGTTCGAGAGCTTGTTCCAACACCTGATAGGATAAACCATCGACCTTGATGTCCATCTGACAGGCAGTAATACCATCTTTTGTTCCGGTCACCTTAAAATCCATATCACCAAGGTGGTCTTCATCACCAAGAATATCAGATAACACGGCAAATTTTCCCTGACCACCTTCAGTAATCAATCCCATGGCAATGCCAGCCACTGGTTTCTTTATTTTCACTCCTGCGTCCATCAGCGCGAGTGTGCCGCCGCAAACACTTGCCATGGAGGATGATCCGTTTGATTCGAGCACGTCGGAAACAACGCGAACTGTATACGGGTTTTCTTCACCTGAAGGAACCATTACTTTCAGCGCCCTTTCGGCCAGGTTACCATGGCCAACTTCGCGACGACTAACGCCCATCGTGCGTTTTACTTCACCGGTTGAAAAACCCGGGAAGTTGTAATGAAGCATAAAAGCTGAAGAGCCTTCGAAAACAGCACCATCAATAGTCTGCATGTCGAGTTTGGAACCAAGGGTTACCGTAACAAGTGCCTGTGTTTCGCCACGTGTAAAAATGGCTGATCCGTGCGCTGAGGGAAGATAATCCACCTCGGACCAGATGGGTCTGATTTCGTCTAATTTTCTGCCATCGAGTCTGATTCGTTCATTCAGAATAGCATCGCGAACGGCTTTCTTTTCAACATCGTGGAAATATCGTTTAACCAGATTGGTTTTGGCTTCGCGTTCTTCTTCAGGAAGGCTTTCGATAAAACTATCGCGGATTGCTTTAAAGGAATCTGATCGTTCGTGCTTGTTCGGATTGCCTTTCAATGCAAGTTCATAACAGGGTTTGTAAGCGAAATCGTTCACAGCAGCACGAAGATTGTCATCATTCACTTCGTGACAGTATTCCCGTTTTGGGTTTGCTTTTTCTACCATTGCGGCCAGGTCAAGCTGAGCCTGACACTGAAGTTTTATTGCGTCGTGAGCAATTTTCAAAGCTTCGAGCATGATGGATTCTGAAACCTCTTTTGATTCGCCCTCAACCATCATAATGTTGTCGATTGTTGCGGCAACCATCAGATCAAGCTGTGCATCAGCCAGAGCAGAAATATTGGGGTTAACAACAAATTCGCCGTTGATGTAGGCAACCCTGGCTTCCGAAATTGGGCCATTAAATGGAATATTCGAAACTGCAAGGGCGGCTGAGGCTGCAAGTGCAGCAAAAGCATCAGGTGCAACATCGTTTTCTCCGGAGATAAGGTTTATTAATACCTGAGTTTCAGCATGATAATCATCCGGGAACAATGGACGTAAGGCTCTGTCAACCAATCGGGAAATTAAAACCTCATAATCAGAGGGGCGTCCTTCACGCTTAAAAAAGCCGCCCGGAAATTTTCCGGTTGCTGCGTACTTTTCTTTGTAGTCAACAGACAAAGGCATAAAATCAACATCTTCTTTTGCTTCTTTGGCCGTAACAACTGTTGCCAATAACATGGTTTTTCCCATGCTCACTACAACAGCACCATCTGCTTGTTTGGCCAACCGACCGGTCTCGATCGTAATTGTGCGACCATCAGCCATCTGGATGGACTTCGAAATTCCTATTGGTTTCATAAATAATTATATATGAGTAAATAAATGCGGTTTGGTGAAATGCAAAAAAAGGCAACCATTTCAAATTGCCTTTTTTCGAGTTCTGCAAAACTGTTTACTATTTTCTAATACCGAGTTTCTTAATGATTTCGCGGTATCTTTCAATGTCTTTTGATTTTAAATAATCAAGCAGTTTCCTGCGTTTCCCTACCAGACGAACCAAGGCGCGCATGGTCGATAGGTCTTTCTTATTTTCCTTCAGGTGATCCGTCAAATGCTTGATTCTGAAGGTGAATAATGCGATCTGGCCTTCGGCTGAACCTGTATCGGTGGCCGTTTTGCCAAATTCGTTAAAAATTTCTGTTTTCTTTTCTGCACTTAAATACATACGAGTAATCTTTCATTTTTTGAGCCTGCAAAAATAAGTAATTTTATAATACATGCATCAAATTCTGCTATTCTTTTTGAATTAAATCGTCGGTTGGTTCGTTTGGGGCCGGTGTTTTTTTTGTCTTAGGGGTTGTGTCAGGAGAATTTTTGTCTTTTTTCAGGCTTTTTACGAACCTTCTTAACCACATATTAAGTTCCAGTGAGTTTGCATAGAACGATTGCACAGCAGGGAATTTTTCAATCAGGGGGACGAGTATTGAGGTAAACGCAATACTAAACAATACAATAGAAAAGGTAAGATTCATGATGAATTCGCCTCCCTCAATCCCACGCTGAAAAGGAATAGTCGCCAAGACAGCTGCTGCAAGTCCTTTGGGAACTATTGCCGACATAAAATACAAGTCTTTCTTTTCAAAAACATTGTCTTTGGATGACGGCATTGATGCACGAACAACAGGAATTCGGATAATATATAAAATAATGGTAATACCAAGTCCGAGAAGCAATGGATACCAATCGTCAAGCCGCACAGAAACACCTATGTAAACAAAAAAGAATGTTTTAAGCAGAAAAACAATTTCACCAAACAGAATTTTCTCTGTTTCGTTTAAGGATTCAGCTTTTCTATTGATAAACTTTGAGCTGAACAAGGTAACCAGTTGCGAACTATTTGCCAAGCCTATGCCGAACGCAAGCGCCGAAATGGCTCCACTATATCCAAGCAACTCGCTGATACCAAAAAGGATAAATACGAATGCAGGGGTTGTGAAAATGGAATTCTTGATGTTTCTGACTTTATGCAACACCGTTGACCAGAATATTGCCCCGATCAACCCTACAAGTGTAGCCAGAATGAATGAGGCAAAAATCTGACCTATCATTAAGCCAATATTTATCTCATCAAGTTCGATTGCCTCCACAAGTGCCAAGGCGAAAACAATGCACAAAACATCGCTGAATGCTGATTCAAGAATTAATATTGTACGGCTGTTGTTGCCCATATTGAGCTGACGAACCAGTGGTATAACAACGGCTGACGAGGTGCCTCCAACTATAGCACCGAGCATAAACGCATTTATTACGGGAAGATCAAACGCCAGCCAACCCAACAAGCCAACAATTATAACGGTGGCAAAAAAATTGAGATTTGTGAGCAAGGTAGTTCCTTTAATCGATTTTCGCAGGGCTTCAAGGTTCAGCTCAGTACCGCCTTCAAATAGAATTGTCACAAGGGTGATGGTGGTGAAAACAGGGCCCACCAGACCAAATTGCTCAATGTTTACGATATGAAGCAGGGGGCCTATGATAAGTCCGATTATGATGAGCAATAAGACATCCGGTACTTTCTTCCTGCTGAAAAACTCGGCAAAAACATGCGCCATAAAAACCAGTAATCCTACGGCTACGATCGTAAGAGCTATATTCATTTAGTCGGTTTTTTTTTACAAATATAATCAAACCATACTTGATCAACGCTTCTTTAATCATCGAATTCTCGAAATTATCGATAAAAGGATAGCTTCTGTCCGTTTTTCAGTTCGTTAATTCGGGATGCTTTTTTCTAGCCATGAAAATTATTTATTGGTTATTATGTAATTTGGGAATAATGGGCTGTATTTATGAGTAATTTTATAGGGATTTTTGAACCGATGTGAACAATTTTGTTTGTTTACTGTTCAAACATT
>DITE01000020.1:22644-118096 GCA_002422725.1 Bacteroidales bacterium UBA6192
TGGAACGCCTCGATCCGTCATACACGATATATTTCGGTCCAGGAGATAAGGTCGACCTTCCGGCTGATGAGCAGGCATTGTATCAGTTATTTGATTCAATTGAGCCAGGCAGCGGTTCAAGATTAAAAAGATTTCTTAACGAAGCTGCTTTTAAATATGAAATCGGGATTAAAAAACTGGTGATGAAGCCCTCGAGAAGTATTCTCGAGTTTATCGATTGGGAAATCATGACATCTGCCTTCAAAATGCACATATTGCAATCTTTTCACAGCTATATCCGCAAATATTTCACACATCCCAAATTACTCCGGATTCTTGAATTCCCGATTTTATTCCTGGGGGCGACAGCTCAAAAAACCCCGGCATTATACAGCCTTATGAACTATGGTGATATGAAACTTGGAACCTGGTATCCGATAGGAGGAATGTACAAAGTTGTTGAGGGTTTCGAAAAGCTTGCGGTTTCATTGGGGGTAAAATTTCATTATGAGCACGAAGTGACCTCTTTTGTGATTGAAAATAAAGTAGTTAAAGGAGTTGCCACGAATCAGGGTGTCTTTAATGCAGATTTTGTTGTAGCAAGTGCCGATTATCATCACATTGAGCAACACATCCTGCCGGTTGAATACCGAAATTACAGCCAGAAATACTGGGACAGCAGAACCATGTCGCCTTCGTCACTGATCTATTTTCTGGGGATCAGTAAAACACTGCCTGAGGTTCAACACCACACACTGATTTTTAATGAGGACTTCGAAAAACATGCCGAACAAATCTACGAAACGCCACAGTGGCCAGTCAATCCGTCTGTTTATCTGAGTTGCACGTCAAAATCAGATAATACAGTTGCTCCGGCGGGGATGGAAAATGTTTTTGTGTTAATTCCCGTTGCTCCAGGCCTCGACGATACGGATGATGTCCGGCAGCATTACTTCGATTTCTCAATAAACCGGATTGAGGAAACTCTGGGTATATCTTTTAAAAATGATATCATCTATAAAAAGATGTATTCGAATCGTGATTTTTCTCACGATTATCATGCTTTTAAAGGAAATGCCTATGGTCTTGCCAATACCCTGATGCAGACGGCATTTTTGAAACCATCAATGTTCAGCAAAAAACTTCCTAATTTGTTATTTACAGGCCAGCTAACCATCCCGGGTCCCGGTGTTCCGCCTGCCATCATTTCGGGTCAGGTTGCAGCCAACGAAATCATAAAAAAACAACACACCCACCTATGAAAGTACTTTATGATGAAATATCGTTTGGGGCAAGCAAGATGATTACACGTGCTTACAGCACCTCATTCTCGCTTGGCATAAGGTTGTTCAGTAAAGAACTACATGACCCCATTTATGCTATTTATGGCTTTGTACGCCTTGCTGATGAAATCGTTGATACCTTTCACGAATATGACAAAAACACCCTCATGGCCGAATTCAGGAACGACACAGTGAATGCCATTGAGCGGGGGATAAGCATGAACCCCATACTGCAAAGTTTCCAGGAAACAGTAAGAAAATACAATATCGAGTGGGAGTTGATCGATCGGTTTCTAAAAAGCATGGAAATGGATCTGAAAGACATTGAATACAATCAAATGTTGTTTGAAGATTACATCCTGGGTTCAGCAGAAGTGGTTGGCCTGATGTGTCTTCATGTGTTTACTTACGGTGATCAGAAGATGTATGACGAACTTAAATATTCGGCAATGCGCCTGGGATCTGCTTTTCAGAAGATTAATTTTCTGCGCGACATGCACGCCGATCATGTTAAACTGGGAAGAACCTATTTTCCTGGCCTTGATATGAATAAGTTTGACTCAGAAACCAAAATTCGTATAGAAGATGATATTGAAAAAGACTTTAAAGATGGACTCAATGGAATCAGGAAGTTGCCAAAGGGAGCTCGACATGGAGTGTATTCTGCCTATGTGTATTATTTCAGCCTCTTTGAAAAGATTAAAAAACTTCATAGTAATAAACTGTTAGAAGACAGAAGAATCCGTGTCCCTAATTCAGCGAAATACGGATTACTTGTTAGTTCATACCTGCGCTACCGATTAAATGTGTTGTAAGGTGACATCCATGATGTTGTTATTGGTTTTTTCAATGGGATCATCTGGTTCCTGGCTGGCTGATGCCCGGGATGCCTTCTTTCAGTTTGGTGAAAGCAAATGCAGATCGGAAAAACTATATGATTATCTGATTGGTGTTCAGACTACAGATACGGCTTTATACTTAGCATATAAAGGGATGTCGAGGGCTTCTTCAGCAGATTGTAGTTTTAATCCATCAACGAAACTCAATCGTTTCCGTCAAGGCCGGAATTGGCTGGAAGAGGCCATAAAAATGAATCCTGATCACCCTGAGATTAGGCTTATGCGTTTAAGTGTGCAGCTAAATGCGCCTTTTTTTCTGGACTATTCAGCCAATATCGCGGATGACAGAAACCAACTGATCGAATTGCTGGTGAATGATCCCGGAGCTTTCAAAGATGATGACTATACACTTAAAGTTCTTAACTTTGTTGAACAATCGGCCAGACCTACTGATGCAGAAATGAAGCAGATCAAAGGTTTAATAAATTATTTGAAAAAAAATGGGAAATGAATTTGTAATCCTTGTTGATGAGAAAGACCAGCAACTTGGTTTGATGGAAAAAATGAAAGCTCATCAGGAAGCTCTGCTCCACAGGGCTTTTTCAGTGTTTCTTTTCAACAGCGACGGTAGATTACTGATTCAGCAGCGCGCATTAAGCAAATATCACAGTCCAGGCTTGTGGACAAACACCTGCTGCAGTCACCCGCGCGATGGCGAATCTGTTATGATGGCTGCCAATCGAAGACTTTACGAGGAAATGGGAATGAAAGCAACGCTTGTTGAAATTTTTTGGTTCATATACAAGGCAGATGTTGGGCAAGGACTTACAGAGAATGAGTTGGATCACGTATTAATAGGTTATACGGATGAACAGCCTGTAATCAATACCGATGAAGTTCACGACTGGAAATATGCAGGCATGGATGAAATTGCAGCTGATATGCTGCAACACCCTGATCAATACACTGTGTGGTTCAGAATCATTTTCAACCGGGTTCATGAATATTTAAGAAATCAACAATAATTTTCTCACAATGAACTGGATAATAGCCTCTCTTTTGATATTGACCGCATTCCTGTTTATGGAATTTGTAGCTTGGTTTACCCACAAATATGTGATGCATGGTTTTCTCTGGGTGCTTCACAAGGACCATCACATACGCGATGGCAGAAGGTTTGAATGGAACGATGTGTTTGCCATTATGTTCGCATTGCCCAGTTTCCTGCTGATTTATAATGGTGTAGCTGCCGGATATGATTACCGATTTTATCTGGGGATTGGCATCGCATTGTATGGGCTGGCCTATTTTTTGTTCCACGATGTGCTTGTACATCAACGAATTCCCATCCTGGGCAAACTCTCAAATAAATATCTGAGAGCCACGTTAACTGCCCATCTGGACCACCATAAACCACTCGCATTTTACAATTATGGATTTCTGATTGCTCCATGGAAATATTACAGGGAAGAGTGGTCGAAGAAACTCAATTAGGTAGAAATCATTTTATTTCTTTGGCAATCAGCACTTCTGCAATGTCTGATAGACTACTATTCGATGGGTTCTGGTATACCCTGAGCTCAAACATGGGAATTACAGCTAAGATATGATCGAAAATATTACTTTGCAGATTTTCAAAATCAACCCATTCCTGCATATTACTGAACACATAAATTTCGATGGGTATGCCTTTTTCTGATGGTTGCAATTGTCTGACCATCAATGTCATTTCTTTGTGAATCAAGGGATGATTGCGTAAATATTCCAGCACATATGCTCTGAAAACCCCAAGATTTGTTTGACGGCGACCATTAACGAGGACAGTCGTGTCAAGGTTATTTATTTTGTTATAGGTCTGAATTTCATCTTCTTTAAGCTTTAGATAGTCTTTGATCAGATGATACTTCCCGAATCGTTCGAGCATTTCCTGTGTACAAAACTTTACACTTTCCATGTCAAGGGCAACATGCCGTTTAATTCTCCTGCCACCCGACTCCTGCATTCCTCTCCAGTTTTGAAAGGAGTCGGTTACCATAGAATAGGTAGGTATAGTTGTAATACTTTTATCCCAGTTTTGCACTTTAACTGTTGTCAGCGTAATCTCGAGCACATCGCCATCAGCTCCGTATTTTGGCATCGTAATCCAGTCGCCAATGCGAACCATGTCGTTTTGCGACAGCTGAATGCCACCAACAAACCCGAGAATTGGATCTTTGAACACCAACATCATTACAGCTGAAAGTGTTCCGAGTCCAAGTATCAGTGTATTCAGGTCACGTCCAACCAGGGTTGCTATGATCATTAATGTGCCAACGATGAACATAATTATTTTGATGATCTGCATCAGCCCCTTGATTGGCTTGCTTTTCGAAACATCAAAAGTGTTGTAAATGTCGTGTATGCTTGAAATGACTCCGCTTAATATGAGCATGACAACGAATATCACATACACTTCGATGGTATTCTGCACAAAATCAATAGCCTTCGGGAAACCTGGAAGAGTATTGGGCACGAAAGTGGAGATCACATAAGATGGAACAAGATAAGATGCTCTGGAAATGACCTTATTCTTGATCAGAATGTCGTCAAAATCGTTTGATGACCGGTGAATAATTACAAAAAGAGTGCGCTTAATAATGAACCGGGCGATAAAATACACCAGAAACGATAAGAGTAACAAAGCCACAAATGCCGCACCTTCAGAAAAGATATCAAGCTGCCTAAAGTCAAGGTGTGAGGATTGCAAAAGCGACCGCATGAAGCGGATGATCCAGTCGAACATAATAATAAATCAGATAATCAGTCTTTCAAATATTTGATTGCTTCCAGATATTTTTCATATATGTATAGAAGCTTACCCTGGCACGATTGTTCGTCATAAATTCTGACAAAATCAAGAATGCCTGTTTTGTTGTACATGGTAGTTAAAGCAGCATCAAAATTGTTGTCCTCCACATTATGTCTGATGCTGGTAGTAATTTTTTCAAAAGTTGGCCAGCGAAGTTCAACCGGAATATGCAGGTAGTACAACTCTCTCCAGCTGTCATCGTTGTAAATACCATCACTCACCTTGTTGAGGGAAAAATATTTTGTAATTTTAATAATACTGTTGTATTCGGCCACCTTACGTGATTTCAAAAAAGTGATGCCTTCATCCTGAAATGCGGAAACCAACTCTCCAACATATTCATAGGGCAGGTATTTTAACCTAATGGCTCCGGTAGCTTCATTATAGAGGTTTAGCAATCCGGGTGCGCCATCAAATTTATGGGGAAAGGTTTTCTTAATATTGCTTATTGCCCTGATAATTTTATCCCCATTGAAAATATTATTTGTGATGAGAAACAGGGAACGTGGATCGGTGCGATCGGGAACAGTTGTCCCGTGATATCCCGGAAAAGGGTACAATGACTCGAGTACGAGAGCAGACGATTTAGTGTCGTTTTCAACAGAAGCCAGATTCTCTTTTTTAGAGATCATCCCAATAGATTCAATGTGATTATGTTCCATAATGTCAGGCATTTTATGGTTAGATATGGTTTAGTTACACGAAGCGAATATAGGCATATTTCCGGGGGTAGTGCAATCATTTTTTTCTAACGATGAAAAAAATCTCCCTTTCTGATCTGGGTTTTATTGAGTTGTAGGCAGTTTCAAAAGTCAATATTTCAAATCCAGTCTCAAGCAGACCCAGGTATTCTTTGGGTGAGCCCCCGAAAGGCGGGCCATCAAAAATAAATTCGTGGTTAAACAGTAATCCGGCAATTTTACCTCCTTTTGCCAGCAGATTGTAACATTTGTCTGCCCATTCATTTCTTTTGCTTCGTGGTAGTGAGCTGAAAAATGTTTGCTCGATAATGAGGTCAAAGGTTGCACTGAGGCTGAAAAAGTCGGTGCCAAGGATATTCTCTTCCGGAAACTCAGGGTAAATGTTTTTAAAGGCTTTAACAGCAAGTGGTGAAAAATCGAGATAATACACCTGACTGAATCCTTCACGAAAAGCATAGCCCGCCTCCCATCCTTTGCCGGCTCCGGGCAACAGAATACGTAAATTTTTATTGGTAAGTTGATCCAGATAGGCTTTTATAGCAGGGGAAGGATAACCAATATCCCAGCCCTGCCGGCCCGACAGATATTGTCTGGACCAATATGCACTATTTAGGTTATTCTGAGGCTCCATCAGCCGCCGGCCAGCTTAGCTTTATAACCCTGACTGACCAGGTAATCAAGAATTTTTGCCCTGAAATCGCCCTGAACCAGAATTTCACCATCTTTCACACTTCCTCCGGCACCGCAAAGGGTTTTTAGTTTTTTGCCCAGCGCTTCAAGATCGCTGTTGCTTCCCTTAAAGCCGGTTATCAGACTGACTTTTTTACCACCACGTTGTTTTTTATCGAGCATTACCCTTAGCTGTTGCTGATTGGGGGACAAGGTAACGGGGATGTCCTGAGACTGATCATCATAAACAAATTCAGGATTGGTTGAATATACAATTCCTTCGCGACGATTTTTACTCATTTTTTGAAGGGATAATTATGTTCAGACTTAAAGGATTTATTTTAATTATCAAATCTTTATCAAGCCGCACAGGTTCTCCGTCGAGATTGACAACCCGGTTTTTTCGCCTGATGAGTTCGATGGTAGCTGCTTGATGCACCTGAACGAAGCGTGATCTGTGGATCATTTTCAGAAACAAAAGATTGATAATCAAAGGCATTTCGAAAATATTGGGTTTCTGAACGATGCACACATCAAGCAATCCATCATTCAGTTCTGCATTGGGAGCAATGGTTGTATTGTAACCAAATTGATTGGAGTTGGCCAAAGTTATAAACAATGCCTTTGTTTTGATCGTGGTATGACCATCAAGTTTAAGTTTATAAGTCTTGGGACGATACGACTGAAACCTCTGGGCAACGATTTTGAAATAGGTAAAAAATCCACGATGTGATTCTTTCGCAAACAACCGGGCCACCAATGCATCAAAACCGACACCGGCTATGCTGACGAAAATTCTCCCGTTGATTGTGCCTGTATCTATTTTGGCAACTTCACCACTGTTGATCAGCTGAAGAGCTTTTTCAAAATGAATTGGTATGTTCAAATGACGTGCAAGGCCATTGCCCGAACCGCTGGGAATAATTCCAAGTACAGCTGTTGTGCCGATCAGGCTTTGAGCAACTTCATTGATTGTTCCGTCGCCCCCAACTGCAACAACGATATCAGCTCCATTTCTGAGTGCCTCGTGGCTAAGTTCGGCAGCATGCCCGGCATGCTGGCTGAAAGCAATGTTCCATTGAAACAATTTTTTATCTAAATGGCTTTCAACCAAAGCCGGAAAAGTGTCTTTAGTGATGTTTCCGGCAATAGGATTCACAATAAAATAAACCTGTTTCACCTGATCTGAAGTTTTTGTTTTCATTCAATCAGACTAAGTTCGTTATGGATCATCCGATGGTTATACTGCTGAATTATGCCTTTAAGGAACATTTCAAGTCGCATTCGGTCGAAGTTCGCTTCTGAAACCAGATTTTTTTCGAGGAGTGGATCAGTGGCGAGATTATAAAAACCTACAGTTTCATTGCCATTGAAGTGCAGCACATAACCATCAATGATGAATTGATAAATGCCATTCTGGAAGCTTATGCTATAGCGCCTTTGAGTGGTGTCGAACAAATTGTTGCCAAAGGCCACAAAAGGTTTAGGATAACCTATCAGGGCAAGTAGAGATGGCATAATATCTGTTTGCTGTGCAATTTGTTCCGATATTTTATTGCATTTATTTCCAGGAATATAAAAGGCTACTGGGATGGCATAGTTTGCAAGCATTTGGCCATAACCATCTATTTTCGTGTCTTCAGAGGTGTGATCAGCTGTAATGACAAACAAGGTATTGTTAAACCAGGGCATTGATTCTGCTTTTGCAAAAAATTGTTTCAATGACCAATCGGTATAGGCAATACTTCGTTGAATTTCATTCGCAGCCGATGGAAAAGAATGTTCTAGTGTGTCGGGAACAGAGTAGGGGTGGTGGGATGATAGGGTAAAAATCCCGGCCAGAAAAGGCCTGGGCATGCTATCTATTTCATTGGCGGCAAACTGCAGGAATGGTTCGTCATAGATTCCCCATTGCCCATCAAAATCAGCTTCATTGTTATACTCATTTCTTCCCAGATACCTCTGGAATCCTGCAGCATAGGCAAAGGCATCAAAGCTCATTGTTCCGTTGCTTCCCCCATGAAAAAATGCTGAGCTGTAGCCTTCATGTTGAAGCAAACGGCCTAAACCATGAATGTTGTTGCTGATGTAATGCGAAGTGGGATAATCAATATGCATCAATGATGGCAAGCCAGCCATAATCGAAGGCAATGCCTCGATCGAACGCTTTCCATTTGCCCAAGCAGTGAATACAATACTATGTGCCAGAATCGAATCAAGAAAAGGTGTATAGCTTAATTCACGTTTAGTGTTATAGAAACCAATATGCTCCCTGCCAAAACTTTCAAGTATGAGTATCACAATATTTCTTTTTCCGACCTGATAGCATGTATCGTCCCAATTAGCTATTGCATGTTGGTGAACAGGTGAGTAAACTTCATCCAGACTATTGGCGTCAAAATATGTAACCGGCTTTAATTGCTTTGTTTTGTATGTTTTGATGATTGTGAATGGAGTGTTGAGAACGAGAGCCATATTCTCAGGCGTAGTGTATTTGGCAGCAGTGACCAGATTGATGGGTTTTAACTGCCCCCCCCCCCTGATCATGAAAACAAATGCTACCAGCCAGAGCTGAAACACGACCGTTTGCCAAATATACCATGAAAACTTACGAACTGGTTGAGGACTCATCAACACAAAATATTTGCCTGCCTTGTACAAAACATAGATGAGCAGAAACCAGATGATGAAAATATACCAGAAATCGATAAGAAATCTGAAAGTGAGAAGAATAACATTTTCATCACCATTGCCAAAAAACTGAAAAAGTTCGGAAGTTGTTCGTTTGCTGATGTATCTAAAATAAATGACGTCGATCAGGTTGAGTGCCAGGGCAAGACTGTTAAGAAATACGTATATGTAATGAGTAATTTTCTGATATACATCATTGTAACGCACAGCCAGCGGGATAGCCAAGAGCAGAAAAATGGGAATGTTTACCATTGCCAGGGCACTGATATCAAAACGCAAGCCTACCCGCATAATTTTGAAAAGTTCAAATGCACCTAACTGGTCAAACTGGCTTGTATTGAAAAAATAGAACAACCATCGTGTAAATGACATCAGCACAAGCACAAGAAATAGCTTGTATAGCAACAGTAAAGGCAAACTGATTCTTCGGGTTATGCCAAATCGTATTTTCATCAGAAAATATTCACAAATACGGTTCTTGATTTCTCCGGGGCATTATTGCCAGCCTCATCCTTAATATTATAAGTTACCTTATAGCTGCCAACCTGACCAGTATTGACCGGATTATTGATTACCATCCGAAAACTGATATCAATAGTGTCCTGATCTGAGGTGATGTCGAAGGCAACAGCTCCCGGATCAGAATATGGCTTGTTGAGCTCAGCCCAAACAACACTTTCACCATTCAAAACAATGAAGGGCGGGTAGGGATCATTTGTTTTCTCTTCTTTGTTGCATGATGAAAACATGAACAAAGTCGCAAATAAGAATAATATTAGGCAATAAGTTTTTTGAAAGGCTTTCATCAGGATGAAAATGATTGAAAACAATCGCAAAAGTAAGAATAATTAAGGAAAAGTTAAGTGTATATAAACCAAATATTAGAGAGTGTTGTAAAAATGGCTTGTCTTTTTGGTTCCAAATTCATACGTGGCTTGTCTTTTTGGAAGATATGGAGGCCGCATTTTCCTTATTTTTACACAAAAATTGTAATCTGATGATCCGCTTGCTTGTTTTTGACTGGGGCGACACCATTATGCGCGACTTTAACATGCCTGGCCCAATGTCGCAATGGCCTGTTGTTGAATGGATCGAAGGGGCAAAAGAGGCTTTAGCACACCTGCACGACCGCTATTGCTGTGCCATAGCAACCAGTGCTGATCATTCCGATGTGTCGGAAATGAAGGCCGCTTTGGCGCGTGTTGGGGCTGATACATATTTTGATAAATTCTACTCTCAGAAAGAATTGGGCTACAGAAAACCGGATGTTAGATTTTTTTTGGAAGTGATCAGGCTCTCAGGTTATCAGGCCAATGAAAGCGTTATGATTGGGAATCTGTATGACAAAGATATCGTTGGTGCCAGGAAGGCTGGAATGAAGACGGTGCTGCTTTGCGACAAAAGTGATGTCTCATCCTGCCCTGATGCTGACTTCCTTATCCGTTCTATGCATGAACTATGTGAATTGTTTTAATCATGACTGGGTTTAGAAACAATACAAAATTTCACTTTTGGCAAAACGATTCATCATTTGTGCCAGCGCATCATAATACCTTCGCTACAGGCAAACTTTCTTGGAGATTTAAGAAATTCTATCTGAAAATTACCTTCATATAAAGATTTTTACATGACATATAATCATACACCCATAATTATCGTTTTCTTCAGTTTTTATTTATTGGCGAGTCCTTCACATGCCCAGCAATCTTATTTTCCTCCTTTGGATATTCCCTTGTTGCTTTCCGGAACATTTGCCGAACTACGTTCCGACCATTTTCACTCAGGAATTGATCTGCGCACTCAGGGTGTTGAGGGCTTAAAAGTGTATGCCACGGAAGATGGCTATGTGAGCAGGATTTCAATTGCTCCGGGTGGATTTGGGAAGGCTCTTTACATCGATCATCCTTCAACCGGACACACAAGCGTTTATGCCCATGTGAAAGGCTTCAACAAAGTAATAGACCGTTACGTCAAAGACGAACAGTACAAAGCTGAAAGGTTCGCTGTAAATCTGACTCCCGAAGCGGGCCGCTTTCCTGTAAAAAAAGGTGAAGTGGTTGGATTGTCGGGTAACTCGGGTTCCTCAGGCGGCCCTCACCTTCATTTCGAAATCCGTGATACGAAATCCCAAAAGCCGCTAAACCCTGCAAAATTTGGATTTAAAATCAAAGATTTTATTAGGCCTTCTATCACCAAACTTGCTATTTATCCTGCTGATAGCCAGGCATACGTCAATGGCAGCCATAAAATGCAGATTTATGAAGTGCAGGGCTGGGGCGAGCAGCATTATATCAAGGATAAGGTGCATGTTAAAGCATCCGGATTGATCTCATTCGGTATTGGTACTTTCGATACGCATAATGAAACACCCAATAAAAATGGTGTTTATGCTGTTGAACTCTTTGTCGATTCTGTCAAGGTTTTTGGTTTCAGGGCTGATCAATTTTCATTTGATGAATCACGTTATATCAATAGCTTCATTGACTATGCATTTTTGATCAAACACAAAAGCCGGCTAATCCGTTCAGATATTGACCCAATGAATAAATTAAGTCTGTATGATGATCGTCGGTATCAGGGCACATTTTACGTTTCAGACACAGCTACCCATCGGGCTTTTTACAAGGTTACTGATCATTTTGGTAATTTTTCGTACTTACATTTTACCATTGAAGGGAGTTCGGTTATTAAAAGCCCAATAGAAAGTGTCAGATCGACTGAAAAATGGCATATTGTTAAAGCAGACCAGGCTGTGAAGCTCGAATTGAACGATGTTGTAGTCAGAATACCTGCTGAAGCTTTTTACCGTGACCAGAATCTGCAATTCGAAAGCCGTCAGGACAAGGCTTTTCTTTCAGATGTTATCAGACTGGGCGAGAACACCATACCTGTTCATAAAGCAATTGATCTGTCGATTAAAGTCCAGCCCGGTCAGATTGCGCCTTCAAAAATGCTCATTGCCCGCCTGGAGAAAGGGAAGAAGCCCCAGTTTGCCGGAAATGTTTTAAAAGACGGATATGTAACAGCCAGTATCAGAACCCTTGGAGAATATGCTTTAATGGCCGACACACTTGCCCCAACTATCAAACCACTCAATTTTAACTCCGGCACCACTATTGGTTCATTGCAACAAATCCGGATCGCCATTCAAGATGATTTTTCAGGTATTGCAACTTATCAAGCTTTACTCAACGGGCGTTGGTTACTGATGGAATATGATGCAAAAAATAATCTGCTGATGTATGAATTTGATGAAAGGTTGCAGAAGGGTATGAACAGTTTTGAGCTTCAGGTAACGGATAAATGCGGAAATGTTAAAGTGTTCAATGCAAAACTGAATTACTGACAGGCCATCAGATTCTTGTTAAATAGTTGATTAAACCTGGTGTCGTCAATCAGTAATCTTTCACATTTGGAATATCCATTCAGAACAATCAGGCCTGCAGTAAAAACATGCTTACTGAAACTGCTATTTGCTAATGGTGCATTGATTTTCCATTGATGTCACGTAGCAAAAATGCCTTTTTTCGACAGTGTGAGGCGGAAAAACGCAATGCATTTTTACCTTAAAAAATTAATAAACAACACAATAAGAATTTGAGTCACCCTTCAATATGCTATTTTAAACTTAATCTGCTGATTTCTTCCCGATAATCAAACTGCAGGTCTTCATGAAGGGTTGATAGTATCCTGTTGATCTTCTGAACCTGATTGTGATATAAGTTTGTCATAGAGTTTACCAGGCGAAAATCGACTCCTGAGTCGTTCATGGAACTGCAAAAATGAATGAGCAATTCAACTTCGGTTTGTGCTTTACCTGAATACCTGATATATTTGTTGGTTATTCTCAAAATTTTCCGAATACTTTTTCTCACATAAAACATCTGGCTTTTATTGATCTCACTAAATTGCAGGCTAATTTCGGCTTTAACAAGTTTAATGTAATCTGCTTCATTATTCGAATCGAAAAGCAGATAGCTTAGCAACTCTTTGTTGTCTTTCTTATACTTTACCAGCTTCAGACAAATGTTTGTTAACTCGTTTGAAGAGAGATTACTCAGGGCTGATTTGATTAGGTTGATTGAAGCTGATTTGATCATAAGCTGTTGTTTATGAGTGGATCAAGAAGATTTTCAAGTCCGTTTAGCTTGATCTCGTACATGGTTTGTAGTAACATGCCAAGCTTCCCTTCAGGAAAACCTTTTCGGTTAAACCATTCAAGGTATGATATCGGCAACCGGCAAATCAGGGTTCCTTTATACTTACCATAAGGCATTTTCGTGCTGATAAGCTGGGTCAGTATCGTTGGGTCAAAAGGCATATTTGAAGATTAAGAATGCCGGAAATCCAGTTTCATGCAAATAAGTTTTAAGGAATTTATCTGACACGAGTTGCCTGATAATTAATATGCTTATCATCAACTAGTTGGTCCTGATAAGCATACGCTGAATTATCCGGCCACCAATATTAAAACGGATAATGATATTCCCATTGTTGGATAATAATGCTGGTTGCCAATTTACTTCATGTTTTCCGGTGGCAAGATATGCATCAACAACTTCCTCTATTCTCTTTCCGCTTGCATCATACAGGCAAAGGTTCACAAAAGTGGGTTCGTTCAACGTGAAATGTATACTTGCCTGATTGACAAAAGGATTGGGGAAAAGTTTGATATCGAACTCATTGTCGTCAATCTCCTGCAACGATACACCCACGGGAACATAGCTCAACGACATTTGCTTGAAGTAGCTCTCATCTGGAAAAGTTAGTTCAAGTTCATTTTCGGCTTTAGTAAATGCTATATGGAAGGAGGGACCCGGTACACCGTCATTAGCCGAATTTCGGCTACTGTATTCCATCCATATCTGGTACTCACCGTCGGGTACGAGGTTTCCTTCAAGGTTGCGGCAATCCCAGCTAACCGTGTGGCTGGTGTGGTTGTTGATTGTCGGACCGGTAACCGCATTTACACTGTTGTTGCCTGAACTGGCAACCCACTTAACCAGGTGTTGTTTTCTGCTGGCAGCCAGCACCTTGCGAGATATTACGAAATCACCCTGACTATTTTTGATCCAGATAGCCAATACGTGACGAGGAGAATAATTGCCCCCAACGCTTACTGTTGTGACATTAAAAGTGACATTACCATCAGTCCCAGCTTGCTTTTGAGCTGTTGCATTCATGGCAACAAAAAAAATGAGTACAGGCAAATAGAAATAGGATTTCATGCGGAGTATTTTTGCAAAGTTAATGGGATTTTTGTTTTCTTTGTGAGAGACTTTTTTGATAGCAGAATGGAAGATCGTCCTAAACTAATTGTCAGACCAACACTTTTCGACCACTTTATCGAGTGGCTCGGATATGCTTTGCTGGCCGCAACATTTATATGGGCCGGATCAATGTATTTTACCCTTCCTGATACTATTCCCGTTCATTTCAATATAAAAGGGGAAGCTGATGCTTATGGCGGCAAGCTTCATATTCTTGCCCTGCCCTTCGTGTCAGCTGTTTTGTTGGTGGGTATGACCATGCTTAACCGTTATCCCTGGGTGTTTAACTATCCTGTGAAAATTTCTTCCGATAATGCCCCCCGGCATTACACAGCAGCCGTAAGGCTAATCCGATGGCTCAAATTAAGCATTGTAACCGTGTTTTTTTTAATCGTACTTGGCATGACAACTTCTGCTTCTGAAGGGAAGTTTGCCATGGGGACATGGTTGTTACCTGCTATCCTGTTGATTGTGAACCTTCCGCTGGTAATTTACCTGATATCCGTTTTCAGCAAACCAAATAGAACCAAACAATAATTGTTATGACCCGTCCCAAACGACTTGCGACTTACCTTTCAATTGTATTGATTGCACTTAATGCCCTGTCATGCAATACTACAGGCATCAATAAAAGTGTGGAAAATTCAGCATCAGAAAAAATTGAAGTAAGCGGTTTTTATTCGGGTAGTTATGTAATGTCAGAAATGGCCTCAGCCCACAGTGACCTTGAACTGTTCGCTGATTCCACTTTTCTGCTGCTCAGGAGGGTAAACAATGATACTATCTGGACTGGCATTTTAGGGATATGGACAATTCGCAATGGTAATCAACTGCAACTTGGTGCTGGCAGAGATATGCAACTATATCTTAAAATTATGCAGGGTCAATTGCTTATCCTGAACAGCGAAGGCGAAATGATCGACAAAGAACAGCAGTTTGTCTTGAAGAATATCCCCGATAGTTCTGCCTTCGATAGACTTTTTATTTCTCAGGCCGAATATTTCTATATGGCTGATGCTGCCATCATGCGCTTTTGTGGCGACGGGAAGACATGGCCGGTTGCTGTTGGTGGAGATAATCTGAATGCAGAACGCCTTTTTTTAAAAGAGAATGCCTTTAATCCTAATGAGAAAGTATTTATCGAAGCCCTGATGAGTATCACCAGTACAGAAAATATGGAGGGTAATATCAAACCGCACATTTTTATTCATCAGCTGATGGGGCGGTCATGGATGACTGGCTGTGTGGGCGATGAGTGATTTTAAAAAATGATTTACAACAGGTTAATTCTTTCTGACTGTACTTATAACCATACCTACAGATAACGACGTTGTTGATTTCCTTTATACAATTACCGATGAGCAAGTTCGGAATGACTGCTTTTCATTGATACAATTGATGGGCGAAATCGCCTGTTCACCGGCTTAATGAAAGGCAATTCGATTGTTGGCTTTGGTACTTATAATTATGTTTAAAGAGTGGACATGAAGTGGATTGTTTTCTGACAGGATTCCCGCCACGCAAACAGAACCTGACTCTTTACATCATATCTGGATTTTCAATGATTAACTCAAATCGCTGTACAATACAGCCCATTACTTAGTTACCAATTCCTCTCAGGTCTTTATAGAGTTTCATGGCATACAGGTCGGTCATGCCCGAAACGAAATCAAGAACAGATTGTATACGGGTATAAGCATCTTCAACCCCGGTTACATATTGCAAAGGAAGAAGCGAAAGTAGTTTTTGGTTGTAAGCAGTGCCCGGATTCATGATTGCCTCAGCAAATTCGTTCATAAGCCAGCCCAGAACATTATATCCGGTAAGTTCGATCTTGACTACCTCGGGATGGAGGTAAATATACTTGACCGATTGCGAACGACAATGATCCAGAGCGGCTTTGTAATGTCCACTCAGTTTTGCAATCAGGCTTCCAACAAACTTTCCTTCCATGATGGAATGATAATTTTCGATGAATATATCGCTCACTTCATTCACCAGCAGATTAATTATGGTAGCGCGCAAAAAAGCAATTCGTTCGTTGATGTCGATTACCTCTTCATAAATTTTGTTTTTGTAAGCAATCAGGTCATGGTTAACATCGGGGTGCATAAATGACATAAACAACTGCTCCGTTTCATGCGTTTTCAAGATGCCAAGCTTATGTGCATCTTCGATGTCCATAATCAGGTAACTGATGTCATCAGCTGCTTCAACCAGATAAACAAGCGGATGACGTGCAAACACACCTTGAAGCACATCTTTACACACAATTCCACATTCATGTGCAATCAGGCGAAAAGTTTCGGTTTCGGATTGGAAAACACCATACTTCTTGGCATGCAGCATGTTGAACGAAGGATATGGGTATTTGACAAGTGCCGCCAGGGTTGCAAACGTTAGCGAAAAGCCTCCTTCGCGGCGGCCGTTGAACTGGTGGGTGAGGATTCGGAATGCATTGGCATTGCCCTCAAAAGCGATCAGGTCGGTCCATTGCTTTTCAGATACTTTGGATTGCAGGTTTTTGCCATTTCCATCGGTGAAATAACTGCTGATGGCTTTTTCACCTGAATGGCCAAATGGTGGATTGCCCAGGTCATGTGCCAGACAGGAGGCAGCAACAATTGAATCAATTTCATTTAAGATTTCATTTCCTTTCTCATCGCCAGCCAGAAGTTTTTGTGCAACCAGTCGGGCAATGGATCGGCCAACGCTAGCCACTTCAAGGCTATGAGTGAGGCGGTTGTGAACAAACACACTTCCTGGAAGTGGGAAAACCTGTGTTTTGTTTTGAAGCCGGCGAAAAGGTCCGGAAAAGATAATACGATCGTAATCACGCTGAAACTGGCTGCGGATATCAGTATGACTACCCGAGGATGAAAATCGTTTTACAGATAGTAATTGTGCCCAATTCATAAAAGTGATTTTTTGATCATGTTAACTAACTAAAATTAAGAAATCAAGTGAATTGACTATTTAAATGGCATGATGGCAAGGTGTTGACGGTTTCATCATGTTTGTTGATTTCAGGTTTCAATTTGGCTCACCTGCCACTCTGCCTGGCATAAGGTGCCATATCCTGTGAAGCAAACTTTTTTTCAAGATATTTGAAATAGCCTGCTACGCCGATCATGGCTGCATTATCGGTGCTGTAACTCATTTTTGGGATAAAAACTTTCCATGCCGATTCGCTGCTTTTTTGCAGCATAGCCTGCCGAAGCCCCGAGTTTGCCGAAACACCACCGGCAATGGCAATTTGTTGAATACCTGTTACTTCACTTGCTTTTTCAAGTTTCTTCATCAAAATACCAACAATCGTATGCTGAATTGATGCGCAGAGGTCGGCTTTGTTATTTTCGATAAACTGATCATTTTTCCGAAGTTCATCGCGGAGGAAGTACAAAATGCTTGTTTTCAGTCCGCTGAAACTATAGTCAAGGCCGGCTATCTGAGGTTCGGAAAAACGAAAACGATTTGGATCTCCCTCTTTAGCCAGTTTGTCAATTAATGGCCCTCCAGGATAGGGTAGTCCCATGATTTTTGCTGCTTTATCGAAGGCTTCTCCGGCTGCATCGTCAATGGTCTTGCCAATAATTTCCATGTCAAAATAGTCTTTTACCACAACAATTTGAGTGTGGCCACCAGATACAGTAAGGCAAAGAAAGGGAAATGCGGGTACCGGGCGGACTTCTTCATCAGTGATAAAATGGGCCAGGATATGGGCTTCCATATGATCGGTTTCAATTAGCGGAATACCCAGCGACATGGCCAATGCCTTGGCAAAGGAAGACCCAACCAGTAACGATCCCAGAAGGCCCGGACCTCTTGTGTAGGCTACTGCATCAAGTTGTTTTTTATGTATATTTGCTACCTGCAAAGCAGTAGCGATAACCGGTATGATGTTTTGCTGATGTGCACGCGAAGCCAGTTCGGGAACCACCCCCCCGAATTTTTCGTGAACTTGTTGATTGGCAATTATATTAGCAAGAACACGTGTGTGATGAAGTACAGCAGCAGAAGTGTCATCACAGGAAGACTCAATACCCAGGATATAAGCACACATAAACAATTATTGAAGGGGGCAAAGGTATCAAAAAAAGGATCAGGGATATAATCCTCATTACCTTCGCGGTGCTGCTGGCCTTTCCTATTGGCCTTTATACAGCATTGCGCGATCCGTTTATTCAAACTTTTGTCGTACGTTCAGCTGCTTCATACTTATCCCATCAACTTAACTCCACTATCCTGATTGGCAGTTTTTATATAGATTTGGACTTGTCGCTCGAAATCAACGATCTGACTGTTTATGACCAACAAAATACCGTTTTATTTCAGGCCGACAAAGTGAAAGTAAGACCATCGGCCAACTTTTTGAAGAGTTTCTCGGTAGCTGAAGTAATTCTTGAAAAGGCCACTGTGCAGATTGTACGTTATGAAAATGAAGATGACCTGAATATGCAGTTTATCCTGGATTATTTTAAAGATAGCAAGGCTGATTCGACAATTGATTTGCCAGCATCATCTCCTTCCGCATTCCGTATGGGTCATTTCAAGATGATTGATGGCGCTTTCAGGTATTGGGATCAGCAAAGAGACAGCCCAGGGAATATAGGAATGGACTATGCTCATTTGAATATTACGGATATTAACCTTGAATTTCGTAGTATAGAAATTATAGGTGATTCAGTTTCCTGCATAGTTGAACAACTGAGTGCTAAGGATACCTGTGGAGTTCATTTAAAGAACATGCAAGCCAAACTATTTGTGTCATCGAATGGAGTTGTCGCTAAATCGTTCATCCTGGAAGCCAATGATTCACATATTGATACGGACTTAACTTTTACATATGACCGATATAGTACTTTCATCTCATTTATTGACTCTGTATATATGAATCTTGATGTAAGGTCATCTGAACTGCTCATGTCTGATCTGGGCTATTTTGCGCCCGAATTGCTTCAAATGACAAACAAAATTGAGTTTTCAGGTCAGTTCTCAGGCCTGGTGACAGATATGCTTGCAACGGATTTCTCGATAAAATATGGAGAAGAAACTCAAATTAGTGGCAATGTCCGTTTGACGGGATTGCCCGATATATATACGACAAGAGCAGATTTGAAAATTAAGAATCTGGCAACTACTGTGCCAGAGCTATTAACTTTCAAAATTCCTACTGAATCAGGAATTATACCACTCCCTGATGAAATCAGGGTGCTGAATAAGATTCGCATGATAGGAAGTTTTGAGGGATACTACGACGATTTTCTGGCCAATATTAATCTCAATACATCAATGGGAAGTGTTTTTTCTGATGTTCTTGTCAGAAAAAATGCCAGAACTACCCGAATTCATTATAGTGGACAGGTAAAGGCACGGAATGTAAATCTGGCTGGAATAACAGGATCTTCCTATGCTCCTGAGAATATAAACCTTGATTTACAGATTGATGGAAAGGGTGTCAGTTTCGAAACCATTGATGCCCGGCTCGAAGGATCTATAAGTTCAATGGTTTTTCTGGGCAATGTTTTTAAAGATGTTCGTCTTGCAGGCAATTATGCAGGTGATGAATTTAATGGAACAATCCTGATTGATGACGATAAACTGAAGCTAAGTTTCGTCGGTCTTGCTGATTTTAGTGCTGATAGTCCCTTGTTTAATTTTGATCTTGATATTCTGAATGCTGATTTGTATAGGTTAAATCTGCTCAAATCAGATACTGTTATGAAGTTGAGTGCCCATATACTGGCCGATTTTACAGGACTCAGCAAAGATGATCTCAACGGGCAGATAACAGTCGAAAACACAACCTACAACGATAGCAGAGGCGAGTATAAAATGAATCAACTTTCACTTAAAGCCTCTGATGATGAATTGTTTCCAAAACGAATAAAACTGATTTCAGACTTTTTTGATTTCGAAATGGCAGGAACCATCAACTTTCAGTTTATGGAAGAAGCATTCCGACAGTTTTTATCTTCTTACATTACTTTCGAAAGTCTTACCCCTGCAACAACATCTTTTTACGATCAGGATTTCTTTATTTCGCTCAACTTCAAGAAAACCGAAGAATTGCGTCGTTTGTTCTTGCCCTCACTTTTACTTTCGGATAACGCAAGTTTTAGTGGTGTGTTTACAAACAGGAGCCAGATGCTGAACACTACCTTCTCTGCCGATCTGATCGGTTTTAATAATTTTAAAATTAAGGATGTGTTGCTCAAAACCTCCACAGATAGATGGCAGGCTAATATTATGTTATCGGGAAATGAAATAATCTTTCGGGATAGTACTAAGGCTGATTCAACGGTTCTGGGTATAAACAAACCAAAATTCACTGCAAATATTTTAAATGATAGTATTCTTTTTAAAATGAATTGGAATGATGAGGAATTAATAAGCCGAAACAGAGGCTCTATTAATGGATTTTTCAAAGTTGACTCTGCAAAATCTGGTGAACTTAGAATAACACATGCTGATTTGATCGTAAATGATTCAATCTGGAACATTGAAAAAGGGAACAGGATCGTAGTCAACGAAGATTATACCTTAATTGAAAACCTGGTTGTTTCGCTGGGTGCACAGCAGATTGCCCTGAATGGCCATGTTCCATTGTACGAGGCTGACTCGCTACAGGTGAAGTTCGTTCAATGGGATTTATCCAATTTCGATTTGCTTACCAGGGGATCGGGAATCGACCTGGATGGTATTATCACCGGCGAGCTGATGATGGCTCATCTTTCGGCGAATCCTGCGTTTTCATCTAACCTGCATCTGAATAACTTAATGCTCAATAGCGAAAAACTTGGTGATGCGCGTGTTCTCAGCAGTTGGAGCAATGAGAATGAATCTATTTATCTGAATGCCCAATTAATTAATGTCGGGAATATTTCAACAAGCAGAATGTTGAATATGACCGGTTTCTATTACCCTTTGCGAAAATCAAATAGTCTTGATTTTGATATTAATCTGGACAATTTCAGGCTGAAGACTATTGCTCCATTTATGAAAGGTGTACTAAGCCGGGTGGAGGGTCTCGCTTCAGGCGATTTCACCCTCAGTGGCTCGATAAAAAAACCGGAATTGGCTGGAAAACTTAATCTGCAGCGTACAGGTTTCCTGATCGATTACCTCAATACAGCATATTCATTAAGCCATGAATTTATTATAGAACCTGAAGCCTTCCTTGTTAAAGATCTGATACTGTATGATACTATGGGAAATAAAGCCAGTGTCAACGGCCGAATTAAACATGATTTTTTGCGCAACTTCTGGTTTGATATCCATGTGGAACCTGTCAACTTTTTGGCACTCAACACAAACAGCAGCATGAACGAATTGTTTTATGGTTCGGCAAAAGTGAACGGAGATGTTTTTATACGGGGAACATTGGATGATATTTTCATGAATATAAGCGCAACCACCCGAAGGGGAACAGAAATTAACATCCCGTTCAACACAACAACAACTGTCAGCGATAATGATTTTGTGATTTTTGTACAGCCGATAGTGAACCCCGATCTGCCACAAACAAATTCCACTAAACCTATTTCATCTCAAAACATCGATATATCATTGGAAACCAATATTACTCCCGATGCTGGGGTGAAGATTTTTTTACCTGGCAATATGGGTGATTTGGCAGCGCAGGGGTTTGGCAATATCAAACTGGGCTATAATTCCAGAGGAGAGTTTTCACTCATCGGCGAATATATCGTGAACAATGGACAATTCAATTTCGCCTTTGAAAATTTGGTCCGACGCCGTTTCGAACTACTCGAAGGAGGAAGGATTTCCTGGACTGGCGATCCCTATGATGCTGAACTCGATATAAAAGGTCTTTACCGTGTAAAAACATCAGTAAGCTCGCTTGGATTTGTCATTGATTCAACATCTAACCTGCGAAACCGGATTAATGTTGATTGTATAATTCACCTCACTCAGCAGCTTTTTAACCCAACTATCAGGTTTAGCATTAATTTGCCCAATGCCGATGATGATATCCGGCAATTGGTTTTCTCAACACTCGACACAACAAATGATGCCTTGATGACTCAGCAAATGATTTCATTGCTGGTTCTCGGGAGTTTTAGTTACGCAACCAGTGAAGCAGGTGCAATAGGTTCTTCATCATTAAACTTATTGTCAAATCAGCTAAGCAACTGGTTATCACAAATTAGTAAAGATTTTGATGTTGGGCTCCATTACAAACCCGGAGATCAGATTTCGAACGAAGAACTGGAAGTAGCCCTTTCAACCCAATTATTCAATGATCGCATCACCATTGATGGAAATTTTGGAGTGACTGGTTCCAGGGTCCCATCACAGAATGCCAGCAACCTGGTGGGTGATATTGATGTTAATTTTATTTTAACCAAAGATGGACGGCTTCGTTTAAAAGCCTTTAATCACTCCAACACAAATTCATGGTACAATACCAATGCATTCGAAAATATTGCACCATATACCCAGGGAGTGGGTGTAACTTATAAACAGGAATTTGATAACTTTGGTGAGTTGTTCAGAAATAAACGAAAAACCCGTAAAGCCAAAAAACCTGAATTATGACAAAAATTTCAACCTTAGTGATTTTATTGTTGTCGATCAATCTTGCATCGATGGCTCAAATTACCATCACAAGTTCTGATATGCCATTTAGTGGCGATACAATAAGAACAAGTAACGGCTTCAATGCCAGTAACTACGATTTTTCTCGCACCGGTGTTGACTTGGTTTGGGATTTTACTTCACTTGAGAATACCGGGCAGCAAGTAGATACTTTCATGTCCGTTACAGAAACCCCGGTAGTTTTCTGGCCATTTTTTCTTACCAGTTCGAATCTTGTGCAGAAATTAAACTCCAGCGATATCATTCCCGGACTTGCTGTTGAGAGTGCCTATCGGTTTTTCAACAGAACTTCAACCGCTTTTAGTGATATAGGTACAGGTTTGATCCTCAACGGGCTGCCTCTGCCACTTAAATACACTGATCCTGATGTGCTTTACCGTTTTCCGATGTCAACTGGTTTTCAAGACACCGTTGATTCCTATCTCGAAGTTACTGTGCCTGATCTGGGTTACCTGATGATTGACCGCAACCGGATTAACCTGATTGATGGGTGGGGCCTTTTGAAAACCCCTTTTGGGGAATTTGATGTTCTTCGACTTAAATCTATTGTAAGTGAGTACGATAGCATTTTTATTGATTCTCTGGGAATCGGATTTCCCATTCAGCGCGATTACATTGAATACAAGTGGCTTGGCAAAGAGTTTGGTATTCCTCTGCTACAGGTAACCATAGATGAATTTCTGAGTGAAACAATCACTTTTATTGACTCAGTAAGGGGGATAAATGTTGGCTTGCCGCATTTTCGGCAAAAAGCAGGCCTGTTGCACATCTACCCAAATCCCGTTCAAGACGAAATTCACCTGGTATTCCCATCAGATATTCAGATGCTCGAATCTGTGACTGTATTTAATAGCAATGGATTGGAATGCATTAGATTGGAATTGCCGGGACAATTGTTATTCGGCCAGCATTTTACAATCGATTTGTCAAATAGCAATCTAGAGAAAGGAATGTATTTTATTTCTGTCGTTGCCTCAAATCAATTGTATTCAGCAAAATTTCTTATCACTGACTGATGCCATTAATCGTTTATAAATCATCAGCAGGATCAGGAAAGACGTACGCTTTAGTTAAAGAGTATCTTCTTTTGGTACTTTCAGATCCTCAGATATTCCGTCACATTCTTGCGGTAACTTTTACAAATAAGGCTGCCAATGAAATGAAGGAGCGGATAATTGAGGCATTATGCGCGTTACAGAATGCTGGAGCAGATATTTCATCCGGACACAAATCCCTTTTCAGCGATCTGAAGGAAGTTTCGGATTTAAATATTGAGGAGATTCAGGCTGCTGCCGGCACCTTGTTAACGACCATCCTTCATAATTATAGTGATTTTTCGGTGAGTACCATCGACGCTTTTTCGCACAGGCTGGTAAGGACATTTACCCGTGATCTTGGATTGCCTTATCAATTTGAGGTGGAACTTGATGAAAATTTGATAATAGGGCAGTCGGTTGATCTTTTGCTGGAAAAAGTTGGTCAGGACGAACTAATTACGCGGGCAGCTGTTGATTTCTTAGTTTTCCAGATGGATCAGGAAAAAAGCTGGCAGGTAGAACTTGAATTGAGGTCATTTGCTAAAAAACTGCTTCGGGAGGAAAGCTTTGAGTTTACTCAGCGTTTATTGGCTTACGATGAATCAGTTTTTAAACACGCCAGAGAGCAAATTATTGATTTCATTGTTACCATCGAAAATACTTTTCAGGATAAGGCCGGCAAAATGATTGCCCGGCTCCAGGCCAGCCATATTGCTCCTGACGACCTGGCTGATGGCAGCGCGAAGGGAATTATGAATTTCCTGCTTAAGCTTTCACAACGAAATGTTGAAGACGCATTTGCCTTAAAGTCATGGAAATCCTATCCCGAAAAAACAAAATGGTACTCCGGAAGTGCCGCACCTGACATGAAAGCAATTATTTCGCAGATTCAGGGTTCACTTCGTGAGGATTTACTTGGCATTATTGATTTTTATGAACAGGAATCCCAAAGGTATTACCTCTTTAAAATGATGCTGCCAAGAGTTTTTACCATGGCCTTACTTTCTGGTTTGCAACAAAGTCTTAATGAGGTGATGGACAACAATAATCTGGTTCATATTTCTGAGTTTAACAAACGGATTGCAGCATTGATTCATGGTGTTACCACGCCATACATCTATGAAAGATTCGGCGAACGATACAAACACTTCCTGATCGACGAATTTCAGGATACTTCAGTGTTGCAGTGGCAGAATTTCCTGCCTTTAATCGATAATTCACTGGCACATGGAAAAACAAATCTCCTTGTTGGTGATGCAAAACAAGCCATTTACCGTTTTCGAAGTGGTGAGGTGGAACAGTTTATTCAGCTCCCTGCTCTTTTGCAGTCAGATAAATATCCATGGCTCAAGTCCTATCAGAAGACTCTGGAAGCCAATTATACCAGCAAACAACTCGATACAAATTATCGGTCTGCTAAAACAATCGTCGATTTCAATAACAGGTTTTTTCAGTTTGCGAGTACCTTTTTATCTGATGAGCACAAGAATGTGTATCATGATCTGGAACAAAAAGCTGTGCGTCAGCAGGACGGACTTGTTGAGATTCAATTTCTGGATAATGAAACAAATGCCATTGATGATCAACAACTCGTCAGAATATTGGAAATCATTCACCACCTTACCAATGAGGGTTACACTTACGACAAAATTGCTATTCTTACACGCAGCAACAAGGAGGGTAGTGCCACTGCCCGCTATCTTAATCTGAATAATATTGGTGTTATTTCAGCTGATTCACTACTGGTGAATTCGTCAGTTCGGGTCAAAGCAATCGTTTCTGCGCTAGCCTGGCTTAGCAACCCTGACGACACAATCGCCCTGATCGAATTGTTGTATTATAAATCATTGGCAGTGCGCGAAAGCGACATCACATGGATTAATAGCATGGTAGAAAATGCACCATATTCTACAACAGGAGCATACAAGCTTGGTGCACTGTTGTTTTCCAGTGATGAAGTGCAGGCCATTGTTTCCAGAAACATATATGATCTGGTTGAGGGGCTTATCCGCAAGTTTGGCTTTGTCCATGAGCATGATCAGTATTTGCAGTTTTTTTTGGAATATGTGTATGAGTTTCATATTGGCAACAAAGGTAGTTTGCGCGATTTTCTGGATGTTTGGGAAACTTCTGGCGATTCATTATCCGTTGTTGTGCCTGAAGGCACTAATTCGGTTAGCGTGATGACAGTGCATAAAGCGAAAGGTCTTGAATTTCCTGTTGTAATTTATGCCTTTGCGAATGATTCACTCAACAGGAACACCCGTCAGGATGCATGGCTCGATCTGCAGCAGGAAAAACCCGGAGGGCTGGACGTGGGACTTGTACCCAATAGTAGTCGACTCGAAAACACCCGTTTTGCTCACCTGTATCATACCGAGCGTGAAAAAACCAAACTGGATATACTGAATAACATTTATGTTGCCATGACAAGAGCAAGCGAAAGAATGTATGTGCTTTGTGACCAGCTTTCGCATGATAAAGAAGCGTTTAGTTTACCTTATTTTTTGAAACAGTTTTTGCAAATTGAAAGAATAGAGCCAATAGCCGACTCATGCTATCGTTTTGGAGTTGAGCAGCCGGTAATTCAGCAGTATACCCTTCCTCCTGACTTAGTTCAACCCATCGCATCAGGGTTAATATCAATCAACTGGGTTGATCAGCTAAAGGTTGCTGGCGATGGATATCAGGACGCTCGCGGCAAAATGGGGCAAACCCCACGAGAAGCAGGCAATTTGGTGCATCGCATGCTTTCCGGTATAAGAGTCAGGGATGATGTTGATACAACACTGAACCGGTATTTTTATCAGGGAATGATTGATGCTGATCAGAAGCAGAAGTATCATCGCTTGTTCAACCAGCTATTTGAAAATGAAACTATTACTCGTTTTTTTGATGCTGGTAATAAAATCAGGACAGAACAGGACCTGATTAGCAGTAAAGGAACTGTATTGCGTCCCGACAGAATTATTGAATACGATGAGAAAGTAGTGCTTGTCGATTTTAAAACAGGAAAACATGAATTGGAACATATCGATCAGATTCTTGGTTATCAGTCAGAATTGTCAGCCATCTCCGACAAACCAATTGAGTCTTTTTTGATTTATTTGAATCAGGAAATTGAATTGATTGCTTGTTAATGAAGTCAAATGAATAAACTTTTGTTTAATTAATCCATATAAAAATGAAAAAAAGAATCAGATTAGTGTTGGCATTTCTGCTTGTGGGACTAGCAGTTATTGGACAGGATGAGATGCGCTTAATGCGTTTTCCTGCCATACATGGTGATAAGGTTGCATTTAGCTATGCGGGTGACCTTTATACAGTTCCGGTTGAAGGAGGTGTAGCTACAAAACTTACAAATGATGCCAAAGGCTTTGAGCTATTTCCCCGCTTCTCGCCCGATGGAAAATATATTGCTTTCACCGGACAATATGACGGTAACACGGAAGTGTTTGTTATTCCTTCCAAAGGAGGTGAGCCCAAGCGATTAACGTATACGGCAACATTGACCCGCGATGATCTTTCTGACCGGATGGGACCAAACAACATTGTGATGACCTGGCGCAGTAATGAACAGATTATTTACCGCTCGCGGAAGCAAACTTTCAATGACTTTAAAGGGCAGCTATTTGCGGCGAATCTGAACGGTGGATTGTCGGAAGAGTTGCCCCTACCCGAAGGAAGTTGGTGTAGTTTTTCTCCTGATGGTTCAAAAATGGTCTATAACCGCGTGTTTCGCGAATTCCGCACTTGGAAATACTATAAAGGAGGAATGGCAGACGACATATGGCACCACGATTTCACAACGAAAAAAACCACTAACCTGACTAACAACCCGGCTCAGGATATTTTCCCCATGTGGAAAGGTAACAAGGTTTATTTTTTATCAGACAGGGATCGTACAATGAATCTTTTTGTGTATGATTTGAACAATGGTTCGACAACAAAACTCACACACAACGCGGATTATGATATAAAATTTCCTTCTCTGGGCAACAATTCAATCATCTATGAATATGCCGGATACATTTATAATTTTGATTTAAGCACCAATGTGGCATCAAAAATATCGATTACAATTCCTGGCGATTTTCTTGCTTCAAGACCAAAAGTAATTGATGCATCAAAATTTATTGACTCCTACGATATCTCTCCCGATGGAAAACGCCTTGCATTTGGTGCTCGCGGTGATATTTTTACTGTACCATTCAAATCAGGAATCACCAGAAACCTGACTGAATCATCAGGAACCCATGACCGGGACGTTTGCTGGAGTCCCGATGGAAAGTATGTTGCTTACATCTCCGACCGATCGGGTGAAGATGAAATTTACATTCAGGATCAAATGGGTGAGAAGCCTGCACGACAGATAACCAAAGATAGTGACACCTATAAGTTTTCACCGGTTTGGTCACCCGATAGCCAGAAGTTGTTGTGGTCCGACAAAATGGGCAGGCTCAGTTTTGTCGATCTCAAATCCGAAAAAGTTACTTTGATTACTGAATCTAATAGCTGGGAGGTTCGATCATATGATTGGGCCCCTGATAGCAGGTGGGTAGTGTATACTTTACCCAGCACTTTTACAGTAAGCAGGATTTATTTGTATAACCTCGAAACAAATGAAAATAACGCGGTTACCGACACTTGGTATAATGCAGGTGCAGCAAAGTTCGATCCAACAGGCAAGTACCTCTATTTTACTTCATCCCGCGATTTTAATCCGATTTACAGTTGGACTGAATGGAACCACGCTTTTGTTGACATGAACAAGATCTATTTAGTTACCCTGGAGAAAGCGACAGCTTCACCTTTTGAACCTGAAAGCAACGAAGTTGACCTGCCAGAACCAAAAACAGAATCGGAACCGAAAAAGAACGAATCTAAGAACAATGTAAAACCGAAAGAGGATAAACTGAAGGTGAGTGTTGATTTTGATGGAATATTTAACCGGACCATAGCATTACCGGTAAGTGCCGGTTCATACTGGAACATCAGCCCTGTGGAAGGCGGTGTTTATTATGGGTTTAATTCAAGTGGAAGTAAAGCTGCAATGAAATATTTTGACCTTAAAACGAAAAAAGAGAGTGATTTAGGTCCCAATACCTCCTATATTATTTCTGCTGACAGAAAGAAAATGGTTGTGGCATCCGGAGGAAAATATGCAGTGATTGATCTGCCCAAATCGACCATTAAACTTGAAGAATTTGTTGACTTATCAAATGTTAAAGTGAAAGTGAATCTGAAAGAAGAGTGGAAGCAGATCTATACCGAATCATGGCGTCAGATGCGCGATTTCTTTTATGCGCCCAATATGCATGGTGTGAACTGGAAGGCAATGCATGATAAATATGCCGTGCTGTTGCCTTATGTGAATGATCGTAATGATCTGAATTACTTGATAGGTGAGCTTATTGGCGAACTCAGTGTTGGACATGCTTATGTAAATGGAGGTGATAAACCGGCACCCGACCGCATCAAAACAGGTTTGCTTGGGGCACAACTGAGTCGCGACAAATCCGGGTATTTTCGTATCGACCGTATTCTGAAAGGTGAAAACTGGTCAGGATCTGTCCGCTCTCCACTAACAGCAGTTGGAGTTGATGCCCGCGAAGGGGATCTGATTATCTCCGTAAATGGTAAGGAAACCAACAAAATGGATGATGTTTTTGAGGCATTGATCGGCACTGCCGACCAGCAGGTCGAGCTTGTGCTAAACAGCAAACCAGGTGTAGAGGGGTCACGCAAAGCCATTGTTGTGCCGATAGCCGATGAATCCGGGCTTTATTACTACAACTGGGTTCAGTCAAATATCGATAAAGTGTCAAAAGCAACAAACGGTCAGGTAGGATATATTCACATACCGGATATGGGGCCACAGGGATTAAATGAGTTTGTTAAATACTATTACCCTCAACTCGATAAGCGTGCATTAATCATTGATGATCGTGGCAATGGTGGTGGAAATGTCTCTCCGATGATAATCGAGCGGCTTTCACGTGAACTGGCATTGTTCGGAATGTCGCGCAACAATGGCGTTGACACTAAACCGCGTGGCATGATGATGGGACCAAAGGTGTTATTGCTCGACAAATATTCAGCTTCCGACGGTGACCTTTTTCCTTACCAGTTTAAGAAAAAAGGACTTGGAAAGGCTATTGGAATGAGATCCTGGGGAGGTGTAGTAGGTATTCGTGGCAGTATGCCTTTTATTGATGGGGCTGATCTGCGCCGTCCCGAATTTGCTCCGTTTGATGAAAATGGCAATTGGGTAATAGAGGGTTATGGAGTTGATCCGGATATTGTGATCGACAATGATCCTTCAAAGGAATATGAAGGAGTTGATGAACAATTGAATAAGGCCATTGAGGTGATACTGGAAGACTTGAAGAATTATCCCGAACTACCTGTAATACCGCCATTCCCGGTTAAATAATCCCAAAAAAAAGCCGCTCTGAATAGGGCGGCTTTTTTTTAATTCATTACTCAATCTAGGCCTGAGCAGTAGGGCCGCCTAAAGTAAATGGGGGCATGCCATCACCACCTGTCGACTCTTTAATGGTTCCGTGAATGGATTCAAACTTTTTAATGTTGTCAGCCAATGCTTTGTAAAGTCTTTTGGCATGTTCTGGCGTCAGGATTATCCGCGATTTAACTTTCGCTTTTTGAACTCCGGGCATCAGTTTGACAAAATCAACCACGAATTCTGAATGTGAATGCGTGATGATTGCCAAATTACTGTATATGCCTTCAGCAATTTCATCGCTGAGTTCGATGTTGATTTGATTTTTATTTTCTGCCATGTATATTGAATTTAAAGCAAACAGCTTGGTTTTCACCAGGCTGTTTGCCTATGTTTACTTGCGTTCTGGTTTTAGTGCCGGTCGGGCAGCAGCTTCCATAACAGCCTCATATTCTTCACGTGATCCAACAATCAACTCATCATATTCACGCAATCCGGTGCCGGCAGGAATCTTGTGCCCAACAATTACATTTTCTTTCAAACCATTAAGTTCATCCGATTTCGCATTGATGGCTGCTAAAGTAAGTACTTTGGTTGTTTCCTGGAACGAAGCAGCAGAAATGAAACTGTTGGTCTGCAACGATGCCCTGGTAATTCCCTGTAACACCTGGAAAGCTGTAGCAGGTTTCGCATCGCGGGCTTCAACCAGTTGCTTGTCTTTGCGCTTCAGCATCGAGTTTTCGTCACGAAGCTTCCTTGCACTGATGATTTGTCCCTGTCGCATCGTTTCTGAATCTCCCGGATCGGTGATGATTTTCTTGCCATAAATTTCATCATTCTCTTCCTGGAAATCAATTTTATTGATGAGTTCGCCTTCCAGAAAACGTGTGTCGCCCGGATCTTCAACCTCAACTTTGCGCATCATCTGGCGTACGATAACTTCAAAATGCTTATCATTTATTTTAACCCCCTGAAGACGATACACTTCCTGAACTTCATTCACGATATATTCCTGCACCTTCATTGGTCCTTTTATCGCAAGAATATCAGATGGTGTCATGGCTCCTTCAGAAAGTGGTGTTCCGGCTTTAACAAAGTCATTCTCCTGTGCAAGAATTTGTTTTGTTGTCGGGATCAGATAGCTCTTTTCTTCGCCTGACTTTGAGGTTACAATGATTTCGCGGTTGCCTCTTTTAAGCTTTTTACCAAATGAAACAACTCCGTCGATTTCCGATACAATTGCTGGTTCAGAGGGGTTACGTGCCTCAAACAATTCTGTTACACGTGGCAAACCTCCTGTGATATCACCCGATTTACCAATAGCTCTTGGAATCTTTACCAGCATTCCCCCGGCATTCACCATATCGCCGTTGTCGACCATGATGTGGGCACCAACAGGGATATCATACATCTTGATAACCACGTTTTCTTTGTCCAGAATTTTAATCGAAGGGTTTTTTGTTTTCTGACGGCTTTCGATAATTACTTTTTCATGATAGCCGGTCTGTTCATCCGATTCAATTCGATATGTCTGATTCTCAACAATATTCTCAAAAGAAATCTTACCTTCGTGTTCCGACAGAATAACAGCATTGTAAGGATCCCAGTCACTGATCAGTTTCCCTTTGCTAACTTCTTCTCCGTCGCGGAAATATAGATTTGCTCCATAAGGAATATTACCAGATGTCAGAACGATGCCTGTTTTCTTATCAACGATCTTCATTTCGGCTGAACGTCCGATAACGATATCGATCTTTCGGCCATCTTTTTCTGATTCAACTGATCTTAACTCATCAATTTCGAGCAAGCCATCATATTTAGCTTCAATTTTTGACAAGATTGCAATATTTGAAGCAGTACCACCCACGTGAAAAGTTCTAAGTGTAAGCTGTGTTCCCGGTTCACCAATCGACTGGGCTGCGATTACACCAACAGCCTCTCCTTTCTGAACCATTTTGCCCGATGCCAGGTTACGACCGTAGCATTTGGCGCACACACCTTTTTTCGACTCACAGGTTAAAACCGACCTGATTTCAACTGTCTCGATAGGCGATTTCTCAATCACTGCGGCAATGTCTTCGGTAATTTCTTCACTGCCCGAAATAATCAGTTCTCCTGTTTGAGGATGATAAATATCATGGAGGGTGACCCTGCCTAGAATGCGGTCATACAGTGTTTCAACTACTTCTTCGCTCTTCTTCAGCGCACTCGTTGTTAATCCTCTGAGTGTTCCGCAGTCTTGCTCGGTAATCACAACATCCTGTGCAACATCAACCAAACGCCTTGTGAGGTATCCGGCATCAGCTGTTTTCAAAGCAGTGTCAGCCAAACCCTTACGGGCACCGTGAGTTGAAATAAAATACTCCAGAACCGATAGCCCTTCCTTAAAGTTAGATAGAATCGGGTTCTCAATAATTTCACCTCCTGTAGCTCCGGATTTTTGTGGTTTTGCCATAAGACCCCTCATGCCCGAAAGCTGACGAATCTGTTCTTTTGATCCCCTGGCGCCTGAGTCCAACATCATAAACACCGGATTGAAACCCTGATCATCCTGCGAAAGATGCTGCATAAGTGTATTGGTCAGGCGGGAGTTGGTGTGTGTCCAGATATCAATGATCTGGTTGTATCGCTCATTATTCGTGATGAAACCCATGTTATAATTTGCAATAACCTCAGTAACTTCCTCATTGGCATTATTGATCATTTCGTCTTTAACTGCTGGAATTTTCACATTTCCCAGGTTAAACGAAAGTCCTCCCTTGTAGGCCATTTCAAATCCTAGGTTCTTGATCTCGTCAAGAAACTTAGCAGCTTGCGCTGTTCCCAGCATCTTAACGATGTCGCCGATAATGTCCCTTAAGGTTTTTTTTGTAAGAAGTTGATTGATAAAACCATATTTCGGAGGAACAACCTGGTTAAACAAGACCCTTCCGACAGAAGTTTCGATCAACTTTTCAAGGAGCTGACCGTTCTCTCTTACCATAGCTTTTACGCTGATGTTGGCATGAAGGTCAACTTTCTTTTCATTGTAAGCAATGAGTACTTCTTCTGCAGAATAGAAGCGTTTTCCCTCTCCTTTAACAGGATGCTCAGGGGTGCTCTTCCGCGATTTGGTTATGTAGTACAACCCAAGTACCATGTCCTGTGAAGGCACAGTAATGGGTGCTCCGTTAGCCGGATTGAGAATGTTGTGGGACGCAAGCATCAATATCTGGGCTTCCAGTATTGCAGCATGACCAAGTGGCACATGCACAGCCATTTGGTCACCATCAAAGTCAGCGTTAAACGCTGTACAAACCAATGGGTGCAACTGTATGGCTTTGCCTTCAACCAATTTCGGTTGAAATGCCTGGATACCAAGCCTGTGTAGGGTAGGGGCGCGATTAAGAAGAATAGGATGTCCTTTGAGGATGCTTTCGAGAATATCGTAAACTACCGGATCTTTTCTGTCAACTATCTTCTTGGCAGATTTCACTGTTTTTACAATCCCTCTTTCGAGCATCTTTCTGATAATAAATGGCTTGAACAATTCTGAAGCCATATCTTTCGGGATTCCACATTCATTGAGGTTTAGTTCAGGTCCAACAACAATTACTGAACGGCCTGAATAATCCACACGTTTCCCAAGAAGGTTTTGACGGAAGCGGCCTTGTTTACCTTTCAGGCTGTCGCTTAATGACTTAAGTGGCCTGTTGGATTCTGTTTTTACCGCACTTGATTTGCGTGAGTTGTCAAATAATGAATCAACAGCTTCCTGCAACATACGCTTTTCGTTACGCATGATCACATCAGGAGCTTTGATCTCGATGAGTCTTTTGAGCCTGTTGTTTCTGATGATTACCCTGCGATAGAGGTCATTCAGGTCGGAGGTGGCAAACCGTCCTCCATCGAGTGGCACCAAAGGCCTGAGCTCGGGTGGGATAACAGGAACAATCTTAACGATCATCCATTCCGGACGGTTTTCTGCTCTGTTACGGGCATCGCGGAAAGCTTCAAAAACCTGAAGGCGTTTAAGAGCCTCCTGCTTACGCTGTTGAGAAGTCTCGGTGTTGGCTTTATGTCGCAAATCAAATGATTCCGCATCGAGGTCCAGGCGTGCAAGAAGATCGTGCAATGCCTCAGCTCCCATCTTTGCAATGAATTTGTTTGGATCATCATCAGGAAGATGCTGGTTGTCGGCAGGCAAAGTGTCGATAATGTCCAGATATTCTTCTTCGGTAATAAAATCGAGGTAGCTGATACCGTCGTTCTTTTTAATTCCCGGATTGATAACAACGTATCTTTCGTAGTAGATAATTGTATCGAGTTTTTTGGTTTGCAGCCCGAGTAGAGCCCCAATTTTGTTTGGCAACGATCTGAAATACCAGATATGGGCAACAGGAACAACGAGCTGAATGTGGCCCATACGCTCTCTCCTAACCTTTTTCTCTGTTACTTCAACACCGCAACGATCGCAAATTATCCCTTTATATCGAATTCTTTTGTATTTCCCGCAATGGCATTCCCAATCTTTTACCGGGCCAAAAATTCGCTCGCAGAACAGCCCACCCATTTCAGGTTTGTATGTTCTGTAGTTAATTGTTTCAGGCTTAAGCACTTCTCCACTCGAACGTTCAAGAATCGATTCGGGTGAGGCTAAGCTCAAGGTTATTTTTGAGAATGCACTGCTTATAGTGCTATCACTTCTGTAAGCCATATTTTTTTATTCGCTCTACTGTGTATAATCAAACTGTCAGGAACATCCGTGGTTGTTCCTTATATTATTGGTCAAAGGTTACTTCCAATCCTAATCCACGCAATTCGTGAACCAATACATTGAATGATTCCGGAATTCCGGGAGTTGGCATGTTATCACCTTTTACAATAGCTTCATAGGCTTTTGCGCGGCCTACGACATCGTCCGATTTAACGGTAAGAATTTCCTGCAAAATGTTACTGGCACCAAAAGCCTCCAGTGCCCAGACTTCCATCTCACCAAAACGCTGACCTCCAAATTGTGCTTTACCACCAAGAGGCTGTTGTGTAATCAGCGAATAGGGTCCAATAGATCTTGCATGCATCTTGTCATCTACCATGTGGTGTAGCTTAATCATATAGATATAGCCAACGGTTGCCGGTTGATCAAATTTCTCACCTGTGCCGCCATCAAACAGATAAACACTTCCGTTTTCAGGAAGATTTGCTTTTGCCATATAACCGTTGATCTGGTCAATACTGGCTCCGTCAAAAATTGGCGTGGCAAACTTTAATCCGAGTTTGGCACCGGCCCATCCAAGCACGGTTTCGTAAATCTGGCCCAGATTCATACGCGATGGAACTCCAAGTGGGTTGAGTACAATATCAACTGGGGTGCCATCCTGAAGGAAAGGCATATCCTCTTCGCGTACAATTCTTGCAACGATACCTTTGTTACCATGCCGTCCGGCCATTTTGTCTCCAACAGTGAGCTTACGTTTTTTTGCTACGTAAACTTTTGCCATCTGAACGATGCCATTGGGAAGTTCATCGCCTACGGTTGCAACAAATTTCTTTCGGTTATAAACACCAAAATATTCTTTATACTTAATGTTGTAGTTATTGATCATGATCTTAATCAGATCATTGGTTTCCTTGTCCGTAGTCCATTTGTTTGGATTTATGGAAGCGAAATCAATGCCCATCAACATCTTTTGTGTAAACTTCGACTTTTTCGGTACAATCACTTCTTTGAAATTGTTCAAAACCCCCTGCGAAGTCTTCGTGTTGAGCAATAAGGTCAGTTTGTCAACAAGCTTTCCTTTGAGGTCTGCAAACAAGCGATTGTATTGATCATCAAGCTCTGTAACAAGATCCTTATCTTTTGCCTTTGATTTACGATCCTTAATTACGCGTGAAAATAACTTTTTATCGATGACAATACCTTTCATTGAAGGTGGTGCCTTTAGCGATGCATTTTTAACATCACCGGCTTTATCGCCGAAAATGGCTCTTAAAAGTTTTTCTTCAGGAGTTGGATCACTTTCACCCTTAGGGGTAATTTTACCAATAAGAATGTCGCCTTCATTTACTTCAGCGCCTATCCGGATAAGTCCATTTTCGTCCAGATCCTTGGTGGCTTCAGCACTAACGTTGGGAATATCATTGGTAAGCTCTTCGATACCTCGCTTGGTGTCTCTTACCTCAAGGGTAAACTCCTCAATATGTACTGATGTAAATATGTCTTCTTTGACAATCCTCTCGGAGATTACAATTGCATCTTCAAAATTATATCCTTTCCAGGGCATAAAAGCTACCATCAGGTTACGTCCAAGGGCAAGCTCTCCATTTTGAGTTGCATAGCCCTCGCAAAGCACTTTGCCTTTTGTTACCTTTTCACCTCTGTGTACAATTGGCTTCAGGTTGACACTGGTATTTTGATTCGTTCGGGCAAATTTTGTCAGATAATAAGTCTTTACATCATCATCAAAACTTACAAGTTTTTCTTCTTCAGCCCTGTTGTAGCGAATTGTAATTTTCGAAGCATCAACAAATAGAACTTCTCCATTACCTTCTGCATGGATAAGAACTCTTGAATCTTTGGCAACGGGACCCTCAATACCTGTTCCAACAATTGGCGCTTCGGGACTGATCAAGGGTACTGCCTGCCGCATCATGTTTGAACCCATCAGGGCGCGGTTTGCATCATCGTGTTCAAGGAAAGGAATCAACGATGCTGCAATAGACGCTATCTGATTCGGGGCAACGTCAATCAGGTCAACTTTTTCTCGTTCAGTTATTGGATAATCAGCCAGATATCTTACTTTTATCTGATCATCAACAAAAAGACCTGCCTCATCAGTGTTTGTGCTTGCCTGAGCGATAATCTTATCTTCTTCTTCTTCGGCGCTTAAATATACAGGTGGGTTTTTAAAATCAACAACACCGCTATTAACCTCGCGATAGGGTGTTTCAATAAAACCAAGCTTATTTATTTTGGCATATACACATAATGACGAGATCAAACCAATGTTTGGTCCTTCAGGGGTTTCAATTGTACACAAACGGCCATAATGGGTATAGTGAACGTCACGTACTTCGAAACCGGCACGTTCGCGCGACAAACCTCCAGGTCCGAGTGCCGAAACTCTGCGTTTATGGGTAACTTCCGACAATGGATTTGTTTGATCCATAAATTGCGAAAGCTGGTTTGTTCCAAAAAATGAATTGATGACAGACGATAATGTTTTAGCATTGATCAGGTCCGTTGGGGTAAATACTTCGTTGTCGCGCACGTTCATTCGTTCGCGAATGGTGCGCGCCATCCTGGCAAGACCAACACCAAACTGTGCATAAAGTTGTTCGCCAACTGTACGTACCCTTCTGTTGCTCAAATGGTCGATATCATCAACCTCGGTTTTGTTGTTGGCAAGTTCAATCAAATATTTGATGATCTCAATGATGTCTTCTTTGGTCAACACCTTAACATTTCCGGGAGTCGTAAGGTTCAGCTTCTTATTGATTCTGTACCTTCCAACTTCACCAAGATCATATCTTTTGTCTGAGAAAAATAGTTTATCGATTATACCTCTTGCTGTTTCTTCATCAGGTGGCTCGGCATTGCGGAGTTGTCTGTAGATAAACTCAACGGCTTCTTTCTCCGAATTGGCCGTATCTTTCTGGAGTGTATTAAAAATAATGGAATAATCCGAAGAATTAGTCTGGTCGTGGTGAATGAGAATTGTTTTTATGCCGGCATCAACAATCATGTCGATATGGTCATTTGTTAACTCTGTTTCACGCTCAATTATAACTTCATTGCGTTCGATGGAAACAACCTCACCGGTGTCCTCATCTACGAAATCTTCAATCCATGAGCGGACGACTCTTGCGGCAAGTTTACGACCGATTACTCTTTTCAGTCCGGCTTTGCTTACTTTTATTTCCTCTGCCAGGTTGAATATTTCAAGAATGTCTTTGTCTGTCTCAAAACCAATGGCACGTAAAAGTGTGGTTACAGGGAGTTTCTTTTTGCGGTCAATGTAAGCATACATTACATTGTTGATGTCGGTAGAGAACTCCATCCAGGAACCCTTGAAAGGTATGATACGGGCCGAGTATAATTGCGTTCCATTAGCATGTTTGTGTTGTCCAAAGAATACTCCGGGCGAACGGTGCAACTGTGATACCACAACACGTTCGGCTCCGTTAATTACAAAGGTACCCTTGGGAGTCATGTAAGGAATCATGCCTAAATACACATCCTGAACGATAGTTTCAAAATCTTCGTGCTCAGGATCAGTGCAATATAGCTTTAACTTCGCTTTAAGCGGAACACTGTATGTCAGTCCCCGCTCAATGCACTCTTCAATGGAATATCGTGGTGGATCAATAAAGTAATCGATAAATTCGAGAACGAAATTGTTCCTGGCATCCGTAATAGGAAAGTTCTCCGCAAACACCCTGTAAAGTCCTTCGGCTTCACGATTTTCGGGATTCGTTTCCAGTTGGAAAAAATCCTGAAAAGACTTAAGTTGGATGTCGAGAAAATCCGGATAATCGAATTGATTCTCAGTGGATGCAAAACTGATTCTTTGAGTTGATTTTTCAGCCAAGGGTTTTAATTTTTAAGCTCGTTTCAAACGGGCGGTTATTTTTGAATAAAAAAGTAACAATTCGCACAAATAGCAAAACAGGCACAAACCTCTGCCGCATTTTCATAGCGGCAGAGGTTGGTGGGCCTGATATTTTGCAGAAATATTATCCTTCTTATTTAACCTCAACTTCTGCGCCTGCTTCTTCAAGTTGTGATTTCAATGCATTAGCTTCGTCTTTGCTTATACCTTCCTTGATAGGTTTGGGAGCGGCATCAACCAATTCTTTAGCTTCTTTCAGTCCGAGGCTGGTAAGTTCTTTTACCAGTTTAACGACTGCAAGTTTTGAAGCACCAGCTGCTTTCAGAATAACATCGAATGATGTTTTTTCTTCAACTGCTGCGACTGCATCGCCACCTGCCGGGGCTGCGGCAACAACCGCTGCAGCAGCAGCAGGCTCAATGCCATATTCGCTTTTAAGAATTCCAGCCAATTCATTGACTTCTTTAACAGTAAGGTTTACTAGTTGTTCTGCCAAAGCTTTCAAATCTGCCATGTTATTTTCGTTTTTAGGGTGATTTACAATTTTTTAATTCATCTATGATTGAATGATAATCATTCAAAGCTATTCCGGTTTTTCGGATAAGGTTTGCAGAATTCCGGAAATCTTATGTCCTCCGGATTGTAGCGAGCCGATAACGTTTCTCATTGGTGATTGCAGCAAGGCTACAAGATCGCCAATCAATTCGTTCTTCGACTTGATGCTGATCAGGAAATCCAGTTGGTTATCGCCAATATAGCTGGCTTCTTCAATGAATGCTCCTTTTAGTATGGGACGGTCAGATGTTCTGCGAAATTCCTTGATTAGTTTAGCCGGGGCATTGCCCGATCCGGAAAACATAATCGAGGTAGCGCCTTTCAGCGTAACAAATAGTTCGCTCATATCCCTACCGGAACTCTCCATTGCTTTACGCAACAGTGAATTCTTAACAACCATCAGTTTAATTTTCTTATTGAAACACAATCTTCTCAAATTGCTGGTTTTTTCAGCATTAAGATTAGAAATGTCTGTCAAATAGAAATTAGAATTAATACTGAGTTGTTCGGTAATATCGTTAATGAGCAACTGTTTCTCTTCTTTTCTCATGTCAATAACTTCCTTTCAAGCTTAGTTTGTTACTGATTTTGGATCGATCTGAATACCAGGGCTCATTGTGCTGGAGATAAATACGCTTTTGACATATGTACCTTTTGCAGCAGTTGGCTTCAGTTTGTTAATCGTCACAAGCAATTCACGTGCATTGTCAACAATCATTTCATTACTGAAGCTAACTTTAGCAACTCCGGCATGAACAATACCGAATTTATCGACTTTAAAGTCGATTCTTCCAGCCTTTACTTCCTGAATAGCTTTTCCTACCTCCATGGTAACCGTGCCCGTTTTAGGGTTAGGCATTAATCCACGGGGGCCAAGAATACGTCCTAATGCACCAACTTTTGGCATTACATTAGGTGTCGTAATTACTACGTCAATATCGGTCCAACCATCTTTGATCTTTTGGATGTACTCATCCAGACCAACAAAATCTGCACCAGCATCTTTTGCTTCCTGTTCCTTATCGGGTGTACAAAGTACAAGAACCCGAATTGTTTTGCCTGTACCATGAGGGAGAGCTACCGATCCGCGAACCATTTGGTTTGCTTTGCGGGGATCAACACCCAGACGTACATTCAAATCAACAGATGCATCAAATTTGGTGTAAGTGATTTGCTTCACGATATCAACTGCTTCACTCAAGGAGTAAATCTTGCTTTTGTCGAACTTGGCCAGAGCCTCTTTCTTTTGTTTAGACGTTTTTGCCATTACACAAATTATTATTGGTTCTACAAAATGCAACTAACCAAAGGACTATCCTTTAGTTATTCTCAAAAGGTGAAACGCCGGTAACTTTCACTCCCATACTTCTTGCCGTGCCGGCAACCATTTTCATAGCCGATTCAACGGTGAAGGCATTTAAGTCCTTCATCTTATTCTCAGCAATTACACGAACCTGTTCCCAGGAGAGTGATCCGATTTTAGCACGGTTTGGTTCAGCCGATCCCTTTTTAAGGGAAGCTTGTTCCATAATCTGTATAGCAACAGGTGGTGCTTTTACAATAAATTCAAATGATTTGTCCTTGTACACAGTGATAATTACCGGAACAATTTTCCCGGCCATATCCTGTGTTCGGGCATTGAATTGCTTGCAAAATTCCATGATGTTGACACCTTTCGAGCCCAATGCGGGTCCAACAGGCGGTGAAGGGTTTGCAGCTCCTCCTTTGATTTGCAGTTTAATTAATGCGCTTACTTCTTTTGCCATTTTAATCCTTAATGTTTAAGCGTTTTTAAGGAGATACTTCGTGTCAGAATAAACCTATTCCTTTTCAACCTGCATAAAACTAAGTTCCAGCGGGGTTTTGCGACCAAAGATCTTAACCATTACTTTCAACTTTTTCTTTTCCTCGTTAATCTCTTCAATCACACCTGTGAAACTGTTAAATGGTCCATCCGTAACAGTAACGGTCTCCCCGATAATGAAAGGCACATTGACTTCTTCGCCCATTTCGGCCAATTCATCAACTTTGCCTAAAATCCGGTTAACCTCCGACGGACGCAGGGGATCAGGCTCACCCTTTGTTCCCAGAAACCCCATCACATTAGGAATGTTCTTAATAATGTGTGGTATTTCACCCGTGAGCACAGCTTCAATCAAAACGTATCCTGGAAAGTAATTTCGTTCTTTACTGATCTTCTTTCCTTTGCGTATCTGATAAACCTTCTCCGTGGGGATGAGTATTTGCGAAACAAGTGATTGAAGCCCAAGCCTGTTAATTTCAGATTCAAGGTATTCTTTTACCTTTTTTTCTTTTCCACTAATGGCCCGAACAACGTACCACTTCTTTTCAGTTGATTCACTCATTTCTGGTAAAAAGATTGAGATAGTTATTCAACACAATTAAATACAATGAGCAACAAATTCTTAGAAAAGCCTGTAAAAGGCTTCCAGAAGAATTTGAAAGGATTTATCCATCAAATAAACCACCAAGGCGATTATGAGGGAAGCAATGGATACTACGATTGCACTACTTTGAAGTTCGCTCCAGGTAGGCCATGAAACCTTTTGCATCAATTCCTGGTAACTCTCTTTTGCGTAGTTAACGATGCCTAACTTTGCCATTGAATTTAAATTTTATTTGCACGGGTGGTAGGACTTGAACCCACAACCAACGGTTTTGGAGACCGCTACTCTACCAATTGAGCTACACCCGTTTGTTAATATTGATATTTTAGAGTAAGTTAAAGGTATCCCGATTAGTCAGAATACCTTTAACAGTTTTATTTTGTTATTATGGTATTAGTCGATGATTTCTGTTACCTGACCCGCTCCAACGGTACGTCCACCTTCGCGAATAGCGAAACGCAGCCCTTTGTTCATGGCGATCTCAGCAATCAGTCTTACCTCGATAGTTAAGTTGTCACCTGGCATTACCATTTCAACTCCGTCTGGTAAAACGATTTCACCGGTTACGTCTGTTGTTCTGAAATAGAATTGTGGACGATATTTGTTATGGAATGGTGTATGACGACCACCCTCTTCTTTTTTAAGAATATACACTTCTGCTTTGAAGTTCTTGTGAGGAGTAACAGTGCCTGTTTTGGCTATAACCATACCCCTGCGTATTTCATCCTTGTCAATTCCGCGAAGCAATAAACCAGCATTGTCGCCAGCTTCACCACGGTCAAGAATTTTACGGAACATTTCAACTCCGGTTACTACTGATTTTAGTTTTTCAGCGCCCATTCCAATAATATCAACAGTATCACCAGTATTGATAATACCTGTTTCAATTCTTCCTGTTGCTACTGTACCACGTCCCGTGATTGAGAAAACGTCTTCAATAGGCATAAGGAATGGTTTGTCCTGATCGCGTTCCGGCAACGGAATCCAAGAGTCACAAGCATCCATGAGTTCATAGATCTTTTCAACCCACTTTGGTTCTTTATTCAACCCGCCAAGTGCTGAGCCCTGGATTACAGGTGAATTATCGCCATCGAAACCGTAAAAAGTGAGGAGATCCCTGATTTCCATTTCTACAAGTTCCAAAAGTTCTTCATCATCAACAAGGTCAACCTTGTTCATGAATACAACCAATCGTGGAACACCAACCTGTCGTGCAAGCAGAATGTGCTCACGTGTTTGTGGCATCGGACCATCTGTTGCGGCAACAACAATGATAGCGCCGTCCATCTGTGCAGCACCTGTAACCATGTTTTTAACATAGTCAGCGTGACCAGGACAGTCAACGTGTGCATAGTGCCGTGCAACTGTTTGATACTCTACGTGAGCTGTATTGATGGTGATTCCCCTTTCTTTTTCTTCAGGAGCAGCATCAATAGAGTCAAAGGATTTGAATTCAGCAAGTCCTTTAGCTTGCAAACAGAGCGTAATAGCTGCTGTTAATGTGGTTTTGCCATGGTCAACGTGACCAATCGTACCGATGTTTACGTGTGGCTTTGTACGTGCAAATTTTTCTTTAGCCATATCTACTTTGTTTAAATTAAAAGTGTTAAAAAATATCAATTAACTAGAGCCAATGATGAGGATTGAACTCATGACCTCTTCCTTACCAAGGAAGCGCTCTACCACTGAGCTACATCGGCTTTTGAGCGGGAAACCGGGCTCGAACCGGCCACCTACAGCTTGGAAGGCTGTCGCTCTACCAAATGAGCTATTCCCGCTTGATGTGGGGAAGGGAGGATTCGAACCTCCGAAGGCTGCGCCAACAGATTTACAGTCTGCCCCATTTGACCGCTCTGGTACTTCCCCTTGTTTTAGTATAGACAATATTGAGCCGATGGAGGGATTCGAACCCCCGACCAGCTGATTACAAATCAGCTGCTCTGGCCAGCTGAGCTACATCGGCTTCTTCAAAGAACGATAAAACATAATGTTTCAATACCTTTCGAAAAAGGTCTGCAAAAATAGATAATTCTAACGAATTGACAAAGAAATATTGTCAAATTAGTAAATAATTTTTCGAAATATTAGTAAAAAGTTAATATTCAACTATTTACTAGTGATTAAGGCGGCTCTTGTGTTTTTCTAATTGCCTCTTCAAAGCATCCAATGCGGCATCCGCAGCTTCCTCAAAAGTTTTATTCTGCTTGCTGGCAAAGAGGTCGTTGCCTTTCAGACTAATTCTGATTTCAGTTATTTTATTCATTGGAGTGTCGGTGTTCCCAAGCTTTAGGTTTATCTCGGAACTAATAATATCATCGTATTTATTGCCGAGCTTCTCTACTTTATTGGTCAGGAAATCTTCCAGTTTCCGATCGGTTTTAAAATGAACAGAATTGATAATGACTTTCATAACTACCTCCTTATTAAATGGTTATTTTATCCTTTCGGATGAGCTTGTTTGTGAATACTTTTTAGTTGTTCTATTGTATTATGGGTGTATATCTGTGTGGCAGCAAGGCTGCTATGTCCAAGTAATTCTTTAATGGCAAGGATGCTGGCCCCATTATTTAGCAAATGGGTCGCAAAGGTATGTCTTAAAATATGCGGACTCGTTTTTTGAAGTGTTGTTTCTGAACTTAATATGGTATGAACGATTCTATAAATCATCTTATTGTAAGCTGGTTTACCATTTTTCGTTACGAACAATGCTTTTTGATCTGTACCAAAAAGTTTGTGCTTTTCTTTTAAATACGCTATTAAGACATTCTTCAGTGTAGTATGAAACGGGATAATCCTTTCTTTATTTCCTTTGCCTCTTACAATTAACGAATTGTTGCCAAAATGAATGTCTGTTTCCTGAATCCCGGTGAGTTCAGAAAGCCTGATGCCTGTCTGGTATAGCAAATCAATAATCAGGCCATCACGAATTATCGTAAAATTATCGGAATGACTGTTTTCTGTCATTTTAAGCATTAAATCCTTTGTGACAAATTCGGGCAAACTTTTCCTGACTTTCAAAGATTGAATTTTTTCGGCCGGATTCTGTTGAATATAATTGTTGCGCATACAAAAACGGTAAAATGATCTGATGCTGCTAAGTTTGCGGTTAATGCTGCTGTTTCCGGTGCCATTTTCCTTTAGTAAAACAACCCAGGACCTGATCATTTGTGCTGTAACATTTATCAGATCATCTGTCTCAAACTGTTGCATTATAAAATCATAAAACGCATATATATCAGACCTATAAGCTTTTAAGGAGTGTTGTGAATACCGTTTCTCGGTACTGAGCCAGGAAAAATAGATTTCTGGAATCATGTAAAATAGAAAAACTTTGATGTAAATATAGTATAAACTATGGTTACATCAAAGTTTTTGAAATGATTTCTTGTAAAAAAAATCTGACTAGATCTCTTCCAATCGACGAAGTTGCTGAACATAAATCGCTTTGAGCCTTTGCTCGCGACTAACAACAGATGGTTTGGTGAACTTTTGACGCTCACGTAATTCTTTTACAACGCCAGTTTTTTCAAACTTCCTTTTGTATTTTTTTAAGGCACGGTCGATGCTTTCACCTTCTTTTACTGGAATGATAATCATTTTAATACACTCTCTTTCTTTTGGTTATTTAATATAATTAACGAATCGGGCGGCAAAATTAATACCTTTTCCTGATCTTTTCAAATTTATTCCTGTTTTTATTTTTCAATAAGGTTTTGTTCCAAAAAGTCAGTCATCAAGGTGTAGAGGTGTAGCCGGGTCGTGCCACCATATATGCCATGATTACGGTTTGGATAAATCATCAGTTCAAATTGCTTGTTTGCCCTGACCAAAGCATTCACCAATTCCATCGAATTCTGATAGTGAACATTATCGTCAGCACTGCCATGAACAAGCAAATACTTCCCTTTTAGTTTATTAACATGATTAATAGGGGAGTTGTCGTCGTATCCTGATGCATTGTCCTGAGGTTTCTGCATGAACCTTTCGGTGTAAATATTATCATAGTATCTCCAGCTGGTTACCGGTGCTACTGCAATAGCAGCTGAAAACTCATCGGCACCTTTCGTTATTGCCAGTGTCGACATATACCCTCCATAGCTCCATCCAAATACTCCAATCCGGCTTGAGTCAACATAGTCAAGTTTTGATAAATACCTTGCGCTTGTAATCAGATCTTCTGTTTCATACTTGCCTAATTCACGGTAAGTCATTTTTTTGAATAATTCGCCACGTGCGCCTGTGCCACGATTATCAACAGAAATAACTATCATGCCTTTTTGAGCAAGCATCTGAAACCAGAAATAATTGCTCCATCCCCATGAATTGGTCACAGTTTGCGACCCTGGTCCTCCATAAACATATATCAGAACCGGATATTTTTTTGTTGGATCAAAATCGTCGGGTAATATCCTCCATGCATTCAAAGCCACCTGTTTGCCATCGGGTAATGTTATCGATGGGTCAGTAATAGTAAAAAACTCGAGTTTACTGAGCCTGAATTCCGACATTCTTGCTTTAAAAGCATTGTTGTCAATAATTGTTCTTAACAACTTTCCGTCTTTTTGAAAAACCTGAATGACATGTGGAGTATTTGCAGTCGTGTTAGTGCCGATAAAGTAGTCGAATTTTGAACTGAAGTCTGCACTGTTGTATCCTTCGAGGCTGGTTAGCTTTTTCGCCTTACCATCAAAATCAACCGAGTAAATATGCCTGTCGATAGGCGAGAGTTCAGCACTTTGAAAAAATATCAATTTGTTTTGATTGTCAATGCCATAAACTTCAGTTACATCCCAATTTCCATTGGTAAGTTGCTTAAGTTCAACACCCGACATACTATATAGGTATATGTGATTGAAGCCGTTTTTTTCAGAAGTGATTACAAAGTACTGGTTGTCAGGAAGAAAGAAAAGGTTATCCGTTATGTCTATGTAATAGGTATTCGTTTCTTTATACAAAGGTGTTGTATTACCGTTGCTGGTATTGGCAAGGATAAGCTCTAGCTGGTTCTGCAGTCTGTTCATTTTTTGGATGCATAACCAGTCACCCGAACTGGTCCATTTGATCCGCGGAATATAGATGTCGTTATCCTCACCAAGGGGAACGTTTAGGATTGTGTTACTGGCAAGGTCATAAATTTTAATTTCAATTACTGAATTACTCTCACCTGCTTTGGGGTATTTGTATTTGTACCACTCAGGATACAGGCCTTGATAATATGCAAGTTGAAATTCTTTTACATCTGATTCATCAAAGCGGTAAAAGGCAATTTTTTTGCTGTCAGGTGACCAGAAAAATGCTTTGGTAAAGCTAAATTCTTCCTCATAAACCCAGTCAGCCATACCATTTATAATTTCATTGAACTTGCCATCAGATGTGATTTGAGTCTCTTTCTGATTCGTAAGATTCTTAATGAAAATGTTGTTGTCGCGCACAAATGCAATCATACTGCCATCAGGCGAAAAATCAGCAAGACTCTGCTTCCCATTTTCTGAAAGAGGCTTCAGCGTCTCTTTTGCTAAATCATAAACATAATAATTTGATTTGGTAGAATGACGGTAAATACTTTCTGTTTCAGTCAACAATAGGATTTTCTTTTCATCACTGCTAAGTGTGTAATTGTTGAATGAAATGGGTTCGTCATTTCCATCGCGCAGCAATGCTGACCGATGAAGCAAGGTTCTTACGAATTTTCCTTTTCGATAACTAAACACATTTAATGCGGTGTCGTTGTCAACAAGATACAATTCGCCATCATTCAATGGATTAACCCCGTTTGCCATTTCCGGGAAAAATATTCCGTTAGCCCATATATCCTTCAGGTGAATATCTTTTTTTTGTTGTGCATTCAGGTCAAATGAGATAAGAACTAACATCATTGCTAACACTTTAAGGAAATTTTTTCTCATAGGATTTTCATTTTTTTTGCCAAAGGTAAACATTTGTAATCGATGATAAATGTTGCAAAGTCGGAAACAGTTTGTATTTTTGCACACCTCATTCATGAACACACTGTTGTTTGGTATATGGCGATACAAATGGTTTAGTTCGTGAGTGTGTTTCGGGACGTTAGCTCAGTTGGTTTAGAGCGCTTGCTTGACAGGCAAGAGGTCACTGGTTCGATTCCAGTACGCCCCACGCAGAAAGATGGTTGCTTACAGTACTGTGAGCAACTTTTTTTATAATTCCAGCAGAAGTGCAGATTTAGTTTGGAAAGAATAAAGAAATCCTTTTACAAAAATTAGGATATTGATAATGTGCGACAGCAATCAGGTGTGTATTTTAGTCTGAATTTGGGAATTCAGTACGTGGTTTTAGTCGATTATGATGAAACTTGCTAATTTTTGGCTAACTGTCATATCAGAAAAACTTATTTTACTTTGGTAAATTTAATAAGGATGGTTCAATTTCAAGTGCAGAAGCTATTCGTTTTAACATCGCTTTTGCAAATATTACCTGTTTAACTTTTTATAGATGTTCTTATTGACAATCGGGTAATTCCATTCGTTGAAGATTTTGTAAGAAACACCAAGATTGACAATATTGTATGAGTCGAATGGAAATCCACCGGTTAACGATTCCATATTGTCGGCATTCATTAACCGATGTCCGGATTCCAGTTGTATTGTCCAGTGCTGATCAATAGAATATGCCAAAGTGATACCAGCTATCACAATTCCCTCCATCATCTTTCCTGAAAGACCAAATCCCTTGGACTGACCTCTATGCACAAGAATCTGGCCGGTTAATAGGTTTTGACGACTAGAATAATAGAAACAAAGTCCTGCACCTGTGTTGATTGCTAGTTTAAATCCTTTCTCGGATAATCCGGGCAAGAACAAACCAAACAAATCAGCAGAAACACTGATGCTGGTTTCAGTGACATCGGCCTCAAAGTATTGATTTTCTTCCTGTAAAAAGCCACTTAACTGACAGATTAATAATGTTCCACGAAGTCTGATGCTGTTGATTATTTCGCGCTCAAGTTGCAAGAGGCCTGCAGGACGCCATTCCGACTTTTTTGAATTTTTTGCAGGAAATATTTTATTTTGCTTAATGTCATTGAAAGAAATAGCTGTTCCAATGCCAGCAGTCAATATCCACTTGTCTGTAAAACTATTTCTGTTTGGAACAACAAAATTCGCATGTGATAGCAACGGCAACATAAACAATAACATAAATAAACTCTTAGGATGATGTATAAAGTATATAAATGGAAAGTTCATATTTGTTGAGTTAAGATGAGTAAAGTAAGACTGCTCGCCAAGCAATTTGTCTAATTGTCATTATTTCACAAAGAGCTTTTAGTAAAGTTTTCAATTACCAGTCCGATTTGATCCGATTTAATTCGCTTTGCAATGATGGTTTTGTGCTTATCGAGTAAATATATTACCGGGGTTCCATAGATATCATAAAGATCGTGAAAGTCCGGGGTCATGCTACGGGTTCCATTGACATTTAACCAATTAAGTTTGTTACGGACAATATAGTCTTTCCAGCCTTCAAGGTTACTATTAGTACCAATAGCATATACTTCAACCGGATATTTGCGGTTATTGACGATGTTTAACAATTCATCAAGTTCTTTTTTACAAACCCCACATTCAAAATCCCAAAAGAAGAGTATCGTATAGTCTGCCTTTATTTCCTTGAATGAGCGGTATGCTCCGGCAGTATCAATCAACCACAATTCAGGGGCTGATGATCCGATTAAAAGTTTCCTTAATTGATTGGATCGCTCCAGGATTTTTTGCTTGACAGACTCAGTGGTATTGGCGATTTGTGTTTTACTGAAATAGGCGTCGGCAAGGTGAACAAATACTTTGTCCATGCCCATAATACTATGGTGCTGATATTCAGATGTGAAATGCCAAATCAAATAATCCCTGACCACAATGTTTGTGTTTGCTTTTGCAATCAGTTCATCAATCGCTGTGATCACCGAGTCGGGGACTGGTGGAATCAGCTTGCTAAAATATGCCTGAAGTTTTTGCGAAAAAACAGGTGTACGCAACATTCTGTCATCATTAAGATCAATATTGTCCCAGAAATGATGTTTGTAATAAAGGTACGACTTTTCATTATCATTTAGTATTGTCTGAGGGATAACTGGTTCCTTAAGAGCTTTGAAAATTGAGGAAATGAAAAGTTCTGGAGACTCATGAATAATTTTCTGTCTGTAATCATTTATTAGTGAATTGACCGAATCTGTTTGCACTTGAAATTGTTCAGCGCTTAACTCTCCTGTTTCTTTTTGCGTCTTGATCTTGTTAAGATATGTATAAGCTGTATTGGATAATCGAAGGTGTTCAAAGAAAACTTGATTGTCCCTGCTGTCGTTGCATTGAATGGAGAATTCAGTGGAACCAAAATCGGCTTCTATTGTAAAGTGTTGATCTTCAGAAACGAGAAATTCAAGCAATCTGTTCTTTTTGCCGGTAGCCAGTATATAAACCCCACCTGGTAGCCTTTCTGTGCCACTAAAAACAATCAATCCTTCTTTATTGTGCCCTGTTGAATCAACTAGCTGAAGTTTCTCACCAAAGTGTCTGGCCAGGATAAATGTACTATCTAACTGATTCTTAAGTAGGAATCTGATCTCAAACAAATTTTGAGTCGATGCAGAAGATTTAATGAATAAGAAAATGGTAACAAAAATCAGTATTTTGTAGTATACCTTAGAATATTTCATGTCTTTCATGCGGCAAAGGTAAAAAACCTACGCATTTCCTGACTGGTTTGTATGTCGTTTTGTATTATTTTGACTCACAGAATCGTTAAAAAAAATGCAGGCTTAAAATTTTTTTTCTTATTCACTAATTTGTTGTTTATCAATATAATATATTAAAAAAAAAATGGATTTTTTTGAAAAAAAATGTGCGATTTTCTATGCTTTTGCAATTAATGGGTGGGAAAGTATCTATTTTGCTATTGTGTCTTAATGAACAAACAAATATCTTAACAACATGAAAAATTTATTTTATGCTCTCAGTTTTATTGCAACGATAGTTGTTGCAGGCAATTTGAATGCTCAGAACCAAATCGATGGATATGTTCTGTATCATAACAATGTTAATGTCCCAATTCCTGAAGTAAATGTTGGTCTTTACACACTAAATGGGGTCTTTATCACAAGTAGTGAAACAGATGATGATGGTTATTTTGCATTCAATAATGTCGCTGACGGATCGTATAGGCTTAGGTCAGCAACTTCACTTGACCCGGGTGGTGTTGATATGTATGACGCCTATCTAATCCTGTTATACATTTTGAAATTGTATAATTTTACTCCAATCCAGTTTTTGGCTGCTGATGTAAACGGTAATGGTGTCGTTAACCTTGTTGATTATGTATATATAGTAGTCTACTATTTTATTTATGGTCAGCCATTTCCTGCTGGTGATTGGGTTTTCGAAGAAGTTATTGTTAACACAGCCTCACGCGAAGGCAATGGAACAGTCGCCGGAAGTAGTACTGGTGATGTGCAGGGCGTATGGCAACCAACCGGAAGGGATATCATTGATGAGAGCCTACTTGAGTATGATGATTTGCTCACACTTATGCCTAATGAAACTTCTTCTTTTTATATCAGGAGTCACTCATTAATGAGTTTAGCCGCATATGGGCTGGTTTTCGACATCAATGAATCAGCTATTGATGTGTTGAGTGTTGAACCTTACGGTACCAACGCAGAGTATGCAGTGATTGACGGACAGATTCGCATCGGATGGGTCAATGAGTCGATCGGCGAATTGAGTTCGTTTGATGGTAATCTGGCACGAGTAACTATCAGGGCCAGAGAAGGTGCAGCGGGCAATGCTTCTGTTATGCTTAACAATGAGAGCCATATTATTGATGGAAGTGGTGAAAAAGTGGGCTATTTTGAATTGACAGCGCCTGCAATTAAGGTTCAGCCGGTGGAGCAATCCAGCCTTTTGGTATATCCATCACCCGCTATTGATCAGGCAACAATCGAGTTTGTGTCAGAATCAACCGGAAAAGCCCGGATTAAAATTGTCAGTTTGAGTGGACAAGTAATCAATTCTTTTGAGTCAATCGTTCGTGAAGGCACAAATAAAATTGGTTTGCCTGTGAATAATTTTGCAACGGGCAACTATCAGGTAATCGTTGAAGATTCACACAACAAGGTCTATTCTAACCGCTTATATGTAAAGTAGTAGTCTAATAATTATTGGTTGGTTTAGGAGGCTCCACAGAGCCTCCTTTTTTTATAAATGTATCAGGAATTGTACTATTTTCGTACTATTATTGGAATTGAGATGCGACGGACTACACTTTGTTGTTTATCTATAATTGTCTTTTTGATTTCATCTTGCACGCGGGTTAAAGTTGAGCGTAATAGCGGGTCAGCTTTTTCGAAAAGCTTTGCACTTGGCAAAGAGTTCAAGACAAAAGATAAAACGGATAGTGCCTTAATATTGCTAAATCAATCTCTTTCCCTCACTAATAGTTTTGACTCTTTAGTGCTGGTATATCTTGAGCTTGGCGATATTTACCGATTGACTGCCAAATTCAATGAAGCACTACAGATGTTACACAAGTTTGATTCAGTTTTTAATTTAACTGAACCAAAAGATAGCTTATTGTATGCCGAATCAAAGCATCTCAGCGGGAAATTGCACTCCGACAAGGGCTCTTTTGAGGAAGCATTGAGACAGTTTAATCTGTCCTTAGGTATTAAAAGCAGATGGGTTAAGGGATTGAGTTTAACTCAGGCAAAGACATACAATTATATTGGAATCGCTTACTTTTATCAACACCAGTTTGATAAAGCCATGGAAAACTATAAAATGGCAGAAGCGGTTTGCGATAGTTTAGGTATATTTGACAAGGATATTGCGCATATATATCAGAATTTGGGAATTGTACATTCTGTTAAGGGAAATTTTGAGGAGGCAATCAGGTATTTAAACTTATCGAGAGAAATAAGAGAGAATAATCCGGAATTAAAAGAAGACCTGTGGAGTTTTTATTTTAACTACGGGTATTTTTTATATTCAATCGGAGAGTCATCGAAGAGCATTTTGGCATACAAACGTGCTGAGGAATTGTTAATTCAATATCAAAAATCCAATAGCGGTTTCTTAGCTAACCTTTATATTAACATTGGCAATGCATATTATCAGCGTGGTGATTTCGAAAAAGCCAGGGTTTATTATGCAAATGTTATCAATGAGTTGGAAAAGAAACTCGATTTGACACACCCTAACCTGATAACAGCCAGAAACAACCTCGGGTTTATTTATTTCCGGACAGGTAATTTTAAGGATGCACAGCAAATGTTCTCCGAAAGTCTGAAAGTGGTCAATAATCCGGAAACGCGTGTATTTCTGTTACGTAATATTGCGAAATCGAAAGAAGCATTGGGCGAAATGGCTGCTGCGGAGGAGTATTTTATTCAGGCTCTTAATGAATCTATTGATAAATTGGGTAGTAATCATGTGGAATTATCAGGTTCATATTTGGCAGCAGGTGAGTTTTTTTATCGAATAGATCGCTTGAATGTGGCGAACGAAATGTTTCATAAATCTTTGGATATTTTAGAAAAGTTTTATCCGGCAAATAAAACCGGCATTGGAAATGTAAAGATCCGCATTGCTGATATTCTTGTTGCCCATAATGACTTCCACGGTGCTGAAAAAACCTACCTGGAAGCTATTGGAGGTTTTGTTGCAACTGGAGTTGAATCAGCCGGTAACTTTGACATTAGACTTAAAGACGCCTATTTTGGACTCGCTGATTTATATCGTAATAGGTTTCCCGTTAATCAGGAATTGATTTATCTTGAGAAGAGTCTTGATTATTACAAGACAGGTATTGGGTTTATTGAGAATCTCGGCATGAACATTACCGATGAAAGCAGAATGTTGCTCAATCAGGATAGTCGTCAGCGTATGGTGGAAGCAATAGCAGTGTGTTACGAGTTATTGCAGCACACAGGAAACGATTATTATATTGATCTGGCATTCGATTTTTCATCGCGTAGCAAAGCTGCTGTTTTATTGTCATCAGTAAAGCGAAATATTGCTCTTGAATTTGGAGGGGTTCCATTAAACATAATCAGTAAAGAGGTTGCAATGCGCGAGGAACTTTCGGTTGTTCAGAAGTTGCTTTTTAATGAACAGCAAAAGAAGCGTCCCAGTGCGGCTCAATTGGCCTATCTGGATTCCCGACAGTTTACATTGGTTAATCAGTATGACAGTCTGATTGAACAGCTGAGTAAGCAATACCCTGACTATTTCAGCTTGCGACACAACAATCAGGTGATATCGGTTAGCGACGTACAAAAAAGGCTGGGCAGCAATGAGGTGTTGATTGATTATGCTTTTCAGGATAGTTATCAGTTTTTGGTCGCTGTTAGTCAAACAGAAAAGAAGCTGGTTAAACTAACAGCTGTTGTTAATGCACATGTGCTTTTGCAGGATTTATTACTTAGTCTTAAACCAGATTTCTCAGCCTTGTCAGGGGCTGATTTAACGCTTTTTGCTGATCGTTCGCACAAGTTGTTTCAACATTTGTTAAAGCCTGTTGATTCGATGATTAATAATAAGGACTTAATTATAATTCCTGATGGACAGCTTGGCTATCTGCCTTTTGAAGCATTACTGTCGAGGGAAATAGATCAAACTGCGAGAAACACCTACAGCTCTTTGCCCTATTTATTGTTTTCAAACAATGTTTCTTATACCTACTCAGCAAGTATTCGATTTAATAAGCGCGAAACAAAGAAAACTTTCAATGGGAAGGTAGTTGCCTTTGTGCCTGATTATTCTCGCTCTGGGCAAGAGACAGATGTTAAGGGGCTGTCCATGTCAACCAGCAGTCTTCAAGAGCTTATTCCGCTTCCTTTTGCTAAATATGAAGCAGAAAGTGTGCTTGGACAAGTTAAAGGGAAGTTGTTGCCAGGCAAAAAAGCATCCAAGCAAAATTTTCTTGATTTGTCTAATAATTATGATGTTTTACATTTGGCAATGCATACCCAGATAAATGATGATAATCCACTATACTCGCGCCTGATATTTCATCCTGACAGAGATAGTGTTGATTTGTTTACGCTGAGTACATATGAGTTATATAATCTTAAGCTTGATGCAAGCATGGTTGTTTTATCAGCTTGCAACACCGGTTCAGGAAGTCTGCAACAAGGTGAGGGCGTGATGAGTTTGACCCGTGGGTTTATTTTCGCCGGAGTTCCATCAATTGTCATGACTACCTGGGAGGTGCAGGATGAAGCAGGCGCTATGTTAATGGATCGGTTCTATTATCATCTTCGCCTGGGAGCATCAAAGGACGAGGCACTAAGGAAGTCAAAAATAGAATTTCTGTCTGAATCGAACTTGCTTAAATCACATCCATATTTCTGGTCGTCATATGTATTGATTGGTGATACATCACCCATATATCTTGAGCCAACTCAAAGTAGTTATTTGGTAATAGTCTTATCTGCAACCAGTGCTATTATATTGATCTTTATTATAGTTATAATCAGGAGAAATAAAAAGCGCAACTACTTTGCTCCCGAAAAGTAGTTGCGCTGGGAATTTAGGGATTTGATGATTCTATACTTGTTTTAGTTTTCCATCTCCCTAAGGAGTTTCTGGGCCCTCGTTTTATAAACACTATTTTCTTTTGCAATCTTCTCAAATATCAGTCTGGCTTCTTTTAAATCATTAGTTTTTATGTAACATAAGCCAAGATTCCATTCTGATTGATCGATGAAAAGGTTATCATTATGCTCAATGATTTGTTTGAAGTTTTGCTTGGCTTTTTCAAACTCATTAAGTTCCATGTATGATAAAGCTCCGTATAGTTTTGCAATTAAATTTTCAGGTGCTTTGATAAACATATCGACTGCAGCGTTGTAGTTTTTTAATTCATAGTACTGGATACCCTGCATGACAGGTTGTTCAAGATTTGTTGTTCCTGAACGGAGGGTAAACATAGAGTTTTCAGGGGCAAAGTATGCTGCAAATAATTTGTCATTGGCATTTTGATGGCTTTTATTAAACAGCCAGAATCCGCCAAAACCAATTAAAACTAATACAGTAGCAGCCACAGCAATCTTGTAGTAGGAAGCAATATGCCATCTGTTAGCAGACTCTTGATGAGTTTGATGGATTAGATGCAGACTGTTTAAGACGTCAAGCTTCGTTGCATCATTTGATAAATCATGGATTTTTTTAAACTGTTCAACTTCAGCAACCATAATAGGGTTGCTTTCGATTGATTTTTTAAACTCCCACAATTCACCCTCGTCCAGTTCTCCGTGGAAATACTTGTAAATCATTTCATAATTTTTCATAATCATTTAATTTGTTAAACTCAGGGTCATTCAAAATCATTTCAGTCAACCTTGCTAAACATTTGCGTCGTTTATTATAAGCACTTGCAATCGAGGTAAAGTTTGTCTTTTCTATAATTCCTTTTCCGTCAATGTTTTTCATGGTTAACCGGAGCACTTTTTTGCAATCAAAGTCTAATTTTCGATAATGACGTGCAAAAATTCTGGCAAATCGATTTTCCCTTTGATTTATAATTAATTCTTCCTCATCAATAATATCTGGAAAATCAAAGGTGTCGAGGCTTGCCATAAAGACTTGCCCACGTTCTCTTAGTTCCATGAACCAAAGTCGCTTATAAATAGATGCAAAGAACGTTGAAAAACTACACTTTAATTCAAATCCCTCTTTCTTGATCATGTCGATCGTTTGCAGGATTGTCTCCTGAAACAGATCCCATGCATCATCTTTTGTGCCCTGATATTTTTCAACAAGTTTCCAGACTTTGCTAAAGTATGTTTCATATAAATACTCGAGCACTTTCCGATCGTTGTTTAAAATACCATTCAGTATGTCATCTGAACTAAAATTTAAGTGTCTTTCACCCATTAATTGCAAAATGTATCAAAATCGCACATTTGAAACCATGAAAATTTCGAAAAAATGCGATTTAAATTATTAATATTCAATGAATTAAAAAAATGAAAAAATATTTTTTGACTGAATTTTTTTTCCCCATTCTCACCACAAACTTAATAAAAACCATTGAAGGTTTATATCTTTGGCCTAAATTCATTTGGCCATATGGTTTTCAACAGTTCCCGACATAAATATTTTGTCATACACTTTTTTCTGCTATGCTTTCAAACTGCTTTCACACAGCATACCTATACTCAAAAAGACAATGCAGCATTTCGGGTAGCTTTTTACAATGTTGAGAATTTTTTTGACACCTCGGTTGATTCTACCAGAGAGTACAATGCATTTACTCCGGACGGCGAACAAAGATGGACTTTATCAAGGTATATGCAGAAGAAAATGAATTTGTATAAAACAATTATGGCTATTGGCGAAGGCAATCCACCCGGGATTATCGGCTTTTGTGAGGTTGAAAATGAAAAGGTGTTAACTGATCTGGTATTGAACACTCCGCTTAAATCGTTTCAGTACAGAGTAGTTCATTATGAATCGCCCGACCGAAGGGGAATAGATGTTGGGCTTGTTTACCGAAAGGAAGGAATTGTCCTATTGAAGAGCAAGGCTATTCCGGTAAGGGATTCTTTGGATATTACATTTGTGACACGGGATATCTTGTATGCTAAGTTTGAGATATTCGGGGCCGACACCTTGCATGTATTCATTAATCATTGGCCATCGCGGTATGGTGGGGTGCTGGCTTCTGTTGACAAACGCATGCTGGTTGCCCGGTTATTACGCCACCATGTAGATTCTTTGAGTAATGTCAGCGAAATGCCTAAAATTTTGATTATGGGCGATTTTAACGATGACCCAAATGATCTGAGTTTAGTAGATGGATTAGGTGCATTTGCGATTGACAAGATTAATAGCCCAAACCAATTGGTTAATTTATTTGCCATTCCGGATCAACTCGGTTCTCAGGGAACAATAAAATACATGCAGAACTGGCAGATATTTGACCAGATAATAATTTCACAATCCTTGATGCATGCCAATCAGAGACTCCGTTTACGAAAAAACAGCGCACGCATCTTTTTACGCGATTTTTTGCTCACTGATGACGAACGTCATCTGGGTAAAATGCTGCACAGAACATTTTCGGGACCACGATACATAGGCGGTTACAGCGATCACTTACCCATTTATGTTGACCTTGAATGTATACGATAGATAAGAAATCTTCCAGTTGAGGTGGCAAAAGCGACTTCTGATAAAATTGGAGAATGATTGTTAAATAAGCTCCTAAATAAAAATCATTGATTTATTTTGTTGAGATAATCCGGTATATCATTTAAAGGCAAAATTAGGGCTGTTGGACAATGATCCATGGCTGACATGGGCATAATAGGGACCTCTGCACTTTCAGGCGATTGAATGATGGCCAGCCCACCTGCCCGGGCAATTTTTTCTAAGCCTGATGCACCATCATTGTTGGCTCCGGTCAGAATGATACCAATCAGGTGTTTCCCCCAAACATAGGAAGCTGTTTCAAAAAGAATATCGATTGAAGGTCTGGAAAAATTAACCTTCTCTTCCACAGATAGGCTAAGGGTTTGATCTTCCTCAACCAATAAATGAAAGTTAGGTGGGGCGAGATAAACATGACCTGATCTCACCGGCTCTCTTTCATCGGCTTCCTTGACATGCAGAGGTGATATCTGATTAAAATATCTTGCCATAAAACTATCGGAATGCGGACTGATGTGTTGCACGATGATAATGGGCAGCATAAAATCCTTTCTAAGGCCCAATATAATCGTTTTTAAGGCAATTAATCCGCCAGCCGATGATCCGATAACAATTGCCTTATAAGCCATACTTATTGTCTGAAACTTTCTTCTTGTAAATTTTTTCTTTTGCGTCAATTACAACATACTGATCAACCATTTCGGTGAACATGAGGTTTTCTTTTGAACCAAGTCCCAGGAAACCGCCCTTTGTCAGACTATCGGTAAATAATCTGATGACTTTGTTTTGCAACTCTTTGTTAAAATATATGAGAACATTCCTGCAAATGATTAGGTTTACTTCAGCAAATACACTATCTGTGGCAAGATTATGCTCGGCAAAAACGATGTTTTTTTTAAGATCCTGATTGAAAATAACTGCATCATACCTTGCAAAATAATAGTCAGAAAATGAGTTCAATCCACCTGCCATCTGATAGTTCGAAGTGTATTCTTTTATTCTGTTTATCGGGTAAATACCTTTCTTTGCTGTTTCAAGGACAAGCGGATTAAAATCCGTTGCGTATATCTGAGCCCTGTCATACAAGCCTTCTTCCTTAAGCAAAATAGCAAACGAATACACCTCTTCACCTGTTGCACATCCAGCATGCCAAATTTTGATAAAGGGATATGTTTTTAACAATGGAACAACTTCTTTTCTCAGACCAGCATAAAAAGAAGGATCACGATACATCTCAGTAACATTAATAGAAAGATCCTTTAAAACTATGTCAAAAAAATCGGCTTCGTGCAGCACTTTGTGCTGTAATTCTGAAATACTTTTTAACCCAAGTGCACTAAGACGGAAAAGGAGCCGACGTTTGATATGTGCTTTGTTGTAATTACGGAAATCATAACCATGGCATCGAAAGATTGCTTCGATAAACAGTTCAATCTCGATGTTTTGAGTCAGATTGGCTTTGTTTTGATCATGTTCGTCATTTTGAATCATATGGAGTTGGCTGTTATGATTCATTCACTAATTATACAACCAAACTCTCAACAATGAAATGAGTTTCGCCGAATCGACTGGTTTTGCCAGGTACTCATTAGCACCTGCAGCAATGCATTTCTCCCGGTCGTCCTTCATCGCTTTAGCGGTTAAAGCAATAATCGGAAGTTTTTGATATTTGGGTATCTTTCTGATTTCGCGCATTGCTTCATAACCATCCATTTCGGGCATCATTACATCCATTAGAACCAAATTAATCTGAGGATTGTCGGTTAGTTTTTTAATCCCTTCAATTCCATTTTTTGCCACCACAACCTGAATATGAAAACCTTCCAATAAACTTGTAATAGCGAATACATTTCGCATGTCATCATCAACAACAAGAACTGTCTTGCCTTCGAGCACATCCTCTTGCCCATGAATTTTTTTCAGGATATTTTGTTTCTTCTCAGGCAATTCTGATTCTATCTGATGAAGGAATATGGTTGTTTCAGAGAGTAGTCTTTCAAATGAGCGAGCACCTTTCAGGATGATGCTTTCAGCGAATTTCTGTAACTTCAGGTCTTCCTCCTTTGTCAGTTCTTTTGATGTGTAAACAACAACAGGAATTTCCTTTAAAACAGGGTTGTTTTTAATGATTTCAAGTAATTCAAATCCTGACATATTCTTTAAACCCAGATCCAGAATAATACAATCAAACTGTGATTTCTGCAACAATTCATAGGCAACTTCACCACTATCGACAGCTGTAATGCTTACATGTTCTTCTGTCATCAGATTCTCAATACTTTTCCTTGTAATCGGATCATCTTCAACCACTAAGAGTTTTTTATTTGTGGTTGCTACAATATGATCAATTCGTTCAAAAGCACTCTGCAACGACTCAGTTGTAACTGGCTTACTCAGATATCCTATAGCACCAAGTTTGAGTGAATCAAGTGATTTATCCTCTGCCGAAATAAAGTGTACGGGAATGTGACGGGTTCTTTTGTTTCTTTTTAACCTCCTCATCACCTCATATCCGTCTATTCCCGGCAGACCAATGTCTAAAATAATTGCACTAGGGGTATAGAAATCGGCATAATGAAGCCCCGATTCACCATCAAAAGCCAGAATACATTTATAGCGATGTTCGTGTGCAAGATCGTAAAGTAGTCTAGCGAAGGTTTTATCATCCTCAATAACCAAAAGAGTTTTATCACCTTCAGTTATGGAGTTTCTGTCATCATTCGCTCTTTCAGCTGCGCTGTGGTGTTCAGTGCCGATTTCACTTTTATGCTCTTCATTATCTGTGTCTTGTGACATGTTGACGGATTCATCCGCCGAAATGACTGTTTCAAAAGTTGTAACCTGTGTGTCATCCTTTGTTATGGTTAATACTTCAGGCAGGTAAAGGGTAAAAGTGGTGCCTTTTCCTTCAAAACTTTCAACATGAATTTCGCCACCCAGCAATTCAGCAAATCCTTTTGAGATGCTTAAGCCAAGACCAGTGCCACCATACTTTCGGCTTGTGGTACCATCGGCCTGCTGAAATGCATTAAAAATAAGCATTAGTTTTTCCTGAGGAATTCCAATGCCGGTGTCGGAAACTGCGATTGCAATGGTAGTTTCTGTTGATAGATTAGTACGGAATTTTATGCTTTCATCTGGTCTGTAGACATTTAATTTGATTGTACCTTCATGCGTAAACTTAATGGCATTTGAGTACAAGTTTTTAATGATCTGATAAACGCGTTGGGCATCGGTATGAATCATTGCCGGCACCTGCTTGCTGATACCTGTGAATAATTCAAGGCCTTTTTTTTCTGCGACCGGGCCAAAAGTTTTTTGAATGTAGTTTGAAAGATCATCGAAATACATACTTTCAATATACAAATCAATTTTGCCTGATTCAACTTTGCTCAGATCAAGAATCTCATTGATCAGATCGAGCAGGTCACTTCCGGCACTGTTTATTGTTTTGGCATATTCAAGTTCTTTTGGATCAAGATGTTGTTTGCGGTTTTCTGAGAGCAATTGCGAAAGTACAAGTATACTATTAAGCGGGGTGCGCAATTCGTGCGACATATTTGCAAGAAACTCTGATTTGTAGCGGGATGCCAGCTCAAGGTCTTTGGCTTTTTGTTCAATCTCTTTGCGGGCAAATTCAAGTTCTTTATTTTTAACTTTTATAGCGTCACGTTGAATTTCAAGTGCATGCGTTCTTTCTTCAAGTTCTTCGTTTGTTACTTTCAGTTCTTCCTGCTGCGATTGAAGGTTTTCCTCTGATATACGCAGCGCATTTGTTTGCTCCTGCAACTCTTCATTCGCTTGCCTCAGTTCTTCCTGTTGAACAGCGAGTTCATTTGCCTGTTCCTGAGTCTGTAGCAGCAGTTTCTTCACCTTTTCATCTGCTTTTGAAGTGGTAATAGCAATGCCAATACTATTTGCTGCCATTTGCATAAAGGTGAGGTTGAGTTCAGTAAAAGGATTAATTGATACAAGTTCAATTACACCAACAAGCATATTCTCGAACAGAATCGGGCAAACCAGCATGTTTTTTGGTACAACTATATGACTTCCGATTCTAAAAGAATGATTTGTTTCCTTGTCATTGACAACCAATATCTTCTTATCTACCGCGGCCTGTCCAACAAATCCGCTACCCGGTTTTATCATCTCAAATTTTACCGTTTCGTTTTCCTCCATGGCAAATTTTCCTGACAGGTACAGCGTTTTATCAGTTTCATCATACAGGTAGATCAATCCAACATTAGCATTCAGATAGGGTGCCAGAAATGAAATAATTTCTGTTGCAAGTTCCTTAAGCATTTTTTGACCACTTAAGCTTTGTCCCAGCGAATTCAGTCCTGTTTTTAACCAGTCTTGATTTGTGCTTTCAGTCCTGTTTCTTTGCAGGGTATTGGTCATTTCAAAAAGAGCCAGACCAAGTGTGTCATTATCACTTCTGGGTGTAACTGTAACCTCATAATCACCCTTTGCAATCCGGTTTGCCTGACCTACAACCTGCCTGAAACTCTCAACCATCTGGTTCATTGATTTGCCAAGTATGTCTTCTTCACTTCGTATTTCAACAGTTTCGCTGTAGTCACCTTTTGCCATCGCTTTGGCCACAGAAGCATATGACTGCAAAGAATTGGAGAGCCTGTTAAAAGTATCCACCATTTCGCCAACCTCATTGTTTGGCGCTTTAATGGTTTTGTTATGAAGTTGACCAACAGCGACTTGCTTTGCCCAAGACGATAGTTGTTTTATCGGGTTAACGAACCATCTTGTTACAAGGATAGAAATAAAGAAAACAGCGATAATTGTTATGATGAACGATAGCTTAACAATGTCGCTGAGCTTTCTGGCATAAGCAAAAGCTTCCCGGTGTTCAATTTCCTCGATGAGTGTCCAGTTAACCCCAACCTTTTCAAGATAAGTTAGATTGCGGTATATCCCCAGGACAAACTTACCCTTGTTGTCGGAGTCGTAAGTTGACACCTTTTCTTCATCCAGTTCATACGTTCTCAGGAAAGGCATATTGTTTCTGTGTTGCAGATAAAATAACCAATCCTTAACTTTCTGATTCTCAACTTTCATTTTTAGAATATCTTCATCCTGTCCAAACCTCATTGCTGATCGCAGCATTTGATCCTTCCCTACAATGTATGCTTGTCCGGTTTCGCCATAGCCGGCATCCTGCTGGATAATCTGATTAATCCTGTTCATTGTGATCTGTAATGCAATGATGCCAACTACACGATTATTAGAGTCGATCACCGGCTGGGTAAAAAAGCCGGAGAGTTCATTCAGTGAGGGCGCGTAATATTCAAGGTCAGAAAAATATATCTTCTTGTTATCGATTGAGTTACGGCATGCTTTGGCAAATCTTGTAGTGCTTAAAGTTCCGGAAAAGATGTTTTTTCCGAGATCAGACTCTTCGCGAAGACTAAACAGGATGTCCCCATTTTTGTCGATAAAATACATATCATAATAACCATTCCGTACGTTGAGGTTTCTGAATTCATCACGATGATCCCGTGTTAACTTATCGTATTGTTCACTGAGTTTAAATTTCTCAAAATCGTACTGAAATTTGTGATATGATGAGCTTAGGTCTTCCAGAAATTTAACATCATTCTGCTGACGGCTATTAATTTCCAGGAAGTTTATAACTTCTCCAAAAAATGAATGGATATTTTCGACTCTGAGCAGTGAGGTAGAATGCAGAGATTTTTCAGCAACAATGGTAAGTCCGTGATAGGCATTCAAAAAATTGATGAAACTGATCGATGCAAGTGGCACAATTGATATTGCCAGAAACCATATCAGCAGGGACTTTCCGACACCAATATAACGCCATGACCGTATTGAGTATCTGATTTTTTCCCAACTGCTTGCGTTGTTATAATCAAGATTTTCCATATATTTTCCAAGGATATTTCTTCAACAAACTAACCTTTATTACTTTAGGGAATATTTTTGAACCGTTTCGAACAACTCGTTTGGATTAACAGGTTTTGTGATATAAAAGTCCATTCCTGCTTCGATACACTTTTCTCTGTCCCCTTTCATTGCATGGGCAGTCATCGCTACAATCGGAGTGTGTCTTCCAGATATTTTTTCATTTTGACGGATGGTTCTTGTAGCATCAAATCCATCCATTTCTGGCATCTGCACGTCCATAAGAATGATGCTGAAGTTTTCATTCTGTACGATTTCAGTGGCGAGCCTCCCGTTTTCCACGGCCTTTACAATCCAGCCTTTCTTCTCGAGTAATTGGGTAACAATTTTTCTGTTAATGATCTGATCTTCAGCAACCAGAATTTTTAACACATTTTCTGTAGATTTCTTTGATTCTTGTATCTGTGGTGTGCTCACCTCATTTTTCGAAGAAGTACTGAATTTCTTCAACAAATAATCCTTTAAGTCATTTTGCAGAACCGGCTTTGAGAGAAAGTCAAATTGATTTGCTTTTTTTATTTTAAGTATATCGATGGATGCTTTGCTAGGCGACAACAACACAAATTCAGGCATTGGTTTGCCCTCCAGGATTTCCTTCATTTTCAGCGCTACCTCCGAGCCATTTCTGTCGCGCAGATAAAAATCAATCATAACCAGATCGAAGGATTCGTTTTTGATCAATTCAATTCCTTCATGACAATTGCTAATATACCGGTGTTTAATTCCCCAGTTGTTCAGCAGGTCAGTGACTAATGCGGCAGATTTTTCATGGTCATCAACAATGAGAATGTTGTAATCATGATTGGGCTTGTCAAGAACCAGTTCCCATGGTTTACTGATCTGATTGCCTGTTATCATATTGAGTCTGAAGAAAAACTTGCTCCCTATACCCTGTTTGCTGTCAACTTTTACCTGACCCCCCATCAGGTTGACAAGTTTCTGGCTAATAGTAAGTCCGAGCCCTGTGCCTCCATGGGTGCGGGTTGTGGATGTGTCAACCTGGGTGTAGGATTCGAAAAGACGTCCGATTTTTTCTTTGGGAATTCCGATACCTGTGTCTTCAACCGAAAACTCAATACTAACCTGTTCTTCAATATGATCAAGCATTCTGACATACAACGACACAACACCTTCTTCGGTAAACTTAATGGCATTGCTCAGCAAGTTGATCAGGATCTGTCTCAGACGCAACGGATCTCCGATCAAAATGTCGGGCAGGTCGGGCGAAATCTCACAGATGAATTCAAGTTTTTCCTGAAATATCTTGATGGATAACAGGTTAACAATTTTTTGAATAACTTCCCTGATACTAAATTCGATCTCCTCAAGTTCGAGTCTTTCTGCTTCAATTTTCGAAATATCCAGAATTTCATTGATAATTTCGAGTAGTGATTCTCCTGATGTTTTTATGTCGAGTAGGCGTTCTTTTTGTATGGTGTTAATTTCATCATCCATCAGACCCAGCTCTGCCATACCAATAATGCCATTAAGCGGGGTGCGTATTTCGTGACTCATTGTTGCCAAAAAGGAGCTCTTTGCTGTAGTGGCTTCTTCAGCAATTTTTTTCGCTGAGTTTAACTCGTTAATTGTTTTGGCCAGTTTTCTGGTGGTTTCTTCCAGGGCATTCTTATGTTGGAAAAACTCGATAAAGGCCTTAATCTTACTCTGAAGTATTTCCAGGTCAAGAGGTTTGTAAAGATAATCAACAGCTCCGGTTTCATAACCCCGGAAGATGTGCTGACGTTGTTTACTTATAGCTGTAACAAAAATAATGGGAATAAACTTTGTTTTTTCGCTGCTTCGCATGATTTCGGCCACTTCAAATCCATCCATTCCCGGCATCTGCACATCCATGAGAACAAGCGATATATCATTTTCAAGCATAATACTCAAGGCTTCATTTCCAGAGTTCGCTTTAATGATATTGAGATCTTCGCTTTCCAGAATGCCTTCGAGGCTTAACAGGTTTTCAGGTCTGTCGTCGACGATAAGCACATTAAATTTTATTTTATCAACCATATGGCTATTGTTTTGGGAGCTTTAACAATAAGTTTAAATCAAGCAAATATACAATATCCTCGCTTATTCCGACAGCAATTTCTCCTTTCAACAAGAATTCATAGTCACAGTTAAAGCAAAGAATAACCTTCATAATTTGAAGTAAAACTTCTCTACCCATGAGGATTGTCTTATTGGCCTGACCATCTGGATTTTTCATGACGGTCGCAAAGTTTTTGAAACTGGCAGAATCTGCAAACCTGGGTATTTTCAGTTTGCCTGAAAGGAATTGATACATCAAAGATTTCAGCGAGCAAAGAAATGAGCGTGGTTTCGGTATTCTGTGCAATGGTCTCAGCTGTAAGTGGTGAATCCCCTGAGGGAAAGATTGCTTCCAGGTATCCTTTGCTAATGGATCTGAATGCCATTATCCTGCCTGAGACCATCTGAGAATTCATACTTCCGTGTTTTCGGTGATACAGCATCAAATATATTGCCAACTGAAGGCTTTTTATGTGTTTGTCACGAACAATCAGATCTTGCCAACCCAAAACTTTTAGCTCGCCGGGATCAACCTTTCCTGTTTTATAATCAATCACATTTATCTTTCCATCGCGCAATTCAATCCTGTCAGCTGTTCCCTTAATTTTAACCTGCCTGTTGTCAACAATTAGAATTGAATCCATTTCAAGTTCAAGTGCTTTAATTATCACTTTTTGTTTTTGATTTCGAATCAGGCCGAGTTCATATTGAAGGAATTGCTCAACAAACTTTTTTGCAACTTCAGCCAGCAGCTTATTTTTACCAGAATTGATCAATGATAGTTTATGGTTTAATCGGAACACTTCCTCAACAATATCTGAAACATGACTAATCTTATCCTCAAGATAGCTGGTGTTTAATTCAAGGTTGACAGATGGTTCATAGATACTATTCAGGGCCTGATGCACAATGTTACCGAGTGTATCAGCCCCGAGAATATCCTCAAATGACTCGGCCACTTTTACACCTAACAGATCATTCAGACAAAACTTCAACGGACATATGACGTAATTTGACAGGCTAGTTGGGGAAAACCCGGTTTCTGCTTTTGTCTCAAGGAGTTTTTGAATATTCCCGGTTTTAGGGATGTCGATTGGTGAAATAGTAAAGCTGGTTCTGACCGGATGGCTGATAATCTGCTCTTTAATGTTAATCTTTGGATTAATTACGGATAGTTCTTTGATTATCTGCATAATAAATCTGCTTTTCTCGCCACCTCCAAGCATATCCGGTTCGGTGTTATAAAAAAGATGGATGTGTTTTGGACGATGCAGCAGCCTGAAGAAGTGGTAAGCTGAAATGTATTGTTGCTCCCGATGACCCGTAATTCCAAATGCATTGCGGATATCAGCGGTAATCATGGTGGACTGCGGTTTAACGGTTGGCAACGTCCCTTCATTGACCGATAGCAGGATTACCCTTTCAAAATCAAGATTTCGTGTTTCAAGCATTCCCATCACTTGTAATCCTTCCAGGGGTTCGCCGATGAAGTTGGTTTTGAATGACATTGAAAGAGTGCTGATAATTTTAAGTAAACTTTTCAAATCGACCAGTTCATCGCGGCCTTGAAGCAGAAGGATAAACCTGTTTATCATTTTCAAAGCCGTTTCGAGCATTCTGTTCAGCATTACCTTTTCTGCACTTTTGCCTTCATCTTTTGACAAGATTATGTGATTCATTACTTCTTTAACCACCAGCAGAATGGTGGTAACTTTTGTGTCTGAGGCAGAAAACAGCAGTTTAATTATTTCTTTTGCTTCAGAGTTTTCATCCTTGCAAACCAACTGAATAACCTCATCCACCCTTATCTGGTAGGCTGATTGTTTGGTTATCCAAAGTTTCAATTGCAATATTTCTGCTGATAAGGATGAGATGGACATCCAGGTTTCATTGCTTAACAGAACGGCCAGCGAGGAAGTCTTAAACGAAGGCTTGTTGTTGACATCGGTTTGTATGCTTGTTAAGAAGTCAATAAGTTGAATGAGAAAGGAATATGCTGTGCTATGCCGCAATGGGATGCCCATGGTTACATTATATGGTCCAACTTCATTGGGAATAGAATTCAGCAATGGGATCAACAAGTTCTCATCGGCAAGAACAACTGCTGTTTTTTTAGGATTCCAATCACTGTTTTCAGTAAGGCTTTTCAGCAGGTCTCCAACGGCCTTAACTTGCGAAACATTCCCCGGAATGCCTGAAATCACACATAACTTTTCTTCATGCAACAGTCTGCTGTTCATCCAGTTTGTTGTTAAGTCAGGATGTTTTTCGGCAAACTTTCTGAAGAAGAATCCTGCTTCATGATACCCGAATTTGTTTTTCACCGCATAATACTCGTCCATGTCCCAAAGCAGACTTGCTTTTTTTTCCTGACAAAGACTGCTGATCACTTTGCTTTCGGCTTTGGTAAATGCATTGAACCCGGCGAAGACAATGTGTTTTTCCCTTATTTTTGAAAGAAGTTCAGAGATGGGTTGCAATGCGATGGATCGCATTAATGAACCCGGATAACCGGCGCCTATGGCAATTAGCTTTTCCTGAAGCCGGTTGTAATAAGTGTAAATGGAGTTGTAAAAGTTCAGGTATTGTGTTTCGTAAGGTGTTAAATCTGATCCATCTGTGTGCCAGAGTTCAATGGCTTTTGCCTGACTAAGATAGGTGTAAATTGCTTTAGGATCAACAAGTTGATGGTCAATGTCGTCAAAATCATTCAGGAATTCATCCGTCCATGAAGCGAAACTTGCTAGATCGGATTGATTTGTTTCGAGATAAATTTCCATCATCATGAGCCGCAGACTTAATCTGTCGGCCAGGAACCTGCCAGACCATGCAGCCATTACGTCCTCAATCGTGTAGATATTGGGTAACCAAACAGGAGATTTAACCTGATTCAGGAAATGTTGTTTCAGGTAGAGCCGCGCCCTTTTGTTTGGCAAAACAATTGCCATATCGCCCGGGTCAATATCCTTTATACTTAAAACATAGCTGGTTACTCTGTCGAAGAAATCTGTCTCCATCATGATCCTTTTTGCTTATACCAATTATTGGCCAATGCCAATTGATCCGGTTTGCCAACATCGAACCAAAAAGTATAATTCAGGTTAACGCCTTTTATCAGATGATAATTGGCAAGTTCCAGATACAAGTCAATCAGGGAGCAAGGTGATGCTTTTCTGCATGACAATAATAAAGGATTCATTACGTGGATTCCATTAAAAGCAAAGGGAATTAATGCCTGGTAGGAATAATTTTCAACAATTCTGTAGTTTTCTTTTTCCACATTAGCCCAACCTTTCAGTTGCATGTGTTGATCAAAGAGAAATTTTCGTGTTGTATTGCGTTCTCCCACCAGCAACGTTATATCATGCTGATTCAATTGATGTGTTTGCAATAAAATATTCAGATCAGCATCGGTCAGTATATCAACATTATGTACCAGAATGGCTTTATGTTTTCTTAAATGTTCATAAGCACCTATTAATGCTCCTCCGGTATCCAGAAGTTCAGAAGTTTCATCTGAGAATGCAATTTCAAGGTCGGAAAAAGCAGGTTTCGACAGAAACTCTCTGATCATTTCTGCCTGATGATGCAGATTGACGACAACAGACCTGATACCAGTTTCCCTGATGCGATCAATAACATGTTCTATCAGTGGTTTTCCATTAACTTCGACAAGGGCTTTTGGTTTATTTTGTGTGATAGTTTCGAGGCGACTACCCAAACCTGCAGCCAAAATCATCGCTCCATAGTCATTGATTTTGTTCATTTTTTTATGGGTTTGCATAGCCGGTTTGATTGGTTTGACTTATTGCCGCACTTATCACATTTGAATACTTTACCCTTGTCAGCTTCTTTTTTTTCGATTTCAGTTTTACATTTCTTTTTCGACATGATCCAGGTCATTGTTAGTTCTACTCAGCTTGTGGGTTAGTCAAAAGCATATTATCCAGTTCCATATGCTTAAGCGAAATGGTTGAATCAGGGTATTTTAATTGCAGATAACTGGCTGATTGTTCGGCACAATACACTGATCGGTGTTGCCCGCCTGTGCACCCGAAAGATATCATCAAATCAGAGAAAGACCGCTTAGTGTAATTCTCCACAGTCATGTCCAGGATTTCGAAAGTTGATTTTAGAAAAGATTTCACGGCTATTTCATTATCTAAAAAATCTATTACCTGTCTGTCTCGACCAGTAAGGGTTCTATATTGTAGGTCTCTGCCTGGATTTGGTAAGGCCCTGCAATCAAACACGTAACCACCACCATTGCCGCTATCATCCATTGGGATTCCGGTTTTTTTGTATGAGAAGCTGAAAATCCGGATATGCAGTTTCCCGCTGCGATCCGGGGCTGGTTTGGTGTATTGGGTAACAAGTGATGCCGTTGACTCAAGTGTTTTATGAAGTAAACCGAATTCACTGGGCAAAGGATTGCTTTCAAGCCAGTTTTTTAATTCTAAAAGGGCGTAGGGGATGCTTTCGATAAAATGTGATTTCTTTTGTATAAGACCACGAAAGCCATATGCTCCAAGTACCTGCATCAGACGCAGGTAGACGAAATATGAATATTGAACTGCGAATTCTTCCCTGTTTACCGGCACAAATTCGCTAAGCCGGTCTAAATAGTAATTTAACAACAAATCACGATAATTTGACGGTATTCGCGCCCTAACCTGAAAGAGTAATGAAACCAGATCGTAGGCAAGTGGCCCTTTTCTTCCGCCTTGAAAATCAATAAAATGAAGCTTGTTATCATGAACCATTATATTCCGTGCCTGAAAATCGCGGTACATAAAGTGCTTTTTTTCATATTGGTCAACAATAGAAGCAAGCTTGTCGAACTGTTCATTTAAACCGCTTTCATTAACATTGATATTGTGTAGTTTAAGGAAATAATAACGAAAATAATTCATATCATCCTTAATTGCCGAAACCCCAAATTCGGCTTCAGGGTAGCAACAGGAAAAATCCAGATCCTTCGATCCACGAATTTGAAAATCTATCAAGTAACGAATAGCTTCACGATAAAAATCAAGGAGCGAAGGGTGAAAGCTGCCGGTTAACCATGAACGGTCAACCAGATCAAACAGACTTACGTTGCCCAGGTCGGCCTGAAGATAGGCAGTTTGGTTCTCATTGCTAGTAAAAACTACTGGTACCGGAAGTCCTTTTTTCAGGAAATGTTGGGTGAGATGGAGATAACTTTTATTCTCTTCAACATTTGTGTTAAAGGTGCCAATAACAGTTTGTTCGCGGGAGGCTATTCTGAAATACTTTCTGGCTGATCCTGATTCCGCAATGGGAATAATACTATCCGGTGTTTTATGGAACCAGGCTCTGTAAAGTTCAAAGAGTATTGTTTGTGCGGTGCTGTGATTTGGCATGAAACGTGATTTAGAATAAGTACAAATTTAGGGATAATTTGCATGACGAGCAGGATTTCCTGCGTTGGCCGTTTCAAAAATAAATTTACCTTTGTTGCATTGGAATCAACGAATTTAAATCCTATGGAAACTACAAAATCAGCAACGGATATTCTGAAAACTGCCATTTTGCTTGAACGCAGAGGCAAAGCATTTTACACACTGGTTGCCAGGCAGACCGAAAGTAAATCAGCACGTAAAATTTTTGAAATGATGGCTGAAGAAGAAGATGCCCATGTGGAATTTTTATCCAGGCAATTTTCAAATTATGAAAAGAATCATGCTTTTTTAAAAAGTGATGAGCATGCTGAAATTGATGACACCGAAGCTGTAATGATACTTTCGGAACAAATTAAAAAAGAAATATCTGCTGCAGGATTTGAAGCAGCAGCAATCAGTGCAGCGATTGATTTCGAAAACAATGCAATTGAAGTTTATTCAAACAGAGCAGCAGAGGCAACTGACCCGAATGAGAAAGCGATGTATCAAATGCTTGCCGACTGGGAAAAGGGTCATCATAAATTGTTGCACAAACTGAATGAAGATCTTAAAGAGCAAATCTGGAACGATAATAATTTCTGGCCTTTTTAAATTGTAGATTCATTTGAATCTGTTTTGATTACTATATTCTATAATCGATTTTTCAATTATCCGGGGGCTGCAACAGCAACCCTCTAAATTTGTTATTTATGCATAATGAACACATGGGTTTTGATTCGCTGGCTGTACATGCCGGCGGAGTGGCTGATTCGATGGGAAGCGCAGTTAATCCTATATATCAGACTTCTACTTTTCAATTTGAAAGTGCTGATCATGGCGCAAAATGCTTTTCGGGAGAAGAAAAGGGATACATCTATACCCGAATTGGTAATCCAACAATTGGTGAACTTGAGGAGGCTGTGGCAGCACTTGAAGGAGGCTATGGAGGGGTTGCCACCAGTTCGGGCATGGCGGCAGTAAACACGGTTTATATGGCCTATCTTGGTGCTGGCAAGCATCTTGTGGCGCACAATTCCCTTTATGGCCCATCAAGAGCCATCATGGAATCGCTGTATCCACGTTTTGGTGTTCAGTCAACGTTTATTGATGCAACCGATCCCCAGCATATACGTGATGCCATAAGGCCTGAAACTACGCTTATTTTTCTTGAAACTCCTGCCAATCCAACAATAGGCATTACCGACATTGAAGCCATTGCAGCTATTGCCAGAGAGCATAATATACCGCTTTGTGTGGATAATACTTTTTGTAGCCCATATTTGCAGAAGCCCTTTGAACTTGGTGCCGATATTGTGCTTCACTCCATGACAAAATTTATCAACGGTCACGCGGACATTGTGGCCGGAATGGTAGTTGCCAAAACCAGGGAACATTATGACAAAATCAGGTCTGTAATGGTAAATATGGGTTGCAACATGGATCCACATCAGGCATGGCTGACGCGTCGTGGACTGAAAACGCTTGGAATACGAATTGACAGGGCACAGGAGAATGCGATCAAAGTAGCAGCTTACCTCGAAAATCATCCTAAAGTTGAATGGGTCTTATATCCTGGTCTTCCTTCGCACCCTCAACATGAACTGGCGAAAAAGCAGATGAAAGGGCCAGGCGCGATGATAAGCTTTGGACTCAAAGGTGGATTACAGGAAGGGAAGCTGCTTATGAACAACGTTAAGCTTGCTTTGCTGGCTGTATCTTTGGGTGGAATTGAAACACTGATTCAGCATCCAGCCAGTATGACACATTCAAAACTTTCAGCAGAATCAAAGAGAGCAGCTGGGATAACAGATGAGCTGGTTCGCTTATCTGTTGGAATCGAAAATATTGAAGATATCATAGGTGATCTTGATCAGGCTTTTGAGAAAATTTAATTTTTGTCAGCATTTAAGAATGCCATTGCAAATAAAAAAGATTAACAAAAGTTAATAACTCATCGTATCCCAGGATAGATCGGTTTATTGTAAATTCGGATTTGATATTTACAAAATTTGTATGCTTCATGACGCGGATATCAGCATTTCTTGTCAGTCATTTATTATTGTTGCTGTTGAGCTATAGTGTAAAAGCCCAAAGTGTAGCTTTGGTTTTGGGCGGGGGTGGAGCAAAAGGTTTAAGCCATATTGGTGTCATTAAAGCTTTGGAAGAAAATCAAATTCCGATTGACTTTATCGTGGGTAACTCGATGGGAGCATTTGTTGGAGCACTTTATGCGAGTGGTTATTCTGTTGACGAAATTGAATCATTGGTTAAAAGCAGACGTTTTAGTAACTGGGTAAAAGGGGGCATAGATGAGCAATTCAATCAAAGTTATTTCTTTGATCCTGATGCAGGCTGGGTCAGTTTTCCGTTGGTAGCAAAACGTAATGGTTATCAAAACATTCTCCCTGCAAATATTGTGTCTCCAGTTTCGATGGATTACACACTGGTTGAATTGTTTTCGGCTTCATCACGAGTTAGCCAGAATAATTTTGATAATCTGATGATTCCATTCAGATGTATTGCAAGCGATATTGATTCATCAGTACTTGTTGTATTGAAGGATGGCCAGTTGAGCACATCTGTCAGGGCTTCAATAACTTTTCCGTTTTACTTCAGGCCGGTAAGAATAAATGGTAAATTGTTATTTGACGGGGGGATGTTAGATAATTTCCCCATTGAAACCACGATAAAAGAATTTAAACCCGATTTTGTTATTGGAAGCAAAGCCGCCAGCAATTATCCTCCCGCAAATGAATCAGATATCATTTCTCAACTTCAAAGCATGCTTGTACGCCCTGCAGACTATAGTGTTCCGGAAGGGTTGGGGGTTTTAATTGAGTCGAAAATGGGTAATGCCGGGCTTCTTGATTTTGACCAGGCAGAACGCTATATCGACAGTGGTTATCAGGCCACAATCCGACAAATGGCCGTTATAAACCAACAGATAGGTCGCCGCCTGAGCCCCGATTCATTGAACATGAAAAGGTCGAAGTTCAGAAATAAGGAACAGGATCTTTTGATCGACACTTTGATAATTAAAGGTGTAAACGCAAAGCAATCAGACTATATCAGAGAAAAACTTAATCCCACTGGCAGAGAACTTGAGTTAAAGGAAATTCGCAAAAGATATTTTGTTCTGATGGCCGACGACAAGATAAAATTTATTTTCCCCGAACTGATCTATAATCCTTCAAGAAAGGGATATGAGATGCATCTTAATGTTTTGCTTGCAGAGAAGTTTACCGGAGATTTTGGTGGCAATATTTCGTCAACTGCTCTCAACCAGGCATTTGTAGGCTTAAATTATAAATACATGGGTCGGGTTGCCGGCACAGCGCGTTTTAATGGGTACTATGGTAGGTTTTATTCTTCAGTGATGTTAAATGGACGGTTGAATTATCCCGGAAAATTTCCGTTTTTTCTTGACTTGACAGGAACGGTAGCACGAAAGGATTTTTTTAAAAATGCAAATTACTTTTATGAGGATCCAAGTCCATCTTTTTTAATTTCTGACGAAAAGTATATTGATCTCAATATGGGACACCCGATAGGCAAAGACGGAAAGTTAAGTGTTGGAATATCAGCTGTAAACAGGGCTTTTAATTATTATCAGACAAATACATTTAGCAGAAATGATACTGCCGACGAAACCTTATTTGAATTTTTAAACCCCCACATTTCATTTGAAATAAACTCACTTAACAAGAAACAATACAGCAATGCCGGTATGAGGCTGAGTTTGGAAATGAAATACTTTAACGGCACCGAGAAAAACCGTGCCGGATCGTCAAACCCAAAGAGTGAAGAGTTTGTTCGCTATATCAATTATTATTTGCTTCGCTTGATTTACGACAATTACTTTGCGAGATCAGGGAAGACAACTTTTGGGTTTTATGCGGAAATAAGCCACTCTGATCAACCTTTGAACTGGAATTATACGGCATCTTCACTTTCAGCGCCTTCATTTGATCCTGTGCCTGAAATGCCAACATTGTATCTTGACCGTTACAAATCTTTTGCCTATCTGGCAGGTGGATTAAAAGTAATCTATTCAATCAATAAAACTGTGGACTTTCGTATTGAATCTTATATGTTTCAGCCATATAAACGATTGTTGAATCCCGGACCTAATCTTCAGCCAACTTTAAGCAAAGCCTTTACTGATCCTTCTTTCATCGCTTCATCATCTGTTGTGTATCACAGCCCTCTGGGCCCGGTGAGTTTATCCGCAAACTATTATGAACGTGATGGTAACAAGCTTAGGGTTATGCTCAATATTGGATATCTCATTTTTAACCGCTCCATGTTTGATTAGTATTTATTGTTGGATTTTAGTTGCTATGATTCCGGACATAGCCTCTTCTTGAATGATGACATAGATAAATCGTTCATCGATATTCATCCGGCTGAAAATTTCTTTAATCAAAGTGCAAATTATGCATGCAATCTTAGCTTAGTGGGGAATGAAAATGAATTTACCCACAAATCATTTCAAGGAAAAAATTCTTTGACGTAAATAATTTCTATTTTTGCAGTCCTAAAATGAACCCATATCTGAAAATTGTTTGTTAGGACAATTGAATGATAACACCTAATTATATTATTGATGAATAACGAAGACCAACTTAATCAGAATCCTGAAGCCATTGTTGCTCAGGAGGAGAATTCTATCGAATCGAATGCTTTGATAAATACTCAGTCGGAAATAAACGACAAAGTAGAATTTCCTGAAAAAACGATCCCTGCAGCAGTTATAACTGCTGAAGAAAAGAATCTGCTAATAGGCTTAATTCAACCAGATCAGCCAATTGTTGTTGAAACTCCTGAGGAAGTAGTTACTCAGAAGATTGAAATTTTGCCGGTTGTTGATGCTAAATCGGATTCAATTACTCCAGTTCAGGACAGCGTTGACAACGAAACCGTTGTTAGTAAAACCATTATAAGTATAGAGGAGCGGAAGCAAGTCATAGGCATGATTGGTTCTGATCAAATGATCGAAGAAGCTGAACATGAAGATGATGATGAAAGTGAGTCACATCCGTTTGAATTTGAAAACCTGAATAAACTTCAATTGGTTGAATTACTTGAAGAAACAGTTCTGGATGCTGATGTTGCTGTGATCAAGGCAAAAGTTGCAGCCATTAAAGTCAGGTTTCTCAAATTGAACAAGGATGATATTGATGCGGAATTGGAGAAGTTTATTCTTGATGGAGGTAACAAAGAAGAATATTCGCATACTGACGAGCCGCTCGAAATAAGGTTTAAAGCAGCGTTTAACAAGTATAAAGAAAATAAGGCCCACCACAACGAACTGCTGGAGAGGAAAAAGGTTGAAAATCTTCGTGAAAAATCCGCCTTACTTGACGAATTGAAGATGCTTATTTCTTCAGAAGAAACCTTGAAGAAAACATATGATGAGTTCAAAATTCTTCAGGATAAGTGGAAAAGTATTGGGCAGGTACCGGCGGGAGAAATCACTAATCTTTGGAATAATTACCATTTTCTGGTTGAAAAGTTCTTCGATAAAGTTAAAATTAACAAGGAGCTGAGAGACCTGGATTTAAAGAAGAATCTCGAAGCAAAAATCGAACTTTGCGAGAGGGCCGAAGAGTTATTGTTGGAACCTTCGGTGATAAAGTCGTTTAAGATGTTGCAGAAATTCCACGATGACTGGAAAGAAATCGGACCCGTACCTCAGGATAAGAAAGATGAGATATGGGAACGGTTTAAGAATGCAACGGATAAAATCAATTTAATCAGGCGCGAGCATTATAGTAAGATACAAGAGGAACAGCAACACCATTATGAAGCGAAGATTGCTTTGTGTGAAAAAATGGAAGAGATTGCAGCTGAATCATCTGAGGGCATAAGTGACTGGAATGCCAAGTCTGATCAGGTAAGCGAGTTGTTCAAAGTTTGGAGATCTGTTGGTCAGGCACCAAAAAAACTCAACGATGACATCTGGAACAGGTTTAAAACGTCCATGGATGTTTTCTTCGATAACAAGAAAGAGTTTTTTGGGAAAATTAAAGATCAGCAGCTTGAAAATTATAATCTCAAACTTGATCTTTGTGCTCAGGCAGAAGCACTTAAAGATAGTGATGAATGGCGTAAAGCTACTGATCAGTTTAAAATGTTGCAGGAAGAATGGAAAAAAATTGGTCCTGTTCCAAGAAAGAATTCCGAAAAGGTTTGGAAACGATTCAGGTCAGCCTGTGACACTTTCTTTTCGCGTAAATCGGAATTTTTCAATAGTATTCGCGATGTTGAATCTGATAATCTGAAGCTCAAAAAGGATTTGATCACAATGATTCAGGATTTTACCATATCAAAGGAAAAGCAGACTAATCTCGACGCACTGAAAACTTTTCAAAGGCAATGGATGGAAATTGGCCATGTTCCGATGAAAGTTAAGGACCAGTTACAAGTTCAATATCGAAAAGCCATTGACTCTTTGTTTGAGAAAATGAAACTTACCGAACTGGAAATGACTGCTACTGAGTACAAAGGGATGATTGAGGGCATGCGCGATGAACCCGAATCACAGGAAAGAATTCGTCGCGAGAGGTTTATGTTGACAAACAAAGTTGCTAAACTTCGCGAAGAAATCAATCTTTGGGAAAACAACATAGGATTTTTTGCCAGCAGTAAAAATGCCGATCTCATGAAAGCTGAGTATGAGAAGAAAATCAATAAGGCTAAAGTTGATCTGAAAGTGCTGGAAGCAAAAATTAAGATCTTAAAGGATTAGCTGCAGCATTGCTGTAAAAGCTCATGAGGCCGGATGAATTTTGTTCTTTCCGGCCTCTTTTTTGTACCTTAAAACTCAGCTGAAGGCAAAACATCCGACTCAAGCAGTGACCAGGTGATGTTTCCCTGAGCATTACGTGTTGACATTTTAACCAGACCAACCTCTCTTGCAAACCAGAACTCAAGAAACAAGGTGTCAGGTGCTGGTTGATAATCCTTTACCGATGTATGGAAAACATTGTTATAAATTATTCCGTTAAGTGTCAACTGCTCAATCATCGGGAGATTCATATAATTTCCTTCTTGAAATCCCAGTAGTTGAATTTCATTCACGGGATATCGAGGTGCTAATATTGTATAATATCGGTTGTTGCTCAAATATAACCTGCAATTTTCGTAAAGTGTCTGGGTGGTAGAGTTTTGCGAACCAGCTGTAATTTCTGTGCGTTGAATTCCTGTTCCATTAATATTAAAATACTGATTGATAGCGCGGTAGTTGTACTCATCTGTCCCGTCAGGTAATAGGTGATATCTGGTTTCACTTGAGTTCCAAATAATACTTAGTGTATCTTTTTCAAGCGTTAAATCATTTTGATAAATCCATCTGCTGGCTGTGTCAAACACAGTGTACTTTTTAAACTCTTCAGATATATCATTAAAAACCAATGGTATAAACTCATCTTTTGTGTTGCAGGAAACTGTTGAAAAAATGAGAATGAATAGCCAAATCTGAATAAGCTTTTTTGTTTGAACGCAATACATGATCTCTGATATTTATTGGAATTCGTGATGCAAATTTACACATTGGATATGATGGGCAGAATGATAGAGGTTAATTTAATATCACTTTCTTTCATATATATAATCAATAAACAAAACACCGTTAAGATGATCAATTTCATGTTGAAAGATTCTGGCAGTGAATCCGTTTACTGTTTCTTTTCTTTTTTTTCCGTGGATATCCCGATAACGGACTTCTATTGACCAGGGTCGCTCAACGGTGTCGCGTATTACAGGTATGGATAAACATCCCTCAATTCGCCTCCACAATGAATCAGAACTGCTTCTGATTTCCGGGTAGATCACGGTTTCAAATGGTTCACCTTCTTTGTCAAATCTTTGAACAAGAATGACCTGATAACCAATGCCTACCTGGGGTGCAGCAATGCCAACTCCTTTATTTGCAGGATCAAGAACTGTCTGCAACATCCTCTCTGATAATTTTGAGATTATCGGATCCTTAATCTTTCTGACTTTTCTGGCTTTTGATCTAAGCAGCAGCGAGTCTGACTTGTCCGTGATTTGCGTTATCCTCATCCTGTCCGACGACTTTCCACTTTCGATCATATCGCGTTCATGCTGACCGAATCTTTGAGCCTGAGCCGCCACAAAACCCATGCAAAGAATGAAGGTGAGAACTTTATTCATAATTCTTTTGAATTCTATACAAAATTAGCTTATTTTTATAGACTAATTTTAGTACACCTGTACTCATTATCGGATATCCGATAAACCGCGTTAATTTGGAATTATGCGCAGTAGATGAGAAGGGAGAATTCTAATCTGGAAATATTGTATGGCATCTAACAGCTTTGGGGAGATATTCAGGCTGACCACATTTGGTGAGTCACATGGTGTTGCGATTGGTGGTATTATTGATGGCTGCCCCCCCGGTCTATTATTGAATCAAGATTTTATTCAGGCTGAGCTCGACCGTCGTCGACCCGGACAAAACGAGTTGACAAGTCAACGTAATGAATATGATCGTGTTGAATTTCTTTCAGGTGTTTTTGAAAATTTAACTACAGGTGCTCCAATTGCATTTCTGGTCACGAACAAAGATCACAGACCTGATGATTACGCGCACCTCAAAGACCTTTACAGGCCCTCACATGCTGATTTTGTGTATCATCAGAAATATGGTGTAAGGGATTACCGGGGTGGGGGCCGCTCGTCGGCCCGCGAAACATTGTCGAGGGTTGTTGCTGGTGCAGTAGCAAAGCTTTTCCTTCGTCAAAATGGCATCTCCATCATTGCATTTGTAAAATCAATCGGGCAGCTTTCGATGGATATTATTGATTATAATATCGATCCGACTACTGTTGAAGCATCAGCCGTTCGCTGCCCAGATCCTTTGTTAACCGATTCAATGCAGAAACTGATTGTTGAAACGAAAAATGCCGGTGATACGCTGGGTGGTGAGATATCCTGCATAATCCGGGGAGTTCCGGCTGGATTGGGCGAACCTGTGTTTGATAAGCTGCATGCTGATCTGGGTAAAGCAATGCTGAGTATCAATGCGGTGAAGGGCTTTGAGATTGGAAGTGGCTTCAAAGGTGCACGAATGAAAGGTTCCGAGCACAATGATCAGTTTGTCCAACAGGAAGGCAAGATCGTTACACTCACCAATCATTCTGGCGGAATTCAGGGAGGCATTTCCAATGGCGAGGCGATATATTTTAACGTAGGCTTTAAGCCGATTGCTACTTTGATGATGGATCAGCTCTCTGTTGACAAAGAGGGAAATGAAACCATTGTAAAGGGTAAAGGGCGACATGATGTTTGCGTTGTGCCGAGGGCGGTTCCGATTGTTGAGGCCATGGCAGCACTGGTTATCATTGACCATATGTTGCGCAGGCAGGCATATATTTTTTAACAGATAATTAAATCGTTATTGAAAATGAAAAAGTTATTAAAAGTTCTTCTAGCTATTGTTTTGGCCATAATAGTATTATTGGTAACACTTCCATGGATTTTTAAAAGCAAAATAGTGTCGGTTGCAAAATCTGAGATGAACAAACAGGTTAATGCAATCATCGATTTTGATAAAGTCAGCTTAAGTCTGATTCGGAATTTTCCTGATTTCAGTTTAGGTTTTGATGGCCTGAGCGTCATTAATCAAACTCCTTTTGAAGGGGACACATTGATTTATATTGGCTCACTGAGGCTCACTATTGATCTTTGGAGTGTTATGAAGGGTGAAACTTATGAAGTCAAACGTATTTCTCTTCATGAAAGTGAAATTAGTTTGATGACAAATGAAAATGGGGCTGTTAACTGGGATATTGTTAAACCCGGATCAGATACACTATCAATCGGTGATCAGGACAAAAGTGAAGAATCAGCAATCAGTGTCAGGTTGAACGATATTCGTTTATCCAAAGTAAACCTTCGGTATCTGGATAAATCGCTCTCTCTTGATTTGATCATCAAGGGTTTAAATGGTGGCATAAAGGGTGACTTTGCATCCAATACAGCCACTTTGCAAACATCACTTATGGCTGATGAGCTTAATCTGGAGTTCGAAAAGGTGAATTATCTGAAAAAGATTAAGACCAAATTAGATATGGAGCTGATTACTGATTTGGACAACAGTATTTATGCTTTTAAGAATGCCAAAATAGTAATGAATGATCTCGCGCTTGGCATTGAGGGTTCTATCGAAATGCCATCGGATGATATATTGATCCAGTTGGAATTAAACGCTTTGAACAATAGCTTTGGCAGTTTGCTGTCACTGGTGCCTTCTGTTTATGCCAAAGGAATGGACAAGGTGGTTGTCAATGGAAATTTTTCGATAAATGGTTTTGCGAAAGGCATTTACAACGAGAAGTCAATGCCAGGTTTTGGTTTCGAATTGCTGGTCGAAGGCGCCTCCTTCCATTACCCTGATCTTCCGCAGAAGGTTGAAAATATTGCCATTCATTCAACAGTAGTCAACGACAGCGGTGATCCTGATGCCACCATACTGTGGGTAAAGAAATTCGATTTTACGCTTGGTGGAAATCCTTTTTCATCCGGTGTTAAACTTAAGTCACCAGTGAGCGATCCTGATATCGACGCCTTTGCAAAGGGTATACTTAATCTGGCTGATCTAAGTAAAGTTATGCACTTTGAGGAAGGTGAAGATCTTGTTGGAATGCTCAATTTTGATTTTTCGGTAATTGCCCGCTTGTCAGATGTTGAGAAACAAAATTACGAAAGGGTAAATGCCTCAGGAAATATTGGTATTCAAGATGTTAAATACAAATCGAGCCTATTCACTTTGCCTGTTCAAATTGCTGAGGCCGATCTGCAGTTTACCCCATCACATCTGAAGTTAACCAAATTCAGATCCATAATTGGGAGGAGCGATATGACATTGCAGGGAATACTTGAAAATTATTTACCCTACTATCTTGGCAAGGGTGCTCTCGTTGGCAACGTTGACCTGACTTCTGATTTGCTTGACGTGAACGAATTGATTGCTTCATTGCCTTCATCAGACGAACCCCAGGAAGAAATCGCCAATTCTGCTGCAGCTCCAGTGAATCTGCCAGAGAATATTGAATTTGTTTTTAATGGCAAGATGAAAAAAGTTTTGTATGAAAAAATGGAATTGACGGATGCTACGGCCCGTATCATGTATAAAGACAAAAAAATAACTTTTGATCCGATGCAGGCTAAAATGATTGACGGAACTGTTGAAATGAAGGGTTCGTTGGATTTTAGCAACAATATTCAACCGCTAATTGGCCTCGATTTTGCTTTCAACAGCTTTGACATTCCCATGGCTTATCGCACACTTGATTTGTTCCAAAAGGCAGCTCCTATTGCAGAGAGATCGACCGGAAAGTTTTCGGGAAGTTTCAATCTGGAAGGCAAACTTAATGCCGGACTTGATCCGGTTTATGAATCACTGATAGGCAAAGGTGCCCTGAAAACAACTCAGCTGATAGTTGAAAATTCCAAGACTATGTCCGGCATAGCCTCTGCTCTTGGAAACAGTAGTTTTAATCAATTGAAAACCGATGGGTTGAATTTTAGTTTCGAGTTCCTCGATGGTAAGGTTTATCAAAAACCTTTTACATTGAAATATGGTGATTCAGATGTAACAATTGGTGGAAACATTGATTTTGATCAAAATCTGGATTACGATATGGTTTTTAAAATCCCGTTTGAGAAACTTGGACCAACAGTAGCCTCTGGTATTGAAAAACTAGTTGGTGAGGCATCAAAATTGACAGGCATGAGCATCAATCCCGGAACAGCAGTGCAGGTGCTGGCAAAAGTGAGCGGGAAAGCAACGGATCCGAAAATTTCGCTGGATTATAGTAAATATTCCTCAAGCCTTAAAACAGGACTTGAAGACCTGGCAAAAAAGGAATTCGATAAGCAGAAAGAAGTGGTAAGGGAGAATGTTAAAGCTGAAGCAGAGAAAATTTTGAATGAAGCCCGTAAGCAAGCCGATGAGATTGTAAAACAAGCCGAAATAGCTGCGGCAAACATCAGATCGGAAGCACTTAAAGCAGCAAACCGAATGAAATCAGAAGCTGACAAGCAAGCAGATAATCTGATTTCAGAAGGAAAGAAAAAAGGAATGGTAGCAGAATTCGCCGCCAAGGAAGCTGCGAAAAAGCTGAAAAAAGAAACAGACGATTCAGCGGCAAAAGTCATTGAAGAAGGCAATAAAAAAGCTGAAGATGTGATAAGGCAAGCAAACCGTCAGGCTGATGATATATTAATAAAGGCGAAGGAAAGGGCTGATAAGATTTGATGAATGACTTATCATCCTGTAGTCATTTAGCTGGAAAGTGATTCGGATTTCAGGAATTCAGTAAGTTCCTGTCCATCCCTGATAGGTCTGAGGTTACCATCAATTGTGACGCAAATTGTTCCTTTTTCTTCGGAAATAACAATGCAGATTGCATCACTTTGCTCTGTTATACCCAGAGCGGCCCTGTGTCTTAAACCTGGTCTGCCTGGCAGATCAAGTTTGCGGGTCACAGGCAGAATACAACCGGCTGCTTTAATCCTTCTCTGGTGAATGATCATTGCTCCATCGTGCAATGGACTGTTTTTGAAAAATATGTTTTCAATCAATGGCTGACTTATTTCAGCATCCAGATCAACACCACTTTTCACAAACTGGAACAGATTGTTTTGTCGTGTGATGACAATCAATGCACCTGTTTTTTTCTCTGCCATTGACTCACATGCCCTAACAACAGGCCCTATATCAACGGGTTCCTCTTCTGAGAAATTGAATCCAAGAAATGAAAATCGCCGGTGATACTTTCGGATGAAGCGCGGAGTGCCTAATGCCAGTAAAAACTGTCTGATCTCGGGTTGAAAAATGATAATGAGGGCAATGAATCCGACACTTACAAACGCACCCAGTATTTCGCTAAGAAGCTCCATGCCTGAAATACTCACAATACGCCACACCAAAAAGATAGAAACAATTCCAAGAAAGATATTGATGGCAACCGTTCCTTTTAGTAAGTAATATAGCACATAAAGCAGCCCGGCGACCAGCAATATGTCAAGAATATCAATGAGATGAACTTCTATAAAACCTGTAATCATCAGCAGAAAAAGGCATTTTATTTATATGGCAAAGATAGGAATCTGATTGTTATTCTTTAGGTAATTTGAGGTTATATGCTAAAAAAATGATTTTAAGTTAGTTACATCCGACTTGCAAGCAGTTGATTAACCAGAGTTATCGTTTCCATTGCCTCCTTTACATCATGTACTCTCAGGATTGAAGCTCCATTCAATAAAGCAATGGTGTTTAAAACCGTAGTGCCGTTTAATGCTTCAGGTGGTTTTATCTCCAACAATCTGCAAATCATAGATTTGCGCGATAGTCCCGCCAATATCGGGAATCCAAATTTTTTCAGGTTTGATAATTTGTCCAGGAGCATAAAATTTCCATCCATATTTTTGCCGAAACCAAATCCCGGATCAAGGATGATTTGTGTGGCTCCTTGATGTGAAAAAACCTCAATCTGCTTCTGGAAAAACTCATGAACAAGTCTTTCTGCTTCATTTCCAAGTGGATTGTTTTGCATTGTGGCCGGTGTTTCGTAAATATGCATCATAACATAGGGGATATTATAATGACCAATTAAAGCAGGCATGGCGTCATCGAAGGTGCCTCCTGAAATATCATTAATCATCATGATTCCTTCTTCAATGCAGGCTTTTGCAACGGATGCCCTGAAAGTGTCGGCCGAGAAAGCCATTTCAGGAAAACTTTTTGTTAACATCCTGATTATCGGAATAAGTCTTTCTAATTCAATATCTTCACTGACAAATTCAGACTTTGGTTTGGTTGTCATGGCTCCGATATCAATTATCGCAGCTCCATCGCGAATCATTTTTTCGGTTTGAGATACTATTTCCTGTAGTCCAAGGTATTTACCCCCATCATAAAATGAGTCTGGTGTAAGGTTCAGGATGCCCATTACAAGTGGCCGATCAAATTGTATTTCTTTGCTTTGAAAACTCAGCGTTCTGATTTGCGAAAAAGCAGTATTTTTATCCGTTGAATGCATCAGCATAATCTTAGTTTTACAATTCATTTCCAAGGACAAAAGTAGTACTTTGACTATTAAAATTTTATGAAAAAGGAAACATCAGAACAGTTTAAGCAAGTGAGTTCGGAATGCGAAAAGATATTCCTCGCCAAGATGTCGGACTATGGTTCGGCATGGAGGGTGTTCAGAACTTCTTCCTTAACCGATCAGATTTATATTAAAGCCAACAGAATAAGAACCATTCAAACCAAAGGCAATCATCTTGTTGAAGAAGGCATTGAGGGAGAGTTTCAGGGGATCTTTAACTATGCGGTGATGGCAATCATTCAAATCAGGATAGGAATAGCCGAGAAGCCTGATCTAGACATTGACACGGCATTAGAATTGTATCGGAAGATCGTGTCAGATGCCAGCGAATTAATGAGCCGGAAAAATCATGATTATGATGAAGCATGGCGGAATATGAGGGTGAGTTCACTCACCGATATTATTTTGGTTAAACTTCTGCGTATCAAGCAGATTGAAGATAATCAAGGGAGTACTAGTGTTTCGGAAGGGATTGATGCTAACTTTTTTGATATGATGAATTATGCGGTTTTTGCTTTAATTTTATTAAGAAATAGAATAGTTTGAGTGTTATGAGATTTCTACGAGAATTTAGCAGGATATTCACAGGGCTGGTTTTTATTTTCTCTGGTTTCGTCAAAGGTGTCGATCCGCTTGGAACAGCTTACCGGCTCGAGGATTACTTTATCGCTTATGGAACCTCATGGGCCGATCCACTAGCGCTGGGATTATCAATTGCCTTGTGTTCCATCGAGTTTTTAATCGGAGCTGCCCTTGTTTTAAATCTGAGGATGAAATTGACCTCAGTTATGTTGTTGGTCGTCATGTCATTTTTCACGATACTTACTTTACTGGATGCCATATATGAACCCGTGTCGGATTGCGGATGCTTTGGTGATGCGATTAAAATGACTAATTGGCAGACATTTTACAAGAATATTGTATTGATTGTGTTTGCCATGATCGTTTTTGTTGAAAGAAAGAAATACCTCTCAGGATTATCGGCTAAGATTCAGTCGATCATGTTACTGCTGATTTTGTCGGGTTTCTTTTGGTTTTCAGTTTTTAACTACCAGCATCTTCCCTTAATTGATTTTATGGAATGGAAAAAAGGAAGGGATATGACTCCTGACACTGATGCCGAAACCCATGTTTATCTAACTTACAGAAATATACAGTCCGGTGAAACGAAGGAGTACCTTTCTCCTGACTACCCCTGGAATGACACTGTCTGGCTTAAAGACTGGGCATTTGTGGATCAAAGGACTGTTGTAACAGGCGAAACTGTTCCGCATGGATTGCTTGCTGAAGATGAAGAAGGTTTTGATGTAACCCTTTCACTAATTGATAGCCCTGAATACATGTTTATTGCTGTTTCTTATCATCTTGAATCAGCTTCAGGCAACGGGATATCCAATCTGATGCTGCTTAAGGATTCAATTGAAAGTCATGGATTTGGATTTGCTATGCTTACGAGTAGTCTTCCCGAACAAGTGGAAGAGTTTTTAAATCAGCACAATACTGAATTCCCTGTGTATTATGCAGATGGAGTTGTTTTAAAATCAATGGTCAGGGCCAATCCGGGATTAATGCTATTTAAAAGCGGTGTGGTGATTGATAAATGGCACTACAATGATTTTCCTGAAGGCGATGCTCTCGGCAAGTTTTTTGACAAATTGAAAAAGAATGAATAAAACCAGATGAAATGGGATTGTTTCTAATCAGAAGATTGGGTTACGGATTTCTGGTACTACTTGGCGTTATTACCCTGGTTTTCTTTTTATTCAATATTTTGCCGGGCGATCCTGCGCGGATGATGCTCGGTCAGCGTGCTGATCTGGGTTCAGTTGAATTAATCCGTAAAGAATTGGGCCTTAACGAACCAATTCATAAGCAATACTTTCACTTTCTCAACGATCTTTCGCCCTTATCCCTGCATTTAGCCCATGACGAAACAAGCATTTGGTTTTTTGATCAGACCAAATACCAGAGTGCCTTACCGTTTCTGCGATTCGGAGGAGTAGTTGCTGTTGTTAAGAAGCCATATCTCCGACAATCGTATCAATCGAAGCGTGATGTGGGCGACATACTGGGCGAGGCTTTTCCCATGACACTTATCCTTGCATCGGTTTCAATGCTGTTTGCCATGATTGTTGGCGTGGCAATTGGTATTGTTACCTCTATCTTCAACAGCAGTTTTCTTAACCGGCTTGTATTGGTGTTGTCGGTTTTTGGCATGTCGCTTCCATCCTTTTTTGCAGCGATTCTTATGGCCTGGATATTTGCTTATTTACTTTCCGATCTTACCGGTTTAAGTATGTTTGGAAGTCTTTATGTGGTTGACGATTATGGCAGGGGGGAGGTCCTGCAACTTAAGAATCTGATCTTGCCGGCAATCACTTTGGGCATTCGGCCATTGGCAATAATTGTTGAGCTCACCCGAACTTCTTTGTTGGATGTGCTTTCACAAGATTATATCCGAACTGCTTATGCGAAAGGATTAAAAAAAGCCAAAGTAATTGGCATTCACGCACTACGTAATGCGATGAATCCAGTAATTACAGCTGTATCGGGTTGGTTTGCCTCTCTGATGGCTGGGGCAGTTTTTGTTGAGTATGTGTTTGATTGGAAGGGTGTTGGAGTTGTGGTTGTAGATGCTCTGGAGAAATATGATTTGCCCCTGATTATGGGTTCTGTACTTTTAATAGCCATTATCTTGATTATAATTAATATTTTTGTCGATATTCTCTATGGAGTTCTTGATCCTAGAGCAAGAGTTAGCTAATTATTAATATTTAAAACACTGGTTATGCGTAAAAAAATTGTTGCTGGAAACTGGAAAATGAATTTATCTTTCCAGGAAGCGGAGGATCTTATCGAAAATATTATAGAGCTCCTTGATGACGCAGAGGTAAAAGCTGAAGTTGTGCTTTGCCCTCCTCATCCTTTCCTGGAGCTCGCAACAGATTATGCAGAAGAAGCTAATGTTAAAATTGGAGCGCAAAATGTTAGCGCTTTCGATTCAGGTGCCTACACTGGTGAAGTGTCGGCTAGTATGATTAGTTCCATGGGAGTAACACATTGTATTATTGGCCATAGCGAGCGCAGGAAGTACTTCAACGAAGACGATAAAATGCTCACCGCTAAGGTAAATCAGACCTTAAAGCACGGTATCCAACCAATATTTTGTGTTGGTGAATCATTGCCCGAACGCGAAGCGGGGCGTCACTTTGAGGTGGTAAGGTCACATGTCCGCCATGGCCTGTTTCACCTTGATACAGATGAGTTTCACAAAGTGATTATTGCTTATGAACCGGTCTGGGCTATCGGCACAGGCGCAACGGCTACTCCTGAACAGGCAGAAGAAATGCATGCCTACATCAGAACTTTAATTGCAGAACGCTATGGTGATGAGCAGGCAAAAGCCAGCATTATCTTGTATGGCGGAAGCTGCAACGCCATGAATGCCACGGAGATTCTTGCCAAACCGGGAGTTGATGGAGGACTTATCGGGGGAGCGTCTTTAAAGGCTGAGGAATTTGTTTCGATCTGTAAACAAGCCTGATGCGCACAATCTCGGTTACTCTTCGCAACACAGACAAACTATCTGACTTGTCAACCTTAATAGCTATGCTTGGTTCTATCGGTTTTGATAGTTTTCAGGAGGAGGATGATCAGCTAACCGCATTTGTAGCTCCTGACCAATTTGTTAAGGAAGATCTGGATAGTTTATTAGGGCTGGAAGCATTCAGAGAGGTAAAAGTAGCCCAAATTGATTTATTGCCTGATCAGAACTGGAATTCGATCTGGGAATCATCCTATCAACCGGTCACAATAGGAGGCCGGTGTGGCGTTAGGGCACCATTTCATCTACCTGTTGCCGGAATCGAATTTGATCTGGTTATCGAACCCCGTATGTCATTTGGCACTGCACATCACGAAACAACCAGTATGATGATCAGGCTATTGCTCGAAACGAATCTAAAAGGAAAATCAGTGCTGGATATGGGTTGTGGCACGGCAATATTGGCAATTCTGGCTTCTAAATTGGGTGCGGGACTTGTGATCGGAATTGATAATGACGACTGGGCTGTAAGCAATGCACTTGACAATATTCATCTGAATAATACCCCTCAAATTGAAATCTTAAAGGGGGATGCCGGCTTGCTACATGACAAAGTTGTGGATGTTTTTCTGGCCAATATCAACCGGAACATCCTGCTTAACGATATGGAACACTATGATAAATCTATAAACCAACACGGTAGATTAATAATCAGTGGTTTCTATGAAAGTGATTTATCAGCCTTGCAAGCATGTGCTGCTCAGCTCGGATTACGATTTGACCGTCATATTGTTGAAAACCAATGGACAGCTGCCATTTTTCTTAAGAATTAGACTAAATCCTAAAGATGTTGCAGAATGATTGTGGAATTGGTTTTCTTTCATTACAGTTTTTAAAGAAGTGTTCCGCGAAATAAATGATTTGAGTAGAAAAACTGAATGAAGTATTGTTTTGAATTCAATTCCAAATCAAAATGGTTTAGAGATTTAACAAATCATTAAAATAAATAACTCGACATTAGATAAATTAACCTTCGTTTGCCAGAATATGACATTCAGAATAATTTTCGTGCTATGCATTTTGTGTTTTCTGCCCGCTATTTCAAGCGCGCAGGAAGAAAAGTATTTCTCGGAGAATTCAGAAGTTTTTATTGCTCAGGTAGCTGAAAAATTTCTGGAAACCAAGAACAAAAAACATCTTGAGGATAGCCGTATATTGATGCAAAGCTTAACCGAAAGATGGAATGCCGGACGCTTCAACAAAGAGGAGAAAGACCTTATTAAAGCTGTCGCCGAGTACCTTCACAAGAACAAAACACGCATTTACCCTGATGTATTGAATTATTTCAGGGTAGTTAATTATTTTGCCTACTCGCATCATTTGCCCGAAAGTGTTGTTTCGTGGCATATTTCTGCAGTAAAACTAATTGAGAACAATAGTTTTAAGGAATTTAAGGAATTGGTTGATTTTACGAACGCGCTGTTTCAGAATGGAAAGATTTACGATCGTAATTCAATGTCATGGTTGGTTAGCAATTCAAAGTTTAATTTTGAGTTTGACTCTGTCCTAAGCCTGAACTTTAAGCAAACTAACCTGATTTGTGCAACTGTTCGCGACTCTTCAATCATCAGGAATACATCCGGCCGGTTGGTATATGCTTCAAATCGCTGGATAGGCAAAGGTGGAAATGTATCATGGAGAAGGTTTGCCCTTGATGAGACCAAAGTTTTTGTCGAACTTTTTGATTATTCTGTTGACCTTATTCAATCAGAATACTCGGCTGATTCTGTAGTTTTCCGAAATCTGTTCTATTACCAGTCTCCCATTATCGGATCGTTTCAGGACAAAGTTTTCAGCAGTCCGCCAAGTTCACGAACCGGATATCCCAGATTCAATTCCTACGTAAGGAATCTTTTTGTGCAGGATTTGTTTAAAGGAATTGATTTTGAGGGAGGTTTAACAATGGAGGGAATGTCTCTTTATGGTACAGGAACGGGTAATGAACCAGCAAGTTTGTATTTTCGGCGAGAAGGTAAATTATTCGGACGAGTGCTTTCACAATCATTACAAATAAGTAGTGATCGACTCCTTTCAGAACGTGCTCTTGCAACATTCTATCTTGATGGCGACTCCCTGTTCCATCCGGGGCTCAGGCTCAGGTATACAAATAACAACCGCCAGCTGACTCTTTATCGAAGCGAAACGGGTTTGGCTGATAGTCCGTTTTTTAATTCTTATCATAAGGTTGACCTGTATATAGAAGCTATGTATTGGGAACTGGACAAGGAGTTCATAGCATTCCGCAGACTTGAAGGTTTAGGTACTGAGAGTTCAGGTAAAATAGAATCAGCAAATTATTATGCCAATATTGATTTTCAGCGCCTTCAGGGTATTGATGACCTTAATCCAATGTTCGTGATCGAGAATTATCTTAAATTATATGGTGATGGTCGCGAAATAAGATTAAACGCCCTGGCCGAGTTTATGAAAAAGCCTGCTGAACAAGTTGTGGCCCAGTTACTGAGACTTGCTTCATTGGGTTATTTGGTTTATAATCCTGAAAATCAATCAGCTGTTGTAAAGGACAAATTCTTTTATGCTCTGGCAGCAAGAGGAGGCCGGACAGATTATGATGTGATGCGACTCATTTCGAATACCAGGATGCGAACACCAAATGCATTATTGGATTTATCCAAGCTCGAAATGACCATTAACGGTGTACCTGAAGTTATTCTGAGCGACTCGCAAAGGGTCAATATTTTTCCGGATTTAGGGACTATAGTTTTGAAAAAGAACCGTGATTTTATATTTTCCGGTTTGATTAAGGCCGGACAGTTTGACTTCTACGCACGGGATTGTTTTTTTGAATATGATTCATTCAGACTGAATATGAGTTTTGTCGATTCTTTGGCATTTTATGTTGGGGTGAGGGAGGCTGATAAAAAAAACTTCAAAAACAGGTATATAAAAGTTCGGAATGTTATTTCCAATTTGAATGGGACCTTGTTTATTGATAATCCGCACAATAAATCGGGGCTGAAGAGTTTTCCCAATTATCCTGTTTTCAATAGCCGGGATGAATCCTATGTTTATTTCGACATGCCTGATATTCAATCAGGAACTCTAAACAGGGAATCGTTTTACTATGTTGTTGATCCATTTGAGATTGACAGTTTAGATAATTTCACCACCGATTTCCTTCATTTCGAGGGTTATCTGGCCTCTGCAGGAATATTTCCCGGATTCAGGGAACCTTTAGTGGTGATGCCAGATTATTCACTTGGATTTGAACATGCTGTGCCTGAAAAGGGGTACCCGATGTTTGTCAATAAAGCCACTTATTTTCAGCTTATTCATCTATCTAATCAGGGCTTCTTTGGTCAGGGGGCAATTGATTACCTGACAACTAACTCTGAATCTCCACGATACATATTTTATCCCGATTCGGTGACATCTCCTGGCCTCCGTTTCAACATGCAGGAGCAGTTGAGTCCGGTTGAATATCCCCGCGGTCAGGCTGATACTATTGCAATGAGCTGGCTTGCAAAAGAGGATAAAATGATACTCAGAACCATCAAAAAGCCATTTCTGATTTTTAACAATGCCGAACATATCGGCCAACTTGAGATTAGTCCGGTTGGAACTAATGGATCAGGAAAACTTGAGTTTGGCGATGCAGAAATCATATCTGATTATTTTAATTACAATAGTCATTCATTCGAAGCTGACACTGCCTATTTTACCTTGTACACATCTGTCGAGAAAAAGCGGGCATTTATGGCTGAAGCCTATAAAGCGGAGATCAACTTCGATAAGCGAATAGGAAAATTCCGGTATATTGATGGGAAAAGCCATATCAGTTTTCCCTTTAATCAGTATATGTGTTCACTCGACGAAGCTACCTGGTTAATGGATGATGACAAGCTTTTACTTAATAATAACCGGCTTGGACAGGTTTTTGATATTCCGAATTTAGACCATTATGAATTGCTTGATATTGATTTCACCGGATCTGGTTTTGTTTCAACACATCCTGAACAGGATTCACTTTCGTTCTTTTGCCTTGAAGCTGAATACGACCTGATCAATTATGCCATTCTGGCTCAGAACGTAAAAATCATCAGGGTTGCTGATGCTGCAATTTTTCCAAATGACGGCCTTGTGACAATTCTGCAGGATGCCCGCATGCAGACACTTGAAAGCGCAACAATTATTGCAAACACTACAAATAGGTTTCATTTGATTAATGATGCCAGGATCAATGTATTCAGTAAGCATAAATACGAAGGAAAAGGTTACTATGATTACATTGATATGAACAAGACTGTTCAACCCATCGAGCTTTCTGCTATATGGGTCAATGATAAAGGAACAACAGTTGCCCGTGGTTCAATTCCTGAATCGGCCATTTTCTTCCTCAATCCCTACTTTTATTTTGCCGGTTTAACAAATTTAAGTGCTGATAATAAGCATGTCAGGTTCACTGGAGGTTACAGGGTTAACCAGGATTGTTATACAGGGAGTAGTGCCTGGGTTAGTTTTGACACCTTAATTGATCCTGCAATGGTAAAGCTGCCTGTGCCAAAAGAACCTGTAGATTTAAGCGGATTAAGGCTTGATGCCGGGTTATTCTTTAACGCTAATACCGGCAAATACTATCCTTCTTTGCTTGACTATCGCAAATCAATGGAAAATAAGCCTCTCAGTCAGATCGAGGGTAGCCTTTTTTATGATGAACAGGCAAAAGCGTTTGTCATCGAACCGAAAGCAAATTCATCATCTTCCACATTTGTGATGCAAACTGACCGATGTATCTTCTCAGGAAAAGGTCCGATCACTTTGGATTTAACAATGCCATTTGTTAACTATTACTCTTTCGGCGATTTCACCCATAAACTTATTGCTGATTCAACTTACATCAATATTTTCTTAACACTTCAGTTTGCTTTCGACGAAAAACTGATGGGTCAGATGATTGATAGTTTAAACAAAGCAAATCTGCCTGGTGTAAATCTGCTTCAAACCCATTTTCTGGATGCTATGAGGCAGAGACTTTCCAATGAAGAAGTTGAAAAGTTGCGGGATGATATCAACCTATATGGTTCGCCACGTAAGATTCCGGATTGGCTTATTAATTCACTCGTGTTTTCTGATGTTAGAATGAAGTGGAACCCTTCGACCAGATCATTTGTTTCGTACGGTGCGATAGGCGTTGGAAATATACGTCGAAATCAAATCAATAAGTATATTGATGGATATATCGAACTCGAAAAATCAAAAAGTGGCGATGGGTTTAGCATCTATCTGCAGCCCGATGCCAATAGCTGGTACTATTTCAATTTTAAAAACAATATCTTACAGGCCTATTCAACCTCTGAACAGTTTAACAATGAATTGATCAACATGAAACCCGACAAAAGAAAGATTACCAATCGGGAAACCGGTGAACAATATGAATTTGTCATTTCAACCCGAAGCAAAGCTGTTGAGTTCGTTCGAAAGATGCAATCTGTTTCATTCTAATTACTTAAAAAATGGACTTTCTCCTGTTACTTGGAATTCTGCTTGCCTACATGATTGGGTCTATCCCAACTGCGGTTTGGGTGGGTAAGGCTTTCTATAATATCGATGTAAGAACCCAGGGTTCGGGCAATGCAGGGGCAACCAATACCATACGGGTTCTTGGTTTAAAAGCCGGGATTCCGGTACTACTTGTGGATGTATTGAAAGGATTTTTTGCTATAAAACTCATGCAATGGTTCTTGATTTCCGGCAGGGGTGAACCGTATGATGCCTATTGGCTGCTTGCTGCATCGGTGGCGGTGGTAATCGGACATACATTTCCGCTCTGGGCAGGCTTTCGGGGAGGTAAAGGTGTTGCAACCCTGCTTGGCGTTGGTTTTGGACTTTTTCCTTTTGCAGCACTCACCGCACTTTTAGTATTTATAGTTGTCCTTTTGATATCCCGTTACGTTTCGTTGAGCAGTCTGGCTGCTGGCATTGGCTTTCCATTTCTCGTTTTTTTTGTTTTTCCGGCCGATCATTGGATCTTTTATGCACTGGCAATAGCTGTTGCCATATTTCTTCCCTTCACACACCGGAAAAATATTTCGCGATTACTTTCGGGAACTGAATCAAAATTGGTGTTGAAAAAGAAAGATCATCCTGAAAAGTTGTGAATAAAAAAAGAATAAAGTGATTTTGAAATACAGTGTTTTTAAACGAATATAGTTTAATTTTACCTG
>DITE01000053.1 GCA_002422725.1 Bacteroidales bacterium UBA6192
AATGACAATTAACTGGTATTCAACCCCCATCCGGTTGATAACTTTCATTTTAATTCAATTTTAAAGACCGGCAAGCATTTGTCGCTTGTGTGGGTTCCAAGTTCCAGCTTGAGGGTCTGCCAGGAATTTGGAACTAATCAAAACACATGCGACCCCGCTGGGGTCGAGGCTATTTATCTTGCTTTTTCTATATACATGTGACCCCTCTGGGGTCAACAACCTCTGTGTCAACATGATTTCAGGTTTACAGGTCAAATGTTATCAACACACTCCGGGCTTAACAACCTTTGCTTCAACATGATTTCAGGATAAACCGGTCAAATGTATTCAACATAGTCCGGGCTTAAAAACCTTTGCTTCATTATGCTTGCAGAACAAACTTATCTGATGTTTTCAGCATACTCAATGGCAAACAACATTTGTTGCAAAATCATTTGCATTAACCATTGCGACCCCAGAGGTGTCGCATGTGTTTCAAGAGTCTTTTTCTGAATGATATATGCGCTTACCATACCAAATTCTACCCCCGTTGATAATATTATCTTTAACAGTGGCTTAACATTTAACCTGAAAACATGTATTTTTGTTTTGTTAACCCCATTCTCACACCAAAGCCCTGATTAGTTATTTCATGTTTTGTAGCAAATTGATAGCGTACTAATAATATAATTACACATGTCATGAACAGAACTTGGACTACCCTCTTGCTTATATTTATAGTCAGTTTTGCAAATTCACAGCCCATTGACATACTTAACAAATCAGATAAAAAATTCAAAAAACGCGGTAAGGGATTTGAATATATTAACCCAACCACTGATACTATTAATTACGAATTTATTGCTACTCTGAAGACAAAGGGTAGAAAAAGCACGGCAGACATTGGCAGACTCTATATCAACCTTTCCGAAAAAGCAAGAATTATTGGTGCTAACTCATTCAAATTGAATTCATTTGAACGCAATGTCTCACAACGGGAAATCGAATTGACAATTGATATATATTTCGCCAGTGATTCAGTAAAAAGACTGAACCGCGCGAATCATGCTGTAAATGTGATATATCTATTTGGTGATAGTAATTTCGATACCTACAAAACTTACTCATTCACGATAAATGATCAGGAGAAATTAATACATTCGGGCCAATATTATGAGGTTAAATTGAATGAGGGAGAGCATGTAAAGATTAGAAAAGGGGGAATTGCCGGTTCAACTGTAACCATTAATTGGGAAAATGGCAAATCAGCTGTTTATTTGTCACTTAGCAATTTTGGTTTTGGAGGCGTTGCCCCACCACCTGGCAATTCTGGTTATGTAGTTTCATTTTATACGGGAAAAATTTCTTATTTGGATGAAAACATTGGTCAATTGTTGGTAAATGTTTTAGATAAAGCCAATTAAATATCAACAAATTGTTTTAGAGACCTGTCGCTGACACGGTTGTTAATCAAGTGATATAATCTCCCAATCTCATAGACGTCTGTGACTTCATCGCTAAACTTTCCCATTTCCACCCCTGCCGCCTCATAACTTGTGAATAACTTGATGGCCACTTCAAAGGCTGTAAAACTATCTTTGCAGGCAAACAACCACCCTGCCATGACCTTTCTCAATGCCGATAACCGTGCCTTTTCCTGCCCTGACTTTTCTGTTGGTTGTTTGGTAGTTGACGGCATTGGCCGTCTTTTTTTTACCCATACCCTATCTGAATGAAATACCAACATTTTCGTAAAGCAACCCTTGTACTGGAAGAGGGCAGCCGATTCGAGGGATTCTCTTTCGGCTATGAAGCCCCTGTTTCGGGCGAGATTGTGTTCAACACAGCCATGACCGGATATCCCGAAAGCCTTACCGACCCCTCCTACCGCGGACAGATCATCGTGCTAACATACCCTTCCATTGGCAATTACGGTGTGCCGCGCAAAACCACTGAAGAGGGAATGTTGAAGTTCTTTGAGTCGGACCATATCCATGCCCGTGCCCTGATCATTGCCGACTATTCCACCTCATTTAACCACTGGAATGCCGAAAAAAGCCTCGGCCAATGGCTCAAAGAAGAAAAAGTGCCTGGATTATTCGGTGTCGACACCCGTCAGCTGACAAAGATCATACGGCAGAAAGGGACGATGCTGGCAAAAATTGTGTTCGACAACGATATTGAATTTGATAATCCTGATCTTGGTCACCTTGTGGATCAGGTGAGCCTGCGCCAACGCATTGAATATGGCCGTGGTAAACACCGTATACTGCTTGTTGATTGCGGTGTAAAAAGCAATATCATCCGTTGCCTGCTCGAATACGACAGCACAGTGATCAGGGTTCCGTGGGATTATGATTTTCACCACGAAGACTTTGACGGACTGTTTATCTCCAACGGCCCAGGCGACCCGGTTCGCTGCACCGAAACTATAGAAAATCTAAGAGCTTCACTCACAAAAAACTACCCCATATTCGGTATCTGCCTTGGGCAACAGTTGATGGCACTTGCCGTCGGAGCCGAGACCTACAAACTTAGTTTTGGTCACCGGAGCCACAACCAGCCCGTGATCGAGGATGGCACTTCAAAAGCCTACCTCACCTCACAAAATCATGGCTATGCCGTGAAAACAGCCTCCATCCCCGGCGACTGGAAACCCTATTTCACCAACCTGAACGATAACAGCAATGAGGGGCTGAAGCACAATTCAAAACCCTGGTTCACCACCCAGTTTCATCCCGAAGCCTCCAGCGGCCCCACCGATACAGCATTCCTCTTTTCTCACTTCATCAAGGCAATCGAATCATGCAAAAAATAAACAAGGTACTCGTGCTCGGTTCGGGGGCACTGAAAATCGGTGAAGCCGGCGAATTCGACTACAGCGGGTCGCAGGCACTCAAAGCTCTCAGGGAAGAAAACATCCGTACGGTGCTGGTAAATCCCAACATTGCAACCGTGCAAACATCCGATGATGTGGCCGATGTGGTTTATTTCCTGCCTGTTACACCCTACTTTGTGGAACGGATCATCGAGAAGGAAAAACCCGACGGCATACTGCTGGCTTTTGGCGGACAAACTGCGCTCAACTGCGGAGTTAAACTCTATCAAAGCGGTTTGTTGCAAAAACACAACGTAAAGGTGCTGGGAACCCCGGTAGAATCTATCATCGAAACCGAAGACAGGGAGAAATTCGCAAGGCTGTTAGACGGTATCCAGATCAAGACACCACGGTCCATTGCGGCAACCTCAGTCACTGAAGCACTCAAAGCCTCAGCAATTATCGGGTTTCCTGTCATCGTCAGGGCAGCCTACACCCTGGGCGGTCAGGGCAGTGGATTTTGCAACAATGATGCTGAACTGAAACTCCTGGCCGAAAACGCATTCAATTATTCAGGACAGATACTGGTCGAGGAATCCCTGCGCGGATGGAAAGAAGTGGAATATGAAGTCGTGCGCGATGCATTCGACAATTGCATCACAGTGTGCAATATGGAAAATTTCGATCCCCTGGGAATCCACACCGGCGAAAGCATCGTCATTGCCCCTTCGCAAACCCTCACCAACAGTGAGTACCATAAACTTCGTAAACTCTCCATCGCCATTGCCCGAAGAGTAGGGATTGTGGGCGAATGCAATGTTCAGTATGCCCTTGATCCCGAATCGGAAGACTACCGCGTTATCGAAGTAAACGCCCGGCTTTCGCGATCGAGCGCGCTGGCGAGCAAGGCAACTGGCTACCCTCTGGCTTTTGTGGCCGCCAAGCTTGCTTTGGGATATGGGTTGCATGAACTCAAAAACAATGTTACCAAAACAACGAGTGCCTTCTTTGAGCCTGCACTGGATTATATGGTTTGCAAAATACCCCGTTGGGACCTGAATAAGTTCGAAGGCGTCTCGAAAGAAATCGGCTCAAGCATGAAGAGCGTTGGCGAGGTGATGGCCATCGGCCGCAGCTTTGAGGAAGCCATTCAGAAAGGGCTGCGGATGATCGGTATGGGCATGCATGGCTTTGCTGCCAACAGGGAACTTGTGATCAATAATCTTGTCGAATCCCTGTCGAATCCAACCGATAAACGAATTTTTGTCATAGCCGAAGCGTTCAAACAGGGCATGACGGTTGAAGAAGTTTTTCAACTTACCCGCATCGACCGGTGGTTTCTCGAAAAACTGATGAACATCCACCTGCTTGGCGAAGAAATTACGGGCTTTGATGCTCTTGAAACATTGCCCGACGAATTGTTGCTCGAAGCCAAGCAGATGGGATTCAGCGATTTTCAACTCGCCCGTCTGGTGTTGAAAAATCCGGATGCCGGCCACAACGACGAGGAAATCATGCAGGTAAGAAACTACCGCAAATCACGCAATATCGTTCCCTATGTAAAACAAATTGACACCCTCGCCGCCGAACACCCGGCTCTTACCAACTACCTTTACCTTACCTATCATGGCAATTTTCATGATATTCAGTGGGAAAACGACAGCAAGTCGGTCATCGTGCTGGGCTCAGGGGCTTACCGTATCGGCAGCAGTGTGGAATTCGACTGGTCGGGGGTTAATGCATTGAAAACCATTAGCAAATGTGGTTACCGCTCGGTGATGGTCAATTACAATCCCGAAACGGTGAGCACCGATTATGATGTGTGCGACAGGCTTTATTTTGATGAACTGAGTTTTGAAAGAACCCTTGATATTGCAGAACTCGAAAATCCCCTCGGCATCGTGGTTTCGACCGGTGGACAAATCCCCAACAACCTCGCCATGAGGCTCCATCGTGAACATTTCGACATACTGGGCACTTCACCACTCTCGATCGACAGAGCCGAAAACCGGCATAAATTCTCCGCCATGCTCGACAAAATTGGTGTTGATCAGCCCGAATGGCAGGAGCTCTCCAACACCCATGATGTGGTGCTGTTCACCCGAAAAGTTGGCTTCCCGGTGCTGGTGCGGCCATCCTATGTTCTTTCCGGCGCAGCCATGAACATCGTTTCCAATGAGGGCGAACTGGTTCACTTCCTCGAAATGGCTACAGAAGTATCAAAACAATATCCGGTGGTTGTTTCCAAATTTCTCACCGATGCCAAGGAAATTGAAATGGACGCTGTGGCCGATGCCGGAAAAATAATCGTTTATGCCATCTCGGAACACATCGAATTCGCCGGAGTACACTCTGGCGATGCCACCATCATGTTTCCTCCGCAGAAAGTGTATGTGGAAACCATACGAAGGATAAAGAAAATCAGCCGCGAAATTGCCGAAGAATTGCAGATCAGTGGCCCTTTCAACATACAGTTTCTGGCCAAAGACAACGACGTGAAGGTGATCGAATGCAATTTGCGTGCTTCGCGAAGTTTGCCTTTTGTATCCAAGATACTGAAAACCAATTTCATCGACTACGCAACCCGCATTATGCTGGGCATAAAAGTGGAAAAACCCAATAAATCCTCTTTCGAAATCGACCATATCGGGGTGAAAGCCTCACAATTTTCGTTCTCGCGCCTGAGCATGGCCGATCCGGTGCTGGGTGTCGAAATGGCTTCAACAGGCGAAGTAGGCTGCATCGGTGACGATTACTACGAGGCCATCCTGAAAGCTATGCTGGCTGTGGGCTACATCATCCCCGAAAAAGCGGTGTTGATATCTTCCGGCCCGATGCGATCCAAAACCGAACTCATCGAAAGTGCCAGACTGTTAACAATCAAAGGACTGCCTATTTACGCCACTAAGGGAACCCATGACTTTTATGCTGGCAATGGCATTGAAACCACCATGGTCAACTGGCCCGATGTGGATGCCAAACCCAATGTAATCGACCTGCTTCGCAACAAAACCGTTGATTTGGTCATCAATATTCCCAAAAACCTGAGCCGCGAAGAATTGCACAACGATTACCTCATCCGCCGCACTGCCATCGACTTCAACATTCCGTTGATTACCAATGCACGGCTTGCGAGTGCTTTTGTGTATGCGATTTCGAAATACACCCTCAATGATTTGAAAATCAAAAGCTGGGATGAATATTAAGCGGCAGGAATAGCTTTTTAAATGTTCTGTCCGATTTTTAATGAAAAGTTAACCTACTCGCATTCACCCATATGAAGCATTAGAAACATGCAATATGGGTGTTTAGTTATTTAGATCAATTCTAAATTTCCAAAAACCCTTGAAGAAGGATGCTTTTAACTTACTTTTACCAGTGGAGGTAATAATTGCCCGATAATCAACTCCTATTTGGGTTGATCTGTTTTGCATGTCTAAAATGCACCGAGTATGACAAAAACATTCATCCTATTTATCATTGTTTTCACCCTGATAGGGTTTGAAAACGAAGCAAAATCTCAAGCGCAAAACGCAGTATTTCAAATAAATAATGATACGATTTGGGAGCAAGACACTTTGTTTGTTAATAATAATATAGTAATTGATACAGGGGTTTGTTTGCAGATAGTGCCAGGAAAAGTTGTGGTTTTTCAAGGGTATTACCATATACTTTCCTATGGTAAAATTACAGCAATAGGTATTGAGTCTGATTCCATTATCTTTATTAAAACTGATTTGGAACTCTTACAAGATTCATCCACTCGCAAAGGTGGCTGGAATGGCATCAGGTTGATGCCCCGATCCACCGCAGACACCTCAGTTTTCAGATTTTGCAGATTCGAGGGTGGCAAGGCAGTTGTCCCTGAGTCTCCGGTATTTGATGAATCTGATGAGAATAAAGGAGGACTAATCTATTGTAAATCATGTGGAAATATTATTATTTCAAATTGTACGTTTAATCGCAGCTATGCAAAAAGAGATGGCGCTGGGATTTACATTTATAGCGCCAACTATGTCAATTTATCACATAATCACTTTTCCAATAATTATTCCAAATTTCTGGGTGGTGCAGTTTTCTCTTATTTAGTACACAATCTTTATATTGAAAATAATGTTTTTATAAATAATAAAGCATATAGTGTAACCAATATGGGAGGATACTTAGCAATTACAGGACAAGGCTCTGCATTGCAGGTGGGTAACCCTATAAACACGCTTGCATCCTGTGAAATTATCAACAATATTTTCGCAAATAATTATTCAGCTTTTGGTACAATTGTGGAAGGATATCGGAACTCTGTGTTATTGGGTAATCTCATCTGCAATAACGAAGGCGTTTCAATTTTTAATGCCCACTCTTTTAATACACCAAAATACATCAACAATACCATCATGAATAACCACAATGATTGGTATGTAGCAGGCATGAACATTTTGTCTCCTTCAGTCAGCGTGATAAACAACATAGTCTGGCATAATTATACCGAGTACCCCGGTGATCCTCAAATTTTTTCTAAGGATGATTATGATGTCGATGTATCTTATTCAAACATCATGTACGGTTTCGATGGGGAAGGTAATATCAATGAGGTTCCGATGTTTGTGAGGCCAACCATAGCGGTGGGTGATGGTTACGATGGTCTGGATGCCGATTGGTCGTTGTTGGATGAATCGCCATGCGTGAACACCGGCATTGCCGACACATCAGGGCTCAATCTTTCGCCTGTCGATTTGTGGGGCAATACACGTGTTTTTGGCGGAAGGATTGAAATGGGAGCCATCGAAAACCAAAACGTGCTGCTTTATGAAGAGGCTCTGGTTGCCTCACCTTTTCAGGTTTATCCTAACCCCGGTTATGATCGCCTCTACATCGTTGTTCCGGTGGGTTTTGAAAATGGCACCTTCGAATTGTATGATGCCAAAGGAATTTGTGTGCTTTCAAAACATGTTAGCTCAGGCCCGGCTGTTTTATACCCCGCACACGTTGTAGCGGGTATGTATTTCTACCGGTTAATGAATCAGGAAAAAGTGATTGCAAGCGGAAAATGGATCAAAACAAACTGATTTGTGGAATTTTGCGGTTTTGAATTATCCTGTCACTGAGGCTGTCCATGAAATGTTGTTAACAAGAATAATCCAAATGTGCATAATTTTTTGTCTGGCTTAATACATATATAGCCTATTTTTGTACTCCGAAAACATCTTACAATATTTAATGATTTCGGATCAACATATTGACATTAATTCCGATAACGGATCTGTAACACTGACAATGAACAGTTTCAGAAAATTTATTTTGACGGCCTTAGCCGTCTTTTTTTTGCCTTTACGATCATATCTGTCACGTATCCAATGTTCAAATAACAATCTTAGTCTATGAAAAACAGAAGTTTAGTATCAATCAATGACTTCTCCAAAGAGGAGATCCTCAAAATCCTTGACCTGGCCGGGGAATTTGAAAAAAATCCCAGACAAACCATTCTACAGGGCAAAGTAGTAGCTTCCCTGTTTTTTGAACCCTCAACGCGAACCAGGCTCAGTTTCGAGAGTGCCGTGCAGCAATTGGGCGGCAGCATCATTGGCTTTGCCAGTGCAGCCACATCAAGTGTTCAAAAGGGTGAAACACTGAAAGATACCATCCTAACTGTTAGCAATTATTCCGACCTGATCGTCATGCGGCATCATGTTGATGGCTCGGCCCGCTATGCCAGCGAAGTGGCTTCGGTGCCCATTATCAATGCAGGCGACGGTGCCAACCAACACCCTACCCAATGCCTGCTCGATTTGTATTCGATCCGCAAAACACAGGGCACGCTCGACAACCTCGATATCGCCTTTGTTGGTGACCTGAAATACGGCCGTACGGTGCATAGCCTCACCATTGCCCTCTCGCTGTTTAACACCCGTTTTCATCTTGTGTCACCCACCGAGCTTAAACTTCCCAGTGCCGTTAAACGCCATATCAAGGAAGCCAACTTACAATATGAACAGTACACTGATTTTATGGAGGTTATCCCCAAATGCGACATCGTTTACATGACCCGCATTCAACGCGAAAGATTCCCCGACCCACTCGACTATGAGAAGGTTAAAAATGCCTATATCCTCCAAAACCACATGCTTACAGGCAGCAAGAATAATCTGAAAGTGCTTCATCCGCTTCCGAGAGTAAACGAAATCACCACCGATGTGGACAGCAACCCGAAAGCCTACTACTTCGAGCAGGCACTGAACGGCGTTTATGTGCGTCAGGCACTGGTAGCTTCTATCCTTGGACTGGCTTAATGTTGAAAATAAAATCAAAAGAAAATGAGCAATAAAAGAAAAGAACTGATCGTATCAGCCATACAGAACGGAACCGTTATCGACCACATCCCTGCTGAAAGTGTGTTTCAGGTTATCCGCATACTGGGATTGGACAAAACCGACAAACAGGTGTACTTCGGCATTAATCTCGACAGCAAGAAATACGGGCGAAAAGGCATTATCAAAATCAGCGAAAAGTTTTTCGAAAAAGAAGAAATCAACAAAATAGCCCTTGCAGCCCCGAGTGCCACCCTGATCGAAATCCGTGATTTTGAAGTAATCAATAAGTCGGATGTCCACATTCCTGAAACCATCGAAAAAATTGTAAAGTGCTTTAATCCAAATTGTATCACAAACCACGAAGCAGTTGGGACCAAATTCAGGGTGTTTTACGATGAAAACAACGAACTTAAAATGGCTTGCCATTATTGCGAAAAAAACACATCCAGGGCAAATGTAGTATTTGTTTGACAGCAGCTTAGGCGTAAAACACTGTTTTACAACACCTGAACATTGTTATCGATACAAAAAGCATCTTGTCCAGGATATAAAAGTGCCGGAAATCAGGCTATCCAGGCATATTACACATCAATTCTTTTT
>DITE01000097.1 GCA_002422725.1 Bacteroidales bacterium UBA6192
AACAGATTGTATAAAGTGGGTGCAGCTAATAATGTCCAAAGAAATTGACGAAAGTCATTTCACTATCAAAGAACAATCAAGGTATTAATTCAAGGTCCGAAGAATAATGCGAAAAGTTGTACCTTCACCAGGTATCGAATTTTTCACAAATATCTTGCCTTTGTGGTAGTCAATAATGATTCTTTTTGCCAATGTTAAACCCAGGCCCCATCCACGCTTTTTGCTCGAATATCCGGGGTTGAACACATTCCGGAATTCAGATTTTGCCATTCCTTTACCTGTATCTGAAACATCAATGGTAAGATGATGGTTTTCCGCTGCCAGCTCAATGGTTATCTTACCTTGTCCATTCATAGCATCAATGGCGTTTTTACACAGGTTTTCAATTACCCATCGAAACAACACATCATTCAAAGGGAGGATAAATCTTTTGCTGCGATCAAACAAAAGCTCGTAGGAAACTTTCCTGGATGTTCTGGTTTTTAAATAATCAACCGACTCCTCAAGCACCTGAACGATATCAACTTCTTCGAGGACAGGAGGTGAGCCGATTTTTGAAAAACGTTCCGTAATTGCTTCAAGACGCTGAATATCTTTCTCCATTTCAATGAGGGCTTCGGGCCGCTTATCGCTATCCATTTTCATCAGTTCAATCCAGGCCATAAGCGACGAAAGCGGTGTGCCTATCTGATGGGCAGTTTCTTTTGCCATGCCTGCCCAAACCTGATTTTGTTCTGCCTTACGGGCATAACTAAACAACAAGTAAGCAATCAATAGAAAAAGCGCTATGATAAGAATTTGAAGCAGAGGGAAAAAACGCATATTCAAAAGCAAATCGGAGCTTTTATAGAAAATAAATGTCTTCCCATGATCCAGGAAGTTGATTTCAATAGGTTGATTTTCAGAAGCCATCACATTGAGCTGCCTTTGCACAAAATCAGGCTCAGCCATACGGGATTCCTGCAGGTTGCCAAATTGCAAAACAGTTCGTTGAGTACTATCAGTGATGATTACAGGTACACTGGCCGAATTGAGCGCGATTTCGGTTAGAAAGGAACTTACCAGATCGTCAAGAACTTTTTTCAGATCCGTAAAGATATGCGATTCGCGATAATACAGAAATTGTCTTTTTTTCTGCGAGAGTTGGATGACAATTGGGTCGTACACCGAAAATTCCTCAAGTAATTTACCAGATAAAACTGTAATGGTATCCTGTCCGGGCAATAAATTGGCTGCACTCAATACATGCCTGGTTTCATCGGTCCAGATAACCGGAATGCTTTTGTTGTTGTTGATAATTTCGCTGTAAAATGTCAGGTCGGGTGAGTCGGTATCCATTAAAACCCTTTTGTAGGTGTTGGCTAAAAGTTCAACCCTTTGACGCTCCTGTTTTCTAATTTCAGTAAAAAATGACTCGGTATAATGCATCAGGCTGGCCTTGCGCTGCACAGCATCGGCCCAAACCCTCACCTGATTTCGCTCTTCATAAGCGAATTCGTTGACAAGTGTGTTGGTATAATACATTGATGCACTGATGATCAATAGTGCAACGACAGAAAGCACTATTTTCCATCTCTTTTTTCGCGTGTAAAGATTCACCGGGTAATTATTTGAGGTTAAACGTTGCTTCTGCTGTAAAAGTATGAAATATTGTTTTTGGATGTCGCAGACTAAAAAACTGTGTTGAAAAATCATAGGTGTCTCAGCCCGAAGCGGCATCATAAGCCCTAAACACTGTGCATATTGTGTCTCCCTTGATTGTAACCCGGCCTGCAAAATACCACAGAGCAAAGACTACCGAAACTAACCAGAATGCGTTGGCAATGAATAAGTTCTTGCTGAAACACCTGAAAAATATGCATTAGGAATGCCTGATAGTCCTTCTAAAGCCCCCAAACCCGAGAACGGAAATTTACTTTAACTTTGTAATATAAACGGGGTTAAAACAGATAATTCAATCCAATATACAATCCACTTCGGCCATCCTGGCTATTCAGTGCACGTCCAAAATCGCCCGAAAGGATGAAATTTTCGTTCATAACTGCTTTCAGGCCAGCTCCTGCGCTCCAGTGAATGCTTTCAGAACCGAAGTTAAAATATTCTTTCGTGTCGTTTTCTGTCCAATTTGGAAAATGATTCTTTACCTTTTCTTCCACAGGAATTTTTGATACTACCTGTCCGGCATCGATAAAAGTGTTTATGGCCAGATAAATGTTCTGATTGAGCCACTCTATCCTAAAAAACTTATACCTAAACTCAGCATTACCATAAATAAAACCATTGCCAACCACCCTGTTGCGTAAAATTCCCCTGAGTGACCGCTGACCCCCAAGGCCTTCGGAATAAGCGCCCCTGAGTTGTGTTGTGATCATCAGTGGCTGAATGTAAAAGGGAACATATGTGCCCAGATTGCCCTGATATGAAAGCCTGTAGACAAATGAAAGCTTTTCTTTCACCAGAGTAAAATACTGACGGTGGGTAACACTCAAGCGCAAAAAACCATTGTCGAGCTGAGAAGTCAACCGGGGGGCGCCATAGATAATAATATCTGACCAAATACCGCTCATCGGGTTGGGTTGAAAATCGCGGCTATCATATACCAATCCACCTTTGATGCCGGTAAAATATCCGCCAGATGCTTCATCAGCTGGAATCAGACCCCAATTAATATAATGCTCATACAATCCAGGATTGTTTTTGGGATCAGGCAATTTGTCTTCTTCTTTTTTTCCTCTATTCAGTTTATCAACATTAACCGAGCGTAGCCGAATATCGTAAAACTCTGCTCCTGCTGTCCAGAATACATTGTCATATCCCAAACTTCCGGTAAAATCGGCATGAAACCTGAACATGTTTCGTTGGTGCTTGTAAAAAATTCTGGATGGATATGTTTGATCATTCTCAACATAATCAGAATTATATACTGATTCATACCCATTAAAACCATAGAAATCAGCCATTTGCTCAGGCATATAACTAAAATCAAAGGTTGTTCGGATGTTCTTGATCAGTTGTTCACTATCGTATGCAAGCCGAAGCAAGCCGCTTCCTTTGGTATAGCGTGAAGCCTCAAAATAATATGAATGATCATATTTAGGATAACGACTACCATCACCGTAATGAAATAAATTTACGAGTCCGCCATACTGGAATCCAAGGTCAGAATTGAAAGAAACGGCAGGAAGTACCCCAACATTCCATCCCTTTTTCACTGGTTTAACTGTAGCAACGCTATCTTGCGATCTGACAGAAATTTGAGGAAAAAGGAATAAAACAATGAACAGAAAACCAATTAACCATTTCATATTCAATTCAATAAAAAACGGTATTATTTTTTAACAAAACCAGCGTGATGCAATCTTAGGTTATTCTGCAACACCGAATAATAATACAAGCCCGGTTTAAACTGTCCAACAAATGTCTGATGCTTGTTGCCATGCCATTCGCTTCGGTTGATTTCCTGTCCGGATGCATTCGAAATAATCACAACAGCCTGCCCTACGAAATGGTCGCTGGTCAGATAAAGCCATTCGTCGGCCGGGTTGGGAAATGACCGGATACCATATTCATTTGTCAGGGCAACCTGCACGCCAGTTTGCAATTCAAGACTCAGACTATCAATAAATAAGACTGAGCCAGGTATGAATGATTCTGATGTCGTTGACAAGACAATCACATTTAAGGTATCAGGAATCAATTCTGAATTATAGGTTATATCCATTTCAAATGAAGTCCATTCGTCAACAGGCAAACCGTACCAGATGGCCATCCCAATAGTATCACGCTGATCATCTCCCTGATACTTATAGTTATAGACGGTCAGCGATGCTGAATCTTCAAATGGAGCTGAAAATTTATACATACCTTTGATTTTAACAGGTCTATCATGTGACAGAATGCCACCAGCAATCGAAAAATCACCTGAAATGATGTCAACATCAAAATCTGCGAGTGTAATCAGGCCCGGTGCGGAGAATCCTCCAAAGACCATCATCGTTTCGAGGCGGGCTGAAAAAACACCGGAAGCAGCGTCTTCGCTTTTTGTGACAACTGCCACCGAAGCCAGACTTGTAAACGGATTGGGTGTATTCCAGTCTGTAGGTTCCTCGTATGTTCCGAAATCTTCCCAACTTTCGAAGCTCTGGTTTGGTAAATGCTGTGCAGTGATCACAATAGAACCCAGGAAGCAAAATAAAAAGGCAAGCGTTGTTTTCATGGATTAAAAAAATTTAAGTGAAAATATATATAAGTATGGCGCAATATTAAACAAATATTTTTTCGTTGCTTCAATTTTACATAAAAATCATTTTCAATGCGGGGGCCATAAAGAAAAGAGCCTTTGGTTGTTTTGCCTATCCTGAAGACTATAAAAGTGAACTATATTTTTCTAATTTTGCCAGACATTAACCCCCCCAAACCATGCCCATATTAGGTACCTTGATTAAAAAAGCCTATGAACTGAGGAATATGCCTGTTGAACTAAAAAAGCAGCGGCTAAGCCCGATTCAGGCTCAACATGATCAATTGAAAAACCTCTTGCGCAAGGCTCAGTTCACTTCTTTTGGTGAGCATTATGATTTTACTTCTATTTTGAATAGTAAAAATATTACAAGGAGTTTTGGGGCAAATGTGCCAGTTTTTGATTATAACAGCATGTACAAACAATGGTGGTACAGGGCATTAAATGGCGAGGCATATGTTAGCTGGCCAGGAAGAGTAAAGTATTTTGCATTGAGTTCAGGCACATCAGAATCATCAAGCAAGCATATTCCGGTAACTTCTGAAATGCTGTCTTCGATTAAACGTGCAAGTATCAGGCAGCTTGTTTCGGCTTCAAAATATAATTTTCCTGTTCATTTCTACGAGAAGGGTATTCTGATGATTGGAGGAAGCACACATCTTCAATATAACGGTACTTACTATGCAGGTGATCTTTCGGGCATCACAACGGGTAATATTCCATTTTGGTTTCAACATTTTTATAAGCCCGGGAAACGAATTTCGAAAGCACCCGACTGGTCAACCAAACTCAACGAAATGGTAAAAAAAGCACCAAGCTGGGATATCGGTGTTATTGTTGGTGTTCCGGCCTGGGTGCAGATTTTGCTTGAGCGAATTATTGAGGAGTATCATCTGAAAACTATTCACGACATTTGGCCAAACTTAACAGTTTATGTTCATAGTGGTGTGTCGTTTGCCCCATATGTAAAAAGTTTTGAAAAGCTATTCAGCAAACCGATGCTTTATTCCGAAAGTTATCTCGCCTCAGAAGGCTATATTGCTTATCAAAATGGCTTCGATATAAAAAGAATGCAATTGGTTGTTGATAATGGGATTTACTTCGAATTTATTCCTTTTAACAATGTGAATTTCGACGACGATGGTAATCTTGTTGCCAATCCTGTTGCCCTAACTTTGGAACAAGCAGAAAACAATGTAGAATATGCTCTTTTGTTGTCAACTAATGCCGGTGCCTGGCGTTATCTGATTGGCGATACCATTAAATTTACTGATGTAAGCAAATGCGAAATTATCATCACAGGACGTACTAAACACTTCTTAAGTATGTGTGGCGAACATTTGTCGCAGGAAAACATGAATCGTGCTATTGAAATGCTTCAGGAGGAATTCAATATCGAAATACGTGAGTTTACCGTGGCAGGTGTCAGACATGAAAGTTTGTTTGCTCACAGGTGGTATCTTGGTACTGATGACAAGATTGATCCCAAGGTTGCAAGTGCTAAAATTGATGAATACCTTAATCAGTTGAATGACGACTATATGGTAGAGCGTATGGAAGCCATTAAAGAAGTTTTCGTAAAAATCCTACCTTCCGGGGTGTTCAACAATTACATGAAAAAGCTTGGTAAAGAGGGAAGTGCCAACAAATTTCCTAGGGTGTTAAAAGGTCAGCGATTCGACGAATGGGAAGCGTACCTGAAAGAATTGAACTTAAGCGAATAGACTAATTATGACATTATTACTGGAAGGCGCATTACTTGGATTGACTCTTGCAACTTTCTTTGGTTTTGGGCCTGCTTTTTTTGCTCTGGTTCAAACAAGTATCCATCGTGGTTTTTGGTCTGCAGCAGCACTTGCTCTTGGTATTTTTCTGAACGATTTGTTAATGGTTGTGCTGTGTCTGATGGGTGCTATTCAGATTGTAACACAACCCAGTAATTATTTGTGGTTTGGGATATCAAGCGGTATTATTCTGACCATATTTGGTTTGGTTACTTATAGTCGTAAGGTAATTACGGAAGTGCCTCCTAATAGTGAAATACCGATTAAAGTTAATGGCCCTCACTGGCTTATGTTTGTAGCCAAAGGCTTCTTTATGAATGTTGTCAATCCCTTTGTATGGATCTTCTGGATAGGCGTTGTTGTGGGCATTTCGGCCCGTTTTGGGGGCAACGAACAAGAGCTGGTCACATTTTTCAGTGGCACTTTGATCATTGTGTTAATAAGTGATCTGATGAAGGCTTACGGTGCATTTTCGATTAAAAAATATCTTACCCCAAAGATGATTGGAAAGTTTAACCGCTTTGCAGGTGTTGGGCTGATTGCATTTGGTGTATATCTTATTGTTCGGGTTTTATTCGATAGTTTTGTGTAGTTTTACAAAAAAACATAAGCCTGCCATGATGAAAACAGTAAAGCGTCAAAACTGGACTTTCTTCCTGTTCAGTGGTATTATTGCAATTTTGTATGCCTTTGCAGCAATCTTCCTGAAAGAGCAACTCATTTTTTCAATAGTTTGGTATACAGGACTTTTAGTTCTTATTGCCGGGCTAATTCTGCTCTACTCAAGCATTCGTCAATCGATGCGCAACCTGCCTTATGTTGTGAATATGGTACAATCTCTGTTGATGTTGGTTTTCGCTTTGATACTGTTATTTATGACCAGAAATTCCATTGCTGCCTTTGTCATCCTTCTCGGCATCTGGATAATCCTTACATCGCTTTATCAGGCGTATCTGCTGATCAATAATAACCCTGTTTCCAAATCTAAATCTGCTGCCATCATTTCGGTAATTACCACCCTTATTTTTGGCATCATCATGGTATTTAATCCATTCTCAGCTACCGGATTTTTGGTTGTGGTAAGTGGTGTTTTCGCCTTGCTTTCGGGAAGCTTGCTGATATGGTTTGCCTTTGTAATAAAAGGCTCAAACAATCCGGTTTAAGTTATTCCATCCTGATATCCTTCACATTCAGCTGAAGGTTGACTTTGTTCTGCCATTCATTCTCTTCGAGATGGTAACAAATGCTGAAAGGTTTACCGCTATTGATGGCATCATAATGATGACCCTGCTGAAAAGCAATTCCTGAGAAGGCCTGACTTCTTGAAGTGGTCTGCATCAAATCGAGTTTCAGGTGATTTTTACCAACAATACGCGACCTGCCTGTGTCAATAACATTCTCAGTTTTGAATACCGGTGACATATTTCCGGGGCCAAATGGTGCAAATTGCTTCAATATCCGCATAAATTTCGCATTCAGGTCGGCAAAATTGATTTCAAGATCAATTTCTATTTCAGGTGTCATCATCGTTTCATCGATATGCTGACTGACATAAGTTTCAAATTTATCACAGAAAGCTTCAAGATTTTCTTTTTTCAGCGACAAGCCTGCGGCATATTTATGTCCGCCAAAATGTTCGAGAAGGTCCGAACAATGATCGATCGCATCATATACATCAAAATTCTTCACCGAACGGGCCGATCCGGTAATCAGGTTGCCCGAGAGTGTAAGGATTATAGTTGGCCTGTAAAAGTTTTCGGTGAGACGCGAAGCAACAATTCCGATAACCCCTTTACTCCAGTTTTCATTAAATAGCACGGTGCTTTTCGCCTTTTTCAACGAGTCATTGTTGTTTATCATTGCCAAAGCTTCTTCCGTAATGCTGTTATCAAGGTTTCTGCGTTCTGTGTTCAGGTCGTCGATGGCTTTGGCCAGTTTGTCGGCGTGGCTCATTTTATCGGCAAGCATTAATCTCACCGAGTCGCTGGCACTTTCAATACGTCCGGCAGCATTAATCCGGGGGCCAATCAAAAATACCATATCACTGATGGTAAGCTCTTTATTCAGAAACAATCCGGCTTTCTCATCGGTTACTTCACGTTTGTTGATATTGGAATAGCGCAGTACCGATTCAATCCCGGGACGTGGTGATGCATTAAGCAATTTGAGGCCAAAGTGGGCCATAATACGGTTTTCTCCAACAATGGGAACAATATCGGCGGCAATGCTGATGGCAACAAAATCGAGATA
>DITE01000089.1:0-2870 GCA_002422725.1 Bacteroidales bacterium UBA6192
GCAAGGTATCCCTGCCAGATGGCAGCAGAATCTGCATCGCTCCATGCCAGCGACTTTTGCCATCCCCAGTTGTGAAACCCTTCGTCCACCTCGTTGTTGCCGCACCATAATGCCAGAGAAGTGTGTTTTCTTAATCGCTTAACCTGATCGACAGCTTCTTGTTTAACATTGGCAAGAAATTCATCATCAAAGGGATACATGGTGCAGGCAAACATAAAATCCTGCCACACAAGCAGGCCCAGGCTGTCGCAGAGTTCATAAAACACATCATCGGGATAAACTCCTCCGCCCCAAACCCTGATCATGTTCATGTGAACTTCTTTTGCATCAACAAGCAGCTGACGGGTTTTTTGGCTGGTCTGACGGTGTACAAAATGATCGGCGGGAATGTAATTGGCTCCTTTGGCATACATGGGTTTCCCGTTCACCCTAAAATAAAACGACTCACCGGTAGAATCAGCTTCCCTGACCAGTTCAATTTTACGCAGCCCCAGCTTCCGGCTTTCGCGGGCAATCACGGCATTGTTGTGTTGAAGGGTAAGTGTGAGGTCGTACAAGTATTGGCCTCCCATTCCATTGGGCCACCAGCGTTGCGGATGAGCAATCCTCAGCGGAAAAACAAGTGTTTGCTTCCCCGCTTTCAGATCAACAGCAAAGTTGAACACGGGCAAATCTCCTATCTGAAGACGCACATCCACTTTTTCTGCCTGAATAGATTCAATCTCAACTTCCAGTTCGAGTTCAGCCATATTTTCATCCACCTCATGCTGATGGATGGTAAAGTTTTCGAGACGGATATGATTCCATGCCTCGAGTCTGACCGCCTTCCAGATTCCCATGGTAATATATTCAGGCCCCCAGTCCCAGCCAAACTGATAAGGAGCTTTGCGCGAAAAAGCCCTTTCTTCCGGCAGGCTGAAAGGCAACTTTGCTGCCTTGATCCGGTTGATGCTATCCGGTGCATAAAATCTGATTGTCAGCTTGTTATTNNGAGAATTAAGCTATCATTCAACCAAACGTCGGCATAGGTATCCAGACCGTCAAAAACAAGCAGTTTGCGTTGAAAATCAGCTGGCTGAAAATCCGGCTTAAAAGTCAATGTGTACAACCAATCCTGATTACTAATCCATTGCAGATCATTTTCTGCTGTTCCGAAAAACGGGTCAGGTATTTTTCCGGCTGCCAGCAAATCGGTGTGCACCGATCCCGGCACCCCTGTGGGAATCGTTTCCCCCGATAACGGATTATAAAGAAGCCACGATTCATTCAGTAGTTGGGTGTGGGCCTTGTGTTTTTCCGTACAGGAAGAAAGGCCAATCAGGAGGCTAAGCGTTGCGCAAAATATGGCTGTAAAACAGATCGGAAGCGATTTACACTGACTTATCGACATGGTTCAGGTTGATCAGGGATTGATGTGGCTAAGGTAGTATTTTCCTTAAATTTCGGATAGGGCTTGTTGAGCTTAAATCTCATTTTGATGTGCAGAGTATTGTTTATATTGATTCTGAATCAATTATCCCTTTGTGCAACTCCGTGATTCTTTGCGGAACTTTGTGTTATAGCTCTTGCACAGAGAGCCACCAAGAAGACACGAAGTTCCACAGAGAAAAATATTATGAGTGAAAAGTGTTTATTGATTATTAATCAATTATCACTTTGTGTCGCTCTGTGATTCTTTGCGGAACTTTGTGTTATTGCTCTTGCACGGAGCTCCACCAAGAAGACACGAAGTTCCACAGAGAAAAATATTATGAGTGAAAAGTGTTTATTGATTTTAATCAATTATCACTTTGTGTCACTCCGTGATTCTTTGCGGAACTTTGTGTTATAGCTCTTGCACGGAGCTCCACCAAGAAGACACGAAGTTCCACAAAGAAAAGATAAATAGAGGCATGCACATCAAAATTGAAAGAAGACAATGTTGAGAGCAACCACCATGGACCCGGCATTTGTTCATTTTATGTACTTTTGTCGGGTTATTGTATCAATACACTAAAGATGTCGGTTAAGGTAGAGCAAGTTACGAAATTGTACGGAAAACAGAAAGCCCTGGATGATGTTTCTTTCACCATCGAAAAGGGTGAGGTTGTTGGATTGCTTGGCCCGAACGGAGCCGGGAAATCGACCATGATGAAAATATTAACCTGTTTCATCCCCCCTTCATCGGGCAATGTCAGCGTGAATAGCTTTGATGTTCAGGACAATCCCATTGACGTACAGAAGATTGTAGGTTACCTTCCGGAGCATAACCCACTCTATCTTGACATGTATGTGAAAGAATATTTGTCATTTATTGCAGGCATTCACAAGCTTGGCAGAAATTCGGAAAAGCGTATCAATCAAATGATTGATATTACCGGACTGGATATCGAGAAACACAAGAAAATCGGAGCCCTGTCCAAAGGATATCGTCAGCGGGTTGGTCTGGCACAGGCGCTTATCCACGATCCGGAGGTATTGATCCTTGACGAACCAACTTCAGGCCTCGACCCGAATCAGTTGGCTGACATCAGACAACTGATCAAAAACATTGGCCGTGAAAAAACAGTCATCCTGTCGACCCATATTATGCAGGAAGTGGAAGCCATATGCAACAGGGCCATCATTATCCATCAGGGCAGGATTGTGGCCGATGACAAGACTGCAGTGCTCACGAAAACCTTTTCCGGTAAACAATCCTTTGTTGTTGAATTTGATAAAGCTATCGACCTGAACATCATTAAGTCGGTTAAAGGACTTAACCATTTTAAGCAACTTGATGATCAAACCTGGCTGTTGGAACCCACCTCTTATAAAGATTTCAGCCAGACACTGATGCAATGGGCATTGGATAACCATTTAACCATCAGATCGATGCGGCAATCCGAAAG
>DITE01000089.1:2913-7432 GCA_002422725.1 Bacteroidales bacterium UBA6192
ATGGAACAAGTAAAAATGTTTTGAGCTTATTGCCATGCGAAAGATTGCCCGGGAGCATGGGGGTTTGGGGGCTAAAAAGACATTACTACTCGAAAATCTCACCACATTATCCCCCATCAAGAAAAAAACCATAATTTTGCAGGTCTTGTATTATCTATTGTTATTCAGACTAAATAAGAATTGTAATGGTACTGAGCAAATCAGAAGTCGTTGATGTATTGAAAGGGGTAATCTATTTTGCTAAAGGCGACAATATTGTTGATCTGGGTATGCTCGATGGACTCGAACTGGGTGAGGGCAGTATCAGTTTCAGACTGGTGTTTCCTCGCACGGATGAACCAGCGGTAAACATAGTAATCAATTCGGCAAACAAGGCTTTGATTGAAGCTTTTGGCGAAGACATCCGGATCGACATCAAGCCGGTTTCGGAAAAAGAGAAGGGACGGGGTCCTCTTTCCGGAGTAAAATACCTCATCGCAGTGGCTTCGGGAAAAGGCGGAGTCGGCAAATCAACGGTTGCGGCCAATCTGGCTATTGCTCTGGCACGTTCAGGGGCAAAAGTCGGGCTTGTCGACGCCGACATTTATGGCCCTTCCATACCGATGATGTTTGGTGTGGAAGGTCAGCAGCCCGGGGTTTTTGAACGCGAAGGTAAACCGGTAATCGTTCCGATTGAAAAATTCGGAATCAAGTTGCTGTCAATCGGCTTCTTTGTCGACACCAACAAGCCACTTGTTTGGCGTGGACCAATGGCAACAAGTGCACTCAACCAATTGCTGAGCGATGCTGACTGGGGGGTTCTTGATTTTCTGATAATCGATCTTCCTCCTGGGACAGGCGATATTCAACTCACACTTGCTCAATCTTATTCTGTGACCGGGGCCGTTGTGGTGACCACTCCTCAAAAATTGGCTTTTGCCGATGTAAAACGCGCTGCCAGTATGTTTAACCAGGAAAAACTGCACATCCCCTTGCTTGGACTGATCGAAAACATGGCCTATTTTACCCCTCAGGATGCACCGGACAAGAAATATTACATTTTTGGGAAAGGGCATGGCGAGCGCTTTGCCAGCGAACTGGGAATTCCTTTGCTTGGTCAGATACCGATTGTTGAACAGATTACCGAAGGAGGCGATTCGGGGAACCCCATTGCCCTTGATGATGAATCGCCTGTTGCCCGTTCATTCGCCGATATTGCCCATACCGTTCGCAACAGGATTACAGCCATATTGCTTCAGAAATAAAATAAATTCAATTAATATATATTGATCATGGAAACCGAAAAAGAAGTCATCGAAAGAAAAGTAAAAAATCTGATTGAGCAGGTAAGACCTTATCTTCAGCAGGATGGCGGAGACATCCGCTTTGTTGAAATAACAGCAGATAATGTGGTAAATGTTGAACTCACCGGCGCATGTGGAAGTTGCCCGTATAGCACCATGACGCTTAAAAATGGTGTTGAAAACACGATACGAAAAGCCATTCCGCAAATTAAGTCGGTAGAAGCAATCAATCTGTAAACAGTCTTATCACGACAGGTAACGCCCTACAATAGGCATACGCCTGCCCATGCCAAAAGCTTTGGGTGATATCCTGAGAATGGGAGGTGTTTGATATCGCTTGTATTCATTAGTATTCACAAGTCGGAGTACCTTTTTTACCAAAATTTCGTCAAAACCCATCTTAAGCAATTCAGCTGGTCCTTTGCGTTTTTCAATATACTGATACAGCAATTGATCAAGCACTTCGTAATCAGGCAGGCTGTCGCTGTCTTTCTGATCGGGACGCAATTCGGCAGATGGTGGTTTGAGTATCGTATTCAGCGGGATAATTTCATCATCACGGTTGATAAAGCGGGCAAGCTCATACACTTCGGTTTTATACAGATCGCCAATTACCGAAAGGCCTCCGTTCATATCGCCATATAAAGTGCCATAGCCAACTGCTGCTTCACTTTTGTTTGAGGTATTCAGCAGAATGTATCCATATTTGTTCGACATGGCCATAAGCAATAGCCCGCGTATTCTGGCCTGCATGTTTTCTTCTGTGAGGTCAAAATCAGTTCCCCTGAAAAACGGTTCAAGTTTGTCTTCAAACACGTCATACATCTCTCCTATGGGCAAAGTTCCTGAGGGAGACCCCAATTTCCTGCTGAGCGACAAGGCATCGTCAATAGAATGCCCTGACGAATACTGTGAGGGCATCAACAGTCCATACACATTATCGGGTCCAAGTGCCTTTGCCGCAAGTACCATAGTAACAGCTGAATCGATGCCACCCGACAATCCCAATATCGCTTTCCGGAAACCCAGTTTGCCAAAATAATTCCTGATACCCATTACCAGAGCATCGTGAATTCGTTCAATTTTTTCAGGTATATTCTGATTGTCTATTTGAATGTCATCAGTTAGTAACTGATCCAACTCAACTATTTTAAAATCTTCAGTAAAGAAATTCAAACTTGTATGCACTTTTCCATTCGGTGAAAAAGCCATCGAACCTCCGTCGAAAAGCAACTCAGTCTGGGCACCAACATGATTCACATAAATCAATGGGAGCTTGTATTTCTCCACATTCTGTCTGAGCACCTCCCTGCGCGACTCAGCCTGATCGTAATGGAATGGCGATGCTGCAATGTTGATCATGAAATCAGGGGCGAGTGGCATAAGTTCATCCATCGGATTTACCCGATACAGTGGGTCATTCCCAATATTCCAGAGGTCTTCGCAGATTGTGACTGCAATTTTACAGCCTTTGAATTCGAGCAGATCAAATGTCGTTGCAGGCTCAAAATACCGGTACTCGTCAAAAACATCGTAGTTGGGCAACAAGGCCTTATGAAACTCTCTGATCACGGATTGATTGATAAACAATGCAGCATTGTAGAGCGGTTTTCCTTTTCCGCTCAAGTTGCGAACCGGGCTGCCCACAATCAGTGCAATGTTCGGGCATGAATCAGCAATCTGGCGGGCCGAAAGTTCACATTTATCGATAAAATCATCAAACTCCAGAAAGTCGCGTGGTGGATAACCCGATAAGGCCAGCTCGGCAAAAACAATGAGATCAGCTCCCATGGCAGCTGCCTTCTGAGCCATTTGTATAATTTTCGATGTGTTGTCTTCAAAATTACCAATATGGTAATTCAGTTGCGCAAGGGCTATTTTCACTTGGAGGTATTTAGAACATTAATCCAATCTGAATTTCAAGGTAGTTTGAGATGGCTTTATTTTCGATGCTTGAATTCACTGTGTTCTGGTCTTTCAATATATCAATGAATCCATTATCAAATTTAATTCCTGCAAACAGGAAAGTTGACCCCCCCAGTGAATACTCGGCACCGGCACCTAAAATGAGCGACTCACGCGTAAATCTAAGTTGTTTTCTGATTTCAAGGGTTTTCTTCTCATCTAGGACACCCTGACTGAAGAAACGGTCTTCAGCCTCAGCATCGAGCAAGAATCCAAGTCCAAAACCCACCTGACCATAAAATCTAAATTTTCCAAAATCGTTTGTCTTCATCTTCAGGATAAGGGGCAACTCGATGTATTTTGATTTAATTGAACGGCTCATAACTCCAACTTTAGAGCCTGATTTATATGGATAATCCAGGCTTCCGTTGAGATAAACCACATCGAATCCGGTGTTGAAGGCATAATTTTCCATCAGAAAAAATTCGGCCTGAAACCCCCAGCTGAAACCGGCATCAATACCATTTCGGCTGTAATCCTGAGCATCGGGCTTCATCCAGCCAATGTTGGGAGCCACCTTGAAACCAAACTGAAAAGCCTTGTTCTGGGAGCTGGCAGAAAAAACCAGACTTGTAAGAACCAACAAAATCAATGAAAGTCGTTTTGTCATATCTCAATGTATTTTGTGTAAAAGTAATACTATTCACTTTGAATCCAGAGTTAACATCCATCAAGTTTTAAGCCACTGTTTGTTAAAAAAAATAACCCGAAATAGTTGCTCAAACTGTTGCATACATTACCTTTGGCAAATTAATTCACTCAAATAAGTAATTTGTTGCACAACAAAAACCCAGCCTTATGAAAAATACTATTCTTATTGCCGCGGTCATGTTTCTATACATTGGCGTGTCAGCTCAGATCAGTTTCGGACCAAAAATCGGATATACTACCAGTAAACTGTCAACTGATCAGAGCGACATAAAAAGCGATCTTAAAAGCAGCTTCCTCTACGGGGCATTTGTCAGGTTAGGTACGAAAACCTATATCCAGCCCGAAATCAACTGGTACACCTCGGGCAGTGTATTCAAAGCCCCAAGCATTGGTGGCGGACTAAGTCCGATTGAGCAGGAACTGACCATGAAAAATATTCAGATTCCCCTGTATATCGGACATAAAATAGCCGATCTGAAATTGGTCAATATCAGGGTGATGGCCGGCCCCACCGCAACGATTGTGGTTGATAAAAGTGTTGAATCCAAATCCGGCAATGGCTTCATTGCCCCAATTAAAGAAGCAGACATCGAGGACCTACAATGGGGATTCCAGCTCGG
>DITE01000048.1 GCA_002422725.1 Bacteroidales bacterium UBA6192
GATTTAAATACCTTGAGATCCCTGCACCTAGACAGATTTTTGCACCCTTGCATCACCTTGATATGATTAAGCTGCTTTATCAGAACATTGGTGATCATGTTGAGTGTGTTGTCCCCGATAATCCCACGCCAGCCTGCGAACACTGTGTTATTGAAACAAAAGTCCATGCGTTGAGATCGCTGGCCGAAATAAGCTTACGCAAATCGGGTCACGACACCATGAAGGTAATGCGCAGTGAAATGAGGAAAATTTTTGCCGATGAGATTCAGGTGATTGAACTGTACATAAGTTTACAGGATCAGATGACACCAACCATGGTGATGCAGCTCGAAAACCTGGGCTTTATTTTTACCGGAATATTGCCTGAAACCAGTCTGGGCGACTCGCTTATCATGCAGTACTTCAACGGAGTTCATATCGATTACAGCCAGATTGTACTTGTTACCGATGTTGCTAAACAACTTCTGGAGTATGTAAAGGAACATGATCCTCACGCAAACTGACAGCCTGGATTGTTGTCTGCTGTAAGGTTCATGAATTGATTCCCCACTACCCGAACTTGAGAAAGGAAAGCCCTAAAAGCCGGGTTACGATTGATCCGGCTTTCAAAATTGCTTAATTTAGCTGATAATTTTACCGGAATTGTCAATTTCAGTTTTATACCTGACAAATGTATAAAGCTTGTCAAAGCCATAAATCGGGCAATTGAAAAAGAAAGGATTACAATGACCAGACCAACAGTTTTGTGGATTGTCTTCATATTGCTCTTAGGGTTAGTGCTGACAAGTTGCAGCGAGATCAGAGAAAAGCCCGAAGCCGGTGAACAACAGGCATATAAAACCGAATCTTTTGCTATTTATTCATCCAAAGATTCTCTTTTTGTGGATGAGAATGCAATACAACGGATAGCCTTTGTTGATGGGGTAATTGAAGTTGAACAAGGTAAAACCATGCTGGAGAAACTGAAAACGATAGCAGATACCTTGTCAAAGCGCTATTTTAACGGGCTCACAATAGCCATTTCAGATAGTTTCGGAGCTGCTGGCACAGTTTCGGTGGCAAAGATAAACCTGTTGGAAAGTGCCGATTTTAATGGACCGGGTACTGTTCCATCGTATCAATCATGGTACGACTTTTTTCAAGGCACTACCGGCGGTCAGAACACGACTATTACCCTTCGCGAGAGCCTGCTTCAACGCCATTATACCGGTGAATGGGTCGATGGTCTGGTATTTTACTATCAGGGCGAGCCCATGGGCGACTGGGATCATATCGCTCTTTATGGATTTTTCAAAAGAGAATAACTGATGATGAAATTCTGCCTGCTCATTCCCGTCATATTGTTGCTTTCCTGTGCCAAATCATCCGAAACGGTCAACCGGAAACCATTGCTTGAGTTGAGCTATGCAGCTGATGGTCTGCATCTCCAATTGTCGGGAAGTGCAACCGATCCTGACGGGGAAATCACTAACTTGACCATCAGCTGGGGCGATAGCAAAGTGAATAACTATGGGGCGAATGATTTTTCACAGATCAGCATCAGCCACACATATGTGGATCCGGGAACTTTTGACATTCAGGTTTCAGCAATTGATAACGAGGGTGATAGTGCCTCTCAAACCTTAAGTGTCGTGGTTGATTTCAAGGAAACCTCGCTTAATGGTATCAAACAGGGGCTCTTTAAAACGGCAGCAAATGAATATCTGATATTAACCATTAATCTGCACACCTATCAGGAGTCCATGCAGAATGAAAAGTTCAACCTGATCACTGATCTGATAGGCCTGATGGATATCGACTTTGTTGCACTTCAGGAATGTGCACAGCACAAGAATTCACCCATTGTTCAGGGTATTATCCGCGACGACAATATGGCGCTCGAAATAGCCAGGCGGTTGAAACAGAGCTATGACATGGAGTATAACTATGTCTGGAACTGGGCGCATTATGGCTGGGAAGTGTGGGAAGAGGGGGTTGCCGTCTTATCAAAACATCCCTTGCTCGACAGCGATGAACGCTATGTTTCTACGGCAACCGGCACCAACACCATCAGTTCGCGCAAGGTGATTTATGGGGCCTATCAGATCCCGGAAGGGAGAATGCATGTTTTTTCGGCCCACACCCACTGGCGCACTTCGTTAAGCGATGAGGAACAGAACAAACAAATTGAAAACATCAAAACGATGGTTGCCGAAAAAGAAGCCTTCATTCCCGATGCAATGTCGTGGGTGTGCGGCGATTTCAATGTTAACCCAACCAGCGATTTTCCCTGGAGCGAAGGGTACAACACTATGGTAAAGAACGGTACGTTTAAAGATTCGTTCCTGAGCATTTATCCCGATGCCAACAACCGGCCTGCACAAGCTATTTACAATACAATCGGCGGCAGCCAGCCAGGCCGGATTGATTACATTTTCATGAAGCAAAACAATCGAATGCAGGTGATAGAATCGCAGATTGTATTCACCGGCAATATCATCGGGAAAGTGTCGGATCATTACGGAGTGCTGACAAAGTTGGTAGTACACTGACTCTTATTGTATTCGGAATTGTGCTGCCCGAAACAGTGTTTCCTACCCTGCCTTATGCTGTTGAGCCACGTATCTGGACAAGTTTGCTTTGTGAATTTATTAACAACAAATCCGGGCCAAACTTCAGGCCATTGCGATATTTGTCGTAATTTTGCCGTGTGATTTATCTAACCCATTGCTTATGAGTGTGTAAATTCTGTAGCAACGGACAAACCAACAGTCCAAATGAACCTATATGATATGGAAAATCAAGTAAAAAAGATGTTCAGAGACTTCCCTCCCATCAGCACCCAACAGTGGGAAGATCAGATTGTAAAAGACCTGAAAGGTGCCGATTACGACAAAAAACTGATCTGGAGAACCAACGAAGGTTTTCCCGTAAAACCTTATTACCGTTCGGGCGATTTGGAACACATCAGCTGGTTGAAATCTTTTCCGGGCGAGTTTCCTTTTGTGAGAGGCAATCAGCCTTCAGGAAACGACTGGAAAGTGCGGCAGGACATACAGGTTGATGATGTGAAAGTTGCCAACGAGAAAGCCCTTGATATCCTGATGAAAGGAGTAGATTCACTTGGTTTTGAGCTCGACTGTCGCAAGCAATATGCCCTCGAAGACATTGAAGCCCTGCTGAAAAACATACGCGCCGACATTGCCGACATCAATTTCACCGGAACCTCGCAACAACTCGGATTGGTGAGAATTATCGAACAGCTCGTGAAAAAGTACAACCGGCCTTTAGATAAAATCCATGGCTCGGTCAACTTCGATCCCATCATGCGTTTTTCGCGCCGTGGCAAGTGGTATGAGTCGGAAAAGGCTGATTTTGAATTGGCAGCCGAGCTGATAAAGGCTGTTCAGAAACTCCCGGTTTATCGTGCAATTGGCGTAAACGGGCATATTTTTGCCAATGCAGGGGCTACCATCGTACAGGAAATTGCCTTTACCCTCGCGGTTGGCAGTGAATACCTGACCCGTTTGACCGACAAGGGCTTTTACATCGGTGAGATTACGCCTCATATGAAATTCAACCTCGCTGTTGGTTCAAACTATTTCATGGAAATTGCCAAACTTCGTGCTTACCGGTTGTTGTGGGCCAAAATTGCCAATGTCTATGGGCTAAACGATGCCCGCAACGGCCGCATGTTTATCCACGGCATGAACAGCAGTTGGAATTTCACCATCTACGACCCGTATGTGAACATGCTCCGCACCACCACCGGAACCATGTCGGCCATTCTGGGCGGTGTGGATTCTTTTAAAGTACTGCCATTCGACATACCTTTCGAAAAGCCTACCGAATTTGCCGAGCGTATCGCCCGCAACCAGCAACTTATTCTCAAGGAAGAATCCTATCTCGACAAAGTAGCCGACCCGGCTGCCGGTTCTTACTACATCGAAAATCTCACCCATTCGCTGGTAGAAGAAAGCTGGAAGCTGTTTATGCAACTTCAGGACGAAGGTGGTTTTGTTGCTTCTTTGCGCAAGGGCTCGGTACAGAAAATGATCAGTGAGAGCGCTCAAAAAAGAGACCTGAATATTGCCATCCGCCGCGAGATACTGCTGGGGACAAACCAATATCCCAATTATAGCGAAAGCCTTTCTGAGAATATTCAGCCCTCCTCTTTCGAAGCCGATGACAAAACAAGCCCTGAATCGGAGATAGAAACCATCAGAACCTACCGTGGTGCACAGGCATTTGAGCGGTTGCGCTACAATACAGATGTTTTCAGCAAAACGGCAAAACGGCCTGTAGCCTGGATGTTTACTTACGGCAATCTGGCCATGCGAAAAGCACGCGCCAATTTTGCATCCAATTTCTTTGCCTGCGCCGGCTTCGAAGTGGTTGACAACCCCGGTTTCAAATCCATTGAGGATGGCATTGCAGCAGTGGGTGAACAGAAGCCCGAGCTGGTTGTCATTTGCAGCTCCGATGAGGAATATGTTGGCAACGCAAAGACCATTTCTGAAGCTTTGAAAAACGAAGCCATTGTGGTGCTTGCAGGCAATCCGACCGAACTGGCCGATGAGCTGAAAGCTGCCGGCACGCGACATTTTATTCACGTCAGAAGCAACGTGCTCGAAACACTGCAAATGCTTCAGCAGCAATTGGGTATTGCATAATTCTTGACTATGGCAAACAACGAAAAACACTCCTTATGAAACCGAATTTCAAGCATATCAATTTACACAAAATACCCGAAACCGGCATGACACCTGAACAATGGGAACAAAAAAACGGTATCTCGGCCGACTGGGAAACACCTGAGCATATTCAGGTGAAGCCAGCCTACACGGCTGCTGAGCTCGAAAATATGGAACACCTCGAATATGCTGCCGGACTTCCTCCATTTCTGCGCGGCCCTTATTCAACCATGTATGTGATGCAGCCCTGGACCATCAGACAGTATGCCGGATTTTCGACAGCCGAGGATTCGAATGCTTTTTATCGCCGCAACCTGGCTGCCGGACAAAAAGGCTTGTCAGTGGCATTCGATCTGGCTACACACCGTGGTTATGACTCTGATCATGAGCGTGTTGTTGGCGATGTTGGCAAGGCCGGGGTAGCCATCGACTCGATACTCGACATGAAGATCTTGTTCGATCAGATTCCGCTCAACAAAATGTCAGTATCGATGACCATGAATGGAGCGGTTTTGCCCATCATGGCCTTTTATATTGTTACTGCTCTGGAACAGGGAGCCAGGCTGGATGAGCTGGCCGGAACCATACAGAATGATATCCTTAAGGAATTTATGGTGCGCAACACCTATATTTACCCACCGGAGTCATCGATGCGAATCATCGCCGATATTTTTGAGTTCACTTCGAAAAAGATGCCCAAGTTCAACTCAATTTCTATTTCTGGTTATCACATGCAGGAGGCCGGTGCCACAGCCGACATCGAGCTTGCCTACACCCTTGCCGATGGACTCAATTATATCCGCACCGGATTGAAAGCAGGACTCGACATCGATGCTTTTGCCCCCCGCCTTTCGTTTTTCTGGGCACTGGGCATGAATCATTTCATGGAAATAGCCAAACTGCGTGCTGCCCGGCTGTTATGGGCTAAGATTGTGAAGCAGTTCGATCCCAAAATGACCAAGTCGATGGCACTGCGCACCCATACCCAAACTTCGGGATGGAGCCTTACCGAACAAGATCCGTTCAACAATGTGGCCCGCACCTGTGTTGAAGCCCTTGGTGCAGCACTCGGACACACACAGTCGCTGCACACCAATGCCCTGGATGAAGCCATTGCCCTGCCAACCGATTTTTCGGCACGCATTGCCCGTAACACCCAGATTTATCTGCAGGAAGAAACGAATATCTGCAAAGTGGTCGATCCATGGGCAGGTTCGTATTATGTTGAAAAGCTAACCCACGAACTGGCCGAAAAAGCCTGGGCGCTGATCGAGGAGGTTGAATCAATGGGTGGAATGGCCAAAGCCATCGAAACAGGCTTGCCTAAAATGCGGATTGAAGAAGCAGCAGCCCGGAAGCAGGCACGAATCGATTCGAACAAAGATGTGATCGTGGGTGTGAACAAATACCGGCTTGAGAAAGAAGATCCGATCGACATCCTGGATATTGACAACACGGCTGTGCGTCTGTCGCAGATCGAACGCCTCAGGGTGCTTCGGGCCAAGCGCAACGAAGCGGAGGTGCAGCTGGCACTCGATGCCATCACCCATTCGTGTGAAACCGGTGAAGGTAACCTGCTTGAGCTGGCTGTGGACGCGGCTTCGAAACGGGCTTCTCTCGGTGAGATTTCTATGGCCTGCGAAAAGATATTTGGCCGTTACAAAGCGGTAATCCGTTCTATATCGGGGGTTTATTCATCGGAAAGCCGTGGCGATCTTGGCTATGCAAAAGCAACTGCACTGGCCGATGAGTTTGCAAAGCTCGAGGGGCGCCGGCCACGCATCATGATAGCTAAAATGGGACAGGACGGACACGATCGTGGGGCCAAGGTGGTGGCGACAGGTTATGCCGACATTGGCTTTGATGTCGACATCGGACCTTTGTTCCAGACACCTGCCGAAGCTGCCCGTCAGGCTGCCGAAAACGACGTCCATATTCTTGGTGTTTCCAGTCTGGCTGCCGGTCATAAAACACTTGTTCCTCAGGTTATTGAAGAGTTGAAAAAACTGGGCCGTGAAGATATTATGGTGATTGTTGGCGGAGTGATACCCCATCAGGATTATCAGTACTTGTATGATGCCGGTGCGGTGGCTATTTTCGGCCCGGGAACCATCATTTCACAGGCAGCCAGTCAGATGCTCGGGATATTGCTTGAGATGCGGAAATAGTGGCGGCCTCGCTGTTTTTACGGAATGTAAGTGCGCTGCTGCGACTGGCTTTTACTGACTGATCGGGCCGACCGAAATGGATTTGTGTTATAAAAGCACAAGCAATAAATAGTTGGCAGACTAAAAATCAATATTCGTCTGAACCACGTATTCCCACGAATTCAGTTCGAGGGCAATCAGGTTGCCATAGCCGGCCCGGCTTTCCATATAAACGCCGTTGTCCAGATCAACGAAATGATAGTGTGTCGACTTTACGACATGATCAAGAAATTCAAGGTCGACAGGTACATGGCCATGAATGACTTTTTTATTGCGGATTTTCAGTGGGTTAACCTTAAATTCTCTGGTCCAGAGCATGGCGAAAGTGTCTGTCAGCGGATCGTCGATGTTGAAGTTGAAGCCGGCATGAACGAGAATAAATTTGTCCAGCTCAAGATACATTTTCAGTTTGCGCATCCAGTCGATATATTGTTGGGGTATTTCGGAAGCAAATTTTGCCCCAAAACTCGCAAGGGTTTCCTTTCCTCCGTGTAACTCCCACACTGATTGAATCTTGCCCTTAAAGCGCATGCCCAGAAACGGTTTCTTTTTAAGGTCTTCTTCCCAGGCTTTCACACAATAGTCTTCGTGATTACCCAACAGGAATTTTGTGTTATAACCTTCTTCCTGTAACTTCATCAGAAAATCAATTACCCCTTTGCTGTCCGGGCCACGATCGATATAGTCGCCCAGAAAATACAATTCGTCAGATAAGTCAGGCTTAATCTGCTGTTCAACGAGACTACGTAAGGTTTTGCTACATCCATGGATGTCGGGGATAACCCATCTTTTGTTCATAGTTGGCTGGCTTTTGGCAACGGTTGTCAAGGTTCCGGATGGCAATCTTATCCGTATCAACGCCAAAAGTACGGAAAAAGAAACAACTGTCTGTTGAAATATCAGATGGAAGCGATGGAATGAATAATAATGTGGGGGTTTGGGGGTTAAGGGCTAAATGTTTTATTTTTTGGCTTTCCCCTGGCTGGCAACAGCATCCATCAGTTTTTTTATTTCCCTCGCTGCCGCGCGAATCCTTTCGCGTGGCCTTATGGAAATAAATCTATTGCCACGCGAAAGGATTACCTTCGGTGAAAGTGTTCGCGCGGCAGCATTTGCGGGGGAATCGCGCAGGCTTGATTTTTTGTTCCTTTTGTATCAAGACAAAAGGAAAAGAAGAAAATTTTATACTTAATTTCTCCTGAATTGATAATTCTAAACTTCGGAAGTTAATAATTTACTTATGAACGCGGATAGAAGACGAAATCAACGAAAAAAAGTCTTGGATTATTTTTTAGCTTTTCCCTGGCTGGCAACAGCGTCCATCAGTTTTTTTATTTCGTCGGGGTCGCCGATGAAATAGTCTTTAAGAAGCTTCATGTTGTCGTCGAATTCGAAAACATAGGGAACAGCAGTTGGAATATTAAATGCCAGAATTTCTTCCTCACTCATGTTTTTTAAATGCATGACCAGGGCTCTCAGGCTGTTTCCGTGAGCAGCAACCAGTATTTCGCCTTTTTGCACCAGCGAAGGTTTGATATCGCTGTTCCAGTATGGAATCATGCGTTCGATAACATCCTTGAGCGACTCGGTAAGCGGAAGGTCATCCGGAGAAACATCGGTGTATCTTTTGTCTTTTTTCGGATTCCTGGAATCATTGTCAGCCAGGGGTTGGGGAGGCACATCGAAACTACGACGCCAGAGCAATACCTGCTCATCGCCATATTTTTCGGCCGTTTCGAGTTTATTCAGGCCTTGCAGTTCGCCATAATGTTTCTCGTTGAGCCGCCAGCTTTTCACTTCCGGAATGTACATCTGATCCATTTCTTCGAGCACCAGCCACAGGGTTTTGATGGCCCTGTTCAGGTAGGAGGTGTAAGCCATCTTGAATTCGAAACCCTTTTCTTTCAGCTGACGTCCGCCTTTTTTGGCTTCTTCAACTCCTTTTTCGGAAAGGTCAACATCGGTCCAGCCGGTAAAAACATTTAACTTGTTCCATTCACTTTCGCCATGGCGAATCAATACTAATCTTTTCATATGTATATCATTTTGTAATCGGTCACTTGCAAAAACAGATTCCGGCCCAGAACAGGTTCCGGTAATTTTTAGCAAAATTAACATTTTGAATAACACCTGCTGATGAAGGTTGTGTAAATTTGTGCTATGAAAGCTGTAACCGTACCGGCATTTCTGAAGATCTTTTATCCCTCTTTGCTTTGGAGCATGCCATCGGGGAACAACAGGCTTTACCTGACTTTTGACGATGGTCCCCATCCGGAAATTACTCCCCGCGTGTTGAAACTGCTGGCTGACTATCAGGCTGAAGCCACCTTTTTTTGTGTAGGCGAAAACGCTGCAAAGTATCCGGATGTGTACCAAATGATACTGAATCAGGGACATCTGACGGGTAACCACACCTTCAACCACCTGAACGGTTGGCGAACACCACTGAATGAGTATTATGAAAATGTGAATCTTTGCCGCGATGTTATTGATTCAACCTGGTTCAGACCGCCCTATGGCCGGATTACCCCGTCGCAGATACAGGCATTGAAGAAGGAATACACCATCGTGATGTGGTCCGTGTTGAGTTATGATTTTGACCGTGAAACAACCCCTGATCAATGCCTTGATTATGTAGTGAATAATGCAGAAGACGGATCCATCATCGTGTTTCACGACAGCGAGAAGTCGGAAGACAAAATGTTTTATGCACTCCGACGGGTGCTGGAACACTATACGAATCTGGGCTTTTCTTTCAAGAGCCTGGCGTAGACTCTCCCAAAAACATCTCGGTTTAAAGCTGTCAAACGGCTAAACAAAGAAGAGATTACAGCTTAATAGCTGGTCTCATCCATTTTGACTTTCCCCCAGAAGGTGCGGTAGACAAATACGGTGTAGGTGATCACTAATGGAGCGCCTATAGCTGTCATAATCAGCATAATGCCAAGCGATTTCTCGGATGAAGCCGCATTATACACGGTAATGCTGTATTGTGGATCAATGGTTGACATTACCATTGCCGGATACAATTCGAGGGCCACCAGTATCAGTAGAAAACTCATGCTAAGCGCCGAAAAGATAAAAGCATGCACATATTTTGCTTTGCTCACCAGCCGGGGAACATTGGCAATGCTCAGAAAGGCGAGCAAGGGGACAACCAACAGAGCAGCGTTTTCGGTAAGATTATCTGACAGGTGAGGCAAATAGAACAAAGTGTAAATGGTTACAATACTGTAACTTACGATGAAGAAAATAATGGATCTGTTGAGCAATTTGTGCACCTTGACAAACAACTGTCCTTCGGTCTTCATGGCGAGGTAGATCGCGCCGTGCATCATGAACAAGGCCAGGGTGGTGATGCCAACCATGATCGCATAGGGATTCAAAAATTCGAGCCAGTGACCCTGAAACTCAAAGTTTTCGCCGAGGGCAATTCCCTGAAGTACGTTGCCCATCACCACGCCAAGCAAAACAGCCATGAGCACACTCGAAACACTATAGGAAATATCCCAGGTGTTGCGCCACCATTTCATGGTTTCCTTGCTTCTGAATTCGATGGATACAGCCCTGAATATCAAGGCAAAAAGAAACAACATAAAGGGGATATACATGGCCGAGAAGATGGAGGCATATAAAATGGGGAAACCAGCAAACAGTGCCCCGCCACCGATAACCAGCCACACTTCGTTGCCGTCCCAAACCGGACCAACCGCGTTGAGTGCGATCCTCCGGCTTTTTTCTTCTTTGAAGAAAAGGTGCCATGCGCCCGCACCCAGATCAAAACCATCCAGTATGGCATAGCCGGAAAACAATGCGCCCACCACCAGAAACCAAAGGGTTGGATAATCAATTCCTAAAATAGTTGCCATGGTGATCAGGATTTATTGGGTTTTGAATCGGACTGGATAACATCGGCCACACTTTCCTGCAAGGGTCTTGATTCTGTTTCGCTTTCATCATAGGGGCCGGCTTTGATCTTTTTATCGAGCAGATAGAGGAAGAGCACGAACAGCAGGGCGTAGATCAGGGTGAACATAATCAGCGAGAACAACACCTGGTTGGCCGTCACCACGGCTGATAAACCATCGGAGGTGCGCAACAAACCGTACACTACCCAGGGCTGACGACCCATTTCGGCGGCAAACCAGCCGAACTGATTGGCGAGCTGGGGCAGGATGACCGAAAACACAAACACCCAAAGCAACCACTTGTAATGAAACAGTTTACCCCGCCACCACATGAAGATGCCAAACAAAGTGAGTCCGATAAAATAGAGCCCGAAGGCCACCATCAGGTGATAGAACTGAAAAACTGCATTCACCTGTGTCGGAATTTCATCCTGAGGGAAATCGTTCAGCCCGGGCATAGGGGTGTCAAAATTTCCATGCACAAGCAAGCTTAATCCGCCCGGAATATAGGGGCCGTAAACTTTCTGATTTTTATTGTCGACCCAGCCCAGCAGATACAGGTGCGCCTGATCGCTGCTGTTGTAGTGTCCTTCGAAAGCAGCCAGCTTGGCGGGTTGGTTTTTGGCAACACCGCTGGCTGAGCTGTGACCCGTTACCAGTTGCAGCACCGAGAACAAAGCAGCAACGGAAAGGGCAATGACAAAGGCTTTTTTCGATAGTTCGGAATACCTGCCTTTCAACAGATACCAGGCATGAACACTCATCACCAGGAAGGCTCCGGCGATCAGCGCGCCGATCCAGACATGCAGGATGCGATCGACACTCGAGGGGTTAAAAACCATTTCCCAGAAATCGGTAATTTCGGCACGTCTCGCACTGCCTTCGCCCACAATGTGATAACCGGCAGGTGTTTGCTGCCAGCTGTTGGCAATAACGATCCACACGGCCGAGAACATCGAACCGAACCAAACACCGAGGGTAGAGATAAAATGAACGATGGGTTTAACCCTGTTCCAGCCAAACAGCAGCACGCCCAGGAAACCACTTTCGAGTGCAAAGGCAAAGATGCCTTCAGCGGCCAGTGCGCTGCCAAAGATATCGCCAACAAAGCGCGAATAGGTTGCCCAGTTGGTGCCAAACTCAAACTCCATGACAATACCTGTTGCCACACCAAGCCCGAAAGTAATGGCAAATATTTTTGTCCAGAAGCGCGCCAGTTGCTCATACATTTTGTTTTTGGTGCGCAGGTAAGCACCTTCCATGAGCACCATCATCAAGCCCAGACCTATGCTCAATGGCGGATAGATGTAATGGAATGAGATGGTGAATGCAAACTGGATACGGGATAAGATTTCTACGTCCATGGTGGTTAATGAATTAGGTTGCTCATGATGAGACAATGGATTGAATGCTTCAACCAATGAAACCGATTGTCAAAGTTAAGGTTAAATTTTTGCGATAAAGAAGATTTTGCATTGATATATATCAATTTGCAGAATATTTTTAACCCAGGACTTCTTTTCTCCCTGCAAACAAGAGGGTATTAAACATCCCTGAGAATATTTATAATTTATTCTTGCTTATTTGGTGGATTTCATAACTTTACGGCTGGAAGGAGTAGTCTGGGGAAGTAAAAACGTCCGGAAACAGATATTTCATTGATTACGAATGTTATAGATAAAGAAAGATTGAATTTATGTATTGAGGATAATATAGCCAGTATTATATATATATTCCTTAGTTCTCACAAAAAGAAACAAGTTGAATTCAAAAGAAGAATAATATGGATTATAAAAAAGAAATTGAGAATTTTGTAGTTGTAGGGTTTAAGAATTTAAACATTCCATTAATTACAGATGGCCAGCACAATTTTGTTCTTGAGGATAGAACGAAAAATTTCATAACCCCTCCTCCCAAAGGGTTTAAATATCACAAGTGGGCTGGAAGTTTAAAAAGTTCACAAGCCTTTGCTTACAATGTATTTTCTGGCGTGAACAGTAAACTTTTGGATTTTGAATTACCCATGGTGGTATTTGACCGTGATGCACAAATTGACGTAATTCTTAAATTTGAAGAAACAAATACAATTGAACTATTTGAAGTCAAGGCTTTTGAAATAATCAAATTAGGCAAAAGCACGATTAAGTTTGAAGAAAAGTACTTTGATAAAGAACAATATAGACGCCCGGCTATTTCTGACCCTTTTATTAAGTTTTTGAAAATGATCATTAAAAGTTTTGGTGATCAAACAATCTATGGCGGAGGGGTGAAGCAGCTTTGTAGTCATCTTCTTGGAATAATCAATATCATGGATAAGCCGGAATATGTTAAAAAGAAGTTTAAACTATACAGTTTTTGTTTTGATAATCCGTTCTCAACCAGATTTGAGCAGGACTTGATTAACTATAAGGAGACTATTGCGAAATTTAAAACAATTGTAGATGAGTTTTTGAAAGATATTAAAGTTAGTGAACGGGTTGAATACTGTGGTTTTTTATCTGCACGTGAATACATAAATAAGAACAAGGAATTCTTAGGCAAAGAAAATTTTGATTATATTTTTAAGAGATATTTTTATTAGTGGTGAGAAAAAATAGAAAGAGCGAACGGCTAAAATGCTCAATAATAAATTGCCGAGATAGTGGATTATTTAAGGGTTGTTGGCCGCTTCAACTTTTTTGTGACCTGATAGGAAATCGCCCGTAATCGGAACTTTTAATGCATCCAACCGATTGTGGGCTTTAATCTGAACCTTAAAACAACCAAGTATGACTAACGATAAAAAAAAGAAATATGACTTAGGAAATTTAGATTTAAAAGAAATAGAACCATCTGGTGTATATACACTCGTTAGCGGTCAATGTAAAAAGACAAGCATAAAAAAATGAGCGATTTATTCCGAAAATATCATTTAAGTGATGTAATAAATAATTGCAGAAAATCTCTTTTAGAGCGCATTGACAAATTGGAAATAACTGAAAACACAATTGTTCCAGAACTTGCCGAAAAGCTAAAAGACGAATTCACTATTTATCCAATTATTATTGGTCAACCAGAGCCTTCACAGCCAAGAGAAACGACAAGACAAATCCGTAACGATTGGGGACAAATGTATAATCAAAACGTTGTTGAGATTACAGTAACTATTCCGTTTGAAGGAGACAACAATTTGTTTTATTGTATGCCGTCTCAATCTACATTGGTTTATCTCGACAAAAATGTTGTTATTGGTAAAGGTAATATTAAGGCAATTATCACATTATCTCAATTTGACGAGAACGCATATTTTTCAGAAGTCAATAAAATTATAGGGACAGTAAGTAAAAATCTACCTATAATTCACACTGAGATTAAACCTTGGAATGACGGAATAGAAACTTTAATAAAACAATCATTAGAAAATAGAAAAGGAGTTGTTTCAAAGAAGTTCGATTTTATGGAAAAAATTGGGTTGAAAGTAAATCCCAAATCAACAGAATATTTAGTTCCACCAACGGTTATTAAAAAAACAATTCCAACTCCAGCTACAGAAACAAGCAAAACTGTAGCAAAAGAAAAAGTTCCAATTCTTCAACAAGAAGTTTATTCTGATATTAGAGAAGTTTTGTATAATGTTGGTAAAGCAATTGAACGCAAACCTTCAATATATAAAGACAAACGTGAAGAAGATTTAAGAGACATTTTCTTGTTGTTTCTTGAGACTAGATACGAAGCGGCTACAGGTGTAGGTGAAGCATTCAACAGAAAAGGAAAGACGGATATACTTCTAAAATATTCGAAAGACGGAACCAATATTTTCGTTGCTGAATGTAAGTTTTGGAAAGGACAAAAAAAATTAATTGAAGGTTTAGACCAATTATTGGGTTACTTGACTCATAGAGACTCAAAAACAGCATTAATATTTTTTGTTGACCAGAAAGAAATGACAAATATTGTAAGCACAATAAAATCTGAAATTAGTAAACACAAAAATCATAGCCGACATATTAAGGATACTTATGAACATTCCATAAGCTACGAATTTACTTTACCTGACGACAGCAGTAAAAAAATTCAAATTGAAGTAATGCTTTTTCATTTCCCAACAATATGATGAAAATCAAAGTAGAAAAGAAGAACACCGAAACCGCTAACAGGCGTTTGGCAAAAAAGCGGGTTCAGTGGTTAAATCAAGCTTTATGAATCTATCAAAGTTTTTGTTTGGTCGGCAAGAAAACTGTACCAAAGTGTCGGAATTCAAGTCTCCAACTATAACTTCTTAAAAAATAGTACTCAACCAAATGAATCAATATAAATTAAGTAGAACTATACCACCTGATATAAAACTAAAAATAAGGCAAAATTCAAAGTTTGGATGTGTTGTGCCTAATTGTAGAAATGCTTTTTATACTTATGAACATTTAATTCCTGAATTCAAAGACGCTATTACACATGATCCGGATAATATCTGTTTGACTTGTAGTAATCATAATCCACGTAGAACAGGAAAAAACAAGCAGGAAAACTATACTAAGGCACAATTGATGGATTTTTATATTAAACTGCAGGAGAACGAAATCGTGCCTGAGATAAGAAACAATGATTTCTTTAATGGGTTTAATGTTGAACCTCAAATTAAGATTGGTAAAAGTATATTTAACAGAATTGCCTCAATAATTAACATTGATGGTTTAAACGTTTTCTCTTTTCAGAAAAGTGATATAGAAGATATATTTGCGCCTCAATATACCTTTTCTGGTACTTTCTATAATTCGCTTGGCAAATTATTGTTTAGAATAGAGAAAAATGAATGGAGTTCTCCAACTAATCACTGGGACGTGCAGACAACAAATGGCGAGATAAAAATCTGGGACAGAAGTAAACAACTTGTTTTTGGGGCGCGTAAATTTCCATTTACGAATACCATAGAGATTACGGAACTTGATATGTGGTTTAAGCCTTTTCATTTAAAAATAGATAGTGAAAGTCTTTTAGTTGGAAGATACGCTGACGATATGGAAACATGGATATATTTTAGTATTGAAGGAACATTTAATAGTGGAAATTGTGGAATATTTTTAACTTCTTCGGAATTGTTCAAAACTCCTGTTTGGGCAGGTTGGCAGATTGTTGGAGGGAAAGGTGCTACAATTACTGGTAATGGAATATGGCTTGGTAGAGGTGCAACACAAATGTTGATTTTTAGAATAGATTATTTAAAATCGGATAATATTCCTGAAGTGATTATTCTTTCAAAACCAAAAAAAGTTAATCCTCCATTGAATGCTCATTATTTTGTTAAAGGAGTTTTAATCACTGAAATAGTAAACTATCCATTATGGAATGAAAAAGTCTACTATCTTAATGGACAAAAATTGGAGAATGAGCCAAATTCATGGGGGCAGATTGACAGTGAAACCAACGAACATTTATATTACATTGCATCCAACGAACCTAGCGATTTAAGTTTAAATAGTGGTTTTATTGGTTTTTATGCGGATGATGTACTTAATGAGCATTGGTCAGATAAAGTATTTGAAGCAGAAGTAATTGATATCGATCTGCAGGGTAATGAAATTGTTCGCAGAGTAAAAAGGTCTGAGATTAGTGGTAGAATCGTAGTTTCAGAATTAAATCCATTTACAAATAAGTATTGGCATCCCCATGCCTTTGGAGATTCTCCGTGGCGAAATGGAAAATTATTAAACTACTAAAAGAAAATATCAGCAAGTTTATGAATTTTATAGCATATTTTGACTACCTTGGATTTAAGCAGTTTATTGAAAACAATGATGTGTTTTATCAGCGTCGAATCATGGGTAATATCTTTAGAGATATTGAAAGTGCCCTTGGACAAGGTAAATACATAATTGCTCCCAGCGGAGGAGCCATAGCTGATATTTCAAATTCATCGATCAATTGCATAAATTTTTCAGATACTGTAGTATTTTGGACAAATGACCAATCTATTGAATCGCTTGAAGAAATTATAAAGGTTGCACATAAATTTAATCATCAAAATATTAGTCATTATTTCCCAGCAAGAGGCTCATTAGTTCATGGAATAATCGAACATGTTGAGTATAAACAAGAAAGTAATAGAGGCGGAAAGTATAATATTAATTCTGTATATGGGAAAGGACTAGTAGAAGCTCATGTTAAAGCTAATAAACAACATTGGGCCGGCACAGTAATAGACAAAAGCTTTATCAATCAAATGATAAGCATGCAAATTGATCCAGGGTCATATTTACAACCTTATGCTAAACTCTATAATGTTCCTTATAAAAACGAAGAAAATAATTCGGAAGAATTTGTCATGAGCCTAGTAAATGGAAATATTAATGAAGAAGCTTTTACTAGCCTTAGTAATTATATCAGAATCAATTTTGCCAAGCATAATAAATCAATTGACTCACAAGATGTTCAAGATAAAATTAGTAATACTATAAATTTCTTGTCAAGTTTCCTAATCAATCAATGAGATAAAATATAATTGCAGCAGCAATATTAGCCTTCGTCTGACCAAGGGACAAGGCCCAACATGAAGCCATGTTGAATGAATTCCCACCAAATGGATGCAAGCTGAAAAGCCGACAGCTGTCATTACCCTATATTCTTCTTAACATAACCGGCGTCAAATCAACCAAAATCTCCCTTAACTTTGCCACCAACCAACAAAACCACATAGAGACAGAAAATGAAGAATGAAGCTCATGCAAGAATTAAAATAAACCAACTGCTGACGGATGCAGGATGGAGATTCTTTGACAATGAGGAAGGAATAGCAAACATTCTGCTTGAAAATCATGTGAAGATTACACAACAGGAAATTGACGCCTGGGGAAATGACTATGAGAGAACAAGAAATGGTTCTCTGGACTTCTTACTCGTTGACAGCGACAACAAACCGATTTGTGTACTTGAAGCAAAAAAAGAAAGCCTTCACCCGCTTGTAGCAAAAAGACCTTATCTTAGTACTCGTTAAAACATGAAGCACCAGTTTCACCCATGAAAATTGTCGAGCTTTATGAAGGGACGCTATTTGAGTGTCAAATGATTAAAAATCTGTTAGAAAATGAAGGGATTGATTCGCAACTAACAGATGAAATTATTGGGTCAAGAGCCGGAGCGGTATGGAGAACAGCAGGGGGAGTGAGGATCATTGTATCAGATGAGTTTTATGAGCAAGCTAAAATGGTTGTCGATGAATTTGAGAAATCGCGGAATGACAATGGATGAAATTACTTGACAACTTTTTGCTAATTTGGTCGGTGCAAGGGAGTTTGTTTTAAAGTGTACAATTATGGAAAATAGAAAAGATTTAGCTGTATTTGAAAATAAGCAAGTAAGAAGAACCTTTGATGAAACCACTGAAACCTGGTATTTTTCAGTTGTTGACATTATTGAGGCATTAACGGATTCAGTAAATCCCACAGATTATTTAAAAAAACTCAGAAAACGGGATATTGAATTGGGATCCTACATAGGGACAAATTGTCCCCAGGTAGAAATGCTGACCAAGGGGAAAAAGCGTAAAACCCTCGCAGGCAATGTAAAAGATATATTCAGGATTATTCAATCCATTCCTTCACCCAAAGCCGAGCCATTTAAGCAATGGTTGGCAAAGGTTGGTTACGAAAGAATTCAGGAAATGAATGACCCCGAAATAAGTTTGGACAGGGCACGCGAAAACTGGAAGAAGCACGGCCGAAGCGAAAAGTGGATTCAGATAAGAATGTCAGGGCAGGAAACACGTAATAAACTAACCGATTATTGGAAAGATGCTGGAATAAAAGAAAGTAGCGATTTTGCGTTTCTTACCAATATCATTCATCAGGAATGGGCTGGACTGACCGTAGTACAACACAAAGAACTGAAAGGCTTGAAAAGTCAAAATTTACGAGATCACATGAACGAGGCAGAATTGATTTTTACAGCACTTGCCGAACTATCTACAAGACAAATTGCTGCAGCTGAAAAAGCCAAAACCATAAATGAGAATGCCAATGCAGGCAAAAAAGGCGGTCGAATAGCCAAAAATGCACGCAAAGAATTAGAAGCTAAAACCGGCACAAGCATTGTAACAGGAGAGAATTTTTTACCGCCATCAAAATTAAAGAAAAAATTAGACAAGTAATTTATGAGCATAACAATTGACGGTATAAGCAATACCACGTGTTTAAAAGAAAAGGGGGAGTGAGGATCATTGTATCAGATGAGTTTTATGAGCAAGCTAAAATGGTTGTCGATGAGTTTGAGAAATCGCGGAAAGACAATAGATGAACTTATTTGACAACTTTTTGCTAATTTGGTCGGTGCAAGGGAGTTTGTTTTAAAGTGTGATCTTTTGTTCCTTTTGCATCAAGGCAAAAGGAAAAGAGATTATTTTCTTTCTGTACTTTTCCCTGATGAAAAGAACCAAAAATCCAGCACGAACAACGCTATCCCCGCTCTCTGCAAAAACAGCGGAAATCCAGGCAAAGAGTGTATAGCACAATACGAATAGTGATTCAAATAAATGAAGGTTATTGTGGTATTGTGCTATACAAACAGTCCCGCCCGGGGCGGTCTGCTTTGCCGGATTTCCAGCAGTTTTTGCATTCACCCAGCCGCCGGCCCGCTGTTCGTGCCAGCCCGCCGCACCCATCCCATGAAGGATTCACCTGAAATTGAAGTGACACTTACTGTTTTTATCCTGTCATTCCCACACCAATGGCAGAGGGGGAGGGGGAATCGCGCAGACTTGATCTTTTGTTCCTTTTGCATCAAGGCAAAAGGAAAAGATAATAGTTTCTTTCTGTACTTTTCCCTGATGAAAAGTACCAAAAATCCAGCACGAACAATGCTATCCCCGCGCCCTGCAAAAACAGCGGAAATCGGGGCAAAGAGTATATAGCACAATACGAATAGTGATTAAAAAAACGAAGTTTATTGTGGTATTGTGCTATACAAACAGTCCCGCCAGAGGCGGTCTGCTTTGCCGGATTTCCAGCTGTTTTTACATTCACCCCACCGCTGGCCCGCTGTTCGTGCCTGCCCGCCGCACCCATCCCATGAAGGATTCACGTTAATGTGTATTGATACACACTGTTTTCATCCTGTCATCTCCCTACCAATGTCACAAAAGAAACAGGTTGAAGATCAATTGACGATAAGCTGTGCGGTGGCCAGCCTGTGCGTGCCGGCAGCGTTGGCTGTGAATGACAGCTTGCCAGAAAACACATCAGGGGCGTCTGACGAAGGAGGAACGTTTGCCTCGTCAATGATATTGATGGCCTCGAGTGTAGGACATTGATGAGGCACTACCCTGATTGTGTTTTCAGCAAGCTGGCAGAGCGGGTGGGGGAATCGCGCAGGCTTGATCTTTTGTTCCTTTTGNNTGCATCAAGGCAAAAGGAAAAGAGATTATTTTCTTTCTGTACTTTTCCCTGATGAAAAGTACCAAAAATCCAGCACGAACAACGCTATCCCCGCCCTCTGCAAAAACAGCGGAAATCGGGGCAAAGAGTGTATAGCACAATACGAATAGTGATTAAAAAAACGAAGTTTATTGTGGTATTGTGCTATACAAACATTCCCGCCCGAGGCGGTCTGCTTTGCCGGATTTCCAGCTGTTTTTGCATTCACCCAGCCGCCGGCCCGCTGTTCGTGCCTGCCCCCGCACCCATCCCATGAAGGATTCACCTGAAATTGAAGTGACACTTACTGTTTTTATCCTAGAACAGACAAAATGAAAGTTCGTTTTCTTCTTATAAACTGGTGATTTACTTTTGCTAAAAACTGGTGAAATTAAATTTGCTAATTACATCTTACTTGTTCCATGATCCACGGCTACAGATTCGGAAATCAGGAGATGTAGATTTAGTTCCATAAGGCCACGCGAAAGGATTACCTTCGGTGAAAGTGTTCGCGCGGCAGCGATGAAAAGCTATTGCCCGGTAGCAAAAGAATCATCTTACATCCTCTTGTTTATTTGATAGATTGCATAACTTTACGGCTGGAAAGCATAGTCATGGGTGAAATGATACATAACAATCGAATACATATTGATAAAACGGGAGTATACACAGTATGGCGGATAAGCCAGCGTTTCCTTACATTTTGAAGAACATTCAAAACATGAATAAGCAATGGAAATAAAATTTCATTCAACCGTTATATTGACTGAAGAATTTGAACAAATGAAAACATTCTATCAGGACATTCTTCAACAGAAAATTGACTTTGATTTTGGCAATTGTATCGGTTTTAAAAATGGTCTTTCATTGTGGAAACTGAAAAAAGAGTACCCAATTGCAAAGAAACTTGGACGGACTTTTGATGAATCATGAAACAAAAATTTGGAAATATGTTTTGAGACTGATGATTTTGAATTAGTTGTGGAAAATCTGAAAAAACACAAATTGAATTACCTGCATCAAGTAATAGAAGAATTATGGGGTCAACAGACAATTCGATTTTATGACCCGGAAAACAATTTGGTTGAAATTGGAGAAACGATTCCTTGTTTTGTAAAACGTTTTCGCAATCAAGGGATGAGTGCAGAGGAAGTATCGAAAAAAACATCTGTTCCATTAGAAATGGTCAACGAGATATGTCACGGGAATTGAGTCACGACGGAATGATTGCCCCTTGCGGAATGAATTGTGGGATTTGCATAGGGCATATCAGAGAAAAAAATACATGTCCCGGATGCAGTAAAATGGATGCATACGAATCAAGTTATGGTAGAAAGTGTGTCATACGAAGTTGCCAGGTTTTAAAGCGTAATAATTGGAGGTATTGTTCTGATGCATGCGAAAAATATCCCTGTTTAAGATTAAAAAACCTCGATAAGCGATATAGAACCAGATATGGAATGAGCATGATTGAAAATTTGGGTAACATCAGGAAGCTTGGTATTGAAAAGTTTGTTGAAACAGAGCAAAGCAGATGGAAATGTCTTGAATGTGGTGAATTACTTTGTGTTCATCGATTGTATTGTCTAAAATGTGGAGCACAAAGGAACAATAGAATAGACTAGTATTTATAAACATTAAAAAAATGTATTATGAAAACAAGGAGGCTAATTATCAGCACTTTATTGGGATTAGTATTTGGTTTTGTCTGCTATGGCTTTGCTTCAGGCGGGCAGAATGAGATATCAACATTGTTAGCGCTAAATATAATTTTGGGCAGAACATTAATTGGGGTAGCGATTGGAATCAGTCGCTTCACATTAAAGCATTGGTCATTACATGGAATAGTAATGGGCTTGGTATTTAGCATACCAGCTGGATTGGGGGCAATGTTAGGCCCCGAAAATCCTGAATTTTCACACACTATGTTGATGACATCGACAATTGTAATGGGAATGATTTATGGTTTTCTGATTGAATTAATAACTTCGGTTGCTTTTAAAGCAAGACAGTAAAGAAAAATGCTTGGTAATAGTCAGAAGTTCATCTGGTCGGCACTCCCCGTCGTAACTCCTGATTGAACGAGCCCTCTCTACTTGTGAGATATTGGTAAACATTTTGCACGGTAGTGAAAAAAGTCATCTGACAAACCTTTGTTTTTTTGGTGGATTTCATAACTTTACGGCTGGAAGTGTTTAACAGGAGAGATAAATCAACCGATTCATCGAGAGGCATATAGTTCCATATGGAAAATATCATTGACCAAGTTCGAATAGAGCTAAGAAAAAACATCGATGAAAAAACTCAGACGACTAACCAGCATTTTTTCAAAGAAAAGATAAAGTCATATGGAGTCAAGGTTCCTGCTGTAAATAGGATAAGTAAGGAATACTTTAAACGTATTGATTTTAAGTCAAAAACTGAAATATTTGACTTATGTGAACAGTTATGGCAGTCAGGATTTATTGAAGAATCGTTTATTGAGTGCCATTGGTCTTATTTTATCCATAAGATGTACGAACCCGGAGACTTTCAACTATTTGAAAAATGGATTAGTGAGTATGTGGATAATTGGGCTTCATGTGATACGCTTTGTAATCATACGATTGGTGAGTTCATGGAGATGTATCCTGAGAAAGTAGCCAAGTTAAAAGACTTAGCCAAATCACCTAACAGATGGATGCGCCGGGCTTCAAGTGTGTCATTGATTATACCGGCCCGAAAGGGGAAATTTCTCCATGAGATCATCGAAATAGCAGATATATTACTTTTGGATAAAGATGATTTAGTTCAAAAAGGGTATGGGTGGATGCTAAAAGCTGCCAGTGAAGCCAACCAGCGGGAAATATTTGACTATGTGATAAAAAACAAATCGGTTATGCCTCGTACAGCCTTACGCTATGCAATTGAAAAAATGCCTGAGGAATTGAAAAGCAAGGCTATGGAAAGATAGATTTGATTCATAAATCATTCGAAATCCCATACGGAATATTGACTCAATCGTTTTACTTAATCTTCAACCTCGCTAATCAATAACATTGGTGTGCGAATGACCGGATGACATGCAGTAAGTGGCACTTTAATTTTGGAAAACTGTAAACGGATTGGGTCCGGGGTTGTTGGGCAGTACATACTGTAAAAATTCTATCTGAAGCCCGGTAGCGAAAATGGAATAATCTGACAAAGTATTGATTATGTAGTGAATTTGATATCTTTACGGCTTGAAGGGGTTAGTGTGGGGCAGACTTTTATCAGCGTTAGTTAATAAAACAGTAACACATGAAAGTTTATATTAAAAATATGGTTTGTGATCGCTGCATAATGGTAGTGAAAAATGAACTGGAGAAACTTGGCTTTCATCCAACGAATTTGAAATTAGGTGAAGTGGAACTTGGACGCGAACTTATTGACAGCGAAAAACTGATTATAAATAATCACTTGCTGACTTTTGGTTTTGAACTCATTGATGACAAAAAAAGCAGGATTATTGAAAAGATAAAGAATGTTATTGTTAACCTTGTTCATTATCAGGATAACAACATTAAATCCAATCTTTCGGATGTATTGAGCAGTAGCCTTCAGCACGATTACAACTATTTATCCAACCTGTTCTCAGAGGTAGAAGGAACTACCATTGAAAAGTATTTAATAGCCCAAAAAATAGAAAAAGTAAAAGAACTGTTGGTTTATGATGAATTGTCATTAAGTGAAATTGCTTTCCGACTAAATTATTCCAGTGTAGCCTATCTCAGCAACCAGTTCAAGAAAGTTACAGGGCTTACACCCAGCCATTTCAAGCAAATAAAGGAAGACAAAAGAAAACCATTGGATAAAGTGTAAATCTTACAAATCATTTCCATAATTACACAATAGCTACATACTACACTGTTGCCACCTTTGCATTGTTAATTTAAAACATGAATTATGGCAACAAATAAAAAAGATATAATCTATCTTCCGTTAGAGGATGTAGAAAGTGAACACTGCGCATTAATAGTTGAAAAAGGACTTGCGCAGGTTAAAGGCGTGGAAAGCCACAAGGTTGAACTAAACAATCGCAGAGCAGCAATTACTGTAAACAATGGTGAAGCAATTTCAGAAGCAGTAAAAGCAATAAAAGACCTTGGTTATGGCGTTTCCACTGTCAAGCGTACTTTTCCTGTTTTAGGAATGACTTGTGCCTCTTGTGCCGTTAGTGCAGAAAGCATTTTGAAATATGAAACTGGTGTAGTCACCGCATCTGTAAATTTTGCAACGGGCAATCTTACTGTTGAGTATCTGCCAAATATGACTGATGCTTTAAAGCTGCAAAAGGCAATACAATCCATTGGCTATGATTTATTAGTGGAAGCTGAAAACAACCAGCAGGAAACGTTGGAAGCAATCCATGCTCAAAACTTCCGAAAGCTTAAAAGCAAAACCATTTGGGCTGTTATATTGTCTCTGCCTGTAGTGGTTATCGGTATGTTCTTTATGGAAATGCCTTACGCCAACGAAATTATGTGGCTGTTTTCAACGCCTGTTGTTGTTTGGTTTGGAAAAGATTTCTACATCAATGCCTGGAAGCAAACAAAACATCGCTCTGCCAATATGGATACATTGGTAGCTTTAAGTACAGGGATTGCCTATCTGTTCAGCATATTCAATATATTGTTTGCTGACTTTTGGCATCAGAGAGGATTACACGCTCATGTGTATTTTGAAGCCGCTTCAGTCGTAATCGCATTTATTTTATTGGGTAAGCTGCTGGAAGAAAAAGCCAAAGGCAATACCTCTTCAGCCATAAAAAAACTAATGGGTTTACAGCCTAAAACCGTTATCGTAATTCAGCCTGATGGAACTGAAAAACAAATAGCTATTGAAGATGTCAATGCAGGCGATATGATCCTTGTAAAGCCCGGTGAAAAAATTGCTGTGGACGGTATGGTAATTACCGGTACTTCTTATGTAGATGAAAGTATGTTAAGCGGCGAACCTGTTCCGGTATTAAAAACCGAAAGCGAGAAAGTTTTTGCAGGAACGATCAACCAAAAAGGAAGTTTCCAATTTGAAGCAGTGAAAGTTGGCAAAGAAACGATGCTTGCCCAAATTATCAAAATGGTACAGGATGCACAAGGCAGTAAAGCACCTGTGCAGAAATTGGTAGACAAGATTGCAGGTATTTTTGTTCCGGTAGTGATTGGTATTGCTGTTCTGACGTTTTTCCTGTGGCTGATTTTAGGAGGTGATAACGGTGTAGTGCATGGATTGTTAGCCGCAGTTACGGTATTGGTTATTGCTTGCCCCTGTGCATTGGGATTGGCAACACCTACGGCTATTATGGTGGGTGTTGGAAAAGGTGCAGAAAACGGTATTTTGATTAAAGATGCGGAAAGCCTTGAGTTAGCCAGGAAAGTAAATGCAATTGTATTGGATAAAACAGGAACAATTACCGAGGGAAAGCCACAACTTACCGACATCCAATGGCTGAACGATGATGACACAACCAAATCTATTTTACTGAGTATTGAAAAACAATCGGAACACCCATTGGCGGAAGCTGTAGTAAAAAGTTTGGAAGGAGTTGCTGCCACATCTTTATCCATGTTTGATAGTATTACGGGTAAAGGGGCTAAAGCAGATCACAATAGTGAAACCTATTTTGTAGGCAATAAAAAACTATTGGCAGAAAACAACATTGCTATTGCGGATCAATTGCAACAACAGGCCGATGAATGGGGCAAGCAATCCAAGACGGTGATCTGGTTTGCAAACAGCAAACAGGCGCTTTCTGTAATCGCTATTTCTGATAAAATCAAAGAAACATCGGTTAAGGCGATGAAAGAAATGCAGGATATGGGCATTGAATTGTATATGCTTACGGGCGATAATGAGGCTACTGCCAAAGCGATTGCTGAGCAAACAGGAATTAAACATTACAAAGCGGAAGTATTGCCACAGCACAAAGCCGATTTTGTAAAAG
>DITE01000088.1 GCA_002422725.1 Bacteroidales bacterium UBA6192
GGACTTTTTGTTCCTTTAATGGCAGGGGTGTTTTTCGGGCAGCGCGACGAAACAGCTGCCATAGTGTCGATGATCATGGGAGGTGGAACCACTTTAATTTTACTTCTACTACAGATAGAACTGCCTTTTTCGCTGGACGCCAATGTGTTTGGCATTCTTGCGAGTTTAACGGGCTTCATACTTTATACAAAATTAAAAACTAAAAGAATATGATGAATTTTAAAACTTACGACGGTTTCCATGATATGGGGATGATCGAAAAAATGAACATCGTGGAATTCCTACACGTACATCTAGATAAATACAGGGATGATAAAGATTCTATTGGTAAAGCAATAGAGTATGCTTTGGGCGAAAGCTCACAAATGGGCGGGTTTGTTATTGTCGCCTTGCTCAATGAAAAAATTACCGGTGCTGTTGTGGTAAACCGAACCGGAATGGAGGGCTATATTCCCGAAAATATTCTGGTGTATATTGCTGTAGACGCAGGATTTAGAGGGCAGGGAATTGGTAAAACACTCATGGAAAAGGCCCTCGATATGGCTAAAGGCAACATAGCCCTGCATGTTGAGCACGATAACCCGGCAAGATTCCTGTATGAAAAGGTAGGTTTTACAAATAAGTACTTAGAATACAGATTAATACGCAAATAGATTTTCAACACAAACTCCCGAATACCATGGCATTCATAGAGCTCAGTCGCAGCAAGCTTAGAGACAACGTTCACTTTCTCGACCAATTGTTCAGCAATCAGCATGTGCAATGGGGCGTTGTAACCAAACTCCTGTGCGGACACAAACAATATATAGAAGAACTTGTGCATGCCGGTCTGAAAGAGCTACATGACAGCCGAATCAGTAATCTGAAAACCATCAAGTCGATTAACCCGGAAATTCAGACGGTTTACATTAAACCGCCATCAAGCCAGGTTATCAGTAGCCTGGTGAAATTTGCGGATGTTAGTTTTAATACTGAGTTGCAGACAATATGCCTCATTTCTGCAGAAGCCAAAAAGCAGAATAAAAATCATAAAATAATCATTATGATCGAGCTAGGCGATCTTCGCGAAGGGGTGTTGGGTGAAAATCTGATTGAATTTTATCAGTCAGTTTTTCAGTTAGAGAATATCCAGGTAATTGGGCTGGGTGCCAACCTGAACTGTCTGAACGGTATATTGCCAAGTCATGATAAACTGATTCAATTAAGTTTATACAAGCAACTGATTGAGGCCACATTCCGGGTCAAAATTCCGTGGGTATCAGGAGGCTCATCGGTGACAGTTCCCTTGTTGATGAAAAAAATGCTGCCCAAAGGCATTAACCATTTCAGGCTGGGGGAAACTTTGTTTTTTGGCAACAACCTGATCACCGGAACTCCTATCAAGGGCATGAAAACAAAGCTTTTCACCCTGCATTGTGAGATTGTTGAAATGATGAATAAACCCCTTGTTCCCTTCGGAGAGATGGGAACCAATGTAGCCGGTGAACAAATTGAGATTAACGAACAGGATTACGGAAAGTCTTCCTGGAGAGCTTTGCTGGATATCGGATTACTTGATGTGGATATGAGAAACATCAGGCCTGTCAAAAAATGGATTAAAATTTTGGGAGCCAGTTCCGACATGATTTCCCTTGACCTGGGAGAAAATAAAGCTGGCCTAAAACTAGGCGATCGTGTGGCCTTCGATCTGGATTATATGGGTGTGTTGAAAGTAATGAACTCGAATTATATCGATAAAAAGGTTGTAGACTGATCTATGAACGGTCTTTCTCAGATAATACCCTGGTATAGTGTTTCAGGCTTCGTAAAACAAAGGTAATCACCAGAGCAGCCACAAAAACATATACTGAGGCAGATTGCCAGTTCATGCTGCCCGAAACAAACCATTGCCTCAGCAGGTCAATGAACACAAAACCGAAAACCGTAGCCATCATCCCTGAATACTCCCTTCGTAAGACGCTCTTGATGCTGAATGGCACCTGACTTGTACAATAACTTCCCAAACGCGGCAAAAAGGCGGGTGTTTTGAGCGACCAGTCAAGGTAAACCTGACCAAATTTGCGCTCAAGAAAGCGTTCTTCGGCAAACATAATGCGTTCATAGTAGAGCCAGAATGCAAGCGACACAATAATCACAAAGCTAAAATTAAAGGTGAAAAGCACAATGCCGATCCACATCAGGTAATTGCCAACATAAAGCGGATGCCTGACAACAGAATAAATCCCTGAAGTGTTTAGGCTTTCAGCTACCTGGCCAGATTTGGTGTTGCGCCCTGAAGTGCCTTTGGGAGTGGTGCCAATGCTGATGGCCCTGACAACAAAGCCGGCTATGCTCAGTGCAATGGCTATTGAAGCAATAACGATCCTGTATTCAGGCTTAAGCCAGTCAATTTCGGTCAGATACACAACCGGTATGGCAAGGATAAATAACACAACAGGTAATTCACCTCTGTGCCTGAACAACCAGTTGCCACTTTTTTCGAAAGAGTGTAGGAGTGCCATTACCAGTTTTTTGTGGCAAAAGTAGGTAATTTAGAACTCAGTTGCATGTCTTTCCTGATTCAAAAGGGCAAAATCGACTTATCATGATAATTGTATGAACCGATTCTAAGTTGATTCTCCGTTATTACAACCGAAACTCATAACAAATAAAATTCAATTAAAAAATGCAATGAGGTAGGATTGCTCATTTACTCCGCAAAGCGATATCCAATGCCTGATTCGGTGATTATAAGTAATGGTTTTGAAGGGTTCTCTTCAATCTTTTTTCTAAGTTGTGCAACAAAAACCCTAAGATACTGAGATTGCTGCAAATATGTCTGTCCCCAAATTTCGCGAAGTATATACTGATGCGTCAGTACCCTTCCGCTATTCCGTGCAAAAAGCGAGAGAAGTGAGAATTCAGTGGCCGTAAGCTTCACTAATTCCTGATTTTTTTTGACTGTATAGTTTGCCAGATCAATAATCAGATTCCCAAAAACAAGTTGCGACACATCAGTTTTTTTTTCACCCGCACGAAGTGCTACCCTTATCCGGGCATGGAGTTCACCGGTTCTGAAAGGTTTTGTAAGGAAATCATTGGCACCATTATCCAATGCTGTGATTATTTCTTCTTCAGAAGATCTGACCGATAACACAATTATGGGTTTGAAATACCACTCACGAAGCTTTTTCAAGACCATTTGCCCATCTAAATCGGGAAGTCCCAGATCGAGAATGATAAGGGTTGGATTATGAGTGGCAGCATCAATAATGCCTTCTTTTGCATTAGCCGATTGAATTGTTTTTGCACCTTGAGCCGAAAGAGTGATATCAAGAAGCCTACGGATCTGTAGTTCGTCATCGATTATGAGAATTGTAGCACCTTCGAGCATTGTTTCCATGTTAAAGATTTATAAGGCCGGGGACTTCGCTGGGAAGTTTGATAGTGAAAACCGCACCTCCTTCTGAAGAATTTCTTACATTAATACTCCCTTTATGGGCTTCGACGAATCCTTTTGCAATGGAAAGTCCCAGGCCCAGTCCCCCAGTTTGCACGTTTTTTCCGCGATAAAACTTGTTAAAAGCATTAGGCAAACCTATATCAGAAAACCCACTTCCCTGATCAGCTATTTCAATATTAAGCGTTTCGTTTATAAAGCCACAGTCCAGCCTAATAATGGTCGACACCGGGGCATATTGGGTGGCGTTGAGTAAAATATTATAAAGAACTTGTTCAATAAGTCCAAAATCGATTCTTACAAGCGGAAGGCTGTCGGGCAATGTCACATGCAAAGTAAAAGGCTTCAGCTCATCTTTTAAATCACTTAATACTTTGTTGACCAAATCATTCAAATCATGCCAATCGAGCCTTACAGAGATGTGCCCACTTTCGAGACGCGACATATTCAGCAGGTTCTCGATGAGTCTGTTTAACCGCAGGGAAGCTGTGAAAATTTCATGGGTCAAGGCTAATTGAATGTCTGGATTGTCAGCAGCATTGAGCATCGAATCTGCCGCGCCCATAATCGTGGCAACCGGGATGCGGAATTCATGGGATATTGAATTAAAAAGAGTCTTAAAAAGTCTGTCAGATTCGTCTAAAAACCTTACTTTTTGCGCAATTTCGGCGAGCAATTCTCTTTCGAGGGCATTCGAAACCTGCGTAAGGAAAGCATCCCACAAAATATTTTGCGAGAGAAATAATTCGTTTTGTACTCTTACAACCACAACACCTGGTTTTAATTTTGATCCTGGAAGTGGAAAGATAGTGCTGGCTATTTCAAATGATTGCTGTGTTGTTGCTCCGGCTTTCAATGAATTCTCATGAACCCAATTGGCAACGCTGAATTCTTTTGGGGTTAAAATTTGCTCGGTGGAGTATTGACTTTTTTTTACAAGATTATCGTTATCGTCCAGTACCAGAAATACCGGCTCAAAGCCAAAGTAATTGTTAATCTGCTTGTTAGAAACTTGTATAACCTGATCTATTCCACTGGCAATTGATAATTCGCGTGTTAGTTGAAACAATGCATTGGTTCGTTTTTCGCGCTCACGGGCAATTCTTTCTTCCTTGCGTAAGCGCGTTGTTAGCACTCCGTTTACCAGAGCTACAATAAAGAATAATCCAAAGATAAGAATGTCTTCTGTTTTGGCAATATTGAATGTATGATGGGGTGGTATAAAAAAGAAATTCCATATCAATGCTCCCAGAGTTGA
>DITE01000056.1 GCA_002422725.1 Bacteroidales bacterium UBA6192
CTTTTGCATCAAGGCAAAAGGAAAAGAGAAATGATTAAATCAGAAAATTCTCCTTCTTTGTTGAATCTTTGTCTTCGGAGGTAAAGTTTATTATTCTTGTACTTTTTCTTGATGAAAAGTACCAAAAATCAAACACGAACAACGCTATCCCCCCACTCTGCAAAACCAGTGGAAATCCNNTGTATAGCACAATACTTTTACTGATTAAAAAAAAGAAGCATTTTCGGGTATTGCGCTATACAAACATTCCGCCCGGGGCGGTCTGCTTTGCCGGATTTCCAACTGTTTTTGCATTCACCCTGCCGCCGGCCCGCTGTTCGTGTGGGCCACCGCACCCAACCCATTATAAGTTTACCTTAAGATGAAGTGACATATACTGCATCTATCATCGGCAGGAATGAATGTTTATCCTGTCCTTTTCCTTACCAATGTCACATTCATGTTCGGTTGTCATCTCAGCTGACAATCAGCATGGGGCAGGCCCGCCTGCGCGTGCGGCAACCAGAGAATGTTTTAGTTGCATTTTAGCTCCCCAACCCCCAATAATTGAGGTTGGGGAGCTAAGAAAAATTTGCCAACCCTTTCAGGACGAGACACAATGTTTATTGCTTAAGGACTTTAATATTCCGCGAATCCTGTGTTGTTTTCAACTGAAGAATATACAACCCCGGCTCCAACCCCGGCAGATACAATCGTTCCTGCTTATCATGAATCCTGATATTGCTGGCATAGATTTTTATTCCTAATTCGTTATAAACATGCACTTCAACAGCCTGATTATTCATAGGCGGAATGTCAATGTTGAGGAAATCGTCAAATACTGTCGGATAAACCTTTATTTCATCGAGAAACATATCCATAGCCGCTATAGAGGATGGGGTCCCTCCAAAAAAGCACTGATTGAGGTAACCATTTGCATCCGTTTCCCCATTATCGGCATACCATGAAAACTTCAATAATCCATATCCATCCCAGGGCTGTGCGGGTAAAGTAACCCCCATTTCAAACTTGCCATTTTCAACATTTGCAACACCTTTCACCAGAACACTGTCCTGAACGATCACATCCACAACGTTGGAATTGCCCTGATTGCCTAAGGTAGATCGCACAAAAGACGGGGCAAGTACACTCAGCATAACCGTTCCGGCAAATTCATTCTGCAGACCTCCATCTGCTCTACTCACAATCTGCCCTTGTAACACAACAGGGCTGCCTGGCATTAAAGTATCAGAGAACTCTCCGATATCAATCCCATTGATGGTTGTAGTGGCTACATTAAACTCCGGAAACAGGATCTTCTGGGCAGGATCGCCCAGCAAATTCCACTTATACAATTGGGTATTCGAAGACGCTTGCATGAGTAGATCACCAAATCGCAGGGCGGGTTGTAGCTCCTGATTGGCAAGAGTTTCAATAATAGCTGTGTTGATGATCAAATTTGCCGAGGCATAAGTGGCGCGTGAAGAAGCGATCAGTGCCATTGCCCCTCCTTCCGCATTCAAGTATACTTTCTCACCAATTGAAACCTTCTCCGGGTTGTCATAATAGGCCACTTCGCCAGAGGAAATTACCCAAAGGGGAAGATTCCCAATATTCGTCCAATTGTCAATATCTATTTGCGATAAAATCTGTTCATGTGCCAAGTAATCTACCCCACCATGCCCGGTGTAATTGACATAAAAAACACCCTCATTCATTTTAGAGGTTAAGATTTCATTCACCTCCGGATATCTTGGACCATCGTTTGTTTGAACCAGATCGAAAAAATCAGAATACACTTTGGAATTATTCACAACCGGACTGTTGGTTTCATTAATCTGCACAAAACTCTCGGTCACATCCAGGTGTAAGTTATTATCCCCATCGTCAGCCAAAAACAACCATTCGTTTTTCCAACTTCCAAAGCTTTCAGGTGAATTGTAATGCACCGCTTTGTTTACAACCATGTTCGCCTCCTGCAAAGTGGAAACAGGCACCCTTCCCACGGCAAGCTGCGTGCTTCCTGAACCTGTCATTGAATTCAATCCAAAATAATGATCAGATGCGTAAGAGCTAACCGAATTGGCCGACTCAGCTGACTGATAGGTTGGAACAAAATTGGTATTGTTCTCTACCCGGTTGAGATAATCATAGGAAGCGTCTCCAAATAAGAGCAAGTAGGCAGGTTTGTTTTCGGACCCACTTCTAAGCCTCAGGTCTCTGACAAAATTCCTAATGGCCGTAATGTCCTGGGCTCCTGATGAGAATTCATTGTAAATCTTATCAACGGTTACTGTTGTTGTGGTTAAACTACCCGAATTGTTGTGGAATGCTTCCAACTGTTGCGTTGCATCGAGAAACAAATCCGTGGTTATAATCAGGTAATCGGGGGGAGTTAATTGGTGTAAATTCTGGTTTTCGATCTGTCCGACAAATTCAGCATTGAAGTATGTTGAGTTATCGAATGCATGGAACTCCTGCATTGTGTCGGTGGTTAATCTAAATTGAACCTGATTTAATGACAATGTCAAGGCTATTTCCTTCACATCAACAGGATTTGTAATATTCCAGATAGACAGGTTTTCGGGTGAATCATAGTTCAAACTAAATTCGGTAACACTCCCAACTCCTGTATTTTCCGACGTTCTGAAAGGCATTTGGTTGCCGGCCATTACTTTATTCATCTTCATTTGCAGCTCAAAATGATCGATCCAGGCTCTTGCCGAATCATTGGGCCTATCGTAAACGAAAGCAATTTCAGTCGGACCTCCACCGGCAGAAAAAACCGAATCAAACTGAATTGTTTTGTAATGGAGGTATGCTTGCAGTGTAATTGGCACTGAAAGAGTTTTGTATAGATTACCATTTATAAGAATTTTGATATGACTTTCTTCCGTGCAATTTGCCGCAAAGTTCACATTCAAATAGTTGACATCACTCGAAACGGTGTTTTCTGTCTCAGGGAAAAAGCGGATCGTATCCGATTGTGAGAAGTCCTCACCCAACCAGACTTTTCCCGTTTTTCCGGGATTTATCAGTTCCAGTTCATGGCTAATCAGCAAATCGTAAGTCAACGGAACTGCAGTGGGTTCAAGTTCTGTGCTTTGTTCAACAGATATCCGTTTTCCATTCTGCTCATCCAGTGTTAAGAAGTAATACGTCTTTTGGGAATAGATGTTCGTTGTATGATGATACAAATTACTTTGTTCATCATACTGCCAAACACCCGGACTCTGGCCGTAAAACAGCACATAATCCTGAGGATCAAACACACCGTCTTCTTCTCCGACAACCTTAATTGACATAGGCTGGAGGTCGGTCAGGTAATCATCTTCGAGGGCTTCGCTTAACATTCCGGCAGGATTGCCAAAAAGTGCCAGTTTTTGTGGATTGATTTGATCTACATCAACCCCAAAGCTTTGAAGATTCTCATAAGTTAATTTGTAAATCCCTGATTCATTTACCCCAATTTTGTACCAATCGCCTGTTGAGAGAATTGAAACTTGTTGGGTAAAGGCAAAATACGGAATAACTAAACATAATACTACACCGATTATTTTCATATGATAAAGTATTGGTTAATAATGAAAAGATGATGGAGTAAAAAATCTCTTATAGACTTTTGTTTTGCTATTGACATCTTAACGTCAAAATTTTAAGAATATTTTAACAAATGAAAAAAGGTTTTTTCACTTTTTTAATCATGATAATAAGCATACAAAATTGATAAGTTCTTAGCCAACAACTGAATACCATTTTACCCCATCATTCATCGAAATTCTACCAAGCGATCTTGGATATCAGCCAGTTCCCTGAAGATAGATTTCGTTTGTAGCAAACAGGATTTCTATGCCAAGGGTGGCCATTAGAAACTAATCACCCCTCCGCCTATCGGAACACCAATCCTAAATCCTGTGTAATGATGTCTGCCCCCTGATATCGAAGTAACTACATCGAGGTTAAACAACAAAAACAACTGACTCACTCCGTAGCCTGCTTCCAGATAGGGCATTTCGTCACGGGTGGCTATATAACCCATGAATAGTCTTTCACGGACCAGACTATTGGCCAGAAAAGGCAGGCGTTTGATCAGAATGCGGCTGTGGTTGTATTGAATATTGCCTGCGACATATGGGTTAACCGTGCTTCTTTGATAGAAATCCAATCCATAAAATGCATTGCCGCCTGCTGCACCTATCCATAGTGGGTCGTTGTTGAAATGCTTGTAATCAGCAAAATATGGTTTGGAACGATTCAGGAAAGTTCCGGCTTTTACTTCGTAATCGAACCTTCCCGCCAAACGGATAGTAAAACCTTGCTTTATACCTGCCTCAAGATGCTGAAAAACAGCCTCACTTCCTCCAATTCCCGAAATACCTTGTCGCCAGTTTAACACCAAAGTGGGATAAAATGAGTAAAGCATCTTTTTGCGTTTCCCCTCCAACCGATAGTAATGCCGGGCGGTGAAGCTGAGCGAGCCTGCAAAGATAAACGCCTTGTGATCGGCTGTAAGCATGGGTCGACTGCTTGTGATGCCCGGGAAATTGGCTGTGTAACGGTCACCAAACAGACTTGCAAAATAAAAGTCGGTATTGTTCTCAAGCTGCTTCCTGTCAGCGAATTCAGCTGAAAGTTTCAGCACAAGTCCGTTAACAACATCCATTTCGTGAACCAGCTTCAGGAAATCCTTTTCGTAAATCTTCATGAAATTCTGTCGGGCCATTAAAGTGGTTACGGAGTTAAACAAGGGCTGAATCCCATCACTTTCGTTGAAATCGGATGTAGTTCGGCCCGCCGACAAACCAATCGAGGAGCGGCTGAAAGGCTTGTAAAGGTAATCCACTCCCACTACTCCACCAAACCATGCTCTTGAAAAAGCATAGTCGGCAGCAGCTGACAATTTGAGTTGGTCGCCTTCCGGGCCATCGTATTCAAAAGCTGCTGTTTTTGTTATGCGCAAGCCATCAACGGTATTAAACGAAAATGAACTTATCCCTGCCAGTCCGTTGTGTTTGAGTTTCCACCTTTCGCTGAGTTTGCGCTGCGTTGAACCGAACATCAACTCATTGACCCACTTTGCTTTGCGTTTTGTTGTATCAACACTCACCGAATCAGTATCTTTCTCATCAAAGCTCGCCAGTTCTTCTTTTGTCAAGGGAACAGGCCTATGTTGTTTCCAGTAATCCACAGGCCGCAGCCGGGCACTGTCGGCAATTTCGGTGTTGCGGGGTTTCACCTCAAGCGAAGGCTTCTCCTTGTTGGCATTTGCCTCCATTCGGATCAACTTATTCAATTCGCGTGCATCCTTGTTCGATAACTCCGGTTCAGCCATCAGGGCTTCAATTTTTTTCTTTCTGGAGTCCGTTGTGGCAACAGGGGTGGTCACATGACTGCTGATGGGCTGCACTTCGGGCATTTCCAGTTGCTCTTCGGCCAGCATTTTAGCATAAAAACTATGATCAACTGTTTGGTTAAGCACCACTTTGTAGTCATTCACCGATACGAGATAACGATACGAAACGGAAGCCCCAAGAGCTTCAAAAAGAATGTCAAAATCATGACTCACAGGCATCCAGACCAGGGGATTAATCTGTTGATAAACCTGTCTGATCCGGATATCGATCATTTTTTGTTCCACCTTGAGATCAACCGAATGGATGTTCCAGCTTCCTTCGCGGATAAAGATAGTTCCCTTGTACAAGTCCTGGCCTTTCCTTCGTGGAATCACGCTGATCTTGTTGATGGTGTACCCATCCTCCACAAAAGTTCCATCCAGTTTAAACCGATACACCTGAAATGCATTTCTGCTTAAGGGCGAAATGATGCCGCTGATATCCTGATAGAGGCTTAAGGTGACAAACTGCATGGGATCAGTCTGGTTATCCATTCCCGAGCTCCTTGTAGACAACACATTGGTTTGCAATGGTTCACCTTCGCGGTAATGAATGTCAGAAATGGTTTCTGTAACAAAATACTTACCGGGTTCGATACCTTCGTTACGGAGTTGCTTGCGAAGCAATGCAGGGATTTTCAAGGCCACGCCTGTTCCTTTGAGGTATGTTCTGGCCGTGTATTCCGACACCTGCTTCAGATAATACCCGCTCAGGCTGATCGCCTTACGCATGATATAATAGGCCGGATCTTCGCCACTTGCCGTAACGATAACTTCGGCCAGGTTGTAGGTTTGGTTTGCCAGTCTGATATCAAGGTGAACAATAGCCGAATTCAGATTAACTTTCACGTTCTGTGTAACATAGCCAAGATATTGAAACACAAGGTCATGATCGCCCGACGAAAGTAGCAGATGGTATTCACCTTCCATATTGGCCGTGGTGCCCTTATGCAATGCAGGCACATAAATGGTTGCAAAGGCTATGGGTTCGTTCTTTTCATTGGTGATCCGGCCACGAATTTCCTGGCCAAACAAAATAACGGGAATAAATGAAAGAAGCAGATTAATGAGGGTCAGAAACAACGCTCGTTTCATAATGAAAACGTATTAATCTACAATGTTAAGAAAACTTCAATCTCCATTGATCTTAAAAATGATTAAAACCATAAAATACTGTTTGTTTCAAAAAAACAATCATAGAGACACTCACAATGCCGGTTAAAAAATAATTTTTCCGGTAACTCACTCACGAAAACACCAGTCTGCCCCGAATCAATCTAAACAAACCACAATGTTGTCATACCGATAAACAGCATACACGTCACCCACTTAAGCAGCTCAATTTTCACAAATCCTGCACAAGCATAGAATGGACTGCCCACATATGGGGCGGTTTGCTTATTTTTGCCAGCATTCCAGAATCAGTATGATCGCCATTCAAAATCTTAGCATGCACTATACCGGTGAAGATTTGTTCACCAATGTATCCTTTCTGATCAGGCCAAAAGATTGCATTGGTCTTGTTGGGAAAAACGGCGCAGGCAAGACTACTTTGCTGCGGCTTTTGTTTGGGCTTGAGAAATCGCGTGGAGGCGAAGTGATCATCCCGGATGATGTTACCATTGGTTACCTGCCTCAGGAAAAAGACCATCAGAGTCGCAAAACAGTGCTGGAAGAAGCCTTGCTTGCTTTTGAGGAGGTGAATAAACTCGAAAAACTGATTGCCTCAACCGGTCACGAGATTGCCGATCGCTCTGATTTCCATTCGCCTGAGTATCACAGACTCATCGAAAAACTGGCAGCGCTCAACGAACGGTTTGCCATGATGGGCGGGCATTCGCTCGAAGGTGAGGCAGAACGAATACTGCTGGGGCTGGGTTTTGAACGACCCGACCTGAACCGGCCGATGTTTGAGTTCAGCAACGGCTGGCAGATGCGGGTCGAGCTGGCCAAATTGCTGCTGAGCAAGCCATCGCTGCTATTGCTCGACGAACCAACCAACCACCTCGATATTGAATCCATTCAATGGCTGGAAGGGTTTTTAAAGAATTATTACGGCGCCATTGTAATGGTTTCGCACGATCGCACATTTCTGGACAATATTACCAACCGAACAATAGAACTGAGTCAGGGCAAGTTGTTTGACTACAAGGGATCGTATTCGGTGTATGTTGACCTGCGCGAACAACGGATAGAAACACAGCAGGCGGCTTTCAACAATCAGCAACGGCAAGTTCGTGAAATAGAAAGGTTTGTAGAACGTTTCCGGTATAAGTCGACCAAAGCCAAACAGGTTCAGTCGCGTATCAAACTGCTCGAGAAAATGGGCGATATTTCCATCGAAGAGTTTGACCATTCATCCATACATTTTGGTTTTCCACCTGCCCCTCATGCCGGAAAAGTGATCATTGAGACTTCACATCTTTCGAAAAGCTATGGTGAGCTCAAGGTGCTTTCTGATATCAACATGACCATACTGCGGGGCGAAAAGATTGCTTTTGTTGGCAGAAACGGAGAAGGCAAATCAACTTTATCCAAGATCATTGCCGGAGTGATTGAATTTGAAGGTCAGATCAGGTACGGCCATCAGGTTATTGTGGGCTACTATGCACAAAATCAGGGCGATTTACTCGACCCGGAACTCACTGTATTCGAAACGCTTGATCAGGTGGCTGTGGGTGAGGTTCGTGCGAAAATACGGGCTATACTGGGTTCATTTCTTTTCAGTGGCGACACCATCGACAAGAAGGTTAAAGTGCTATCGGGCGGCGAAAAATCGCGGCTTTCACTTGCCCGTTTGCTGCTGAAACCGGCTAACCTCCTGGTTCTTGATGAGCCGACCAATCACCTGGATATGCTTTCAAAAGATATTTTGAAAAATGCGCTTCTCGACTACGACGGAACCCTTGTTATAGTTTCGCACGACAGGGATTTTCTGCAAGGCTTAACCACCAAGGTGTATGAATTTAAAAAACCGGCCATCAGGGAGTTTATTGGCGATGTTTTTGATTTTCTAAACGACAGGGCGATTGAAAAACTCGATGAACTCGACACCCTCAAAAAGACCGCTGTCACCATTCAGAAACCGGAGATTTCGGTAAACAAAGTGAATTATGCCCTTCGAAAACAGCAGGATAAAGAGTTGCGAAAGCTTGACCGGCTGATCGAGACCATCGAAGAATCGATTCATCAATGCGAGCAGGAAGTGGTAAAGATGGATGAGGTGTTAAAAAATCCCTCCGCATTTCCTGACCACACTATCGATCAACACTGGTATGCGCGTTACGATAGTTTGAAAAAGCGAATCGAAAGCCTGATGGTAGAATGGGATTTAAAGCATCAGGAACGGGATGCGATGCAGGTGAGTCAATGATGGGGGGTGGAGGAGGTTTTAACGTTTGCTTGTGTGGACTTGCAAACATGTTTACGAATGTGGATTGTAAATTATTCTTTTCTGTTTATCGTCAACATAATTTCTCTAAAACTCTCTAAACCTGCTTCTAAGTTTTCAATAATGTCTCCAGCCAAAACATCTGGGTCTGGAAGATTATCAAGGTCTGCAAGTGATTTATCTTTTATCCAGGATATATCTAATGAGGTTTTGTCTCTTGTAATAATTTCATCAAAAGAGAACTTTCGCCATCTACCTTCAGGATTTGATTCAATATTATAAGTTTCTTTCCGTTTATGCCTGTTGTCTGGATTGTAGCAACTGATAAAATCCTTAAGGTCTTCCAGTTTCAGTGGATTCTTTTTCAGCGTAAAATGAATGTTGGTTCTGAAATCGTAAATCCAAATGTCCTTTGTCCAAGGTTGTTTTGCAGCAGGTTTGTTGTCGAAGAAAAGCACATTTGCTTTTACACCTTGTCTATAAAATATACCTGTCGGCAAACGAAGAATTGTATGCAGGTCAGTTGTTTCCATTAGTTTTTTTCGGACTGTTTCACCTGCACCACCTTCAAACAAAACATTGTCTGGTAAAACAACTGCTGCTTGTCCAGTTGATTTCATCATTGTTCTGATGTGCTGAACAAAGTTCAATTGCTTGTTGCTTGAAGTTTCCCAAAAGTCTTGACGGTTATAAGTGAGCTCGTCTGTTTCCTGCTCGCCTTCTTCGTTGGTGGCTGTCATGCTGCTTTTTCTGCCGAATGGCGGATTGGCTAACACATAGTCAACTCTTAAACCGCTATCTGAAATCAAAGCATCAGCAGGAGAGATAAAGTTTTCACTTTCAAAATCTCCGATATTGTGCAAAAACAAATTCATCAAACACATTCTTCTTGTATTTGGCACAATTTCGTTTCCGAAAAATGTTTCGTGTTTTAAAAAATGCTTTTGTGTTTTATCTAATTTTTGTTTTGCAATAAAATCATAAGCAGCTAGGAAGAACCCCCCAGTTCCACAAGCTGGGTCGGCAATAGTTTTCAATGGTTCGGGTTGAACACATTCTACCATTGCTCTAATCAATGCTCTTGGCGTAAAATATTGCCCTGCACCACTTTTTGTATCTTCTGCATTTTTTTCCAGCAAGCCTTCGTAAATTGTTCCTTTAATATCTGCTCCAAGTGTTGCCCATTGCTCTTTATCTATCATGTCAATGATTTTGTATAGCATGGCAGGTTCTTTTATTTTGTTCTGGCTTTGAACAAAGATTTGCCCTAAAACTCCTTTCTGTCTTGATAAAACACTAAGTGTTTTAGAATAATGTAACTCTAATTCATCTCCACGCCTTGAAGTCAGGCTTTCCCAATTATTTTCAGTTGGAATTGGCAATTTTCTGTTATATGGTGGTTTACTGAATTCATCAGCCATTTTCAAGAACAGCAGATAGGTAAGTTGTTCCAAATAATCGCCGTAACCAACACCAATATCTCTAAGCGGATTACAGAATGACCATACTTTACTTACTATTGCCGATGTGTTTTCGTTGCTCATTGTTAGTTTATAAATGAATGTTATTAAACCCTTTTTCTTGCAGATATTCTTGAGCCATATAGGTTGTGAAATTTGTAGGATCAGGATCTAACTCTTCTCCGTTGACATATAAGTTTCCCCATGATATCAATAATTTACAAGGGTATTGTTTTCCTTCGTATTCAGTTGCCCATTCTCTGGCACCCCTTCTGGCAGGTATTCCTTCTCTTTCAATTCTCAGCATGGCTTGGAAAATATGTTCCCGCTCTATGTTATTTGGTATTGGCATATCTATTTAACTTTTGATTGCATTTTCTTAGTCAGGAAATATCCGCCCGTTTTTGGCGCTCCTTTGAACTCAATTATTCCAACTTCTTTGGCTGTTCTTAGGTATCTTTCAATTGTAGGCTTTGACTTACCCCTTTTAGTAGCTATATCGAGAGCATTTGCACCTTCTTTAGCCATTATCAGTTCCACTATCTTTATTATCTCTACTCTTACACCATCACTTACACCATCAATTAGACCATCATTTACACCATCATCAATAAGTCTATTTACACCATCATTTACACCATCATTTACGCCATCATTTACACCATCACTTTTAGCAGTATCTTTTTTAGCAGCTAATGCTTTAGGACCATTAAAAGTTAGAGCAATACCATCAATATTATGTTTCCATTCGGGATCTTTTAAACCTTCATTTCTACATAACTCAACAACTTTTATTGTTCCTCTTCCTAATTTATCTATCAATCCTTTAAGGAAAACCATATGTGCTATATCAGGATTATTGGGAACAGACCGATGGTCTTTCTTTAAATCTGTAGTTTTCCAGCCAGATGGCAAATGACCACTATTAGAGATAACAAAACGATCAGGGTAGATGCTTATTGCAACACTACTTGAATGACTGCTGTAATCTCTGTGCATTAAAGCATTAATAACCCCTTCTTGTAAAGCTTTGGGAGGAAACTTAAAATCAATTCTTTTCCATTGATTCTTATCAAAAACGCTACGGACACCCAAATTTTCAATATATCGTTCCAATTTATCCTTAATCGCAAATAGATTGCCTTCAAACACTTCATCACGTAGTAAACCCTTGTCGGTTTTCCCTTCTCCGTATTCGGTTAAGCGAACCCGAACTTGAGGCAAAAACTTTACAGGTGTTTTGGCAAAAAGAACAACACAGGCATTGGTGAATGAACCATTTTGATATAAGCCATAATTGGAGAGAAAATCAATAACATCATTTCCTTCAAAATTTCCTCTATGATTATCTCTTGATTCATGAATAACAGAAAGAATGAGTTTTTGGTCTAAATCCGCCAAATCAACACCCAATGCAGGTTGGCGTTCCCAATGCAATTCCGATTTTTGGCGACCGTGAATCAATTCCGAAATTTGTTGTGAAGTTGCTTTTACTGTTTTGTCTGACTGCCTGTAATAAATACTGCCATCGAATAAATAAGGCTGCTTTGAACCTCCATAAACCTTTATGAGAATTAAGTCTTTCCCTTCAATAGTTTCAACGCTAATAGTAATAGGTGCTTCTGGAACTAGGACTGAAAGTAAATAGACTTTCAATTGCTCAATAACTTTGTCTGCATTTGCAATGTGACCAGGCTCATTGTTAACGTTAACTCCCACTAATACACGACCTCCTTTGCCATTCAGAAAACTGCATAGCACTTTGGCTATTTCATCCTTACGAACAGACTCTTCGAATGCAAGCTGTTCGCTTTCCCCCTGTTTAATCAGGTCTTTTATAAGTTGTTCTTCTTTCATTTTGTTGGCTTTTTAAGTTCTTCCAGTTCCTGAATCCGCTTCTTCATGTCTCCGAATTGAGTTTTAATAAATTTTTTCACTTCTTCCATGTTTTTAAAAGACTGAACCCAGTATTTCCGAACGTCATTATACATGTCTACAACCTTCACACTATCCAAAACAGTGGTTTTAGGAATTTCAAATTTTTTCCGCTTTCCCGCTTTAGTATACATTTTTGGTTGTAGTAGTTTTCTTAAGAATTCAATTTTTTCATGTGCAATAAACCACATAGGCTTATTAAGCCTTTTAGCTTCCAAAAATTCAGCATGAGTAATGCCTGAACCATACCTTGGAAAAATAATTCCAAAAAACAAATCACAATCTTTCACTGCTTGTAAACAGGCCGCTTTAGTGTCGCTAACGTGTTTCATTGAAACATAAACGCTACCTTCTTTCGACATGATTACTTTGTATCCAAACTGTTGCCCTAAAATAGCTGCTATCTGGTCTAAATCGGATTCTGAGTCATACACAGTAGAAGAAACCATGATAGTTAGCTGCTTCTTTTTGGGCACAGCAGCCTTCTTTGCAACTGCCTTTTTCTTTAGTGGTATGGCTGCTTTTTTACCCATTCACTAACGCTTTCTTTTTAGTTATTTTCGCTTTCTCCCTCTTCTCAGGCTTTCCGATTCCTTTTGCTGCTCTTATTCTCTCCAACAACTTTTCAGCAGGTTCATCACTTGGATTTTGAGAAACCAACTTTCCTTCAAATGCTTTTTTAATAATGCTTAATCGCAAAGCTTCTGCCTGTTGCAAGCTGCTTTCAATGCTTTCTTCTATTTTATCGCAAACGGAAAGACGGGACTCGATTTCTGAAATTATTCTTTTTTGTTCGTCAATGTTTTTTGGTAATGGAATTTCAATCGATGTAAACCTTGTTTGAGTTAAATTCAAGCCGCTATCGCTTCCGCCAGTTTTACATTTGTCAATAATCTTTAAGAATCTTGGGGTATTCAAAACTTGGACAAGATATACTGGAAGAACTTTACTTTCGTCTGCAATTATTCTATAAGCCTTATCGCAATTCAAGAGTTTTGGCCTTACGTTTTTTACCAAACAACAAACTCCAACTCTTACCCTTGGTCCTGCACGAGTAATTAAAATATCGTTGCTTTTCAATTCATGTTGTTTTCTTGGAGTTAAATGTTTTGGAAGCCTTTTATTCTCTATTTCTTCAAAATTTATATGTTGAATTGCAGAAGTTTTGATAACAGCCCATTCGTCATTTGAAGTTGAATGTGTATTCTCACATTTTGGACTCCAGCCCTGATTTAATTCAGAGATTACATCCTTAATAGGAGACCATTTCCACCCTTTTGGCAATTCATTTTCTTTTACATGTTTATTTGTCAACTTACCTTCAAAAGCCCATTGTAAAACAGCTTGCCGATAAACTCTTATTTGTTTTTTAGTTGTTTCTAAATATTCAATCCCTTTGTCAAGGTCGGTAATCAGTTCTTCAATTTTGGCAATGATTCGTTTTTGCTCATTCAGAGGAGCAAGTGGAACTGGCAATTGAGAATATTCTGAAATCCAAAACCGTTTATGTGTTTCTCCTTTGATGTTTTGAATTTGCATGAAGTAATAAGCCAACTTGATATTCACCAAATCGCAAGTCGGTTGTAAAATCTTCATGGCTGATGATTTTACTTTAAATGGGAAATTTACAAATTGTGTTGCAGTTGTAAAGTCGTCAAAAATAATGGTAGGCAAGGAATTGAAAATTCCTTCTGTTTCGTTGGTGTAACCTTTGATAAATGATTTGCCTGCGGTCAATACTGGCGTGGTGAATTTGTCATCGTATTCGGTTGATTCTACTATGTATTTTGTCGGTTGGATGTAATCCAACAAATCTTCAAATTTGGCAATCGTCCAATTGGGCGGTAATTTGTTTTTGTCAATCATGATTACATGTAGAAATAATATTTTGAAGGCGGAACAACTCCTTCATTTAAGTACTGTATGATTTCTCCAACACGCTGAGCAAATTTTAAAGTAATCGGTAAACTATCATAGTAGTTGCAATTATTAAAATTCAATTTAGTGAGAGCCAATATTTCGCGACAAACATTTCTCAATGTTGTTTCACCATCAAAAATTTCAACACTAAGTCCTGATGGCATATGTACCCCCGGAAAAGTTTCAAAGTAAGGGATATATCCAGTTGTGTAAAGAACACTCCTAAAATCATCAAGAATAAAATTAGTTCCTCTTAAAACAGGGTATCTTCCTACAGTTCTGTAGAGATTGATTTTTGAATTTTTAATTGTAACCAAATCAGAGTTAACTTCTGTTCCTAATTCTTCTTTCATTCCTTCTTTAAATCCTTCTATCTCAGCATAATCTCTATTGGTAAAGGCATCCCAAAAGTCGGTTGTTTTGTAAATTACAACCCTTTTGGGAATGTGGTTATTCGTTCTTTGGTACTGTTTGAGTACGGAAATTATTAATTCCCTCGCATATTCATATCTCAAATGTGGTGCACTAACTTGAGTTTTTGATGAATCCCATTCAAACTGCTTTCCGATAAATACCAAGCCCTTTCCTTCTCTATTAAATGCCTGTGCAATACTTGATCTTAACAAATCATTTTTCTCATTGATAACCTTATGAAAGCTAATCCCGACAAAACAGGTATCCTTATCAATATCAGTTAAGGCCCAAGGAACACAATTTGCAGTTTTATAATACTGAGCCACAGAAAAATTCCATGCAATCATTGAAAAATCTTGCATCTGTTTTTTTGCTCCCCTGATTGTATCTTCTAAAACTATTTGGACTGGAATTTGTGTCTCTCCAACTGTCATTAAGGTGGCCTTCAATTTTCTACGCATATTAATGTGTTGGTTTCCGAATGGAATTGAGGCAAGTTTTTTAAACACATCACTTGGAATAATTAAAAAGCAGATGTCTGGTTTTGTAATGAAAGTATCTATCAATTTGTTATAAGCTTCAACATAAATTGCTATAATTCCTTCAAGTTTCTCTAACTTCTTTTCTTTGGCAGTCATTATACCTTCAAGTTCTGCTGCTTTTATCGCTACATTATTTGTAACATCATTTTGAAATTCACAATTAAACATTGTGTTTTTATTAAAGCCAGGGAAATCAGGATTCAATTTTTTATTAACAGAAAACGTTTCGTTCACCACTTCTATTGATTTCAATTGTTCCCTATCAAATAGGCTAAGCACTTCACCTTCTTCAATTTGTGCTTCATCAATAACTGCAACTTCTGATTTCGTGGCTTCAATACGGTTTCCAATTTTATCAACCCAATCTTTTAAATCTTGGATGTGCTGATTCGTTCCGATAATAGCATAGTTTATTTCTGAGCGATGTGTGTGATTAGATTGGGAATAAAAGCCAGCAACACTAATGCCTTGTTTGGGATCATCGCAAATGAAATTATTTGCGAATTCTATTTTTGGTTCGGGTAATAGTTCAATCTTCATCGTCATGAAATAATTCTAATAATGCATTTTCTTCTGTTTCAAAATCTTCTTCAAAATATCCAGTGTCAAGAGGGATACCGTATGGAACAACTAATGAAATATATTTTGACAACACAATAGTTGAGTTATCAAAGTTTGTAATGGATATGATTCCTGTACCTGCTGATAGAAACTGAAAAATAAAATGAATATGGTTGAGGCATTGAGAGTTGTGTTCTCTTGATGTAATGAAATTTGTTAATTGGGTAATTTTCTTTTTGTTCTCTAAAACAGTTTTTCTGTCTGATGTGAATAATAATTTTGGATTGAAAATGATAAACAATCCTTCGTCATTAAATATATAGTTTGTTGCAAAACCAAAATGACGAAAAAATTCTGTTACGATATATTTTTTATAAATGACCACCTTCCGTTCCATTCTCCTTTTGTGCCTTGTTAAATAAGGCACTTCCCGTTCATTTGATTCTTTTCTCAGGGAAAAGTAATACCTGTTGTATTGCCTATTAAAATAAACACCTTTGCTACCCGCAAAATCCTTAAACACTTTATTCAAGAGCTCTATTGAATATAAGTATGTAGTGGGATTTTTAATAAATGTCTTAAATGGAATGCTTTCAACCTTAGTCGTCTTGTTTCTTATTGTCAACTTCTTGAAGTCAGGAAAGATTTCGGGCCTTATAAAAGAAAATATTTTACCTTCTTTAATTATGAATGGTGGAAAAAACTGTCGTTCAAGCTTCTTGTATACAGTTTCAGCTTTCATAATTTTTGTATCGTATTGGTATATGAAAGTTGGAAGTTTTGAAAACTTAAAAATGTTAGTTGATATGGTTTCTTGTGTATTGTAATTGATTCTCGTTTTAAATGCAGCAGAAAATTTCTGCGTAAAACTATTATCGCCACTTACAAGTTTATTTAGCTCTTTGCCAAATGTGATTGCCTGATATGACTTTGAAGTAATAATATCTTTGTTTTCAATTTTTTTTCCATACAAAATTTCTTTTTCAGCATCAAAGATTATCAGGATAACACTTAATGAATGTTTATTCCAATAGTCAATATCTTCAGGTCGTGCGTGAAAGTCAAATGACGTATCACTTTCGTTCTTGATATAGCTTCCTGTCTCGGTGGCTTTAATTTGAATCTTAATTATTTCACCTGTCGGCTCTGTTTTTCCGTTTGCATTTTTTGCTGCAAGCTCAACTTCACCATCAATTCCAAAATCATTTATGTTTTCAGGTCGCCAAAGCATGTAAGGATTATGACGATTACAGTAATCGGCAAAAGCATTAACACCACGCTCAGCAATGATATGTGAGTCCTGAATTGTTTTACTCATGCTGCTAACGCTTCGTTTAACTCATTAATGATATTATTCATATTTTCGCCAAACAATTGCCACATTTTTCCTTTTCCGCCTTTTGCATCAAAAGGAGTGTAGTCTAAATCTTCTGCATCTATATGTATGCTTGTTGCTATGTGGTCTTTTATCATTCTAAGCCATTGCATTTGTTCTTCGGTAAAGCGGTTGTGTTGTCCGGCATTTTTCTTCAGAATCCAGTCACGGAAGTTCAAATCTACTTGGTTTGAATAATCAATCAGCACTGAATCAATGCCTGAAATTCTGCGAAGCAATGAGACCAATGCAATCAATTCAGATTTTGGACTTCCTGTTGCTTTTTCTAATTGCTCATAAGCCCGCCAAACCAGCATTGGCGCAAGCAAGGGTCTTTCAAATTTCAACTTATCCAATACTTCCTGAATCATCTTATAAGTGATTTCCCGTCTGCGAAATGGTTGCGAATAAAAAATCTGCAAAGCAGTGATTTCATTTTTATGTTGTTCAATCCAAGTTTTAAAATTAGAGATTAAATTTTCTGCCCTTATTGAAATCTCAGTTGCTGCACCTTTACTTATAAGTGTATCGGGGTTTGTTATGTCAATCGCTTGTTCGTGTATTCTGCGAACATTGTCAACGTAGTTGCTCAATTCTCCTGTAAAAACCTCTCCTGCCTTATCTTTCAACTCATCATGCAGTTTGTTGAACGCTTCCTCTCTTAATTTGAGTGACTCTCCAGCAAATTCGATTTCAACTTTCGTTCTTAAATCATCAATTACATCAGGATTGTAAGCATTTAGCAATTCTTTCACCACTTGATTCAAGCTTTTTCCATTCGCCATTTCACTGAACTTCTGCTTTTCCAATTCAGAAATTTGTTTTTCTAATCGTGATAATCGATTCGCCAACGATGTGAACAAATCTTCATCGCGATTTCCAACGGTCACTGCATTTAATAAATCCTTGAGTGGGACACCTGGCTTTTTCTCTAATGGTCTGCTGTCAGATTTACAGCTTTTTGTAACGCCCACTGCATCAACAATTACAAAATGGTCTTTTGTATATTTTGCTGTTGGTGTTACTTTTCGTAAATCATCTAATGAAATTATTCTTGTCCCTCTTCCTTTCATTTGCTCAAAATAATTTCTGCTCCGGACATCTCGCATAAAGAGCAAACATTCCAAGGGTTTTACATCTGTACCTGTTGCAATCATATCAACAGTTACAGCAATTCTTGGATAATAATCATTGCGGAATTGAGCCAATACAGATTTCGGGTCTTCATCTGAATTTTTGTAAGTTATCTTTTTGCAGAAACTATTCCCCTCACCAAATTCTTCACGAACAATGTTGATGATATCGTCAGCATGTGAATCTGTTTTGGCAAATATTAATGTTTTAGGAGGTTCAAAAATCCCATATTCATCAAAACGTTTTTCATTTTTGAAAATGTCAGGCAACATTTCTTTAAAAGTTTGGATAATAAGCCTGATTTGATTTGGATTTACAACATGGTTGTCCAATTGATTTTTTCCGTAGGTTTCATTCTCGTCCTGCATCTCCCAACGTTTTTTGCGTGAGAGTTTTTCTCTGCGTTCTATATATTGACCTTTCTCTATGGTTGCACCCTTTTGGGTAATTTCTGTTTCAATCAAGTAGACATCGTGCCCAACATTTACACCATCAGTAATAGCCTGTTCATGATTATATTCGCTTACAATATTCTGATTAAAGTAACCGTAGGTTCTATTGTCGGGTGTTGCAGTTAAACCAATTTGAAACGAATCGAAATAATCCAAAACTTGCATCCATAAATTATAAATACTTCTGTGACATTCATCGATTACAACCAAATCAAAAAATTCGATTGGTAGTTTTTCATTATAAATTACCGGCAAAGGTTCTTTCGGTTGCCATCGTTCATTTGGGTTTTCTTCCTCCGCTGCTTCGTCTAATTCAGCACCCTTAAGAATGGAATATAGTCGTTGAATTGTACTGATATAAACATGATTGTCAGCCGGGACATAACTTGATTTCAAACGGTGAACCCCATAAATAGTTGTAAATAATCTATTGTCGTCAATAGGGAGGTATGACATAAATTCCTGTTCAGCTTGTTCTCCTAGATTTTTAGTGTCAACTAAAAACAAAATGCGCTTTGCTTCTGTAAATTTGAGTAAACGGTAAATAAAAGTGACAGCAGTATAAGTTTTCCCAGCGCCAGTAGCCATTTGAATCAATGCCTTTGGCCTATACTCTTTAAAAGATTTATCAAGTTTGTTAATAGCAATTATCTGACATTCACGAAGTCCTTCTGTTGGTAGTATCGGCAAATTATTCAAACTATCGCGGAATGATTTTTCTTTTTTCAGCCATGACCGAAAAGTTTCCGGTCTGTGAAAAGTAAAAACAGGTCTTGAACGAGGTTTTGGGTCACGAAAGTCCGTAAATCGTGTTATATCCCCAGTGCTTTCATACACAAAAGGCAGAGGGTCGTTGTTAAGATATTTTAATTTGCTTGTTGCATATTCTTCTGATTGTGTTTCGTGAACTGTCAGCCGGACTCCTTCTTCTTCTCGTTTCGCTTCAATAACTCCAACAGGTTTTTTATCAACAAACATTACATAATCAGTCTCCTTCCCGCCTTGAGTCAAATAATAACGAACTACAATACCAAAGCCTGCATTCAGGTTTAATTTGTTTTTGTCTTGTATAACCCAGCCGCAAGCAATCAATTGCTTGTCAATAATATCTCTTGCTCTTTGTTCCGGGTCTTGATTCATTATTTTTAACGATTTTCAAAAATACAAGTTTATTATCTATTTCGCACATTGAATGAAGGTAAAAATAATTCATTAACTAAGCTTTGGTTTTAGCGTTGGCTATATAAGCCGCGACAATAGCAGCTGTAACTTTTGTGCGTTGACAATTTCCTTACTTTATCTTTTGTCAAAATTCAGTAAAAATTTCATTGTCATTGTGAAGTTGTTTTTTCTTGAGGCTTGCTTTTAACTGTTGAGACTATTACAAATGTCAGATTATTCGCTTTACTAATGAAACCGTTTCCCTAAGTTGTGTAGTGCTTTTCTGTCCAAATACACGAAAGTTGAAGCGGGCTATGTCATATGAAAAGCCAAATGAACCGGCAAATATCTATTCTACGTATTAATTTGCATTTATTTTTATATTGTCAAATAAAATTAATAAATCAATATCCAAATCGCATTTTTTCATATTTTGGCATATTTGAGTATAAGTCAAAGAAATTTTATAATATGATTGTAAATAATTGTTCAAAGTTGAAATAAACTCCTTACCAGGAATCACTTTCATACGGAAATTTAAATCTTTCCAATCAATATCAAATTGGATTTGTTCATTTTTAATTACTGTTGCTAAATCAAATCCATCTCTATATGAAAATTTATACTTATGAGCAGCTAATTGAGACGAAACATCAGTCTTATAGTCCTCTGAAACCGTAAGCAATAAATTTTCTGTTTCTTGGATTGACAAGTCATTAATTATATCAGAGCTAAAGTTATTCCGTTTTCTAATACAAGAATTGATAGCCTTTTGAATTGGAATCACAGCTAAAAGGTAGTTTTCAATTTCTTTTCTCTTCAAAACATGCACATATGAAGCATCCTTAGTTAACCTTTCAATAAATGCCATAATTTCGTCTTCACATCGATAATCCTTGTCAAAGAGAGCCATTATCTTTACTTCTTCACTTATTATTTTTGAAAAAGTCCAATTTGTACCACTAACCCGTTCGTTCTGAGAAAATCCTTCAATTGGTATAACGGTTAAATTATTATTTTCAAATAAACCAGCTTCGTCACCAACTGTTGCAAGTTTTGATAATAATTTGATGTCCTTACCTTCAACAAATAATATTCTTTTCCCTCGTGCAAGTCGGGTTAAATTTATATTTTGATTTGAACCAATTAAATCTGTTGCTGTCTGAAGACCTGCAATATCACTTAATCTTTTTGCACTTTTGTAAGACCGGTCTATTACCAAAACTTCATTAGGTTCTGCTTCGTTAATCATTTCAGCAGAATGAGTAGCCAGCATGATAATTGCATTTGTTTCACGAAGTATCTTCAAAATTTTGTGTTGTAAATCTGGATGCAGATATATCTCGGGTTCATCAATGACAATAATGTCTGCATTTTTATTTTTAATAATATGAGTTAATAACTGTAACCATACTTGAAATCCAAAACCTGACCAACAAATTTCTCTATCCATTCTATTTTCTTGAAAAAACATACTCAAACGCCTAGAGAATTTATCTATTTGTTCAGGTTTTAAAATTGACATTCCACTCCAACTTGATTCAACTTTAGCTCTAAATTCTTCAAAATTTTCTGGGTATTGGAACCAAATATTCCTAAATAATCTTGATGCCCTTCGACTTCCTGACCAACGATTTAAATACTGGTTTTCGACAATGTTTTCTTCAATTTCAAAAGGTGCTAAAGTTGGAATAATGGCAAGGTTTATTTGAAATTCGTTTCGAAATGCAGAAGCAGTTTTTGGAATCACTCCATCAGTTTCAAAACTTAGGATCGCTTGAGTTTCTTTAAACAAATGAATAAACAGATACTTGTTGACATCAAATCTGAATTTTAATACCGCAGGTTCATCTGATAAATCAGTTTGCACATTTTCTAATATTATTGGAATACTTGAGTTAGGAATTTCCCAACCAAAAGTATATCTGCCATTTGGCAATAAAATATTTTGAGGTTTATATCGACTTGCATACCTATAGGCTCCTTCTAGAATCCGCAATGAGTCCAAGATTGTCGATTTGCCACTATTATTAATGCCAACTAATATATTAAATTCTTTCAAGGAAATCGAGAATTTCTTTAATACTTTAAAATTTTCAAAATAAATCGATGTTATCATGTAATTGGTTATTTATAAATTGCTAGTCAAAGTATGGCGGTATGAAAAGTTGCCTAATGCGGGCGATTTCCTATCATTATACACGAAGGTTAAGCGGGCTACAACTTTTGGTTTTACTGCTATTTTCGCAATTATTATACATCATTAACAGGCGCAATTTTGTCAAATTCAATCATTCTGAATCCAAATGAAGTACCATTAAAAATACCTATTTCTAATATTAATATATAATCATAATCTGGATTGTAATCCAATATCTCTAATATTTCAGAAAGTCTTTTTTCGTCAAGAAAACATCTGATGGATTCTATGGTACTTATCCTTGTTAAACCTGAGAAACAAAACCATTTTATTTTACTTTGATAAGGATTTCGACTTAAATAAACTAGGGCATAATCTTTTTCTTTAGTATCAGTAGCTTGTTCATGAGTAAAATTAGTTTTGCAATAAACATTCCCATCTTTGACAATGCACCACTTGTTCTTAGTTTCACAAGAATCAATCTTTTTAATATCATATTTTAATTGATTGCAAATCGCATATGTTTTCCTTACGTATTCGTTGCTTTTGGGGCCTCCTATAATTATTAAGTTAGTCGATAATTGATTCTCAAATTTTTGTTCAATGCCAATTTCTATATTTTGATGGTTTATAATTTTTGCTCGAATTAACTCTAATGCTTTTAAATCTCCAATTGAGAAGTTAGATTTATCTTTACCTAGAAAAGCGGTAGTTGGGTTTTGTGTAAACTTCCAAAAAGAGTCAACAACTGATTTTGACTTTATAATATGTGTTATAGCTTTTTCAATTTCTACAACTAAATTATTGTCTAAATCATCTAAATTCTGATATGTGGCAATCCCCACGCCTGATTTGTCTGATGCAATATTACGAACCATACTAGAATGAGAGACATAAATAACAGTTTTACTGAGACCTAAGGCAAATCCAGCCTCATAAAAAACATTGGGATTGTTATCGCTAATTTCAAAAATACATATATCTGAATCGCTAATTTGATTTCGAATTGACAAATTTATTATTTCTCCAACTTTTAGATGAAAATCTTGTGATTCTAATTTCAGAGAAGTGTTCTTCAATTCTGGTTTACTTTTCAGATTCTCATAAGCTTTTGTACAACATTCGTTTATTTTATAAACAAATGCTTCCTTATTATAAAATTCAGATTTAAATTGATATCCCGTGAATACTACAATCTGCTGTGGAAAATTATATACTATCATTTTATATCAGTTATCAAATGTCTACTAACCAGCTGCTAATCAATAGTTAAAGTTACGCTATTCCACTTTGCAAACAACTTTCCTACTCAATAAATAATTTATTACCTATCTGCTCACAAACGTTTACGAATACCCCAGACTAATCTTTCCAGCCGTAAAGTTATGAAATCCATGAAATAAGCAAGGTTTTGTAAGATATTTTTATTTTCGTTATCGGGCAGTAGGTCAGATAAAATTTACCATCAGTGGATGGCATTTTCAGTTGTCCCAATTTATGGGACAACTCACTTCCCTCTACTTTTAGTTTCGTTTTTAAGGCGTTCCAGTATTTTCTGGGTCTTGGACTGCTGGTTAAAATTTCAATTACATCAATAATCGAGAAAAACCACTTTTCCTGTTCTGCGTCCCAAGCAGTTCTCACTATTTTGTCGAGTTTCACATTAAAATTAATTTCCGCCTTCAATGCTCTAAACACCTTAATTATCGTGTCATTCGTTGCGCTGTTGGCACTGCTTTCAAGTTTTGAAATCTGAGCTTTTTGAACACCTATAAGTTGTCCAAGTTCTTCCTGGGTCAAGTTTCTTTCCGTCTGGCGGCCTTAATCATTTTTCCCAAAACGTCGATGCGAAGTTCATATTCGTATTCGTCACGTTCCTTCGTTCCAAACTTGCCGATAAACTTGTCCTTCATTTCAGCAAGCGTGTATGTCTTTATTTCTTTGGTTGTCATCTGATTACATCTTTTGCTTGTTGTCGAAATACGTTTCTCTCAGTCGAAGCGCCCGCTCTATATCTTTTGCGGGATCTGTTGCCTTTTCCAATTGCCATAGTTTACCTTACAAGAAAAGGAGTTCGTTTAAGCGGAATTTCGTTCCGGGGCAGTTGACAAGGTAAAATCCTGTTTAATGCGTGCGGAAAAACAAATACTTTGCATAAGCGAGCAGGCTTGCTTTTTGTTCAGCCTCAACAGATAAACCATCGAGTGAAGCCAGCGCCTGTTCGTAATAGGATTCCATAACTTCCTCCACCTGGCGCTTTATATCCAACGCATCGAAAATGGCTTTGACTTCGGCCACCTTTTGCGTGGTTTTGCCTTGGTCTGTATCAGCAAACCACTCGATCAGTTTGTCTGCCTGTGTGGGTGAGGCCAGCTCATGGGCTTTCAGGTAGAGATAGGTCTTTTTGTTGGCAGCAATATCGCCACCTGTTTGTTTCCCGAACTTCTCCTGTTCGCCATACAAATCGAGCAGATCGTCCTTGATCTGAAACGCTATTCCCAGATCGATACCAAAATCGTATATTTTTCTGATATCGTCGGCCTTGGCTCTTGCACAAATGGCGCCGATTTCAAGACTTGCACCGAGTAATACAGCCGTTTTCAGCCGTATCATGTGAATGTATTCAGGGATAGTTACCAGCTGTTGTGTCTCATAATTCATATCAAGTTGCTGCCCCTCACAAACTTCAATGGCAGCCTTACTGAAAACACTCAGTACCTGTGGAACAAGCTCTGGATCAGTTTTCAAAGCATAACTATAAGCCAGGGCAAACATGGTGTCGCCAGCCAGGATTGCAATGTTGTCGTTCCATTTTTTATACACTGTTTCCAGTCCCCTGCGCAAAGGGGCTTTATCCATGATGTCGTCGTGAACCAGGGTAAAATTATGAAACACCTCAATGGATAAAGCAGGATAAATGGCCTTGTCGGTGTCGCCTCCAAAAAGATCGCATGCCAGCAATGTTAGCAGTGGCCTGAGTCGCTTGCCACCCTGATTCATGGTGTATTCGATGGGTTCGTAAAGCTCGGCCGGGCTTCGTTTGAGATCCAGCTCGCTGATAACCTGATTGATACTTTTCTGAAACAGATGGATTTTATCCATGAAGATTAGATTTTATGCATTGTTGGTAGTAACCATAACAAAGATTACCGGATAAGGTTTACCAAATATTGTCCATAGCCACTTTTAAGCAAAGGCTGAGCCAGGGCAAGTAGCTGCTCTTTGCCGATAAAACCCTTGTTATAAGCAACTTCTTCGATACAGCCTACTTTAAGTCCTTGCCGGTTTTCGATCACCTCCACAAATTGTGAAGCTTCCAGCAAGGAAGAGAAAGTGCCTGTGTCGAGCCATGCCGTGCCACGTCCCAAAATACCAACTTTTAACAAGCCCTTATCCAGATAATAACGGTTTACATCAGTTATTTCGTATTCACCCCGGGCGCTAGGCTGAATGTTTCGGGCTACTTCAACTACTGAATTGTCGTAAAAATAAAGCCCGGGAACCGCATAATTCGATTTTGGTATCTTTGGTTTTTCTTCGATCGAAATGGCTCTGAGGTCTTTGTCAAACTCAACCACACCATAACGTTCAGGATCCGACACATGGTAGGCAAATACAACTCCGCCTTCAGGGTTGCTGTTTTCGATCAGCAGTTGCTGCAAACCGCTGCCATAGAAAATATTGTCGCCAAGGATAAGTGACACTTTATCGTTGCCGATAAACCGCTCACCGATCACAAAAGCCTGGGCCAAACCGTTTGGAACAGCCTGTTCTGCATAGGAAAACTCACAACCAAGCGACTCTCCGCTTCCGAGCAAACGCCTGAAGTGAGGCAAATCGGAGGGAGTCGAAATAATCAGGATTTCTTTGATCCCCGCCATCATCAGTATCGACAATGGGTAGTATATCATGGGTTTGTCGTAAACAGGCATCAGCTGTTTGCTCACAGCCAAAGTCAATGGATGGAGACGGGTTCCTGATCCACCTGCAAGTATAATTCCTTTCATAGTTTGCTGTTGTTTTTATGTAATGTTTACAATGATTTCTTTCATCAACTTGATGCTGTGGGTTTAACGTCTTCAATCTCCAGATCATCCAGTTCAATATCGCCTTCCTCATCCAGAATCTCAAGTAAAGGCTCCTTAAAGGCTTTTGTCAGGATTCGTTTATCGAGTGTAAGCAAAAGCGAAGGAAGGATAAACAGATTGGACAGCATGGCTGTCAAAAGTGTGAACGATACCAGATAGCCCAGCGCTTCGGTCCCACCAAATGACGACAGAATAAAAATGGCAAATCCAAAAAACAGGACAGCCGCTGAATAGATCATGCTGAAGCCTGTCTCGAGCAATGCTGCCAATACGGATTCCTTAATTTTCCAGTCATTAATCAACAATTGCTGCCGGTAACGCGATAGAAAATGTATGGTGTTGTCGACGCTGATGCCGAGTGCAATGCTAAAGATCAAAATGGTGGATGGTTTGATCGGGATTCCGGCATAGCCCATCATAGCCGCAGTCAATAACTGAGGGATAAGATTGGGAATAAGTGAAATAACGATCATTTTAAAGGAGGAAAAAGTGAGGGCCATCAACAGAGCAATGATAAACAAAGCCAGTAGCAGCGACATCATCAAATTATTAACCATATAATGGGTTCCCTTCAGGAATACCATGCTGCTGCCTGTTAAAGTAACCTCGTAGTCATCCTCCGGAAAAATCTGTTTGATCTTTGGTTCGAGGCTAAGCTGTATGCTGTCAATTTCGTTGGTGCCAATGTTAGCCATTTGAACACTGATGCGGGTTATTTGCAAAGCAGTGTCCACAAAATTATTCATCAGCGTTCGTTTGTCGCTCTGCATCGAAGGAACATACGAAAGGATGAAATTGCGCTCCTGATTGTTGGGCAAATCATAATAGGCCGGATCGCCCCTAAAAAAAGCCTGTCGTGAAAATTTCACTACTTCGACAATTGACAGCGGCTTGCTGAACTGGGGATACTGTGCCAGACTATCCTGCAAGGCCTCAAGCTTCTGAAGGGTAGCTGTACGCAATATGCCTTTTTTCTTTTTCGTATCAACGGTAATTTCAAACGGCATAACCCCTTTGAAATGGTTTTCGAAAAACATCAGATCCTTATACATCTTGTCCTTCTTCGAAATATCATCGACCACTTTTCCGGTTGTTTTCAACCTCATTAAACCACCCACAGCTATCACAAGCAAGCTGATGGTAATGATGTAAACCTTGGTGCGGTGATTCAAAACCACCCAAACCACTTTCTTAAGCAGGGTGTTCACTCCGCCTTTTTCCAGATGCTGCACATGGCGGGGTTTGGGCTCGGGCAGGTAACTGAAGACAATCGGAATCAGAAACAAGCTAAGCAGATAGGCTACCATGATGTTGATTGAAGCTACAACACCAAACTCAACAAGCAATTCGTTTCCGGTAACAATAAACGCGGCAAAACCGGCAGCAGTTGTGGCATTGGTGAGAAAGTTGGCGGCACCAATTCTTCTTATTGTCCTGGCCAGTGCCTTGATCTTATTGCCATGAATCGAGAACTCATTATAGTATTTGTTGAGCAGAAAAATGGAGTTTTCAACACCGATTACGATCAGCAAGGGCGGCATTATACCCGTAAGAATGGTAATTTTATATCCCAGAAGAGCTACAGTTCCAAACAGGATGATGACTGTTGTTATGACGATGAGAATAATAAAAAATACGGTTCGGAACGACCTGAAAAAAACAAACAATATGACAGAAGCAATGATCAGCGACAGGAATACGAAAAGGATCATCTCGTGCTGAATCATCTCAGAGGTCAAAGTTCTGATGTAAGGCAGACCCGAAAAGTGCAGTTCAACATCAAAATCTGTGGCAAATTTGTCCAGTTCATCCGTGATTTCATGCACCAGAGCAACCCGGTTTTTTGTGTTGAGCACATTTTTATCCAGGGTGATCATCATCATGCTCACATTGGTTTCCTTATTAAACAACAGTCCATCGTAAAATGGAAGGTCATAAATAAGGGTTTTGAGCGAATCGAGCTCATGCTGTGTCCCGGGGAGCTGTTTCACCACCGGAACAAAATCAAACTTCTTCAGGCTGTCGTTTCTTACCAGATGAAACATTCTGCCCACCGAAACAACCTCTTCCACCCCACTAATTTTGCGAACACGCTGGGTGAGTTCAAACCAGGCATTGAAATGCTCCAGTTCAAATAATTTATCATCGGCCAGACCAACAAACATAACGCTGCCATCCTGCCCAAACTGCTCTCTGAACTTTTCGTAAACGATGATGGTTGAATCGGTCGAAGGCAACATCCGGGCCATCTCATAGCTCATGTGCACTTTTGTTCCCTGCCAGGCCATCAGCCCGGTGATCAAGCCAAAAAATATCAGGTTAGCCAGCCTGTTTCTGAGAATCAATCTTACAATAAAAGTCCACATGAGAAGGCAAGTTGTTTAGGCTGAATGCGGCAATAAACCGTTAAATCCTAAATTAGGGACCGAAATTAAGATAATAATTGCAAATATGAAAAACTGGTGCGAAATTTGTTTGTTCTTAACCCAAAAACTTAACCCTAAATCCCATGAACAAGCCGTTTAAATCTGACATTTTCCCTATGATCAAAGTCTTATTTATTTTGCTGATATTCATCCTGGTATCTTGCAATCCTACAGGCCAGCTTATCAAGAAGGAACAATATGACAGGGCGATTGAAAAACTGACAATTAAGATGCGTGATGGTAAAGCGAGCGAAAAACAACTTGCTCAGCTAAAACAAGCGTATCACACTGCCAACCAATTGGACCATGACAGGGTTATGCTGCTGCGCAAATCGGGACAGCCCGATATCTGGCATGAAGTTTATGACTGCTATAAACGTATTTATGACCGGCAACAGCGGATCAAAACAATTCCGGAATCATTTCGTCAAAAAATTGATTTTAAACCACTTGATATTGAAAATGATTTGGCTGCAGCAAAATCAAAGGCGCAGACCTATTTGTTTGCATCGGCTGAGAAATTGCTGAAAACAAAGAACAGAACCGACGCCCGTCAGGCATATAACATCTTGCTGGAACTCAGCAAACTTGGCCACTATGATGGAATGGATGCCATGATGCGAAGGGCCTTGCTTCAGGGAACAAACCAGGTACTCCTTACTTTTAGAAATGAGCTCAGGATAGAGCTTCCTGAAGATTTTGAATCGAAGCTGATGGGATTTAATCTATCGAAGACAGACTTTGTTCAGTACGATTTCGAGGCTGCAGACAACAAAGTATATGACTATACCATTAACATCATCATCAATGAAATAGTTCCAACACCTGAGCGAATCGAAACACGCTCTTTTGTTGAAAAAGCAGAGATTGAGTCAGGCACCAAACCACTCCGCGACGAACAGGGACAAATTGTTCTTGATAGCCTCGGAAAAGTAATCGAAGTGGCTGACTACAAAACAGTTGAAGCCATCGTGAACGAAACTGTTCAACACAAGACATTAACCGTCAATGGCAAAGTTGAATACGTGAATATGCTGAGCAACAGGCGTGAACTCACTACACCCATTTCAGCCACGATGAAGTTTAGAAACGCCTATGCTGTTGTTAACGGCGACCTGAAAGCGATCAGTACCGAAACACGCAAGATGATGCAAAACAGAGCCTTACCCTTTCCTTCGGACTATATGATGGTAAGAGATGCTGCTGAACCTCTTAGAGAGGTGGTTAAAGATATTATCTGGAAAGAGAAAAGAATTGTATCGAAAAGCGAATAAGATGCATTTAGGGAAGGTTTTAATGATCGATACGGCTCATCCTCATCTGGAGGAGTCGTTGGGAAAAATGGGTTTTGCCTGCCATCATTTTCCCGATGCAATGCTCGACGACTATATACGCATTGCACCTGAATACACAGGGTTTATCGTGCGAAGCAAGATTCAGCTTGATGCCAAAATACTTCCGTTTGCCAAACAATTGAAATTCATCGGACGTGTAGGAGCCGGCATGGAAAACATTGATGTGAATCTTGCTCATTCACTGGGTATTACCTGCCTGAATGCTCCCGAAGGGAACCGCGATGCCGTTGGTGAGCAGGCAATAGGTATGTTACTCGCCCTGATGAATAACCTGATGATTGCCGACCCACAGGTTCGAAAAGGGATTTGGAAAAGGGAAGAAAACAGGGGATTTGAGATCAAAGGCAAAACGGTTGCGCTCATCGGGTATGGAAATACGGGCGGGGCATTTGCCCGCAAACTATCCGGTTTTGAAGCCAGAATTATTGCTTACGACAAATACAAAAAGGGTTTTTCGGATCAGTTTGTTGACGAAAAGGATATGGAAACTGTTTATCGCGAGGCGGATATACTCAGTTTGCATATTCCCCTAACGCATGAAACCACCAATCTGATTCAAGAAACCTATCTGAAACAGTTCAGCAAGCCAATATGGCTTATAAACACCTCGAGGGGTGGAGTGGTTAACACGGCCCATTTGATGCAGGCCATCGATCAGGGAATCGTTCAGGGAGCCTGTCTTGATGTGCTGGAATATGAAAAATTTTCGTTCGAAGATATTTCTCAGCAGCAATTGCCCGAAGCTTTTTCGGAGCTTATCCGCTCACAAAAAGTGATATTAAGTCCACACATTGCCGGATGGACTCATGAATCGAACTTTAGAATGGCTGAAGTGCTGGCGACAAAAATTGCGGGTCTCTTCAACATCAGCCACTACTAGTCGGCATCCCTGCCCGATATGTGAATCATGCCTCTGATCAGCTCATTAAAATCAGTAGCCTGAAGCAATTCTTCCAATGACAGTATCATCCGGTATCGCCATTTGTTTTCGGGATTGCTGGGCACATTGATTCTTTCCTTGTCCGTTTGATCCCATCTCATATTGCCATCCATGGCAATCAAATCCTGTATGGGAAAGATGGTCCACATGGCAGGTGAATGCAGGTGCTGGTTCACGATTTCGCGACAAAGCCAGGGTTCGGCATAAAATGGTGCCAGGTCGTTGTGCCCCAGCATAGTCCGGTAAAACCGCTGTGTTTTTTCGCGGTCCTCTTCCCACCATCCCCTCACTGTCGACATATCATGTGTCGAGGTGGTGCAAACACTCAGGTATGGGGCATCGGAGGGATGACTAAACTCAATTTTCGGGTTCTTTGGCATGCGCTGAATCTCCAGACTGAGTATGTTCAGCCTTGCCATGACTTCGGGAACCGATTCAGGAATCATCCCAAGGTCTTCGCCACACACCAGCATATTGCTTGCTTTAACGATGCCGGGAAGTTTGTTCATGGCCTGTTGTTTCCAAAACTCATCATGGCGGCGGTAGAAAAAGTGAATGTACAAATCATTCATTTTGTTGCGGCCATGTGAATCAAGCTCACGATAGGTGTAAGTGTAGTGCAGGGCAATGCGCGGATGATATGCCGGGGTTTCGCTGTAAGGATCACGGATGAACAATACCTCATCCAGCAGACCCATCAGGCCATCGCGAATCATGACTTCCTTGAGGGTAATGTTGCGTGTTTCGCCTTCGGGAGTGAAATGTGATTGAATTTTCTTTTGGTTATCGTATTCCGGTTTCAGTTCAAAAACGTTGTATTCCAGTTCGTTGAGATATTTCAAACGAACTTCATCGGCAAAATCACCAAAAAAGTCTCTCAAGAAATGGCCCCTGATATACGGTTTCACCATCCTGTCGTAATCAAACCAAAGTCCGCGGCTTTCGATCTCGGAGGCTGACATGGGCAAGCCCGGTTTGAAATAGCCCAACAGACCATGTAAAGCAGTCTGGGGGATCTCCCAGATGCGGAAAAACCCAAGGATATGGTCGATGCGATAAGCATCAAAATATTGCTCCATCATTTTTAACCGACCTTTCCACCATGAATAGCCGTCCCTGGCCATCTCGTCCCAGTTATAGGTCGGGAAACCCCAGTTTTGTCCCATGATGGCAAAATCGTCGGGAGGTGCACCCGCCTGACCATGGAGATTAAATAATTTCGGCTCGGTCCAGGCTTCAATGCTGTCGGGACTGATTCCAATAGGGATATCGCCTTTGAGGCCGATACGGTTTTCATGGGCATATTCTACTGCTTCGCGAAGTTGAATATCAAGGTGATACTGAATAAAATAGTGCACCGCTATATGTTCATGAAAATCCTGTTTCGGATGGGTGAGCTCGGCAATTTTTTCGCTGTCATAATCCGCATAACCCTCCCAAAGCCTGAAATTGCTTGTTTTGTACTGATCTCTTAAATAACAGAATGCAGCATAAGGAACAAGCCATTCTTCATTGTTGCGAAAAAAGTCCTTATACAATTTTGTTTTGCTCACTTTGGACCAGTTTTGATCGAAAATAAGTTTGAAATATCGGGCTTTAGCTTTTGTAACCTCAACATAATCAACATGAGAAAGCTCGTTCAGGGATCGGCGTTTCTGTTCAAACTCGTCCATGATGTTCCGGTCGTTGAGCTTACCCAGCTTTTCCAGGTTCAGGTACATCGGGTGCAATGCCTTTACTGAAATTGACTTGTAAGGATATGAGTCGAGCCATGAATGGGTTGCAACAGTTTCGTTCACAGGCAGAATCTGAATAATTTTTATGCCTGTTTGTTTGCACCAGTCAACCAGTTTTTTCAGGTCGCTGAATTCGCCCACACCAAAGCTTTCGCGGGTGCGCAGCGAGAAAACGGGTATGGCCACCCCGGCTCCTTTCCAGTCGCCAAAAGGATAGCGGAAGTTTTTATCGTGCTGAACAATCAGGGCGTTATCTCCTTCCGGCTCATCCAGACTTAGCTCCCTGTCGAAACCTTCTTCCCAGGTGACAATATTATTTGTTGACAACTCAACGATGACATATTTATACCGCAAGTGGCCAATCCCCTGATCGAGACAAATATCAATCTGCCAGTAAGGGAAAAACTCATTGCTCATGATCACCGGCTTTGACCAACGGCCAAGCCGGTCAAGATTACCTATAATTCCCAAAGCAAAGCCGGGCGCCACGCGTGGTGCAGCCATATTGAACCTTACCACCGAATTGCTGAACAAATCAGGCTCGAAAGGAATCGTCCCGGATGGTTTCATCATTACCTCAGTAAACACTTTCGACATTAAAACCCGGGCAGGATCGAATTCAGACTGCCAGGTGTCGCGTATAATGAAGTTCTGGCGCTTATCGGGTCGGGCTATCCTGTCCGTGCCAGGCTCCCAGTGTTTATGTCCATGCTGGTCAGATAAGAGGTATTTATAGTGAAATGATTCCAGGTTGTCAATCATGATTTCGGCCTTCCAGAGATCATGGCCGGCATATTGCATCTGAATACAGGATTGATCATTCCAATTGCCAAGAAATCCGGCACTTCCCGACAAGCAGACAGTCTGTCCCCATTCACTTTTGTAATAAAGGTAGAAGATGAGTTTCATTGCAGTAATTTTTGAAGTTTCATTCCAAATGAGAAAGATGCGTTATTGTTTATCCTTTCGAATATCTGATATGCAAATTTACATCACCTGTGATGAAGATCGACAAAGAATTATTTATTAATTGAACAGCTTGGTTCATTCATGATCAATCCCCTGCCGGAGTGGATTTAGGCATCAGCTCCCTGTCAATATTGAGTTTATGTACAGTGAAGTATTATTCATCAGTTTGTTTGTTTTTTATAAGGGTAGAACGAAACTTAGAAAACCAGCCTTTTACTTTTCCAACCCATCTATATTGCATCTTATCACTGTTATCATTATAATTCTGATCCCCAATCAACAAAGCAATGGGTTTAAGTTCTGTATACTCTTCACAAACCACTCTGAACATAGCCGAAAAAGGCAAAAACAAAATCATTCCGGCAATGCCCCAAACCGAAGCACCAATGATGATGCTTATGATTGAGGTTAATGCATTAACCTGTAACTTTCCTCCCACGATTTTTGGGGTTAGAAAATTACTTTCAATAACCTGAACAAGCCAGAAGAAAATAGCTATGGTTATTGGTGTCCATAAAGAATCAGAGAAAATAAAAGCATATAATATGGGAATAGCTGCTCCTAAAAGAGTTCCGGCATAAGGAATAATGGCTAAGAGGGAGGCTAAAAAACCAAAAAGGAATGGGCTGTCAAGACCAATAATCCAAAGCCCTACGCTATTCACCAATCCGAGTATAAGAACAATTAATAACATGCCAAAGAGGTATTGCTGACCTACTTTCTGAACAGATTTAAACATATTGAAAGCCTTTTCTCTGTTCTCTTGCGGATAAATACGGACCAAAGCATTGATGAGCCCATTTCTGTAAATTAATATCAGAAATGTGTATACAATTGCAGATAACAGTCCGATGAAGAAATCAGAAGTGCCGCTGAAAGTTTGACTTATCAGTGTCCCAACCGATTTGTTCAATCTGCCTTTAAGCTTATCGAATAACTCACCTTCTTCCAGATTACCTACAAACCCCAGGTTATTATTGATGTATAATGTGACATCCGCAAATAACCTGATTATTTTATCTTTAAAATCAGTGATGTCCTCTGAAAGGTGAATGATTTGATTTGAAAACAGATATAGACCTCCTCCTATTATCAGGAATAATGTAAGCATGGAGAGAGAAACCGCCATTATTTTGTTGACTCCCCAGGATTCAAATTTCCGGCTTACAGGAAAAAGTATAAACGCTATCAGAAAGGCAAAAGCCAGGGGAATCAGCACTGATTTAGCCAGAACCAACAGTGCAAAGAAGGCGAAAACAGTGCCGAAGGCATAGAATATTTTTTGAAAAGACAGGTGCATCCTTAATGAGGTTTAACAATAATTCTATAAACTGACCAAAAGAGAGTTATACTACTTGATGTATTAACATTTTTATCTTTATTCATTTTTAGTCTCATTGATTTGCAATGTAAGGGTTCGAAATCGTTTACTTTTTTATGAAAATCAATCTTCTTATTGCTGTTGCTTTTTCCAAATACAATGCGGTTTCTGATTTCGCATCGGACATGCAAATGAAGACCATTGTTTGCGTCATTTTATTCAACAGCCCAGTCTTGATAAGAATGCATAATGTTTTATTCTAACTGCACTTGCCCAGCAAGATCCAGAGGATGATAAACACGATAATTGTACCAAAACATCCTCCACCTAGTTTATATGCTCCATATCCTGAAAGCAAACCCCTGAAAAGATTATTCATATGATTCCTCGGTTAATTATTAATACTTAGCTGTCACTCCAAAGCAAAGTCAGACGATTACAAATTGAAAAGTTGACCATCTTTTGTAATACGTTGTCTTAATCTGAACTTTTAGGATGCTCCAATTTGTATTTATTCAATATCGAATTCAGCGATTCATAATAGGCGCTTAAATTCTTCAGCGTTATTTCCACATTTTCCTCAGATGGAATTGTTGCGGGCATTTCTTCCAAAAACCCTGACAATTCAGGATATTGCTCTTTGATTGTCATGGTAACTTTCAGAATTTTTGAGTTCAAATCTTTTTCAATTTCTTCGTAATTCATATTTCTGCTTGTTTAGTATCTGAATATTGCTGCAAGTCCTGTTTCCGAAGGTATTTTTTCAGTTGGCAGTACCATAACCTGACCCCCCATTTTTGTTACTAAATCTGCCATATCGTCGAGCAGATCATCTACTTTCGGATTTGATAAATCCTTTTTTTGCGTATTGCCGGTAATCAGATTTGTTATCCGAACTGCAATCATCCGGTCTGCCTCAATAAGTAGTGTATCAACTCGCCCCTCAACAGCCGCCGCCGCTACTTCCTTTATGTCATCGCTGCCTTTTCCATTTGCCCTTGCCTGCTCAAACCTTGACACAAAACTGTCGAGTTTCAGTAAATATTCAGGTTCCATTATTTCCCAGGCAAGATTTACAAGCTTATCTGTTGAAAGAGATGTCGGGTTGATTGCAATGCTTTTGTCAAGCAGCATTGGATTTTTATTTACCTTTCTAAAAAGGTTGTGGTGTTCAGGTAAAGCTGCAAGAATCAGTGGCCAGCCGGTTGGTTTAGAATAGCGTTCGTAAATCAAATTAGCAACAACACGGAAAAACTGCTCCGCATCCTTTTTCTCTTCATCCTGTTCGCTGCCTGTATCGTTATGCAAACTCAAATATTCTCCTACAGAGCCTGCAATAGATCCGGAATCTTTTAATTCATCAACAATCGCATCTGTATTGGATTTTTGAGCTTCAGCATGTAATTCAACCTCTACGAGAGAATGACGGTCACCTTCGAAGAGCCTGATCCCCTGAAGACTTACCCCCAAAACATGGTATCGGTCAGTCGATTGCAGATACTGCCTCAGTGGCTTTGTGTGGAAACTATCGGCCACCATTGCCAATTCGTCAACAGTTACTGGTAAACCCACAATTTTAAACAACCCGGCAGCACTAAAAACAGCCAAACCATTTGACGTATGGCTCCATAAACTGTTGTCATCAACAAGGGTTTCCATAGGTTCAATGTGTTTTTTTACTTCACCGGCTGAATATTTTTGTAGAAGTGATTTTTCCAATTGCTTGAGTAGATTTTTAAACCTGATTGGATCCTGAAGTTTTTCAGGATGACTTCGGTGAGTTGGCATATAAAGAGAAAGACATGGATTCTGATCTATTGCCATGAGTTCCTGAATGATCTCTTTGCTGAGTAATTCCATAATATTATTTTTTTGTATTAGTTATCTTGATTTCATTGTTGAAATGAATTTGATGAATTGCTCATTATATTCATTGCTGTGATTACTTGAGTCAATATTTGCGCATGCAAAGCATTCACTGCTATTCTTTACTTCTTCTTTTTGATTACATTTTCCACTTCCTCGGCTCCCTCGGCATAAAACTTTTCTTCATCGGGGGCAAGTTCATAGAGCAACCGCAAAAACTCTCCGGCATGCACACGCTCTTCATCAGCGATTTCCTTGAGAACCTCTATTGCCAACTTATTGTCGGTTGACCCGGCAAGCTGCATGTAGAGCTGAGTTGCTTCATACTCCGAGGCTATCATGAAACGAATGGCTCTGACAAGCTCTTCATCAGTGAGCTTTCTGTCATTTGCCAGGCCCGAAAAGGGTGATCCAAATGTTGGCATATTATTCTCCTTTATGTTTTTTCATACTACCACCAATGCACACTCAATTGCCTATTCCTTGTACAATACTTTGCCTTTGAATACATTGGTTTGATGAATGATTTCTATAATACAAAGGTGAGTATGCCAGGACTGGAAAATGTCACATAATTCTAGAAAAAAGTTACATCATTCACACATTATCTGCTACCGGACGAATGACTGAATTTCTTGAAAAGTTTGAAACTCAAAAGCCAAATATGCTGTGATTCCTGTCTGATGCACTCGAATTCAGTACCTTACCCGTTAATGTGTATATCCCTTCGTCTGACAGAGAAGAATAAAAATTCTTCTCTTGCCGTTTAGCCTGAGCAAGAAATTCCACACGGTTCCCGGGTATTGTCCCCAGGGTTGAATCATGGGTCGGCAGCGGAAGATCGACAATGAAATATTTATGAATTGAACAGCTTAATTTTATCGCGCAGATTTGATCAGCTTAACCGAAAACTGTCCGGATGCGGTATTGAACCGTGCAATATACATCCCATCAGTCAATGGACTTCCATTGTCCGAAAGTCCGTCCCAGTTCAGGGTCGTTGGCAAAGTGGAGTCGTGTGAATTCTGTATTGTTCTCACAGCAACCCCTTCCCTGCTGTAAATGGTGACCTCTGTCCAGCTATGGGATGAGTCTGTCCAGCGAAAGCTAAGCTGGTCGGAAAATGGATTGGGTGTAACCGTAATGTCAGGCTGCAGGCTGGAAGCTGGCTGAGGCGTTTCGGGAACTGAAATAATCAGGTGGCCCATATCGAAAAAGGTCAGGATGGCTTTCATCAGTAACTTTCTTTCCTCCAGATCATTTTCAATCCCATAGTTTCTGAACTCAAGCTGCGAGCCAACTGTCTTGTAGGCGTTCTGCGCATTGCCGACCATGGTGTAGGTTTCTGCATCAGCATCGGAATGCATCAGCGCAAATGCAGGCGGAAGGGGCAATATTTCAATAAACAGGTAATCTTGTTCTTCATGAAAGGGAAAATCAATTCCTTCAGCAAAAGTACCGGCAACTCCCTGAATAAAAGCTGTTGTCAGCGGGTTGCCAAGCACCTGGCCACTGATTCTGAAACGAAGATGAGCGGGAGTCTGCACACTGAAATTCCAGGCATACCCTCCTTCCATGTACATTCGTCCACCCTTGTCAAGATAGTCGGCCAGATGCTCGCCTTCGGGCACGGTTAGGGCAGTGTAAGCATTGGCTGATCCAAGGCAGGCGAAAACTGACCGGTAAACATCCAGCCTTTCGGGCAGGGACTCTGTGTAAACATACTCAATATTCATGCTATCAAGCACTTCACGGACAACCGAGACGGCCACATCATTTTTTGCCTTGTTGAACAACAAAACCGGATATTGCCCGATATTCATGCTGAATTCCTCCTGAAAAATCGATACGCCATCCGACATGATTTTCAGCATTAAGATGGCTTCATGATCTGTGGGGCAGGCCTCAGAAATAGCCAGGGTGAAACCACACTGAGCGGTGGAGCCTGCCTGCAATGATTCCAATTGCACCTGAACGGGCTGATGGATGCTGAGGTAGGGGTCGTTGGTCGAAAGCTCAACTATCGGATCCTTAGCCAGATATGTTCCCTGGTTTTTAATCGTTAAAACAAGTGGTGCTGTTTCGCCCGGATCAGGATAATGGTTGTCGTTGTCGTCCACAAGCCAGTCCTGAAGCAGAATAGCGGGTGCTATCACATTTATCCATTGCGATCCACTGAGTTGAAAATTTTCGTTTGAAAAGTCAATATTCACGGGCAAATCTGACTGGTCAGGACAATCAGAAGCAACAGTGGCCGAAAATGCTTGTGGAATACTTACTGTTGCATAAGGAGGAAGGTTAATGGCTTGTAATTCATTATCATCAATCAGAAGATGGGTATCATTGCTTGTCAGTTGCACCATCAGGCCATTGACTGCTTCACCGGTTCTGTTTGTCAGCACCAGATCGAAAAGCAAGCTGCTTCCCTGATGAACAGGCTTGCCATCCATAGTATTCACTTCAAGGGCAAAAAGCAGCTGGTCGGATAGTCTGAAATCTTTTTGGTCAGTGATGCCGTTGTCGTCAGTAACCATCACACGGACATTACTTATAATCTCTTGATTGTCAAGTATCCCTGAAAGAAAACCGTCGGTTGAGAGGGTAAGACCATCAGGAATAGTTTCGGGGCTTAAACGGCAGGCTTCATGAAGAGGTAAGGCGCTGTTATGGCTTCCGTTAATCATTTTAAAGCCTGTATTATCCCCTGCTGAAACACCGGAATACCACAGGATGTTTTCGTCAACAAGGATATCGTTGTAGTAGTATTCAATGCTTCCATCCGGGAACAATACTACTGCAAACTCAGCAAAACCAATTGTTTCATCATAATACACAAGCGGTTGTTTCCACCTGAAGGCAGCCCGGTTTTCATCGCCTTCGTACCATATGCCTTCATCAGATTTGGTACCGGGATAGTATTTAATGGGTGTAAACAGAAAAGCTGCAATATTTTTCATGCTCCGAAACAGCAGGTAGGTATCCTTGTAATAGGGCCAGGGATAGATGCCCGGCTCAAAAAGGATGAATCCATCCTTATGCACAAACACCTCATCAAAGGATTCACCATAGAATGGAAAACTAAAGTCAAGCGTTTGCCGGGCATATTTCAGGTTTGGTTGCTCAAGGCTTAGGCTTACATCATCCACTTCGGGAAAGGTTGAAGTGATAAACTGCTGGTGATAGGAAGTTTCAAGTGTCCATTGAAGGGGTGCTGTCCCGTTGGTTGCCTCAAGCTGAAAGCCGGCATCAAACACCGGAATTTCTTCCGTGGTGATGGTTACGGTGTTTGCCTGATGCGTGTGAATGATTTTACATCGGGTAACCTCATTGTGATTGATATCAGCAGGAAGGCCACCACATGAAATTTCACCAACAGTTTCGTTGGTATAATCCATGAGCGAAAAGCTGATTATTTCGCCTGAGCCGGTGGCGTTTGGGTCGTTCTCGTAGACCTCGAGAAAATAAGCTACCGGTGACCCCTGGTCGGCATAACTGAGCAAAGGACTGATGTCCAGGCCAATTTCAATGGTTTTGTGCTCTTCATCGGTTCCGCCCTGCATGAAGTTTGGACCGCCCTGAAAGTTGAAGACAGGAAAATAAAGACGCTGCTCCGGGATGCCCGAAGAAGTTTCGGATGCAAGCCCCACAACAAGCCTTATTTGCTCCCGAAGATTGTGCTTCAAGGTGATCCGGGCGGTAAGCATGGGTTCGTATTCCTCTCTCACATCGATTACATGAACCAGACTATTCCAAATTCCGCCGTAAAACACATTCTCAGCCAGGGTTTTATACATCATATAACAAAAACCCTCGTTCTGCCAATCATCGCCATAACTGTTGGCAAATTTCAGTCCGCCGATTTCCCAGTCGCGCATGTCGACAACACCATCGTTATTGATATCCAGATGGTTAGTAAAAATTTCGTCATCGTTATAGTCAAAGCGTATGCTATCGTTGTAGCCCACAATTGTCATGGCGTGGGTGGCAAAGGTGCCCGGAAACAGTGTAACGGCCATTTCTCCGGCTTCGGGTGTACCGGCCGGCAGTGGTTGAATTCCCGATCCCCAAGGGCTGGCTGCATTGAAGTTGGCAATGCCACCAAAAGGTGATCCTTCGAGGTGATGCAAAAGCCAATGCTTGAGTGTCAGCAAACCCTCAGGCGTTCCCACATTGATTTTGCTCACTTTTCTTACCCGGTTTTTCATGGCTTCGTAGTAGCTGTCGTAGCCGCTGATCCACACCAGTCCATCTTCATCAATAGCCATACCGCCATAATCGGCCAGTGTGGGCGAGCCCAGGGTGCGAAGCACTTCAAAACTATGCATATAATTCACCCCGTACCAGCTATTGTAGTTGTTGAAGTTGTACACAAAATGAGAGGGATATTGGTTGTTGCTGTCGCTGGCAGGCAGGTTGCGCTCGCGGCACATTTCATAGGTAAAGGTATATCCAACAGAGGAGGCCTGACCACAGGAAGCACCAATCTGACTGAAAATCGGCCTGAAATAGGGTAATGTTGAATTGTCGACACTTTCAGGAAGTGCCATCTGGCGGTAGGTATCCTTCAGGATAAGCTCGGGAAGATTCACAAGGGTTATGGAATCATAGGCTTCGATATAAGCAGGGCGTTGACCCTGACCGGGCGACTGTAGCCGGGCAAGCAGAAGGCAGGAAAGCAAGATGCTGAAATGTAAGGTAAACGGGCGCATAATCGGGTATTTCGACGATAAACAGGATAGTGTTGTGTCAAAAGTACATCGAAAAGAGTAAACCTGCAAGAACCAAACAGTATCCGGTTACTTTTTTCAAGTATTCATGATGCATAATCACATCATGGCTATCATCCGCTGGCACAGAAGTTGAACAAAAGCTTTTACCACCTGTTTAACTGGTAAATAAAAACATTCATGAAAACACTTATTGTAATATTCGTCATTGTTGTTGTTGTGATCGTCATATTTCAATCTTACACCCTTATGGCTGCGAATAAAACGGAAGAGCAGAAGTATACTGTTATCCTGAAAGACAAGGATTTCGAAATCAGATTTTATCCCTCTGCAACTCTTGCAACCATTCATTCTGACGCTAAAACCTACAAAGATTTATCCGGATCGGGGTTTCGGAAACTGGCCCGCTACATTTTCGGAGGCAACGAGACGAATACCAGCATTTCGATGACTGCACCGGTTCACATGAACATCAACGATACTGTTTCGAGTATGAGTTTTGTTATGCCATCGTCTTATAGTGAAGATATGCTTCCAAAACCCAATAATCCTGATGTGTTCATTCAAAAATCAGCTGATGAATATGTTGCCGTAATCCAATTTGGCGGATTTGCATCGGACAAAGATCTGGTATTCTATTCGGCCAAGCTCAAAAAATTGCTGGAAGAAAAAGGCATAAGCTATTATGGAAACACCAGGTTTCTGGGCTATAATCCACCCTTTCAACTTGTTGGCAGGAGGAACGAAATGATTGTTTCGGTAAATTGGAAAGCTGAATAACAAAATGAAAATTGCCTACTTTTAAACCGTACTAAAAATGGGAAGCCTTTAACTGCTCAGGTAGGTGTATGCATACTGCTGCCCGTCAATACTCACAAACTCGCAATTGCCTGCAAAGGTTTTTGTTGTTTCGCCACTGCCATGTCTCAGGTGCTGCCTGATGCGCTGCTGGTGGCCGTATTGAATGGCAAGTTCCTTTTAGGCTGGTGGCCTTCCTTCAGAAATAACGAACGAGTTTTATACTATACTTTGCGATTCATCCAGAAATGGGTTCTTTTCAAACCTTGGAAAATAATTCTTTCTTTTTTGAAAATTGGTATTCAAATCAAAGTATTTTGTTACGAATTAACTTATATAGGGAATGATTATAAACATCTTCAAAAGTCATAATATCATTAGCTTTTAGCAAATTAGTTAGGCCGTTCAAAAGTGAAATCGCATAAAGGTATTTTAAATCAAGCTTTGGGAGGTTAAAAAGATAATCAAACTCATGTTCCTTTGCATCAATAATAGCATCAATTAATGAATAAATTACCAAACACAATTCAATTTTTAAACATCTTTTATCTAAAGTGTAGATTTTAAAAAATAATTCATCAACATTTGAAACAACATCTTCACCGAGCATTTTTAATGTGTACTCTAACAGATGATGTAACTCCTGCATTAATGCTTTCTGACTTAAAGGGGTCAAAATCTTTTCCATATCTCCCACCATTTTTCAACTGATGGCCTATACTGCCATGGTCTATGTCTTCCAATGCCCTGCCCTGGTCCTATTCCTCGTCTATGATAGTGAAGAAGCCATCTATCGGTCGAAAAGTCTACCCTATTTTTACCTCCAAATCGCAATAAAGTGTAGGATTTATAAGTTGAAAAATAACCTAAAGCTTCAGCACCTATAATTATTGAGGTAGGTACTGCTAGTGTAAGATAAATAGCTTCAACTCCTTTATTCATTACCCTGGATTGAGTTAAAGGATTTGCCATCTGGTCTGTCAACCCCCACCAATATGGCACTTTAGCATAAGCATCACCTTCATTACCATCCCACGTAACCTCAATCTCGGGTAAGTCAGCAAAAATCATTCCTGAAGCATAATTTGACCATCTTTGAGTAGCATCATCAAAATAAGTATTGCTTGTAATATTTGGTACAACCGGTAGGTTTACCCTATGGTTTGATCCATTAATTACATCAGAAGCAGTTACAGGTTGATTCAAATTAATGTCGCCACCGCCACCAGCACTTGTGGTCCATTGAAAATTCCAATCACTTCCCTGACCGGTAAGGTAAATTCCGACCGCAGGGGAGGTTAATCCAACAGAAAGACCAACAGTACCGGGATGAACCAATCCATAGCCACCAACATAACCTAATAAAGCACCAAAGCCTATTCCTAGATATGTTCCAGGAGAATTCCAGTTCCAATTTCCAGGATTTAACTCACCTTCATTACTTCCAACTCCTCCCAAATATGCGCCACCAATAACTAAAGCAACAATGATTAGATCGTCTACCCCGAATACTTGGCCGCTCGGATCTATATATTTTAGCGGGTTATTCACGCAATAGCTATACCTATTAAAACTCTGGCTAAAATCCGGAGACTGCACATAATTGTCGGGCGAGAGCATGCGCGAGACCACCGGGTCGTAAAGGCGGCCGTTCATGTTGATGAGTTGGAAGCCATCCAAATGTTCGTGGCCGGTAAACCCTCGGTCGAACAGTGGCGTGGGTGCTGTGCCTGTGAATGCAGTCCAGGTGTTTGGGTCGCGGCGGGTTCCCCAAGGGTCAAAACTCAACTCTTGCAGCAGGTCACCATTTTCATCGGTGATGGTGTGCAGTGAGCCTAAATGGTCGGTGTGGATGTAAAACAGCTCTGAGGTGCCATCCGGTCTTTTAACATGAATGCCAAACAGGCCGGCCGGACTGCTGAGGTAGGTGTAGGCATACTGCTGCCCGTCAATGCTCACAAACTCGCAGTTGCCTGCGAAGGTTTTCGTCGTTTCGCCGTTTTCGTTCCTGTAGAGTTGCCTGATGCGTTGCCGGTGGTGGCCATAGGTGAACTCGAGCCTTTTTGTGCCTTGTTCGATAGATTCGGGTTGGTCGAAATGTGTCCATTCGATGGACTGGTTCTCATCGGTATACAAGCTGCCTTGTGGCATATTAGCCATTGTCAGGGCATGGGGCTTGCTGCTTTGCCCACTGCACGCCTCAAACGCCCTCACTGCCTGATATATGGTAGCTGCCCCCCGCTGGCGCGGATTTGTAATCCGTGCCAAACCAATTCTCATGCAAAAACGAATCATTCACGTCAAACAGGATTATTACACTTACCTTTCAGATCATGAACCAAAACTAATCAATTATTGAATATGTTGCTCAACAGATTCTGAAACTGGAATTCCACTTGCAACTACTATTCAATGAACTCATGTTTGCTATTCAGTAGGCACGGATGATTCGGCTTCGCCTCATGAGATCGCTTCGCTAAGGCGCAAAACCATGCCACTTGGGGATACAAACTATTTAGGGCACAAACTTATTTGTGCTATCGGGTTTAGGGCTGAACTGTTGAAAATGATAGATTTCGTCACGAACTCTTATTTCAGTTTTTTGCCCATTTTGCATCCTATAACTCTCTGTTATATGAAATGTTGTGTCGTTAAGTACTTGCCCTGAACGAACAAAAGCCATTAAAGGTCCTCCAGAACTTGGGTACCAACGTTCAAATTTTATCTTGCCATTTTCAATTTGAAAAATGCCCCATGTTTGTTTTGCATTGCCTGAAACAAAATTTGGCTCAAGTAATAATTTTGAGCTCCCTAAGTATCTAGTTATTCCATTTTCATAAAAGGCGTATCTGTTAAAAATTATTCCTTCAAAATTCTCTGTTTCAGTGTAGTAAAACCCGTCAAGAAACAGCTCATTTCCTTGATAATTTTGTCTTTGCAAACTCAATACATCATCAAATTCATTCATTTTTTTACAACTTGTTACATGTATCAACATGATGATCAATATTATTACGTTCATTTTCATATTTATTAATTTTTACCATAATCCAGAACCATAACCAGAACCAAAATACCAATAAGTCTTAGGCGAGCGATCAAGTACTTGAAAGTGAGCCGCTCTTCCATTTTGAAGATAATCATGAGCAAAACGATTTTGAATTTGATGACGAATCCCCTCAGAGTTACGCCCAATCCTAATTGGACCAACCCCCAAATATGCTATTCCACTTCTATATTTATTTGCATTACCTCCTGAATATACAAGTTTACCCTCATGAATTCCTTTTCCAGCTTCTACAAGCCGATCATCAGGATTAAATCCGGGGTCACCTGTAAATAAATTAAACCCAACTTTGAAAAAACCATAATTCACTTGTAATGCTGCAGATCTATATCTGTCACCCCCGTCATTTAGATCAAAACCAATTGCCAGTTTATTCATCCATTCCGGATGCCAATCATTCTGATATTTAACGTTTATTCCAGAGGTCCCTATCATCACCCTACCAACTGTTTGACTTGTTGAAGTTCCATCTGATCCATTACTATGATACTGAGTTGAGGAAAGAGAGAAAACTCCAAAGTATGTAACCTCCTTCCCATTTGTGTTAACATTGCCACTCACGCCACCGTCATAAGCGCCAGAATAATAAGTTGATCCCCAATGAAATCGATAACTAAAAGGCATGGTTTTAGGAATTCCTATTGATGTTTCAACACCAGCATGAAATCCTTCGCTGCCATCACCTAAATTAAATTTCACCGCTACAGGAGAAGCATACTTCTGAGCTTCATAACCTTCATCAGTAAAAAAAGTAAAATATACAGTAGCTAACCAAACAAACTCCCCATCCGGATCCGTATAAACCAATGGATTATTCCAGGCATAGCTATACCTGTTGAAACTCTGCGAGAAATCAGGCGACTGCACATAGTTGTCGGGCGAGAGCATGCGGCTGACAACAGGGTCGTAGAGGCGGCCATTCATGTTGATGAGTTGGAAGCCGTCAAGGTGTTCGTGGCCCGTAAACCCGCGGTCGAACAGTGGCGTGGGTGCTATGCCTGTGAATGCAGTCCAGGTGTTTGGGTCGCGGCGGGTTCCCCAAGGGTCAAAACTCAACTCTTGCAGCAGGTCACCATTTTCGTCGGTGATGGTGTGCAATGAACCAAGGTGGTCAGCGTGGATATAGAAAAGCCCTGATGTGCCATCCGGGTTTTTCACATGAATGCCGAACAAACCGGCGGGGCTACTCAGGTAGGTGTAGGCGTATTGCTGCCCGTCATTGCTCACGAACTCGCAATTGCCTGCGAAGGTTTTCGTCGTTTCGCCGTTTTCGTTCCTGTAAAGTTGCCTGATGCGCTGCCGGTGGTGGCCATAGGTGAACTCGAGCCTTTTTGTGCCCTGATCGATAGATTCGGGTTGGTCGAAAGGTGTCCAGCCTATGACCTGGTCATCTGAGGTATAGGCACGGAGGTTGCTGTTCACATGTGCAGATGTAAGGGCATGGGGACGGCTGCCATCATAGGCTCCATTCGCAAAAACAGAGTTGTTGTCCGCTGTCTTCTCCATCATATTGCCCAGGCCTGCTTCATCATAGCGGTGCCAGCCTGTTTCTTTATCGTTCAGGTGTATGGTTTCCAAACGGTTCAGGTCATCATAACCGAAGCTTTCGTTGAGGTAAATGTCATTGTTGTGGTCAATCCATTTCTTACGGTAATCGAGGTTGCCCAGGTTGTCCCAGCCATATTCCATGTCCTGGATGGGAGTTGACTGTCCGGCCTTGGTTTGCACGGTGTGCAGCCGCGCATTGCCTGGGTAGTAAGTGTTTGTGGTTTGCAGCCCATTGCCTGTGGCAAATTTGTTCAGCTGGCCTAATGCGTTCATTTCAAGTGCCTGCCACACTTTGTTGTTGGTGCCGCCTTCGCGGTAGTGCGAGAAATAGCCGTGTTCGTTGTAAAAACTAACAAGTTTGTAGTTGGTGGGATATTCGGTTGTTTTTACCCTTCCATACACATCATAGGTGTAGTTTGTGGTGTATTCGTCATCCACTATCCTGTCAACCACCTGTGTCGGCCTCAGCATGTTGTCGTAGGTGTAGGTGGTCTGGTGGGTTTCGCTGCCAATGCTTTTCAGGCTGCCTAAGCGTCCGGGGGCTATGTCATAGTCCCAGCTTGTCAGTTCGTCAGGGCCGTTGCGCGAGGCCATGCGGCCGAGGCCATCATAGGTGAAGGTGGTTGCCTCCTTTTTTGGCGAAATTTGTTCGGTTAGCCTGTCATAAGCATCATAGTGAGTAAGCGTGGTGCCATAGTTGGGGTCGGAAAGGCTGAGCCTCTGCCGCCTTGCGTTGTAGGTTAACTCTATGGTTGTTGCCGGCTGCCCCACTATGTTCGCTGTTTTAAGTTTTCCGTCGCTAAAATACATATATTCTACCGATTTGCCAGCATTGTCATCTGACCGCACAAGCCAGCCGGCTGCATTAAAGTATTTTTGGGTTGTTTGTTCCAGGGCATTGATTGTTTTTATTGAGTTGGGGTAGTATTCAGTTTTGGCAGTGGTGTTGTCGGGCAGTGTTACCTTCTTAACCCGGTTCAGTTCATCGTATTGGTAGTAACTGAAAACCGCTTGGGTGCCTTTGCGGTAGGGTAATGACACACTATCGATGTTGCCTTTTGGGTCGTAGTGGGTGTCGGTAAATACGGCTTCGCCTTCAAAATCAATACTTACCTGGCGCAGCTCCCTGCCCAAAGCGTCGAAAAACACCAGCACAGGGGGCATACCCGAACTTTGCGACCAGCTGTAGTAGAGCGCATGCTCCGGTTGGTGCTCGTGGCCATCGACCCAGTATAACTGCGATTGCTGCTGCACCTTGTCCGGGAACAGTGTCCTTACCTGTCGGCCAAAGCCATCGTAATAATAAAAGGTGCTTAGGTTGTTAGGGTCGGTTGATTTTTTTAACCTACCGGTTGAGGCATCATATACATATTTAGTTTTGTAAACAATACCATCTGCTGTTATGGTTTCTTCCGTTGGAAAACGGTGCTTGTATTGGGGATCAAACACATACTCGGTTACCATGGCAGGCAGAGGGGGGTCGGCATTTGGGGCTTGTGTCCTTTCAAAAATGAAATTACCGTAGCTGTCATAAATATAATTGGTTACTGTTGAAAGGCTCTGGTCATTATTCGGCAAAGAGGTAACTGTTTCCACGAGGTTGCTGCCTGATTTATATGTGTAGGTTTTTTTTGCATATATGTGGTTGCCGTCATTTTTCTCCCACACTTGTGAGTTGTGCACATGTGGCCTGCTGATTAACCAACGCTGAATGTCGGGCGGATAATACGTGAAAGAGTTTACTGTTCTGAATTCATATGCTGCTGTGGCTGTTGCAAGAGTCATTTGCTGAGGAGAAACATAGGTGCCTTCAGAAGTGATGTTTCCATATAGAGTATCCTCTTGCAAATATTCCCGGGTGGACAGCTTGCTACGCACAAAACCGTCTAAGTCTGATTCTTTTGTCAGCGAGCGGGCTATGTAATAAAAGTGCCTTTTGCCGCCAAAAGGTTTAACTTCCGGTGCCTGGTTGGTGGTTTCGCTCAGCAGTACGATTGACTGCCCCCCCATTTTTGACCACAGAAGTTTTTATACTTTGGGGCCACAGGAAATAATACACATCATTCAGCGCATTGTCATTTTGTGATTGTGATATTTGGCTGTTGTTAACAAAGCTCCGTGTGATGGTTTTCATAAAACCAAGGAGTCCCTTACCTTGTTTATGCAGTTTGAGCCCTTCATATTGATAAGTGGTGTAGTGCTCGTTGTTTGCCGGATCTTTTGTCTTTATCCTGCTCACCGCATGCAGGGCGGCTTGTATGTCCATAAGCGGAAACTCAGCCCCAGTGCCTTTGGTGTAAAATGTAGTTTTCGTTAAAGGATGATAAACGATTTCAGTTTTAAGACCTAAACCGTTCGTAACTTTATTTAGTTTCAAATAATCGTTAGTTTCGTTAAAGAAGAAAATATTGTGCTTTCGAAAATCATTCTGAAAGCCATAAGTGAATAAATCACTTTTACCATCCCCATTAAAGTCAGTATAAGGAAAAAGGCGCTCATAATTTACATTTACGAAATATTTGAACCCTCCAACTATTTGAATCGAACCAGTGGCTGTAATGTTAAAGTTGTTTCCATTATAATAGTAAACTTTGTAATCTGCTTGATCATTTGGTTTTTTGGTCAACTTCATAATATCAGGCTTTCCATCGCCATTATAGTCAGCAAGGTTTATTGAATTGTTCCATGCATCAGTTTGGTCATTTAGATTAAAGACGCCAAGATCTGGTGTTGGTATCCCAATAAAATCACCGCCCTTGCCCGTAAACAATGCAATTTCCCATCGTGGATTACTGGCGGTGAAATTATAGGTCATGATATCTGTGATTCCGTCACCGTTAAAATCGGCTGGATATATTTGGTGCCAAGTGGTCGGATATCCGTTGCTTGGACTGCCGTAAATGATTTCGAGTTCGTTATTAACAAAGTTGATCCCATAAATGAAGCAGTTGCTCGTATGCGGTCTTCCGCCATATTCGGCAGTGCGCAAAATATCGCTTTTGCCGTCACCCGTAAAATCACTTACTATAACTGTGCTTCGGTCAAAGTCGGTATTGCCGAAAGTCATAGTTTTCTGAAATATGATCTCAGCATAAGGTGGTAAAGAATTAAACTTAATAATGTAAACATCTGGTACATCATTCGATGGGTTATCATCATAATTTACGCTGATGTCTTTAAATGCCAATAGTAATTCGTCCTTTCCATCCCCATCAAAATCACCTTTTCGGAATTCGGGTTTATTCCTGGTGGGCGCGATGATTCCGCCAAGCGGGTAAATATCGAATCCATTGCCATTTGACAGGAACAAACGTTCAGCAATAATGTTGTCCTTGTTTTTGTCATTATATTTTAAGTCGACAAAATCCTGCAAGCCATCCCCATTGAAGTCACCAACCAACAAATAGAAAAAATATTCGCTCGGTTCGGGTCCGTTAAATGAGTAAGGCCCAAAACCATCAATTCCATTTCCTAATTCATACCACCAACTGATTGCAACTTTAGTATAGTTTACTATATTAAATTCAACACAAATTTGATCAGTAAGACCATCACCGTCAATATCAAGGAAATAATGCTCTACTAATGTTTGTTTAGTACGATCAAACTGAATTTGTCTATGATTTAATGAATTTGATCCATGAGTAAAAATGTTCGGGTTATACTTTTTATTGTCACTATGGTTTGTTTCCGTTATATTGGTCAAACGGCTGTAGAAATCGCTTGTTATTGAGCCAAGCTCATAACTATGCAGCAATTGGCCTTCGTAGTAGTATTCGATTTTATGGGCATTCTTATCAATTCCTATTGTGCTGCCGGCTATGAAGCTTATCATTTCATCATTTCTGCCTGTGCGGTAAACAAACCTTATCTCGCAGAAATGTTCCTGTCCTGTTTTCCGGTTGCCGCCATACAGTATCTTGTCAATATAGCCGTAACCATTTGTTTCAATATATTGGTATTCGATATAGTTTCCGTTTTCGTCTTCGACTGTGCTCAGCAGCCAGCTGAGTACTGAGTTCTTTCCGCTGGCCTCTATCCTGGATGATTCGGTGGTGCCATATTTATAGGTCATAAAACTCTTTGTGTTCACAACGAAGGATTCAGGGCCGTCACCGGCTTGCCCAATTGGCGTTATTTTTGAAAAGCTTTCAAATTCTGTCCTGTACGTAATTCCTTGCTCGTCTTCAGCGATGAGTCTTTGTCCATCGAGTGCATACCTGTCCGTTCCTTCAAATCTGATCCCTTCGGTGTAGCCATCGTGGTAGATTGTTTTCCCGGTCCTGCTTATGGCCGACAAACCCGCCAGCGACCATCCGTAACCAAAGGGCCCGTTGCCCGACTGGCTGCTGTAAACTAAAGCCAATTGTGGCACCATGCCTGCAACACCGGGAGGGCTAGGCAATGGAACACTAACAACTGCAGCTCCGGAGGGGGAAACACTCACCTGGCTTGCCGTAGAACCTACTACCCCTGAGGTAACCCCCCCGGGATAGCCGCCTTCAAGATTGCCATCGTGTGGAATGATCAAATACGGGTTTATCCATGCATAGAGGTCTTCGTAATTATCCTGAGGCTTGTAGGAAAAGCCTGGTAGAAAACTAACTGATTTGCTGGCTTCAAATACGTACTCCGACCCGGATAAGGGCGTGTTGAGTATTATATGCTCGCCCTGCTGTTGTGCCAATAGCGATGACGTGGCCAACAACATGATAAGGATAATGCTTATGATGGGTTTCATTGCTTTAATGGTTTTTGGTAAATACGCCCTCAGTCCTGTTAGTCCTTGTCGCTGACTTGATTTAGTGTTTCACTATTTTGTAACGGAATATTGCCATGTTCACTGTTTTAATCTGCAAGTAATACACGCCTGCTTGCAGCACTGTCAGGTCAATCATGTGGTTTGCACCTTCGCCCTGCCCTTCGATCACTGGCTTTCCCAATTGGTCGAACAACAGGTATTCAAAACTCTGTGGCACCTGCCCGTTAAAACTTACCCACAAATGATTTTTGGTCGGCACAGGGTGCAGATTGATTTCGAAAGTGTTTTCGGTCAGTAAAGTGTTTTCATAAGGGGGGAAAACAGGGTTGTTAAAGGCTGTGTCGCTTTCTTTAAGCATTTTGGCACTAAGCCTTGCTTCCCTGTTGCCTGACGCATCATATTCAAATCTGATTTTTTCCATAGTTTGCGCACTTAACAGCTGAGGAATAGTGGCCAGAGTTGTTAACAGGAGTATGATCATTGTTTTCATAATGAACAGTTTAAATATTGTTACTGAGCCTGATTGTAGCTGAGCTTTAGTGCTCGCGTTCAACGATTTGTTTCAGCCTTTCTATTTCCTCTTGCTGTTGCAGGATGTAGAGTGTCAGCTCTTCAATTTTTCTCAGCAACAGATCGTCCATAGTGCCAATGCTGTAGCCGTTTTCCTTGAATTCGGCTGCTGAAGGCACTTCGGGAAGGTGGTTGTTTGCCTTGATAAAGGTTTGCAGTTCTTTGAGTGGCATAAGTTGATAGTCGGGTTTGAACACATAGTCCGATTCGGGCACTGTGTGTACGATGCGCATTTCCTGTGCGATAATTTTACCTGCCACAGCCAGTTTATACCCATTGGTGATGTTGGTACCAATCCCCACATTCCCATCATTGAAGAATATATCGCCTTCAAAGTTTTCCCATTGGCTCGACCTGAGTGGGTTGTCGCCAATGAAGAAGTTGCCGCTGGCACGCACATCGCCCTGAACATCGAGGGGTTTGGCGGGGTTTGTCACCCCTATCCCTACATTCCCGTTCTGAAACACAAAATGTTTGGAGCTTTGGGTGCTGAAGGTGAAATTTTGGTTGTCGGCTGCCTGAATGCTGTGGTTGGGTGTAAACAGCATGCGCGAGTAGATGTTGTCACCAGAGGTGCCGGTGGCTTCAAGGCGAAGGGTAGCCGGCTCAGTGGCATCGGCCCGGATGTGCAGCTTGGCTTCAGGGGAGGTGATGTTACCGATACCGATGCGGCCGGTGTTGTCGAAGTTGGCATTCGTGGGAGACTCACTCACGAACAAAGTTGGATATATACTGTTGAATCCAATCATTAAACTGCGTGGCAAGTTGTTATTCAGGTATTTATCTGTGCCATACCCACCTCCGGATCCAATGACCATTGCACGGTCAAAGGTGGCTTTCACCATGCTACCTATACTCACTGCCTTGGTTTGTGTTGCAAATGAATAGAAACCTATGGCCGTTGCGTAATTGTAGGTGGCTTCTGAAGCAAAACCGGAAGCAAATGCGGAATTGCCTGATGCTACTGTATTCGTGCCGATAGCACTGGCACTGGTTCCTGTGATAGACTCTCCATCGCATTGAACACATTGTTGACTTTGCAAATGACCAATTAAAGCTATACTAAATAGAAGTGTGATAAGTGTTTTTTTCATGATCTTTGTTGTTAAAGTTTATTCTTGTTTTATCCAGATACCGGATATGATTTTGCTTCCTTGTAGTTGTAGTCTATAAGGATAATGACCTGGGGGGAAGTTATTCATATCTACTGATGTGACCAATCCATGTAATTGTTTGGTTATTATTTGCTTCCCAGAAACATCGTAAACGATTATTTGACAATTTTTGAGAGCAGTTCGCACAAAAAATTGGTCTTCACCGGGATTAGGGTAAACGATAGCATCAGCGACAGGGATGCTTTTGTCTTCTGTTGCTCCAGTAATTGAACCATTCGCATCAAGCTTGATAATCATGGCATCACGATGGAAGTATGAGATACCGATATCATGAACAGCGGCTGAAATGAGTACCCCACCATCGGGGCTGGCAGTAATATTTTCTGTCCAATAATACGCATCTCCTCCCAAATACTTCTCGTATTCAACACCGAGGGTGTCATTAAGTTTTGCAATATAAATCCAACTTGGTTGATGCCCAACCATACCTTGTAAATTATGAGTGCCCCCTAAATAAATAATAGTGGGGTCAACATAATCAATGCCGTAAACCTCTGCTGCTCTCGAAATAGTATCTGGATTCGTGCGGTGAACTTGATGAATGATCTTATGATCTGAGTCCAAAATATATGCCGATATCAACCAGTCAACCCTGTCTTCATCATAGTGATACCATTGCAGTCTTCCCCCGGTGAGCATTCGGTTTCCTCCATATGGCATACTGCGGTATGGCCCCCTAAGGTTGATTGGATAAAACCAATGGCTGGTAAACTCGAGTGTCTCTTCATCAATTTCAATAGCCGAACTAATACTATCACCCCCGTTGTAGTAAGCTCCTTCAGTATTTGCCAGAACTTTTGTGGAATCAGCATTGTAGTTGAGCCCCCAAAGTGAACCTGCCTCTGGGTAAGTAGTAATTTTAGAGGTAATACTATCACCATGTGGTGATAATTTTAATAAATAGAGCTTATTTAAATTTGAACAGGCATAGAGAAAATCATTATTCGTAAGTTCAAGGCCATGATAGCTGTATCCAAGATAAGGATCATTAAAACGATAAATTTTCTGCCATAATATATTCAATTCATTATCGAGTCGCAAAAAAATAGTAAACCGGCTATATTGAGTATCACCAAATTTAAAACCTAATCCCATGAGCATGTAACCACTTGGCTCGTTTTTAACTTTGGTTAAACGATAAAACATCAAAGAAGTGTCCTGTTTCGCAATTTTAAAACTCGTAGTATCTCCATATTGACCGATTCTGAAAATTGCTGTTTGATGGACGTAAAAACTATCGGTGGGCGGAGCGATATTAATGATTCCAACAAAACCACCGTTTTCATCCAATACAAACATCGAAGGCGCATCATCTCCTCCAAAATCTAATCGCATTGAGAAACCAGGCTGTTGGGCGGGAAGACAATTGAATAAAACAATAAACATTGCCAACAGAAGAAGGTTTAAACTTATGGAACGGCGATCAGTCTTTTGCATCTTGTATCATTTAGTAAGTGAGTATGTCATCAATTAGTACACTACACTCCAGAAAACGGTTGCCAACAAAAATGGTATACTCGTGCCATATTCTATACGGATTAGAATATGGATTGCCTAAAATTGTGCAACGGTTGAAATATTTATTGGTGACCGTTTGGTAATTCAATGCATAATTAATATAATGTCCTTCATAAAAACTCATTTCGAATTGAGAAAGACATTTTTCGGTATATCCTATAGGGGCAACTTCCTCGGTAGCATAAAATATTTTATAATCAAGATAGTTGTCGAATGTGGTACCCAAGGGGTCTTGTGTTGGGAAAATATATATGCTCTCAATACCACCGGCAAAATACCATCTACAGCCTGTGGGAGGTACGGGTATCAATGCACTAGCGATCCTTGCTGCAAGTTGTGATGCGGCATCTTCAGGGGCATGTGTACCATTGCACCTACCATAGTTTTCCCCAAACCACCATTCATCATTGTGTAAAACTACTTGTTGGTCATTCCCGATCAATGCCCGAATACTGATAATAGCATCGCCATTAGGTGCCTGCCCGGTTTGCTCCAGATCAACAAGAAGCAACTTTTTATTCTCAAGTGATGAGCGGTTCATCTGTGCCTGTATGCTGTCAATGATCTCTTCATAGTAAAGCTGTGAAAGTCTTGGGTCAGCTATCTTCGACAACTCATTGAGCGGCATAACCACTTCGGAATAACCTGTTTCAACAATAGGGCAGTTCATGCCGGTGTGGCAGAAGGTATAATTGAGCAGGGTTTCTAATTCAAGCATGGCTTCCGGAGCGGTGTAAAGTTGACCACCATCTTTCAATCCCGGATTGTCATGATAGTATTCCATGCGTTGTTTGAAATCCAATACTCTTTCGGTCATAGCTTTGCTCTCGGCCAAAAGTTGCTTATCAACTATATTCATAGAATTGTCCTGTTTGCTACAGGAATTGGTTAGCATAATGCCTCCAAACAGAATAGTTGCTGTTGCGAGGGTGAAAAATAATCTGTAGTTTCTCATGGGTTAAAGGATTTAAAGGTTTTTAAATATGTGCGAAATGTTTCGGTTCTTGTTAATTTGTCGGTCTATTGAACCCGCTTAACTATGAACACTTTCTCCACCCTTTGACTAAAAGATTGTTTTTAGCCACTCCACCTTTCCGGCTACCCAAGGGCCACAAAAAATAGACTTTCCCACCTATTAATTGCAAAACCACACAAAATCACACATTTTTTTTCAAAAATAAATTCATTTTTTTTGATATATTTTTTTGATAAACAACAAATAAGTAAATAAGAAAAAAAATTTTAGGGCTGCATTTTTTTTAGCTTGAAGAGTAGCTTTTCAAGACATCCTAGGCTACTTCGATTTCATAAAAAAAGCATACTTCTACCAGTTTTGACTATAATAGACGTTTATAAAATACGGTCAGTCAATAATGGTTTTTTGGGAGTGGAAATTGGGCATAAAACAGCTTATCGTTAAGTTTATAAACAGTTATAGATTAAGTCTTAACATTCTGGTTTCGTTGAGGTTCACGAAACGCCCGAACAAATTGTTTCCCTTTATATTTCCCGCTGCCGCGCGATTCCCATCGCGTGGCCTTATTAACTCTTAACTCAATCAATATCATGTTCATTGCCGTTAAGGCTCGTTGACCAAATGTAAAACTTTTTAGATAATTGTCAAGCGGAAGATTTGTCTAGGTGAGAAAGTTCGATCCTCGGAGTGGGTAACTTTACAACTAATAAATTAGAAATCCTCCTTAATATTTTCAACACTGATTATTTTCGAGTTCAATAGCTTCAATTCATCAGGGTTATAATCACTTCCTTTAACCAATTCAATCATTTTAATAAAATCCGATCTTTCACTTTCTTTGCTAATTACTATATATTTAATATCATTAGGTGTGAATACTATTTTGCAATTCGAAAGCCTTGTATTGAATTGGTTCATTGTTTCTTTACTATTAAATATTTTACTAGTAATAAATAATTCTAAATCAGGATATTCTAAAGGATCGAGATATGGTACGTATCGCCACTCATTTTCATTGTATAAAACTCTATCTATTTTTTCCCCATTACGCCACATACTTCCTTCATAGTCTTTACAATGACACATAAATCTTAACAACGATTTAACCTCACTATTACTGTCTTTCCCCGATATTTCCTTTCTTATTTTAGCAAAAATAGTTGAAGTCTTAAAAAATTCTGGAATGAATTTCATTGTATTTGACTCAAAATATAGATATAAAATTGGAGATATTCCGTTTCGAATTGCCCAATCTTTCGTCAATCCAACCGCATATTCACCATAAACATTGACATGGTCAATAATTTGTGATAATGGGATATCGCAAAAACAAACCATTGGAATCGCAATATCAATAGACTCCTTTTTCGATAGAAAACCAATATTTTCAAGAGAGTACCTAGGGCTGAAATGATTAGTTAAGATACTTCTTAAATTATCAATAGAACTTGTAAAATGAAATAACGTATTTGCACTTATCATAATATTATGGGCTTAAATAAATTAAGTTTGTTTTAATCATTTGATTTGTCAATTACTTTAATAAGAAATTCTTAAACAATAAACCTCAGATCATTTAGAAGATTTCCGTCTCTTACCTCCTGCATCCATTCGATTCTAACGCTGCCGCGCGATTCCCATCGCGTGGCCTGAGTAACACTGATCTCAATCAATATCATGTTCATTGCCGTTATGGCTCTTACAGCAAATGTAAAACTTTTTAACTATTTGCCGCACGAAAGATTACCATCGGTGAGAAAGTTCGTGCGGCAACAGGGGTTATTTTTCTTATATTTCTCCGCTACCACGCGAGGGGAAAAGTGCGGCAGCGGAGAACAAACTGATTTTCGAAACATGCGACCCCGCCGGGGTCGTGTGTGTTTTATCTGCTTTTTCTATACACATGCGACTCCTCAGGAGTCGGGGCGGACGTTTGGGATTTCCATCGAAATGCGCCCGTTGACCCCAGAGGGGTCAGATGTGTATTGAAAACCATACAATCAATTCCATCATCCACAAAGGGGTCGTATGTGTGTAAAAAACATATCGGCCAGGCGAAGGTTACCATCAGTGAAAGAGCGGCAGCAAGGAGCCATACCTTTTGGGAATCAATTGATTCTGTTTCTGATCTACTATTTGCAAGCACAAAAATTCTATCGAAATCTTGCTTTCACTGGCAAGGCAAGAGGAGTGCCTTTATTGGTTCTTTTATTCATGGATGTTAAAGATTATCAATTAAACCAGAAGTAAAAAATTGATAAACGGGTAAAATATGTATATGGTTATTGTGTAAACTGATCTCATCAGACTGATCAAGGGTTAAAATATATCCCTCTTTCAATCCAAAAAAGTTCATTGCTTCCTCCAGACCTTCTGTTTCTCTTTTCAGGTTATCATGATTGAGTTGTTCGCAAACCTGTATCAACATTTTGCATCCTCTATCCTTAAACACAACAAAGTCACACTCAAGCTTTTCACGAAAATAATATAAATCAGTCTTGTGCTGTCGCAAGAATAAATACACAGCATTCTCGATCAATCGTCCTCTATCTTTGCTGAAGCTTAATGTATTGGCATTGACCAGACCTGTGTCAATTGAAAACACTTTGCGCGGATTCATGGCAATACTCTTTGCTGACCAACTGAACCGTGGCAGAAAAAACAGCAAATAGCTGTCGCCAAGCCATGTCAGATAATCAGAAACAGTATTTGCTGATCCTATTGAGAATATCTTACGGAGCGTATTGTAAGAAAATTCCTTTCCTATATTCGATATAAGATACAGCGTAATATCCATAAGACTAGCTGTATTTCTTATTCCATATCTTACAGCAATATCCCTGAAAACGATATCTTTCAACAAATTTTGCAATATTTCGGGCGATGCTGCATCCAGATATTCGGGAAATCCACCTAATTGAACATAACTATTGAATGATGATGTACCAGGTTCAAGATTCCGATAATGGAGAAATTCTGTATAGTTAAAAGGGAAAAGCTCATGGCGTAAATGCCTGCCGGTTAGCCTTGTGCCAAGTTCTTTGCTAAGCAATGCAGCATTTGAACCTGTTATAAAAACCTTTTCCTTACGATCATGCAGTTGACGAACAAAAATTTCCCATGAAGGTACATTTTGTATTTCATCAAAGAAATAGGCTTCAATACCACGACCCATTAACTCGTCCAGTTTACCAAAATCGCTGACTTCAAAGCCGTGAACGCGTGAATCTTCAAAATTGAACCAGGCTGTTTTTTGATAACAATTCTGTATGATTTTTTTCATCAACGTGCTTTTGCCACATCTCCTAACACCGGATATTACTTCGATGTGGTTACCTACAGCTTTAAAATCATCCAGAAATGTACGGCTTATAGTGCCGCTCTTTGTTATAAGTTGGTCGCGTTGCACCACTATAGCAAGTTCAATATCTTGTTTAAGTATCATTACTTCAATACTTTAAAGTTAATATTACAAATATAAGCTATTTTATATTGCTAATGCAAACTATTTTGAAATATTTATGTCTTGTTACATACTGTTGTTACAGTCAATACTTATCCGGACATAATTACGGGCAGTAGTAAGTACTTATAGAAAACTGAGACTTCAGGAAAGAAGAGAAGCTTTGGACCCATAAAAAGGCTTTATAACAATATGTTACGACTACATACTGACAGATTTGCGAAGTAAAAGGGGCAGCAGCGGAGTTCAGTAGTAAGAGCAATAGATGAAATCTATCATTTCAAGCAGTTCAGTCCCAAACCCGATAGCACAAATATTTTTGTGCCCTAGATTATATTGGTTAGCACGGTATCCCCCGCAAGTTATTTCCAAAAACCATATCTTTGTTTTATGGACATTGCAGCTACCAGGCATCAGGCAGAAAGGGCGTTTGAGGCGTGCAGCGGGCCTCGTAGGTGCAGACTGCGTCAAGCGGAAGTAGAAATATTGAAAAACAATACTCCTAATTGAAAAACAAAACCACATTTCTTTCATTTAAAAGAAACACAGGTGTTGCCGGACAAACTATCATCCTGACAATGCTATTGTTGGCAGCGGGTTTTGTCAGAGGGCAACATTCCGATCGGTTCATAATAAAAACCTCCGCAGTTGAATTGCTGTTAGGAGATTTCGTTACCAGAAGCTGGTCACCAAACCTTATCATAGAGAAACCCCTGAATAAAAATTACAGTTTTCAGCAAGGCATTGGTTTTATCCTTCCGGACAATAAAAATATGACGGATAAGGAAATGCTTTTTATTGTTGTCGATAGAATATTTGGCATTGCCATTAAGCCAGAATTGAAAAAATTCATCAGCAAAGATAAAGATGCATTAACCGGTTTTTACCTTTCAATAGACGGAAAGGGCGTTTACACCAAGGCTAACTTGTCAGTGTCAAAAGCAATAGTTGAACGATTTGATGTGGCAACACATCTTAATGTTGGTTATCAGGTATTTTCCAAATGGAATCTTTCTTTTGAACTTTCTGCCGGAATCGGCCCCGGTTATATTTCTTCCAGCACATCCCTAAAAAGAGAGGAATTAGGATTGAAAGAATACAGGCATGGTATACTGTATGCCGGAGGCTCGGGTGCCTACCTGAGCTATCAATTTGATTTAAAGATTGGATACCTGTTTAAACAAAAAAGGTGAAAATGATTTGCTTCTCTATACATCAGACAAAAAGTGCGTTTGAGGCAGGCGGCAGGCGAGGTGGCCAAAGGCTACAACGAGCTGAGGATCGCCAGCAATGCTATTTCCGAAATTCATGGGGTTTTATGAAAACAGTTTTTGTATTGTTGCTCATTTACTTCTTAACTCCAATTAATACAATATATGCTCAAAGCACTTTCACCTTTAGCTATATGAATGCTTATGTAAAGCAAAGTTATACAGCTATTGAGGATGAGGCCGGAAATGTAATTACGCTTATCACAGAACATACAGGTACCGATTACACTCCTACGCAGTATTATCGGGCTGGCATTATGACCTTTAGCCCCTTAGGTGACACCAACACTGTTTTCTATGATATAGGCGATACGGTCTTTAGTTTGTTGGCTATGTCAAAAGATGAGGATGCAGGATATATATTAAGTGGACATGCAGGCTTGCCAGTAAATGGCTCCTCACGATTACTACTGATCAAAACAGATTCACAAAAACTTAGTATATGGATCAAGCAGTATCCTATTGAAGGAATTCTTAATTTCTATCCTTCTAAGATATTTGCCGATGAAAATGGTTATTATGTTTTTGGCGCTGTGGATTTTACCATCGGTGGGCCCTGGTTTCCATTCTTATCGAGGTTTGACAGAGAGGGAAACCTAGTTAGGTACTTTGTTTATCCTGATTACGCATTACCTGAATACGAGTATTGTTTTAATCCTACTTTAGACAGAATCTGGTTGTTTGCTGGACCTAACCTTGATCCTTATAACGGTGCTTCAAAAGCGATATTTGACACTGTTTTCACTTACATGCATAGTGAAGCTTTGCCAATTCATGGTTTATCTTCTATGAAATTCAGATGGCAAAGTGATACCAGCTATTATCTCTCTTATCATGGATGGCGGAATGAAATACCTAACCCTGACCATGAACTTTCAATTGCACTCTATGATACTCTGATGAACCGAATGAGTTATGGTGAATTTGGAGATTTGGATTATGATGATTATCCAGGCAGCACAAAGCCTTTTGATTTCATTCATCCTGACACTATTTTTTATACAGGCACGATTGGACTCCATTATTATCCAATTATTTATGGTTATACAAATTGGATCATGATTGGGCAAACAAGCAGTAACCTTCAGGAGCGTTACAGGCATTACTATGGCGGGGATGCAAATTATCGGGCTTGGTATATTCTTGCATTAAAGGACGGAGGATGTTTTGTGCATGCAGCGAGGTTAAATGAAGAATTACTAATATATGATTTGGTATATTTCAAGCTTGATAAGTTCGGTCAATTAGTTTATACTTCCGATGTGGCAATGGTGCAAAGACTTTTTGTTACATATCCAAACCCTGTGAAGGATCATATTGATATTGAAGGGCCGGCTACTGGTTACGAAGTTCATATATTCAGCCTTGACGGGCGGATTTTGGAGAAAGTTAATTCGCATTCCAGCCATGTTCATTTGAAGCTGGACTCTCTTAAACCGGGCATATATGTCCTTTCTCTCTTGATTGACGGAAGGAAAATTGAAACCAAAAAAATTGTTAAACTATAAAACATTTAAAATGAAACAGATACTATTTTACAAACCTCGATCAGCATAGTCCGTGACTATGTCGCATAGAAATCTAGGGCTCGTTTTTCTCTGATTTTCTGAATCCAACATCACAAATCGTCGATCATCGATCGTCAATCCTTTGTAATTCAATAATTTTTAATTTTTGAAGTGGCTGATTCACCATTTGACATCTCTTCGCTACAAGAAAGAGTTCACGCAACGAACGGAACGAAAAGTATCACGCTGCGCCCGCTGCGATTGACGACTTAGGCGAACGAAGCGACTGCTGCGAACAAAGCGATGTCGCTCAATTCGTTGAAGTCGCTCAATTCGCCCGCAGCGAGAAATAATTTTTGATTGTTGATTGCCGATCTATTATCTGTGACCTATATCACCCATATATCTTTGGCACTGTTTCGCCTGATAAAATCCGTAATCCATTCATAGCAAGTGCCTTGAGTTCATCTTCACCCGGGTAAACATGCACCGGGGCGATGCGGTGTACCCGTTCGATAATCAGGTTGACAAAATACTTGTCGTGGGCTATCCCACCGGTAATCAATATACCATCGACATGAAAACGCAATACTGTTGCCATAGCACCAATTTCCTTGGCCACCTGATAGGCCATGGCGTTGTATACCAGTTCGGCATGCTTGTTTCCCTGCTGCACCATTTGCTCAACCTCATAAGCACTGTTTGTGCCAAGGTAAGCCACCAGGCCACCCTCACCCTTGATCATCTTCAGGATTTCTTTCTGGGTGTATTTGCCGCTGAAACATAGCCTTACAAGGCTGCCAACCGGCAGACTGCCGGTGCGTTCGGGCGAGAAAGGCCCGTCACCATCGAGTCCCTGGTTCACGTCAACCACACGACCTTGTTTGTGGGCACCCACAGTAATACCTCCTCCAAGGTGCACCACGATGAGATTAAGCTCCTCGTATAAACGCATGATGGATTTGGCGTGTTGCCGGGCAACAGCTTTCTGATTCAGGGCATGAAATATGGAGATGCGTGGCAAAAGCGGATGACCCGAAAAACGGGCAATATCGTCGAGCTCGTCAACAACAACAGGATTGGCAATGTAGGCCCCGGCATCGGGCAATGACTTGGCTATGTCGTTGGCAATCAGCCCACCCAGATTGCTGGCATGTTCACCCAACGGACTATTTTTCAAATCATGAATCATCGCCTCATTCACGGTATACACCCCTGATTCGATGGGTTTGAGCAGCCCGCCCCTGCCCACTACGGCTCTGATCTGACTAAGACTTATGTCGGCCTGTTCAAGCTGCTCAAGGATAAGGTTTCTGCGAAAATGAAACTGATCGGTAATTTTTTCGAAAGGCTCAAGTTCTTCCGTTGTGTGTTTGATGTTCTTGATAAACAACGGATCGGTGCCAACAAACACCCCAAACTTAGTGGATGTTGATCCGGGATTGATGGTCAGAATCCTTACTTCTTCCAGTGTGGTCATCCTTTCGGGGGCTATTGTGTCGGTTTCAGGCTTTTCGCAGTTTATCTGGTGGTGAGGGCAGCCAGGGCAATGGAATACAATTTGGTTTTGGTGCTGTCGCCTCTTGACGACAACACAGCGGGAACCCTTGCCCCCACAACAATCGCACCTTGTTCACCATTGGCAAGTTTGGTGTTTGCCTTATAGAATACATTCCCGGATTCAATATTCGGAAACAACAGGCAGTCTGCATCACCAGCCACATGTCCGCCTATTTTTTTAATATCTGCACTTTCCTTGTCAATGGCAACATCCAGTGCCAGAGGGCCATCCACATAGGCGCCCTTGATCTGCCCGCGTTCAGCCATCTTCGAAATCACCGCTGCATCAACACTTGCCTGAATTTTAGGCGAAACAACTTCTGAAGCAGCAATGAGGGCAACCTTAGGCTTTTCGATGCCTAATGAAAGCGCCGTGTGAATTAGGTAATTGGTAATGGCCACTTTTTCGGCGAGCTCAGGTGCCGGCAGAATAGCTACATCACCAACAATCAGCAACTTATGATAGTTCGGATTTTCCATCACGGTAACATGGCTCAGTATAGCTCCTTTATTCATCAGTCCGTTTTCCTTATCCAGTATGGCCCGCATGTATTTGTCGGTACTCACAAGTCCCTTCATCAGCAGGTTTCCTTCGCCCTGGTTAATGAGCTCAACAGCTTTGTAGGCTGCTTTCATCTCGTCGGGCTCGTGCACAATATTGAATTTGCCCGCATCAATGCGGTGTTCTTTGCATATCTCTTCAATTACCTTTTGGTCACCAACCAATGTTCCTTCAACAATGCCCAGGTCAATGGCCATGCTCACTGCACTAATAGAGTGGTCGTCATTGGCATAAGCTGCAACAAGTCGCTTTTTGGGGCTCGATTTCAACACATCGAACATCTGGTCTAATTTGGTGATCTTCATAAACTTAATATTAATTATTGAAATGAATTCTATTGTTAATTTTTTAACATCGACGCGGCAAAGGTACAATTTTCATTTCAATCAATAAGGCGGAAAGCTTTGTTTTTGTATGCAAAAGATAAGAGATATATGGAATACTTTCCGAGGTCAACAGATTGACCAGAAAAGTACAGGAGGGTTAAATCACATCAGAGCACATTGCTGCCTATGGTCGCAGCCAACCAAAGGGCATTGGTGTCGATGCCTGTCTGAATGTTTTTCCCTGAACAAAAGACCAGTAGGTCCTGGGTGCTCAGATTTCCAACCATTTCGTCGGCAGCGGTAGGGCAGCCTCCCATACCGTTCAACACCGTTTCGAAGCTGCGCACGCCCGCCTCCCATGCGGCTTCGAGCTTGGAGTAGCTTTCTGATGGTTTGGTGTGGATGTGCAGGCCAAAATCAGCATCGGGGAAAGCAGCGATCAGTTTTTTATAGGTCGAAAATATTTTCTCTGGTGTTGCATCGCCCAAGATGTCTGACAGAGGCATGCGCCTGATACCAAGTTCGTAGAGCAGGGAGGCTTTGTCAACCACCAGGTCTTCGCTCCAATCGTCACCATAGGGGTTTCCAAGTCCCATCGACAGATATATTACCTTATCAAGCTTTCCTTCTACGGTGTCCACGATTTTTTTCACAGTAGACAGAGAACCAAGTTCATCAGTGTTGAGGTTTCGTTTCAGAAAGGTAGGCGAGACCGAAAATGGGTAAGAAATACAGTTTACCTTAGGATGTTTCAGGGCTTGTTCGGCCCCCCTTTGATTCACCACCAGCACCATGATTTCGGGGGATGATCCGGGAAAATCGAGTTGCTCCAGCACCAGCCCGCTGTCTGCCATCTGAGGAATGGTTTTTGGTGAAACAAAGCTTCCGGTATCGAGGGTGTCGAAACCCACTTTGAGCAAAGCATTGATATATTTAATCTTGTGTTCGGTAGGGATGAATTGTTTCAACCCCTGCATGGCATCCCGTGCAGTTTCGGTAATCTTGATCATCATACATTATATTCGGTAAACTGAATGGTAGTTTCGGGCAACAACATGCCCGGTCAGGCTACAAAATTCGGAAAAAAAACACACCAAGGCGTAAAGCAATGGTTAATTTAAGCCCTTCCTGACAAGGATTTCGGAATTCTGCCCTGGTTGATCGATTCGGAGCGAAGTTTACGGCCAACAATTCGTTCCACCATTTTGCCGGTTTCAAGCACTTTATCCACATCGAGGCTGGTTTCAATGCCCATTTCGTCCATCATCACCACCATATCTTCGGTGGAAACCAGCCCAACATTCAGCGAGTCCTTGTAATAATACTCACCTGTACCGGATACCGGCACACCATCCACAAAATTGGCAGGTTGTCCTCCAATTCCACCCATGGTTGATTCGTAATTGGTCATGCCGGCCTGCAGTGCGGCAAGCACATTGGCAAGGCCAAACCCGCGTGTTGTATGCAGATGAACAATGTGTTTTTCGGGATGTTGCACCTTATCGAGCAACATGCTGAAATAGCGATACACCCTGTCGGGTGAGGCTGAGCCATCGTGGTCGGCATGTTCAACATCATTTACCCCAATCTTGAGCCAGCGCTGGGTAAACTCAACTGCTTTTTCCAGTTTTGTAGGCCCTTCAATCGGGCAGCCCCAGATTGTGCTCACCGTTCCGTTTACCTTCAGTCCGGCAGCCTGAGCCTTTGGAACCCACTCCTCTGCCATACGGAAATACTCATCAATGGTAAGCCCTGAATTCTTGTACTGATGCGTTTCGCTCGTGCTCACCATCAGCAGTATCCTGTCGGAACCATAGCCTGCTTTACGGGCTTCGATGGCTCTTTCAATCGCTTTTTCACGAATTGTAATAGCCGTCAGACTGGCTTGTGGCAGCAGATGAGCCACGCGCTTGCTTTTTCTGATTTTTCTGAACAACTCATCTGCATCCTGAAACTGGGGCATGCCGGATGGATTGCCAAAATTGCTCACTTCGATGTGTTTGAAACCGCACAAAAGCAACTCTTCGGCCAGCCAAAGCTTTGCTGCAGTGGGGATAAATTTCTCTTCATGCTGAAAACCGTCACGAACGGTAATGTCGCCAATAACAACTTTATTAGGATAGTTCATCATGTTTCTTAACCATTTTTTGTGTCAGAATTAAAAGGATACAAATTTCTCCGCTAAAATATGTAGATTTTTTCATTTGTGCAAACAGACTGATTTTGTGGGTGAAATAGAAAAGAATAGGTTCTATTGTGAAAAATGTTCAGCAAAATATAACTTCAAATGTTGCTGATAGCATTTTTTTTTAACTTTACATCCGATCAATCAACCCAGTTTCGAATCATCGAAAGAAATAACGATTATGTGTTCTTTCGTGATAAACCATATAAAAAAAACACTTTGTACACCTTAAAAACCAATATTGATACCCGGTCTGCTGAGTTCAGACAGAACAAACAGGTTTTTGCCGAAATACTAAGCCAGTACAAAAGCGTGTTGAAGCAAACCACCCGGGGCGGCAGCGACGAGGCCATACTGAAGCACACCGAACGAGGCAAATTGCTGGCCCGCGAGCGCATCAACCTGCTGATCGATCCAAATACTCCATTTCTGGAGCTTTCGCCACTTGCTGCATTTGACCTGTACGACAATGGCTTCCCTTCAGCAGGTATAGTAACCGGCATTGGTGTGATCCATGGCCGCGAAACGGTAATCATTGCCAACGATGCCACCGTAAAAGGCGGCACCTATATGCAATACACCATAAAAAAGCACCTCCGTGCCCAGGAAATTGCCATGGAAAACGATCTGCCTTGTGTTTACATGGTTGACTCAGGTGGCGCATTTCTGCCTGAACAGGACACCGTTTTCCCTGACCGCGATCATTTCGGCAGATTTTTTTACAACCAGGCACGGATGTCGGCTATGGGACTGGCCCAGATTGCCATTGTGATGGGAAGCTGTACGGCCGGAGGGGCGTATGTGCCCGCAATGAGCGACGAAACCATCATTGTACGCAACCAGGGCACCATTTTCCTGGGAGGGCCTCCCCTCGTTAAAGCAGCAACGGGCGAAGAAGTCACAGCCGAAGACCTTGGCGGTGCCGAAGTTCATACTTCGATCTCCGGAGTTGCCGACCATATGGCCGAAAATGATACCCATGCCATTCAGATTTGCCGGAACATTTTCGAAAACCTGAAACCTGTTTTCAGGCAGGAGCTTGCCTTGCGTCAACCCGTTGAACCCTTGTATGATCCAACCGAACTGTATGGAATAGCTCCGGTTGACCTGCGAAAGCTTGTCGATCCGCGTGAGATAATCATGCGTATGGTTGATGCCAGCCAGTTTCAGGAATTCAAGGCCAAATATGCCACAACCGTGATCACAGGTTTTGCCTACATTATGGGATTTCCCGTGGGGATAATTGCCAATTATGGCGTACTGTTTTCCGAATCGGCGCTGAAAGTTACCCATTTCATCGAGTTGTGTACCTCACGCAATATACCGCTGGTGTTTCTGCAGAATATCACAGGTTTTATGGTCGGGAAAGATTTTGAGCGCGGCGGCATTGCCAAAGATGGCGCCAAGATGGTGCATGCCGTGTCGAATGCCAACGTACCCAAGTTTACTGTCATTTTTGGCGGATCGTTTGGAGCAGGCAACTATGGCATGGCCGGCAGGGCATTTGGACCAAGATTACTGTTTATGTGGCCCAATGCGAAAATTTCTGTTATGGGTGGCGAGCAGGCTGCCAATGTGCTGGTCACTGTGAAAATGGATCAATACAAAGAGAAAGGGAAAGAGATGCCTGCCGAGGAAGCAGAAAAGCTGCGCAGCAACATCCTGGCAAAGTACGAGCGCGAAGGATCTGCCTATTACAGCACTGCCCGCCTTTGGGACGATGGTATCATCGATCCTGTAGATACCCGGAAAATCCTGGCGATGGGGATCGCTTCTTCAATCAACAAGCCATTCCCTCCGCAGCAATATGGCGTTTTCAGAATGTAACATACTATGAAAGAATTCAATACAATACAAATTGAAAAGCAGGATGCGGTAAGCACCATCTGGCTCAACAGGCCTGAAAAACACAATGCCATGAATGCTGAAATGATCAGCGAACTGACCGGAGCATTCGAACAATTAATTGTTGACCCGGAAACCAGGCTGATTATCATTCGTGGAAGGGGGAGGTCGTATTGTGCAGGTGCCGACCTCAACTACATGAAAGAAATTGCTTCATATGGCCATGACGAAAATTATCAGGATGCCATTAAACTGGCTTCGCTGTTCGAAAGGGTTTACACCTGTCCGAAACCGGTGATGGCCGTTCTGCATGGATCGTCCTATGGCGGGGCCAACGGTTTGTCGGCTGCCTGCGACCTGGTACTAGCCGATGTAAACACCGTGTTTGCCTTCAGCGAAGTAAACATTGGTATCACCCCNNTGATGCTTACCGGCAGAAGATTCACTGCCCACGAAGCAGCACGTTTTATGCTGGTGAACAGAGTGTTTACAGCCGACGATGCCGAAGAGCAAATTAACTATTACTCATCCCATTTTTTAACAAGCGGACCACAGGCCATTGCCCAGTGCAAGCAGCTTTTACAGGTTGTTTCGTCAACAGCCAGAAACACCAGCGAACTGATGCGTTTCACAGCCAATATGATCGCCTCGCAACGGGCATCTGCCGAAGGGCAGGAAGGAATCAGTTCCTTTTTCGAAAAAAGACATCCTAACTGGGTTAAAAAAGAACTATGATACAACACCGGATTCATAAGGTATTGATTGCCAACAGGGGTGAGATTGCAGTGCGGATTATCCGAACTCTGCGTAAGCTCAACATTGTTTCGGTGGTCATTTTTGCCGAAGCTGACCGGCATGCCTTGCATGTTGAAATGGCCCATGAAGCCTGGTCTTTGGGATCGGGCGAACTGAGCGACACTTACCTGAATGTTGAAAAGATAATCGGTCTGGCCATTCAATCAAAAGCCGATGCCATCCACCCTGGTTATGGTTTCTTGTCAGAAAATCCAGTCTTGGTGGAGGCATGCAAACAAAACGGCATCATATTCATTGGACCGGATACTGATTCCATGCGGTTGATGGGCAACAAGATAGCTGCGAGAAACTTTGCCATTCAAAGTGGATTGCCCGTTACACAAGGCGTTACAGGCAGCATCGAAGAAATTCTGAAAAGTGCCCACCGCTTACCCTTCCCCGTTCTGGTGAAGGCTGCCGCAGGAGGCGGGGGAAAGGGAATGCGCATCGTCAGGGAACTGGATGAGCTTGGACCCATACTTGAAGCAACCTCGCGCGAAGCCAAAAACTATTTCGGCGACGGAACCGTTTATCTTGAGCAATATATCGAGGAACCCCGACATATCGAAGTTCAGGTACTTGGCGATAAACATGGGAATGTGGTTCACCTTTTCGAACGGGAATGCTCCATCCAGCGTCGCTACCAGAAAATTATCGAAGAATCGCCCTCTCCTACCCTTACCCATGAGGTGAGACAGAAAATGGGTGAAGCTGCTGTGAAAATCTGCCTGGATATCGGCTATCAAAGTGCCGGAACCATCGAGTTTCTGGTTGATAAAAACCTGCATTTCTATTTCCTTGAGATGAACACCCGGATACAGGTAGAACATCCTGTTACAGAAATGGTTACAGGCATCGATCTGATTGAGGAACAAATAATGATTGCAAGAGGATTTCCCCTCAGGATGAAACAATCAGACATTGTTCAGACCGGGCATGCCGTGGAATGCCGCATCTATGCCGAAGATCCTTCGAAAGGTTTTTTGCCCTCTCCCGGCATGATGACGCTCTATCACGAACCCGAATCTGATCAGTTGCGGATCGACAGTGCAATAAACAGCCTACAGGAAGTCCATTCATTTTATGATCCGATGATCAGCAAACTGATTGCCTGGGGAAATACCCGCGAAGATGCCATTGCCCTTGCCTATCAGTCCCTTGAGAAATATGTTATCCATGGAATCAGCACCAATATCGACTACCTCAGACAGATGCTGGCTAACCGCCATTATCAGGAAAACCAGATTAGTACCCGTTTTTGCGATGATCATACTGCCGGACTAATCGAAAAGATTGAACAGGATAAAGCCAGCATCCATGTCACCTATCCCGTGTCGGCCTTTTTGTTGTTTAACCTCAACAAGAACAAGCTTTCCGGAGTAAGCAACCTTTGGGAAGAAATCGGTTACTGGCGCCATAATATGACCCTTCAGCTGAGTTGCGATGAACTTCCTTTATCCATCGAGATTCACAAGGCTGATACCGGAGTGCTGGAGGCATCAATGCTTAATACTGAGATCAGTGCTTCCTTAAAGTCGATGAACAAGGGCAAACTTGTGGTATTTATCAACGGACAGTTGATGGATGCTTTTGTTTCTGAAAACAACGAAGGCGATACCTTTGTCACATTGTCGGGCTCCACGTTCAAGCTGCGAAGGAATGGTTTGCTGAATCAGTTTCTCGACTATTCCGAAGCTGATTCGGGCCATGATAAAGGAAATCTGTTCGCCCCTATGCCTGGCAAGGTGATCAAGGTGAATGTGAAAGAAGGTGATAAAGTTGTCAGAGGCACCATACTGATGGTGGTTGAGGCCATGAAAATGGAAAACAATATTGTGGCACCTTCACCTGCCATAGTTGAAAAAATAAACGTGAAAGAAGGGGATATGGTCGATTCCAAAACCCAGTTAATTCATTTGTCAGAAAACGAATAATACAACTACCATGAATTTTGATTTATCACAGGAACATGACTTAATCAGGCAAACAGTGCGCGAATTTGCCGAAAGGGAAATCAAACCGGTTGCCAAAGACCTTGATGAAAAAGCCGAATTTTCCGTTTCGCTCACCAAACGCATGGGCGAGCTTGGATTATTTGGCATGTATCTGCCCGAAAAATATGGAGGACAGGATCTGGATACACTTTCATACATCATAGCCGTTGAGGAGATTGCCCGTGTGGATGGGTCTCAGGCGGCAACGCTTGCTGCGCATAACTCGTTGGGCATAGGCCCATTATTCTACTATGGGACAGAGGAACAGAAAATGAAATACCTGCCAAAACTCTGCACCGGCGAAGCATTGTGGAGTTTTGGTCTTACCGAACCAGGAGCAGGCTCCGATTCACGGGGTTCCAAAACAACTGCCGAAATGAAGGATAACACCTGGGTTATCAATGGCTCAAAAATATTCATTACCAACGGAGCTTCCGACATCAGCATCGGCTGCACGGTACAGGCTATTTCGGGAATCATTGACGGCAAAAAGCAGTTCACAACCATTATCGTCGACAGCGATACGCCCGGATTCAGGAGAGTGGCCATGCATGGCAAAATGATGTGGCGCGCAAGCGATACAGCCGAATTGTTTTTTGACGATTGTCGTGTGCCGGCATCAAACCTGCTCGGAAAGATTGGTGAAGGGTCGAAAATCATGCTGGCAACACTCGATGCCGGCAGGCTTTCCATTGCTGCCATGGGTCTTGGCGCTGCGCAGGGCGCTTACGAACTGGCACTCGCCTACGCTAAAGAACGCAAACAGTTTGGGCAACCCATTGCCAGTTTCCAGATCAATGCTTTTAAACTGGCCGATATGGCTATGAAAATTGAGCTGGCACGTAACCTGCTTTATAAGGCCTGCTGGCTCAAGGATGAAAAAAGACCCTTCGGACTCGAATCGGCTATGGCTAAACTGTATTGTTCCGAAATTGCCAAGGAGGTTGCTGATGAAGCCGTTCAGATTCATGGAGGTTACGGACTGATGAAAGACTATGATGTGGAACGTTTCTACCGCGACCAGCGTTTGTTGCAGATAGGCGAAGGCACTTCAGAAATTCAGCGGCTGGTCATTTCGCGATTAATTGGATGTTAACACTTTATAAAGATGACCGATAAAGAACAAGTGAAAGAATACCGTAAAGACGAAATCACGGTTATCTGGAAACAGCTCAAATGTATTCACTCCGGTGTGTGTGTGAGAAAGCTGCCTGTTGTTTTCAATACAGCCCACCGCCCGTGGATCAATGTGCAGGGAGCTGATGCCGAAGCCATCATGGCAGCCATCGACCTTTGTCCGTCGGGTGCCTTATCTTACAGAATAGAGGAGGAAACGGCCGACCCATCACAACCAGCTGATATTCAGCCTAAAAATAAAATACAGGTTGTCCCCAACGGGCCACTGCTTGTGAACGGAATCGTCGAAATAGTTGATCAACATGGCAAAAGTGAGCAAAAAACCACTATGTTTGCCCTTTGCCGCTGCGGTGGATCACTCAAGAAACCTTATTGCGACGGAACCCACAATTTCATTGGATTCAAAGATTAATCTATAAAGAAAATATGAAGAAGGTTGTAAAAAACGCTCAGGAAGCCATTCAAGGCATCACCGACAACATGACCCTGATGCTCGGAGGTTTTGGCTTATGCGGTATTCCCGAAAATTGTATCGCTGCCCTCGTGGAAAGCAATGTAAAAGGACTTACCTGTATTTCGAACAATGCCGGAGTGGATGATTTCGGACTCGGCCTGCTGTTGAAAAAACACCAGATCCGTAAGATGATCTCGTCCTATGTAGGCGAGAACGCTGAGTTTGAACGTCAGTTGCTGAGTGGCGAACTCGAAGTGGAACTCATTCCGCAGGGCACCCTGGCCGAACGTTGTCGTGCAGGCGGGGCCGGTATCCCGGCTTTCTTTGTCCCGGCAGGCTTTGGCACCGAGGTGGCTGATGGAAAGGAAATCCGCGAATACAATGGCAAAATGTATTTGCTCGAACACGGGCTTGTTGCCGATTTTGCCATTGTAAAAGCCTGGAAAGGTGATATATATGGCAACCTGATCTACAGGCATACCGCCAACAATTTCAACCAGGCTATGGCCATGGCCGGCAAGATTACCATTGCCGAAGTGGAAGAACTGGTGCCGGCGGGAACCCTCGACCCGAACCAAATACACACTCCGGGGATTTTCGTCCAGCGTATCTTCCAGGCCAGCGGCCTCGAAAAAAGGATTGAGTTTGTTACAACCCGTTCATAACCAAAAAAATAATCTACTATGCCACTCGATAAAAACGGAATAGCCAAACGCATCGCACAGGAACTTCAGGATGGCTTTTATGTGAACCTGGGAATAGGAATACCTACGCTGGTTGCCAATTTTATCCCCGACGGGATGGAGGTGATCCTGCAATCGGAAAACGGATTGCTGGGTATCGGGCCTTTCCCCGTAAAGGGAGACGAAGACCCCGACCTGATCAATGCCGGCAAACAAACCATCACCTATACCAAAGGTGCTGCCTTTTTTGATTCATCCACCAGTTTTGCCATGATCCGGGGCGGTCATATCGACCTCACGGTGCTGGGGGCTTTCGAAGTGTCGGAACAAGGCGACATCTCCAGCTGGAAAATTCCCGGCAAAATGGTCAAAGGCATGGGCGGAGCAATGGATCTTGTTGCTTCGGCCAAGAACATCATTGTAGCCATGACCCACACCGACCCGAAAGGCAACTCCAAACTGCTCAAAAGCTGCACCTTACCGCTCACAGGAGTCGGCTGCGTGAAAAAAATCGTCACTGACCTGGCTGTGCTGGATGTCACCCCTCTGGGTTTTAAGTTAGTGGAGCGGGCCCCGGGAGTAAGTGTAGAAGAAATCGTCAGCAAAACAGCCGGTAAGCTGATTGTGGATGGCGAAGTGCCGGAGATGAAGGTTTAATAAGCTTTTGTTTGCTATATCTTTGTTAGTCAGACCCTAGTCGCGTAATGAATTATTTTTCCTACCATCTTGAATTCAATATTTAATGAATTTTCTGTGCTGACGATTTCTTCTTTCGTCAGCCGTACAAAAAGTGGCTAAACCAATTGGTTTCTTTTGTTTTCGAGGCAAGAAACCTTGTTATCAGGCACGGAAGCTTTGTAGACAAAAGCATATGCGGCACAATCGCCCGCCCCTATGAGGGCGGAACTAACATCCGATACATTGTTTTTACCGATATTTTACCCCATACGGGGCAATGGTCTTCAATGCTAATAATCAGCTCCGTAGGAGCGACATAAAAATAGAATATGTTAATGTGATATGTATTAAGCTCCGTAGGAGCGACATCATTCAATCCGATTAAAAAAATTGTCATCTAAACCAATTGGTTTCTTTTGTTTTCGAGGCAAGAAACCGTGTTATCAGACACGGAAGCCTTGTAGACAAAAGCATATGTGGCACAATCGCCCGCCCCTATGGGGGCGGAACAAACATCCGATACATTGTTTTTACCGATATTTTGCCCCATACAGGGCAATAGCCTTCATTGCTAATAATCAGCTCCGTAGGAGCGACATAAAAATAGAATATGTTAATGTGATATGTATTAAGCTCCGTAGGAGCGACATCATTCAATCCATTCAAAAAGATATTTTTCATCATATTCAATATTATATTTCTGCAGCATATCCAGATATTCTTCCCTAAACGATTTCTTTTGATGATGTTGCTCTTGGTTGTTAATGTAGTTGATAACAGTATCTAACTGAGATTGAGCATAAGAAAACGCGCCAAACCCTTCTTGCCATTGAAATTTACCAACCCCAAATAGTTTTTTATTCATCCATTTAGATGAATTGGCTTTGATGTCCCGCACTAAATCAGAGATGGCAATATCGGGTTTTATACTCACAAGTATGTGTATATGGTCAGCCATGCCACCAATAGCATATGCTTTTTGGTCTTTCCCGTTAATAATGCCGCAAATGTATTTGTGTAATTCGTCTTTCCATTTTTTTTCAATGAGGTTTTGCCTCCCTTTTACTGAAAAGACAATATGAATGTAAATTTGTGTGAATGTGTTTGCCATTTTGTATTGGTTTTATATTCAATTTCTATCCTCTGGAATGTATTATGATTTCGCCCCTACGGGGCATTGCTCTTCTCCACAATTCATTCACGAATTTAATTATTTTTGTGTTATCCAAAAAATCTATTTCGCTCCTCTGGAGCTTGATTCTACTTGTTATCCTGTTTTATTATGATTTCGCCCCTACGGGGCTTTGCTGTTCTCCATAATTTTTACTCACGATTTAATTGTTTTTTTCAATGTACATGAATCCTTTTTAATGAATTTTCTGTGCTGACGATTTCTTCTTTCGTCAGCGGTACAAAAAGTGGCTAAACCAATTGGTTTCTTTTGTTTTCGAGGCAAGAAACCTTGTTATCAGGCACGGAAGCTTTGTAGACAAAAGCATATGCGGCACAATCGCCCGCCCCTATGGGGGCGGAACAAACATCCGATACATTGTTTTTAACGATATTTTGCCCCATACAGGGCCATGGTCTTCAACGCTAATAATCAGCTCCGTAGGAGCGACATAAAAATAGAATTTGTTAATGTGATATGTATTAAGCTCCGTAGGAGCGACATCATTCAATCCGATTAAAAAAATTGTCATCAAATTTTCTTTGATGACGATTTCTTCTTTGGACAGCCGTTATGTGTATATCTGGTCAAATCCTTTGACGGTGAAAAAAGTGTGTATTCAGGTGATTTCGCTGCTCCCTTAACCCATCAAAACGGGTTGGGCGCGCAAAACGGTATCCGCATCAAACAGAGTAATGTTCAATGGCAAATGTGCCTACGTTGAGCAGTTCTTTGTTTGCAAAGATGCGTGACAAGGATGTCTATTTCCTGGTAATCAATCGCTCGTAATCTTCCACTGTGCCATTTCTGAGGCAGGTGTCGATAATCCTGTGGCCGAGCTCGGAAAGCTCAGGGGTTCTGTATTGCTCCAGTTCTTTTTTGAAAAACTCAGTCAACATAGCCGCTCCTTTATCATATCCTTCCATGCCCACTTCGGGTTGCTTGTAAGTCTTCAGGTAACGCGATGGTATCTTGGATCCTTCGATGGTCAGAAACTCAAGTTCATAACCCAGCAAGGGACAACGGGCCTGAACGATCTGATCGGGTCTTAACTTCGAATTTCCGCGCCTGGTAAGGTATTCGCGCATGAGCAGCTGAGCCCTGAAACCCACCTTCCACACACCCACATATTGGTTGGGGGTGAGCACATATCGTGTATCGGTCTTGTCGGCAATCTGATCGAGCAGTAGGTTGGCATGCCTTACCATCTTCCCGGTTGCAAAAGGCCAGTATGAACCAACGCCTTCGCTTTCCATCCCCTTCCCTGTTGATAGAATACTTGGGTTGGCATGGCCGCGTGGCGACACCAAACGCCATAACCAGGCCAGTGCCGGCGGAAGAAAGTGAAACAGCCCAACGATACCATAGGTGGGCTCATCGGCTGTGCAGGGAGGTGTCCGCACGCCAAAACTCCTTACATCGATGTGAACTGCATGATCCACTGCGTCGAACAATTCGCGCGGAACAATTACCCTTGGGTTCGGACAGGGTTTGCCCGGAGCATCTTCCGTGTGGTTCCAAATCAGGGCTGTGCCTCCCGGATGGGTGTTGATGTTGAAAAACAACAGGGGTTTTGTTGCGTTGATGGTCACCTTTTCCAACACAGGGTCGATACCATATCCGGTGATATTGTCGGTACGGATGAACCAGGCATTCTCCGCATCGATAAGCCTCAGCCGGTTGCTCTCCGTTTGAATGGATGGGTGCACCATGGCCATATCATCGCATACAGGCCTGATATCACAGAAACGGGGAATGTGTATACTTCGCTTCTCGCCCGTAACAGCGTTGGTTCCAATCAGAACCTCGCCACTTGGCTCACGTACTATATGTTGCAACATTTCACTCTTGCCTCCGCCACTCGCTCCTTCGTGCATGAAACGCGTAACATTATCGTAAGGACTCACCGATTCAACAGCCGAACAGTGTGTGGTAGCCCATCCCTCTTCTTCGCCGATTGAAAGCAACACGCCATAAATACCCTTTTTCGCACTGGGGCCGGGGTACAGATTGTAGGAAAAAATCTCGTACACATCTTCCAACCTGTTATGCACAACGATCTGTTTTCCGTTAAAATGTGTGTGTCGGAATGGTGGAGCAACATACACCACGGCAAATATGTTTGTCCCGTCGGGGATATCGCTCACCGGAACAATCTTTTGCAACATAGCCAGACCCATGGCGAAAAAGGCTGCGTTTACCGGTGCAATGGCCATACCATAAGGGCTATCTTCCAGCAAACCAATTTTGAAGAAAAAGAAGGCAATCTCCTGGGTTCCAAACCAGTCAAAAGTTTCCTGGCGCAGGTCCTCAAAAGGATAGCTAAAGCGGGCGGAAAAATGCTCCTTGTCGGTGGGCTTATTGTCGGCAATCAACATCGTGTCGGGATCGCGCCGGCGCATATAGGGTTCAATGTAATTCACCGAAATACCATTCGTTACACGATGCACTATGGCTTCTGTGATATTCCCCTGATTGGGAACTTCATAGGCAACCTCGTAGAGCAAATTATCCTTTCCACCCAGACTGGCATCGACAAAGTCCTCATATTTTTCGAAAAATCTGACAGGCCTGTCATTGCTCTCAAGAACAATCCGGGCAGCCTGCGGTATAGTAAAGGCATAATTGAATTTCATGGTAACTGTATTTGTTATATTCCTAACAAAGATAGCCCCACTCATGTTCATTTACATGGTTCCGGAGGTGTCAGACGAAGGAAAAAGCTTACAAACGGTTGCAGTTTCAGGGAGAAAAATGAATGATGGCTTCGCCAAAGGCCGGGAGATCAAACCAGAAAACCCGTTCATCATCCACACGTTTTTGATTGGGTTCTTTACCGTTTACGATCACCTCAGCTGCTCTGGTGGTCATGCTCAGGCCAATAATTTCATTTGGATTGTTGTTCTTCAGCTTAACCACTCCTTCGTCCAACCTGGTATATTCAAGCTGCTGAACAGCAAGGTGGTATTGCATCAGTTCGCCTAAGGTTGCTGACAATATTGTTCCGGATGCATTGAATTGCTGCAAGCGGTTGAGGGCATCGTTGAAACCCGGCTGTGCGACAACCTTTCCATCTTCATCAAACTTCCAGAAACCCTTTCCTTCGGTTGCCCAGGCCGGATACACATGGTTGATCCAAATACTGCGGTGTTTGATCAAGGCATTGAGGTAATCATCGCTGAAAAAATAATCCCATTTCCTTTCCTGAGGCACTTCGAGTGTTCCTGTTGTTGACCAGAAATACTTGCCTTTGAAACCATTAACCGTACTAAAATCAAGGTAAGGAAACGCATCCCCAAATCCCGGGTAAGGAATGATCAGATGTCCGCTAAAACTCCAGCTTTCGAAAGGCCTGACTTCTTCATAATAGGGGTTCCAGAAGTACCTGACACCAAACTTGTCCCACAGGCCGGAGGAGAAATTAGCCGAATGCGCATCAAACCCATCGCAGACAGCATTCTCCCTGTTGTTTTGACCAGCATTGTTATACCCATGGTCAATCCACGTGGAAGAGCCAAATTGCTGTTGCATAAAAGCCAAAGCTTCGTGCATGTTCTCAGCCGTGGAAGTAAACTGCTCCGGTGTGTGGAGGCAAATCTCATGGCCGTAATCGCTCAACTGCCTCAGAAACTGAAAATATGCCGTATCCGTCTGAATAGTAGCGTGCAAACCGGGGAAAAGCCCGCCGCTCACAGCATCATTGGTCACTGAATCCGGATTGTTATAGAAGACACTCTTCGTTACAGGGATGCCATAGCCCACAAAGCCACCTGTAGCCTTTGAAGCATCATGGATGTCTTCGTGGCCGAAGTTCACAGCACGCTGGGTGCGCAAATCTGTGTAATCGGCATGTTCGGTCCACACTACAGCCGCCTCAAAACCATGAGGAAGCAACATGAATCGTGGAATATTGCGATCAGCCTGCCCGATAAACAACTCGAATACAGCCTTGATGGTATCGCCTTTCTGATAATTCCGTGCCGAGTTGTCGTTGAAATAATCCTGCTTCGTTTGGCTTAGGGGATAATGAAGCTGAGGGTGATCGGCCTCATAACCGGCATTCGCCACCAACAGGCTGTTTTCAGCACGAAGCTGAACCGACGACAGCCCGGAGGAGTGATACATTGACACAGTGCGCCTGCCTTCGCCCGCCGTGAAACCTGCACTGCCAAGATAGTACTCGTCCTGAAAATTACTGGTGTCGCACAAGCTGTTCCTCCTGAAAACATGCTTTATGGGATCGGTCAACCCCAGCAATAAACTATGCCTGTGCAATGACAAGTTGCGTTTTACGACTGTCTGCAGCTCAAATGTGAGCCGCGCCGACTGGCTGCCGGAAGTCAGAACAAGTCGTGTTGTTGAAAAACGGTTCTCGCTGCTGAACATGGCACGGGTTATTGAGTCGCCAATAACAGCAACACTTTCTTTCTTCCAGACCTGCCGGGTTAAACTTCGTTCTGGTTTTTTTAATCCGGTGTGAATTGCCACAGCTTCTGACAATGGCCTCCCATCCATGTCGGCCAGCATCAGGGTGTTGTACTGATGATTAAACAATACCGTGTAAAACGGGTTTTTAAGCAATACTTCTGCTTCACCTTTGGGTCTGATAAAGTCAATTTCCGGCACAAAGGAAGGCATGGTAATCTCATCGAGGCGAATCCACATCTCATCCAGATCGAATACTTCCCTTTTGTGATTCCAGATATAGGCAACCAACCGGCTTCCTGAAGGCAGGTCGGCAGGAAGCTTCACCTGAAAATGAAAAGGCTTCCATCTGTTTGCTTTGGTGATGGATTCACCTATTTGTTCGGCATGCCAGAACAGTGTTTCATTATCAGCCGACTCAACGGTGATAACAATGAAAGCCTCGCAGGGCAGCTTTTTCAGCCTGAAATAGCCACCTGTTGAAACCGAAAAGTTCCTTTTGAAATATTGATCCGGAATGGGTATTCTGAAACTGTTTACATACTCATTCTGCCCATCTATATGACTGACATAAAGGCCTTTGTAAGCCTTACTATCCCTTATCACTTCATGATTGGACCAGAGTGAAATGGTGTCAGCGGGTTCAAAACCATTCCTGAAGGTTTGTGCCTGGGCAGAAAAACTGAAGAACAGTAACAGACCAAAAACAAACCGGATGTTCATGGGCAGTAAATTACTCGTATTCTTTTACCTGAACCTCGCCGCGCAGCACACTCATGGCGTTAACGGCATGGGCTTCGAGGTCATTCACCGAAGGGTAGAGCGCCAGTGGAGCCAGTTTGCCAATGCGTTTTTTTACATTGTCGAGAAACAGCTCGCTGTTGAATATATTTCCGCTCAGGACAATAGCATCCAGATTGCCTTCAAGTACTGCATACAATGAGGCAATTTCTTTGCTCACCTGATAGGCACAGGCTTCGGAGATAAAAAGAGCCATTTTGTCACCGGAAGCAATCATTGCATTGATTTGAGGGATGCTGTCGGTCCCCAGATAGGCAGAGTAACCACCCTTTGAATTTAGCATTTCCTGCACTTCCGATTCCTTATACTTTCCGCTGAAACAAAGCTTGACCAGTTGACCAGCCGGCAAGGTGCCAGAGCGGGTAATGGAAAATGGGCCTCCTCCATCGAAAGCCTGATTCACATCCACCACAAGCCCTTTCTGGTGGGCGCCAACCGAAATACCACCCAATCCCACATGGCACACAATCAGGTTAAGATCCTCATAGGCTTGATTGACCGATTTGGCATATTTGCGGGCAAAAAACTTGTGGCTCAAGGCATGAAAAATCGATTTGCGGACAAACAATGGATGTCCTGTTATCCGCGCAAGATCCGAAAGTTCATCCACAACAACCGGATCAGCCATATAGGCTTGTTTTCCAATCATCTGGGCAATATTGTAAGCAATCAGGCCACCAAGATTGGTTTCGTGCACGCCCATGATGCCGGTGCATAGATCGGCAACCATTTTTTCGTTAATGCGGTATATGCCTGATTTTAATGGCTTTACCAATCCGCTACGGGCCATAATCACCTCAACCTTAAACACATCGAAATCATTTCGTTTCATCTCGTTCAGAACGGCGTCGCGGCGAAATTCCATCTGATCCGGAATTTTTGCAAACTGCGCCAGTTCCTCCGGGCTGTGCCTGATGGTTTTCAGGAACATGGGTTCGGTATTCCTGTATATGGCTATCCGGGTAGCCCTTGTTTCGGGGTAAATTACCAGAATCTTTTTCTGCAGCATGATTGGTGATGATTTAAAGGACAAATTTACATGAAAATATGGGAAAGACAAATCTTGATCTGCAGGTCAGGAACAGGAAACAACTTCAACGATCAATCAGCAGAAAAATCATCAAATTCCTGTCCGGATTTCTTTGCAAATCATCTAAAACTATTTGTTTGCCGCCCGGGAATACAAGCTGATGAATTCATTACTTTTGCGGGTAAGCAACATCTCATCAACATGATTCCTGCAGAAGACATTGGCGGAAGGTTTGAACAGCTCAGGGCCGAAAATCTGGAGCGACTGAAAGAATTAGCCACCCTGAACCGAACAACTCAGGTTATACGCGAAAACAAAAGCCCGGAAGAAACCCTCAAGCACATCTGCATGATACTTCCCGACGGATGGCAATATCCTGCCTTTACTGGTGCACGCATCATGTATGAAAACGAGGTGTACCTTTCGCCCAGTTTTGCCCTGACTCCCTGGCGCCAACATCAGGATTTTGAAACAATCGATGGGAAAAAAGGCAGCATCGAGATCAGCTATGCGAAGGAGTTTCCGGTGTGCGACGAAGGTCCTTTCCTGGAAGAAGAACGCGACCTCCTGCTCAACCTGGCCAGCATGATCAGTGGATATCTGAACTCGCTGAAAGGGAAAAGTATACTCGGCGACAAAGGCGCCACAACAAAAAAAGACGACACCGACGAAACGGCACCCCGTTACAGCAGACAGCTATTGCAGAAATTTCTGAACAAGAACAATTCGGACCGCGACATTTATCACGATCTGATGACCTTCAAGGTGAAGGAAATTCTGTTGGTTTCCAACCTCTATGATGCCTATTCCATCGAAAGAGAAGGACGATTCTCCGAACATGTTCTGGGTCACTATCACCAGCTGAATCTCACTTCGGTGCCGCGAATAACCGGGGTTACTACCTCTTCAGAAACCTTTGAAGTGTTGAGGGCCAAGCATTTCGACATGATTATCTTTATGGTGAGTGTCGATAAGAAAACCCCTGTTGAGCTGAGCCGAAAAATTAAAAAAGAGTTTCCCTATATCCCCATCTTCTTTTTACTGAACAGCAACACAGAGATCGCTTACTTTCAGAATGTTTCGAAAAACACCATGTCTATCGACCGCATTTTTAGCTGGAACGGCGACTCGAATGTATTTTTCTCGATGATCAAGATGGTTGAAGACCGTATCAATGTAGTAAACGACACCCAAATTGGTCTGGTCAGGGTAATCCTGCTTGTTGAAGATTCACCCAAGTATTATTCACGCTATTTGCCCATGTTGTATAAAATTGTGATGGAGCAGACCAGGCGAATTATTGATGATGTGAGTACCGATGAGTTGTACAAAGTGCTCAGAATGCGCGCAAGGCCGAAAATTCTACTCGCGAGCACCTTTGAGGAAGCATGCCATATTTTGAATGATTTCAAGGAATATATGCTATGTCTGATCACGGATATGAAATTTGACAGAAACGGAATCCAGGACGAAAATGCCGGGGTTGAGCTTGTCAGGTTTGCCAAAACCATGATCAGCGAGTTGCCCACCATCATACAGTCGTCCGATACGGCCAATGCCGAAATTGCCTACCGTTACAAATCAACTTTCATTGATAAAAACAGTGAAACCCTGTCGCAGGATTTTCAAAGCTTTATCACACACTATCTGGGTTTTGGCAATTTCATCTACCGCGACCGCTTTGGCCGGCAAATTGCCCAGGCCCACACACTCAGAGAGTTTGAAGCCAACCTCAGAACCATTCCTGCCGAATCCTTGCTTTACCATGCACGGCGCGACCATTTTTCGCTCTGGCTTATGGCGCGCGGCGAAATCAGGGTTGCCAAAATAATCAATCCGAAAAAGGTGACCGATTACGAAAGTCCCGAAGAACTCCGGCGCGAATTAATCGAAATGATCCAACAGTTTCGCAACGAACAGAATGTTGGAAAAATAATTCCCTTTGAAGAATCAGCCATCAGCGACGAAAAAAATATTGTGAGTCTGGCCGATGGATCGCTGGGTGGCAAGGGACGTGGACTGGCCTTTATCAATACCCTGATAAACAACTATGATTTTTCGCAACATGTGCCCGACATCAACATTCGTACTCCCAAAACTTCGGTTATCGGAACCGAAGAGTTTCAGCTCTTTCTGGAACGCAACAACCTGCATGAGATGGGGGTTAAAGAAACTGACTATGAAGTAATTAAAAGATCATTTGTTGAAGGCAAACTAACCCCTACTTTATTAAAACGACTTAAAGTTTTGCTTCTTCAGATTACCAAACCATTGGCTATCAGGTCGTCCGGCTTGTTTGAAGACAGCCTGTCGCAACCTTTTGCCGGTATCTTCGAAACCTATATACTGCCCAACAGCCATCCGGATATTGAGGTGAGGCTGCAGCAGGTTGCCGATGCCATCAAACTAGTTTTTGCCTCGGTTTACTCAGATGTGGCGCGCGGATATGTCAATGCTATCCACTACAAGATTGAGGAAGAACGCATGGCAGTAGTTATTCAGGAATTGGTTGGTTATCAGTATGATCACTATTACTACCCGCATGTGAGCGGTGTCGCCCAGTCATACAACTACTATCCGTTTGGCCATATGAAACCCGAAGAAGGCTTCGCTATTGCAGCCCTTGGCTTAGGCAAATACGTTGTTGAAGGCAATAAGGCTTACCGGTTCTCGCCAAAATACCCCAATATTGACATCAACTCCCCAAAAGATCAGTTTAAAAACTCACAGCTTGATTTTCTTGCAGTTGATCTGGCACGTACCGAGCCCAATCTGCTCGAAGGAGACATGGCCGGGCTGGAAACCCTCGACATTTCCATTGCCGAAAAACATGGCACCTTGCGTCATTGCGCTTCTGTTTACAATGCCGACAACAACACCATTTATCCGGGAATCAGCAAAGCAGGGCCCCGCATACTCAACTTTGCCAACATACTGAAATACAATTACACCCCTCTGGCACAGACCCTCGAAGTGGTGCTCGATGTGGTGAAAGAAGCCCTGGGAACGGCTGTCGAAATTGAGTTTGCCCTCGACCTGGAGCGCGACAACAATGGAAGGTGCTCCTTCTACCTGCTGCAGATAAAACCGCTGATCGGCAGTGCCGACGATTACGTGGTGGATATGGACAAGATAAAACAAGAGGATATTGTGCTGTTTTCGGAAAAAGGAATGGGGAATGGTTTGATTAACCATGTAAAGGATGTGATTTTTATTGATAAGCAGAAGTTTGACAAGCGTTTTACAGAAGATATGGCCAAAGAAATCAACACACTGAATGACAAGATGGTGAGCGAGTCGAGGCCGTATTTGTTAATTGGTCCCGGACGATGGGGAACGCGCGACAAGTGGATTGGCATTCCGGTTAACTGGCCACAGATATCCAATGCAAAGGTTATTGTTGAAACAAGTTTCGAAGACTTCCCCCTTGACGCTTCATCCGGTTCGCACTTTTTTCACAATGTAACCTCGATGAATGTTGGCTATTTTACGGTTCAGCCTGAAATTTCAAAGAGTTTTATCAACTGGGGACTTTTGGCAAAACAGGAACTTATTGCTGAAACAACCTGGTTTAAGCATGTTCGGTTCGAGGAGCCGCTGATGGTGAGGATGGACGGGAAAAAAAGGATTTCGGTGATCACCTTAAACGACAAAAACCTAAAGGAATAAGCTATTTCCGCTGCTGCGAAAACAACCATGGAAACAGCCCGGGCTCTGCAAAAGCCGGTGTCCAGGCATCGTGTCCCACGCCTTCATATAAGTTAAGTCTGGGTTGTCCGCCCAGATTTCTGATAGTTTCGGCCATGTTTACCGAAAATGATGGTGAAACAACCTGATCGTCAGTGCCATGAAATATCCACAAAGGCACATCCGTGGCAAACGATTTGGCAATGGATACTTCAGCCCCTCCACAAATAGCAAATGCTGCTGCAAAAAAGTGTGGCATCCGGTGCAACAGCTCATAGGTACCCATTGCCCCCATCGAAAGCCCACCCAGATAAAAACGTTCGCGGTCGGCCCAAGGCTCTTTCTTTAATGTATCGATAAGCTTCATTAGCATGGCCATCGCCGGGGTTGGCTTTTCACCGGGTCTGAAGTCAAAGGTTTTTTTTCCGGTGCTGTCAAAATCTCTGATGACGCTTGCCCAGTAGCCTTTATCAGGGCATTGGGGGAACACCACTACGGCGTGGTTTTCGCGGATGGTGCTATCCTTGGCCATCAACACTCCTCCATGGATAAGCTGCTTTGTATTGTCGCTGCCGCGCTCTCCCGATCCGTGAAGAAAAAGAAGGACCGGGTATTTTTTGTTTACATCAAAACCTTCGGGATACAATATGCGATAGAGGAAGATGTCCGTTTGATACATGAATTGTTGTTCCTGATACATACTAAGGTTCTGGGCATCAACTGTCTGGAAGGCTAAGAGTGCTAAAATGAGCGTGATTGGCTTTTTCAATTTTATCTTAATGAATTGATTCAAAACAAAGTTAATTCAGGGCAGAAAGTTACAGAAAGTATTGCTGTTGAACAACAAATTTATTCTCCCCCGCTGGCGCGGATTTGTAACTTAGCGAAGCGATCTCACCCGCTGGCGCGGATTTGTAATCCGTGCCTTTAGAAAAGTAAACATCCGTTCGTAAGAAAATAATTGAATGTGGTATACCTGTTTCAGAATCAGTGGATCAACATAATCATTTATTGATTAGTTTTGGTTCATGAGTAGAAAGTACAAATTCCATAATCCTGATGGCACTTACTTTGTCACTTTTGCTGTGAATGGCTGGGTGGATGTCTTCACAAGAAATCAATACAAGGACATTCTGGTTGAGAACCTGGCTTATTGCTGTCAAAATAAAGGTCTTGAGATTTTTGCCTGGTGTATTATGACAAATCATGTTCATTTTCTCGCCAGAGCAACCGGACAAAATTCTCTTTCTGACATATTGAGGGATTTTAAAAAGCTAACAAGTAAAGCAGTAATAAAAGCAGTTCAGGAAAATGACAGGGAAAGCAGAAAAGAGTGGTTGCTGCAACAATTTGCTACAGAGCAGGGATACCGTTTCTGGCGATCAGATAACAAGCCTATCGAAGTGTGGAGCAATAAAGTAATACAAGAAAAGTTAAACTACATTCATTGTAATCCAGTTGAAGAAGGGCTTGTCTTCAGGCCAGAAGATTATGTTTACAGCAGTGCAGTCAGTTATTCAGGACAAAATGGATTGCTTGAAATAACATTGTTGAGTTGAATGAGAAATTTTCGATTGAGAATAAAGTTGGGGTTGGCACGGATTACAAATCCGCGCCAGCGGGGGAAATTTTCGATTGAGAAGAAGGTTGGGTTTGGCACGGAT
>DITE01000026.1 GCA_002422725.1 Bacteroidales bacterium UBA6192
GCCCGATGGAATGGTTTTTCCAGAATTGGAGAAAAAGTCGTTCAACATTATGAACGAAAATATGGTAAAACCAAATATGGTTTTAGCCGTTTTGTCAAAGGATATCTTGATTTGCTTTCGATAAGCTTTGTCTCGAAATTCGGGAAGAGGCCAATGCACCTTTTCGGATCCATGGGCTCGCTGCTTTTCTTTGCCGGCTTTGTTATCGCTGGTTACCTTGCATATGCTAAGTTCTTTCTCGAAGGTTACAAAATGACAGAACGTCCCTTATTCTACTTTGGATTACTCTCTATGATTCTTGGCACACAATTGTTTATCACCGGATTTTTGGCCGAACTGGTTTCAGTAAACGGACGCAACCAAAAAGGGGATTACGGGGTTTCTGAATCAATCAACATTCATAATAATTTTTAATACATGCAGAAAATACATCTTGTTTCAGGAGGATGCGGCTTTGTAGGCCGTAACATGGTTCGTAGGTTATTGAAAACTACTCAGGATAAGGTTTTTATGATTGATGATTTGTCAATTGGCCGGCATCCTTCACAATGGCTTGAAGATTACGAAGCCGAAATGATTTTAGACCTGGAAGTAATAGGAAAGGAAAAAAGACTGTATTTCTGGAAAGGCGACTTCAGAAACCTGCTTTTCTATATGCGTGTAAATCAAAGATATATTCAGGAAAAGTATTCAATCGACTTTGATAGATTCAGCGATGTGTTTCATTTTGCGGCCATAGTAGGTGGCAGAATGAAGATTGAAGGCGATCCCATGATTGTTGCCCTTGACTTATCCATCGATGCCGAATTCTTTTATTGGATTACACAACATAAACCTGAAAGAGTCCTTTACCCAAGCTCAAGCGCTGCCTATCCGGTAAGCTTGCAATCAACAGACTATGCTATCGCCTTGAGCGAAGGCGATATCGACTTTAACAAAAACCTTGGAACGCCGGACATGACCTATGGCTGGTCGAAGCTGACAGGTGAATTTCTGGCACAGATTGCCGCAAAATACTATGGAATTAAAGTGGCTTGCATCAGACCTTTTTCGGGCTATGGTGAAGATCAGGAGCTGGCTTACCCGGTCCCGGCAATTGCTGCCCGAGCGGCTGGAAAGGAAGATCCGTTTGAGGTGTGGGGTTCAGGAAAACAAGGCCGTGATTTTGTTCATATTGATGATATCCTTGATTTTATCTTTTTACTGCTCGATAACGTGTCCGATGGCTCAGCATACAATATTGGATCAGGAAAACTGACTTCATTCCTTGAGCTTATTGAACTGTTTGCTGAAATAGCCGGATACAAACCAAAAATAAAGCCATTGCTTGATAAACCTGTTGGCGTTCATTCAAGATATGCCAACATGGATTTGGTGACAAAAGTCTTCGGATGGGAACCCAAAATCAGCCTGCGCGAAGGTATGGAACGAGTCTATAACGTTCAACTTAACCATTTGAAGAAATTAGGCAGATAGTATTAGTCATTTTCTTCAAGCTCAAACAAATCCTCAACTTTACAAACAAAGTACCTGGCCAATTTTATTGCCAGTAGGGTAGAAGGAATATATTTTCCGCTTTCGATTGCATGAATGCTTTGTCGGCTAACACCTATTGCAGCAGCCAGATCAGCTTGTGTGATCTGAAGCTTGCTCCTTTCGATCCTTAATTTATTCTTCATTATCGGTTGTTTTACCTGCCCTATATATTAAATATCTGTAACGCATTATAAACAAGATCATGATGAAAAATAAATTGAATATAAGTACATATAGAAACGACAAACCATAAATTAACCAGATCGATAGGATTACAACGACGTAATTAACAAATGTTGCCCAGGTGAGGGCTTCATATCGCAGTCGTAGTGTAAATTCATCTTCAATTCTATCCGCTGAAAAGCCAATAATGATGAGGCTTATCATAACAACTGTTCCGAATAGTTCAAGCCCGACATTGTCCTGAATGAAACCAAATCTGGTTGGGGATTCAAACACCTGATCGCTGTGCATCACAAACAAGTTCCAATTAAACCAAGCAGGCTCGTAATTACTAAACAGGAGCCAGGCGGCAGCCAGGGATGAAGGAATTAGTAAAACGATTGCAGGAAGCCTCCAACTATGGGGAAACATGAATCTGGTTTTCATAAAGGAAAGGTATTTATGAAGCAAATGTAGTCTAAAGTTTACATTTTGTCAAGTTAACTTTACTTAAATTTTATTACTGGCACGGTTTGGCCATGAATAGGCATGTTTTTGTACTTTTGACAAAAGAATAATTGCATGTTGAGAATAGTTTGTTTTGGGCCAGGTCCACAGTTTAAGGGTGGGATTGCCAATTATAATACCTCATTAGCCAGGGCGTTTGATAAAATTGACAGCAATGAGGTTCACATCGTATCATGGACCCAGCAATACCCTGCTATCATACCACGCGACTTTATTGACCGCAAAAGCAAAAAAGATCAGCTCGACGGAACCAGAATTAAGGTTCATTACCTGACGAATTATAATAATCCACGAAGTTGGGAGAGCACCGTTAAACTGATTTCAGCACTTGTACCAGATATTGTTATTTTTCAATGGGCAATTGCTATTCAGGGTGTTCCAATGGGTTATATTGCCCAAAGGTTGAAGAAGAAAGGAATTCATGTGGTTTTCGATCTTCATTTTGTGAATCAGAAAGAAGGTAGTTCGATTGATAAACATTTGACTAAATGGGGAATCAAACATGCCCGGTCATATGTTGTTCATGCAACGCAGACTGCAGAAGAATTGAAAACACTGTTTCCCGAAAGGGCGTTTAAACTGGTTGAGGATGGCTCTGATAAAACAGAAAAGACCAAAATTGTTAAGTTATATCATCCTGTATATGATATGTTTAAACCAGACCCATCATTCGACAAGGAAGCTGTCAAAGCAGCAATGGGATTAAAAAAACATGTTTTTTTGTTTTTTGGCTTTATCCGAAAGTACAAGGGATTGCATTTAGCAATTGAAGCTTTTAATAAATTACAGCAAAACCATGATGATGTAAGTTTATTGATTGTCGGGGAATCATTTTGGCAAACACTGGACAATAAAAAACTGGCAACCAAAGTAAAAAACAAACTCTTTGGGCTGGCAAAGTCTATATTTCTAAAAAAACAGGACGATGAACGCAATTACAATCCGTTAAACCTGATCACACAGTACGAACTGGAAAAATCAGTTGTGGTGGTAAACGATTTTGTTCCCAATGAAGATGTTCACAAATATTTTCAGGTGAGTGATAATCTGGTTTTGTTCTATCTTAATGCAACACCCTCAGGAGTGGAGTCAATTGGTTACAACTTCAATATTCCCATGCTGGCATCAGCTGTCGGGCATTTTCCCGAAACGATTCAGGATGGGTATAATGGTTATCTGGCAAATCCAAACGATATCGAGGATATGGCATTAGTAATGGAAAAGGCAATCAGCAAACCAATCCAAAGAGAAAATATTGGTAAAACATCACGCGAAATGAGTTGGGAGAACTATGCAAAAGCTATATCACACCTACTCAATAACTGATCTGAAAGGAAAACAATCATTCAGTTTAATAATCGTCCTCATCATTAAATGATTCGTAATCATCAAAGCTTTCATCGTCGCCCAGATCCAAATCACTATCCCATCCGAACTCATCTTCAGACTCTTTTAAACTCTCTTCAAAGTCCTCAATTTCTTCGGCATCTTCAAGAAATGATTCCAATACATCGTCGTCCATATCTGTTTCAGTGGGCATTGTAAATTTTGGATCCATGTCTCGAAGTTCTCGCATTACAGCGGGTGAAACATAGAATTCATCAATGTTGTTGAAACAAAAATCAATGTATTTCGGATCTTTTTCGAAAACCTCTTTGATAGTTTTCCCCTCGTATTTTCCGAAAGTAAACTCGGAATCAACATCATAAAACTTCATATCACTTTATTTATATTGTTTGATTTCGTTATGTAAAGTTAATGCATCGAAAAAAGCAAAGCAAATTTAATTCTACTTTTTAAAAATAAAATATACAGCAAGTATCAAAAAAACAAACCCGATCAGATGATTGAACCTGAATTGTTCGTTTCGGAATACCAATAAGGAAAACACCACAAAAACTACCAAAGTAATGACTTCCTGTAAAACCTTTAGCTCAACCAAACTGAACGGTCCACCATTTCCTGCATAGCCAATGCGGTTAGCAGGCACTTGAAAAATGTACTCAAACAGGGCAATTGACCAACTAATTAAAACAATCCACCCCAATGCCAATTGATCAAACCCCTTGATATCCTTAAATTTAAGGTGGCCATACCAGGCAAAGGTCATGAAAGCGTTCGAAAGGACAAGGAGTAAAATGGTCGAGATTGATTTCACCTCACAAATTTTGCGCAAATATCATTTTTTTTTTACTCCATAAACCTTACTTCACAATCGTATGCAAAAAAAAAGTTTTTTCGTTTTCTTCAACAAACAATACGGCTGAATTATATCCTAAACACATGATTCCATCATTGAAAATGCTCTGTTTAAGCAAATGAGGGTAACACTTATGCCTTTAAGTATTTTTATGAAAGTAAGCCTTGTGAACATCCTGTCAGAAGGACAATTTTCTAACTTATTGGATTTGAAATTATTTCGCATAAATAGCCATGAATGTAAAGGATTCGAAAAAAATTTCTGATCGTGAACGGCATTTCAATCCATCCATGTTTGAATGTCACTTTTACTGTATATTTGTCACATCAAATAGTTCAATCTGATGAACATAAAAGATATTATTAGGGAATCAATAGAGGTTAAAAATCATATACTTCAGCAGGATGAACTTCTGTTGAATATTCAGCTTGCGGCAATTAGTTGCATTAAGTGCTTTCAATCGGGAGGAAAAGTACTTCTTTGCGGCAACGGTGGAAGTGCTGCGGATGCCCAGCATATTGCAGCCGAACTATCTGGAAGGTTTTATTATGACAGGCCCCCGTTATATGCCGAAGCACTGCATGTTAACTCTTCATATATGACTGCCGTATCAAATGATTACGGCTATGATAAGGTTTATAGCCGCATGGTAAGGGCAATGGGCCGAAAAAATGATATCCTCATTGGATTAAGTACTTCAGGCAATTCACAGAATGTGATAAACGCCATGAATAACGCCCAAAAATTAGGCATGATTACAATCGGACTTACAGGCGCTGATGGGGGAAAACTGAAAGATGTGAGCGAAATTCTGATTTGTGTGCCCTCGATTAATACAGCAAGAATTCAGGAATCTCACATCATGATTGGGCATATTCTGTGTGAGTTGATTGAGTCAGAACTATTTCCTCGCTCTTCCTGATGGGTTTTATTCATTTGGTAAAACCCGATTGGTCGCTGTTTCTTGACCGCGATGGTGTGATAAATATCAGACCTGTTGGTGATTATGTGAAATCAGTCGAAGAGTTTTCCTTTATCGAAGGAGTTATTGAAAGCATTGCATTGTTATCCATGCATTTTCGATATATTTTCGTTGTTACCAATCAGCAAGGTGTTGGTAAAAAGCTTATGTCATCAGAGAAACTCAATGATATTCATCAATATATGGAAGATATGATTCATCAGAAGGGTGGACGTATATCCAGAATTTATACCTGCACCGACCTTGAAATGAAAACACCAAATTGCCGTAAGCCATCCATTTCAATGGCACTTCTGGCAAAAAGTGATTTTCCCGATGTTGATTTAGCAAAATCAATTATGATTGGCGATTCGGATTCGGACATGGAATTTGGATACAAGGCAGGAATGTATACCGTGATGGTGGGTGATCAGAAAACGAACGTCAAACCCCATTTGAGATGCGGTAATATGAAGGAATTTACCCAACTTATTCTTGAAACAATAAATAAGACTAACCTATAGAGAAATCTTGTGAATCCATTTACTTTTCTTATCATTTTTTTACTCTACACTATGGTTCTCTTTGGTGTTTCATTGATTACATCAAGAAAATCAAGTAATAAAGCATATTTCCTTGGCAACAGGAAGTCACCCTGGTTTGTTGTTGCCTACGGAATGGTGGGAGCTTCGCTCTCAGGTGTTACTTTTATCTCAATCCCAGGCTGGGTTGGCACCTCATATTTCACCTACCTCATGGTTGTGTTTGGTTACCTTGCGGGTTATCTGGTAATAACTTTTGTTTTGTTGCCCTTGTATTATAATCTCAACCTTACTTCAATATACACATTCCTAAACAAGAGATTTGGAACCTATTCGCACAAATCCGGGGCTTTTTTCTTTATCGTATCAAGACTTATCGGAGCATCGTTCAGGATGTTTTTAGTAATTAACGTCCTGCAACTTTTCATCTTCGATTTGTTAGGTGTACCATTCTGGATATCGGTGCTCATATTTCTTGGCCTGATAACCCTCTATTCGTTCAAAGGAGGCATCAAGACAATTGTTTGGACTGATATGTTACAAACAACATTCATGCTTGTGGCGCTCGGGATAACCATCATGATTATTTTGCAGCAGACTGGTTACTCACTAACCGAAATGATCGCTCTGACCAAAGAAAAAGGATTAACAAGGATTATTGAATCAGATTGGCGCCATGACAGGTTTTTTATAAAACAGTTTTTTAGCGGGATGTTTATTACAATTGTAATGACAGGGCTTGACCAGGATATGATGCAAAAAAACCTGAGTTGCAAAAGCTTAAAAGATGCCCAGAAGAACATGATAACACTAAGCATCATCCTGATACCGGTTAATCTCATTTTTTTATTCCTGGGCGCTACCTTGTTTGTTTATGCAGAACAGTTTCATATCAATATTCCTGCTTTAAGCGATGATTTATTTCCTTTGCTGGCACTCAAACATTTTGGTTTTGCAGCAGGAATCGTCTTTTTTATTGGACTCATTGCTGCTGCCTACTCCAGTGCTGACAGCGCCATTACTGCAATAACGACTTCTTTAAGTATTGATTTTTTTGGAATTGAAGATAACAAAAATTTAACAGAAAACAAGCAAATCAAAATCAGGTACCTATTGCATTTTTTTGTTACTTCGCTGGTTTTTATAACAATCGTTCTTTTCAGATCAATCAACGATCAGGCAGTCATAGCCAAGCTTTTTACCATTGCCGGATACACTTACGGTCCATTACTTGGTTTGTTTGCTTTTGGATTGTTCAACAAAGCCAAAATATATGACAGGTGGGTGCCTTTGGTGGTGATTCTTTCGCCAGTATTGTCCTATTTATTAAGCCTATACTCGGAATCATTGCTGTGGGGTTACAAATTTGGTTTTGAGCTTTTGATTGTCAATGGTTTAATAACCTATGCCGGACTTTTATTATTAATAAACAACACTAAAATTAAAAACAACTAAAAATGACCAACTTTCGATTTAGAGCACTTTCTGAAACATTGAACCGACAGGTAACACAAGTTAACTATCCATCTGAGAAAATTTCAGATTATTACGGATCAATGGTGTTCAACGACAAAACCATGCGCGAATATCTGACAAAGGAAGCCTATCAAAGCGTTCAGATGGCCATTAAAAAAGGGTCAAAAATTGAACGTAAGGTTGCTGACCAGGTTGCTTCGGCTATTAAAGCATGGGCAATGAGTAAGGGAGCCACTCACTACACACATTGGTTTCATCCTCTCACCGGGACAACTGCAGAAAAACATGATGCATTTATCAATCCGTCAGATGGCGGCAGGGCTATCGAGGAATTTCAAGGCAATGAGTTGATTCAACAGGAACCAGATGCTTCCTCATTTCCAAGTGGTGGAATCAGAAATACCTTCGAGGCTAGAGGTTACACAGCATGGGATCCGACTTCACCCGCATTTATTATGGAATATACACTGTGTATTCCAACAATATTTGTCTCCTATACAGGTGAATCATTAGACTACAAAACACCTCTTTTAAAATCAGTTGACGCAATTGACAAGGCTGCGACCCAATTGTGCCAGCTATTTGATAAAAATGTCACCAAGGTTTACCCAACCCTCGGCTGGGAACAGGAATACTTTCTGGTTGATTCGGCTCTTTTCGCAGCCCGTCCTGACCTGGTACTTTCAGGCAGAACAGTTTTCGGACACTCATCAGCAAAAGATCAGCAGCTGCATGACCATTACTTCGGCACAATTCACAGTCGCGCCAGAGCATTTATGCGTGATCTTGAGATTGAAGCCCATAAACTTGGCATTCCAATTAAAACAAGGCATAATGAGGTTGCGCCAAGTCAGTTCGAATGTGCACCGGTTTACGAGGAGGTTAATGTTGCAGTGGACCATAACCAGTTATTGATGCACTTGCTCGACATGGTTTCACGCAAGCATTACTTTAAAGTATTGCTTCATGAAAAGCCATATGAAGGAATTAATGGAAGTGGAAAGCACAACAACTGGTCGCTGGCAACCAACACTGGGGTGAATTTGCTTTCACCCGGAAAAACACCTCAGGAAAACCTTCGGTTTACATCGGTTCTCGTAAGCATTCTCAAAGCCGTTTATACTTATGAGGAGCTTATGAGGGCAAGTATTGCTTCGGCCAGTAACGACCTGAGACTTGGAGGAAATGAAGCTCCACCTGCTATTATCTCAGCATTTATTGGTGCACAGCTTACAAAAGCACTTGATGAGTTTGAAAGCTTGCCAAGTCATAAAGATCTAAATAATAACAATAGCAGTAGCAAGCATATCAGTATTCCAAAAATACCGGAAATCCTGCTTGATAACACCGATAGAAACCGAACATCACCCTTTGCTTTTACGGGTAATAAATTTGAATTCAGGGCTGTAGGTTCGCTTGCAAATTCAGCTAAACCTATGTTTGTTTTGAATACCATTGTTGCTGAGATGCTTACCCAATTTTATGCTGAAGTGAATCTGCTCATGGATAAGAAAATGAAACAAGATGACGCCATTTTTGAAGTGATTAAAAAATTCATTGCAGAATCAAAATCAATCAGGTTCGAAGGAAATAGTTATAGCGATGAATGGAAAGTGGAGGCCAAAAAACGTGGGCTATCAAATCATGCCAACACAGTGGAGGCAATCAAAGCATTCATCTCTCCCAAATCGATCGAATTGTTCGAAAAACATCAGGTCCTTACAAAACGCGAACTTGTTGCACGCTATGAAATAAAACTAGATAAATATGTGCGCAAACTCCAGATCGAAGCCAGATTAATTGGTGATCTGTCAGTTAATCACATTATTCCAACGGCCATCCGTTATCAGAATACCTTAATTAAGAATGCCCAGGGTTTAAAAGAAGTGTTGGATAGTAAATCTTTTATCAAACTGAGTCGCAATCAAATGCAAACTATCAAGGAAATATCCGAACATATCTCTGAGGTTAAACAATTGGTAGAAGAAATGATTGCAGAACGCAAAATTGCCAACAGACTCGAAAATGAGGAAGAAAAGGCTAAAGCATATTGCTATAAAGTAAAGCCTTACTTTGATCGAATCAGGGAGCATGTTGATAAACTTGAGATGCTGGTAGACGATATGGAATGGCCTCTGCCAAAATATCGGGAATTGCTGTTTATCAAATAATAACAGTGAGAAATCATGAGAAAGGGGTGCACTCAGCATCCCTTTTTTTATTCATAACAAAATCTGAAAGCGTAATTTATGCTATTTTTACATTTCATTAACCAATCCCTCAAACCTATGAGAAGGAGCCTGATTCGCATAACATTGTCCTTATTTATTGTATTTATATTTATTATCAATGGATTAGCACAGATAATTGTTTCTCCGGCAAATGTTCCCAAAGCATCAGAAGCACCTGGTTTTTACTATGCCTTGCCACGAAACTATGTGAAAATTGATTTCATTCTTGAAAAAAATCAACGATATAAAGGTCCATATGCTGATTTCGCTTCGAAAATACTCGGCATTGATAATGTTGTCAACCAGGATGAAACAATATATTCGATATTGGATGTGATTATTACCAAACAAACAGAACCTGATCCGACAGCATGGTTCTTTGTTGAGTTTGATGAGAAAGCTTCAAAAGATTCTAAGTCGCTAATATTTAATTTATTACCCGATGGAATCATCCTTTCAGCTGATGATACCGATAAAAATACTCCAACCGAAAGCCTGTCCATTGAAAAGATACTGGTGAATGCGCCCAACGAAAAGAAATTTCATTATTACGCAGAAAGAAATTTATATCAACGGGTTGATACATTAATCCGAACCATTACCATCGACACAACAAAGATTAACAGAAATGTGCTGCAAAGTTCCTGGGTGGATCGTAACCCAGAGCAAAAAGCAAAAGCCGCAGCTGACATGATTCATAAACTTAGAGATAATCGGTTTAATCTGATTAGTGGGTATCAGGAGATTAACTATGGCCCGAGCATAGTATTCATGAATGATGAATTGTTGAAACTTGAAAATGAATACCTTAGTCTATTTATCGGAAAAGAGGTAAGAACCATCGAAGAGCAGTCTTTTACATTTTTACCTGAAACAGGTAAAACGGGGAATCTGCCCTTTGCCAAACTTAACGATAATCTGGGAATTGTTGATATCAATGGAAAAGGGGAGATGATTCAAATAAAAGTTGAGCCTTCAGGTTCAACTCAGATAGTAAGCAGTGCAAATAAATCAACTGGTCAGGGACGAATTACCAATAGTCTTTACTATCGGATATCTGAAAACACTGAAATCAGCATTATTATAAAAAATAAGGTAATGGCTATGGAACGAATGCTGGTAAGTCAGCTTGGGCCAATTGGTATCGCACCCATTAATAAAACCAGATTGGTATACGATGCTGAGTCCGGTAGCCTGAAAACCATCAAGCGGGAATAAGTCAGACTATTGCCTCACGCACACGGACAAGTTTAAGGAGCAACTCCTCCAACAGATTAAGGGGAAGCATGTTTGCCCCATCCGACAGAGCTTTGGCCGGCTCCGGGTGTGTTTCCAGAAAAATTCCATCAGCTCCGGAAGCAATAGCAGCTTTACTGATCAGACTAATCATGTGTGGCTGGCCGCCGGTTACTCCGGAATCCTGGTTCGGTTGCTGCAATGAATGCGTAACATCCACAACAACAGGCACCCCAATATTTTTCATGTCCCAGATATTTCTGAAATCAACAACCAAATCCTGGTAACCATACATATTCCCTCTGTCAGTTAAAAAAACTTTGTCATTTCCTGATTGCAATACCTTTTCAACAGCATACTGCATAGACTTTCCTGACAAAAACTGTCCCTTTTTAATGTTCACAACCTTGCCCGTCTTTGCTGCAGCAATTAAAAGTTCAGTTTGTCTGCACAAGAATGCAGGGATTTGCAACACATCTACAAATTCTGCTGCCATTGCGGCTTCTTCAGCTGTATGAATGTCGGTGACAATGGGAACATTGAACCTTTCCGACACTTGCTTCAGAATTTTAAGGGCCTTTAAATCACCAATACCCGAAAATGAATCAATCCTCGATCGGTTCGCCTTCTTATAAGAAGCCTTAAAAATCAAGGGGATATCAAGTTGACTTGTAATCCGCACCAGCTCTTCAGCAATCTGGAATGGCATTTCTTCATTCTCAACAACACATGGGCCTGCCATGAGGAAAAACCTGTCATGACGCATCTGAGATAAAAATGAGATATGTTTTATCATGGATATAAAGATTTTGTTGGGATTAAAAAACCTGTTGCAATATCGAAAATCTGATCTGACTCAACAATTTCGAGTCCAAAGTTTTCCTTACTCATCGCACACATACACTTTGCAATCATTTCGGCATCAATAGGCCTGTACTTCCTAAAACGACCAATAAACATCCATTGAAAAGATTTCATAAAATACCCGGCAAAGGACTCAGCAAGCCTGATCTCATTGCGTTTTCCACGAATCAGACTTGGCCGGAGAAGAATTTTTTCAGGAATATCAGAAGCCAATACCAAACGTTCCATCTCACCCTTGGTTCTCAGGTAAAAATTGGATGAAAAAGGATGCGCATTAATTGACGAAATGACAAAGAACTTGCGAACTTTGTTTCTTTCAGCAATGCGCGACAGCTCAACCACATACTCAAGATCAACCTGCCTGAAATGCTCCTTTGAACCTGCTTTCTTCAAGGTTGTTCCCAGGCAACAAAACATCACTTCAGCTTCAAACAAGTGGCTGTAGGCAAATAAGCGGTTGAAATCAACAACGATTTCACGGTACCCATTGCTATTCTCTCGCTGACTCTTTCTAACCACATTAACAATCTCATCAAACAGTTTTGATTCTGCCAAAAGCTTCAGTAGCTTGCTTCCGACAAGACCTGATGAACCGAAAAGTAATGCCCTTTTCATATTTTTTTCATTACAAAACCTGGTGTCCGCGAAACCAGATAAACTCCGGCAAATATAAGTAAAGCTGATATCAGGTGCATAAACCTTAGCTTATCCTGATTTAAGGATAGGGCAACTAATGTAGCAAAAAAGGGTTGTGTGTAAATAAAGGCACTATTTGCAGTCGGGCTGATACGGGAAAGGGAATAATTGTTCAGAAAATATGCCAGTATTGTTGTAAAAACTATTACATATCCTATTGATAACCATATGTTTAATGGTATCATCGACCATTCTTCTGTCATGACAAGCTGAAATGTATAGGGTATGATATACATTGCGCCGAAGAAAAACAGCCAGCGAACAATTGTTAATGGCTTGTAATGCAGGAATAATGGCTTAATCATAATCAGGTATAAGGAATATGAAGTAGCATTCCCAAAAATCAACAGATTGCCAGCAAATGTGTTGGAACTAAATCGAACTACACCTTGGTTTAAAATCAGATAAGCTGCGCCGGAAAATCCGAGTATAACACCAATAACCTTAATCCGGGTAAGTGGTTCATGCAAAACAAATGAAGAAAGGACAATCACTATGATGGGTACTCCAACCATAATAATGCTTGCATTGATCGGACTTGTCAGATTCAATCCTTCAAAGAAAAGCATTTGGTTAAGCGCTATACCAAAAAATGCGGCTATGGCTATACGCAAAAGATGCCTCTTTTCAACTTTTTCGGAAGACTTGGTTAAATAAAAAAAGAGGTTAAAGACCAATGCAGCGCCAATAACCCGTAAAAAGATAATAGAACCAGGTTGCAAATAATCAGGCATAATGCCCTTGGCAACGACATAGTTTAACCCATAAATAAGGTTTGCGGAAAAAGCCGCCAACAATGCAGGAGGATGATTTTTTATCAATCAAAATGGATTAAAAGGGCAGATCATCCTCACTGGGAAGGCCGTCAAAAGAAGTTTCGTCAATCAGTGGGGCAGGGGCTTGATTTGTTGATTCAGTCATTGAAGGTGCACCAGCCCGTTCGATACGCCATGCTTTAACATCTGTGTACCAACGTCCATTGAACTCCCTTGATTCAATGTTAATACCCATTTTTAACTTTTCGCCCAAAGGAAATGCCTTTACTGCTGAAGCCTTATCACCCCAACAGGCCACGCAGATTCGTTTAGGATATTGCTCTTCTGTTTCAAGAATTGCTTCCTGCTTAA
>DITE01000070.1 GCA_002422725.1 Bacteroidales bacterium UBA6192
GCACTAAATCGGACAAGTCAGGAAAGAAGAAAACAACCACCGAGACGTTAGCTTAAATGTTTCGTGACTTCCTGTGAAATTTAGCAGGTTAGGGAGGCGTCGTCTGGTGCAATGCAGGCAAAATACCTGAAAAATATTTGCATCCATCATTTTAAGGGAAAAATTAAATCGTAAGCTATGATTTTTAGCTTATTATCCCTGCATGGACTATTGTTCTGTGTTAAAGTGTTTACTGCAAAGCCCTATGAACTCCTCATGGACAAACCCATTGCTTGCGATGATTTCCCTGCTGAAAACCACTTCGTCTCCACCACTGAAACAACTTAAGCTTCCGCCGGCCTTTTGCACAATAAATGCTCCTGCTGCTACATCCCAAGGGTTCAATCCGTATTCATAAAACACCTCAAACCTTCCACAGGCCACATAAACCAGGTCAACAGCAGCCGACCCAAGCCTTCTAAGACCCCTGCTCGATCGCATCAATTCGTCGAACAAACCCAGATAAGGTTTCATGCGCGAAAAATCAGCATAAGGGAAGCCCGTGGCAATCAAACTTCTGTTCAGAGTCGTTTCCTGACTTACACCAATCTCCTGACCATTCAGCATGGCTTTGCCTCCTTCCCAGGCATAAAAACACTCATCGAGATTGACTTCATACACTATTCCGGCAACAGTTGTTTCGTTCTCCTGCAAGGCAATACTGATGGAATACAAGGGAATACCATGCACATAATTTGTGGTTCCGTCGAGCGGATCGATGATCCAACGATAACGTTCACCTTCCTCAACACCACCCTCTTCGGCTATAAAACCCGCTCCGGGCAGAAGATTCTTCAGGACATCAATGATCATTCTTTCTGCCTCACGATCCACATAAGACACCAGGTCATGAGCACCTTTCTCCTCTACATTTTTCTGTGAAAAACTGCGTCGTTGTTCACGCATAAAGCCTCCCACCTCTCTGCAAAGCTTTACTACTTGCAATGTTATATTCTGAAGATCAATCATTTGTTTTTTGTTAAAATGTTCGGGTACTTTTTGAACCACCATAAAAGAATGATACCAACAATGATGAGACTTGTTGAGATTACCTGAGCTTGCGTGACTGTTATTCCCAGCAAATCAAAGGTGTTGTTAACACGAATCTGTTCAATCGCAAAACGTTCTATCCCATTCAGAATCAAATAAATTGCAAATAAGACACCTGGCACACTGAACTTTTTCCTAAGAAACCACAATACACCAAAGATGATCAAACTAAGAGTTGTTTCATAAACCGGGGTTGGGAAGACCGGCTCTGCCAACCGGAAACAATAAGAGCCGTCACAGCCCGGAATCGGAATACCTTCGCCCAAAATATTGTTCGGGTAATCGTAGGCCCACAACCAGTCCGGCAACAGGAAAAGCCAGTCGGGCTTAGCAAGCGTGTTAACAATACCCCAATCACCATCGCCTGCAACATGACAACCCATGCGGCCAACGCCATAGGCAAGGATGAGTCCCGGAGCAACCATATCACCCATCAGACGCCAGTGAATGCCGTTCTTTTGTCCGTACCAGGCCACAGCGCCTGCTGCAACAAGCAAACCACCATAAAAAGTTAGGCCATCAAGCGATAACAATGCACCCATCGGGTCTGAGGAAAACTCAGCCATGTTTTCAAATATATGAAACAATTTAGCTCCCACTATTCCAGCAATGGCAGCTATCAGCACGAGCATCGGGGTGTGCTGGTAAGGATAAATATATTCATCCTCATTGGCTTTTCCTCCCACCCTCTTTTCGCTGTAGTATGACCAGGCCAGCATCAGTCCTCCCACCAGCAGACCTATCCACACATTGCCCTGAAGTGAAAGCAAACTCCCCTGCGGATCATCTGCAAAGGACTGGTAATCATCAAACAACAAAAAAAACTTGAAGCCTGCAATAAAACCTACAACAAAAGTTACCAGGCGGTCAATCCAGCCCGGGGAGCGGGCTCCGGCCGGCACTTTTCGTGCTGTCAAAAAGCCTTCATTTTCCTTTCGTTTTAGCTCAAGCCAAAGTGTGTAGCCTCCAGCCACAAAAGCAAGTGCCAGAAAAAAGCCATAACTCTGCACAGGCCAGTTGAATCCGGTTCCAAAGACATCGTTAACAAAATCACTTATTCGTGGATACATACTGCATTCTTTATGTTGACCTATTGATTGAAATAATGATTCAAATTTTTATTACATATTGATTTCGTGCAGTTAATTCCGGCCTCCCCCTACTTTTCTTTTCCAAAGCACCAGCCTACCATATACAAGTTGAATATGCCAGATACTGACTTGCTGAAGCAGTATGCCAGACACGATCAGCATCAGGCCAATATAAGTGGTGAACAAAATCTGTTCACCCACAAAAATACGGATAAAGAATAGGGCCATGAAAGGCGACAGAAATATCAGATTACTCACCTTTGCTGTGTTTCGGGCATTTTTAAGGGCCAGCAACCAAAAAACAAAAGTAATTCCCATTTCAAATGCCCCGATATAAGCTGAACCTGCCAATCCCTGCCAGGAAGGGAATTCAATGTGCGAAAACAACATCATATACAGGAGAATATAAACAAAGCCAAACAACATATTGACGAAAATCTTGCTGACGGATTCCCTTTTATCTTTCATATTGATAATCCAGTACAAGGCCCAGAGAAAAGCGCTTCCAACAGCCAGTGCGACGCCAACCGGCTCAGTAAAGTCCAATCGACTAAGATTACCACGGGTGCTTATTACAAGTAATCCGGTGAAACTAATCAGAATCGCAAGGATACTGATCCATCCGATTTTTTGTTTCAGAATGATTACCGACAGGATTACAAGCACCACCGGCCAACTGTAGTTGAGCACTCCTGCTTCCTGCGCTTTGAGGATGTTGTAGGCTTCAAAAAGTATCAGATAATACAGAAAAGGGTTGATGAGTCCCATGAGAGCCGAACGCAGGAGTTCATTCCTGCTCATATCCATGATGAGTTTTGCTTTTTGCTGGGCGAGGAGCACCATCCCAATGGAGATTAGCGCAAAAACAACTGACCAGAAAAGCAACTGATCTACAGCCATGAAACCCAGGCTTATTTTAAAGGCCGAACTCATGGTGGACCAGAACAAAACAGCAAGCAAGGCATAAATGGTTGAGCGGCGCGGATTCGTCATGAATGCAAAGGTAGTTAAGGCGCAGAAGTATGCAAGCAGACCTGAAAAATTTCATCCGGCACTGAAGCAGCTATATTTTTAGAGATTACTTCACACCTAAAATACATCCAGACAAGCATAACCCGCAATAAAGCGGGCGTGCACTGAATCAGAAATTTAGAACGGTTTGGGACAATTGCCTATTGAGTGGCTTCCATGTATCTGCGCGCTACCTCTTCCCAATTGACCACATTCCAGAAAGCTGACAGGTAAGTGCCCCTTTTATTTTGATATTTCAGGTAGTAGGCATGTTCCCATACATCGACAGCCAGAATGGGTTTTCCACGTTCTTCCACCACATTCATCAGGGGATTATCCTGGTTGGCAGTGGATGAAATAAATAATTTGCCATCACTGTTCACGCTAAGCCATGCCCATCCGCTACCAAAACGTGAGACACCGGCCGATTCGAAAAGTTTTTTAAAATCTTCAAACGAACCAAAAGTTTCGGTTATGGCTTCATCAAGCCTGCCAACAGGTTTTCCACCACCATTTGGCGACATCACCGACCAGAAAAACTCATGGTTGTAATAGCCGCCAGCGTTGTTCCTGATGACATCAGGGAAGGCGTCCATATTATCAAAAATCTGCTCCAGCGTCATGCCATTTCCTTTGGTGTCGAAATTGGCCTTTACAAAATTGTTGTAATATGCTCTGTGATGCCGGTCATAGTGAATTTCCATAGTCTGCTTATCGATATGAGGCTCCAGAGCATCATATGCATAAGGAAGTGGGGCAAATACATACGCTTGTTCGACAACCTTGACGCCCACTTTCGCAACCACCTGAGCATCCTGGGCGTAGGAAGAATACATGAGCAAAGTAAGCATTACAGTAAGGAATTTTTTCATTGTGTTAGATATTAATTGGTTATTAAAACAGCAAGTTAGGCGTTTTGTTTCACACAAAGATAGGAAAAAAAATGTCTTAAGTAATCATCCATACACTATGGAATGATGTAAAGACCTGCAAGGTTAATTCATTTCTTCAGCGGCTTCCCATCCATAATCAACATATCTCCAGTCTATTTCGCCTGTATTGTCCAGATTAAGAAGCATAAATCCCTCCTGAAGTCCCCGGTTTAGTCCGCGCCACCAACGGGCTGACACTGCTCCGCCGGTAATAAAATGATGTCGTTCACGCAGATATTCTCGATGAGGCACAAATATTCCTGCAAAACCAGTTTGAGGTGGAAGTAAACAAACTCTTCCCTTAAACAAGATATTAACCCAGGATTAAGTATTAATTACTGCCATGAAGTGGGAAAAACAGTTGAATCGATACCAAATACAATTCGGGCCCAAAACCAGGTCAGTAAGGTGAGCACGATGATTCCAGCCAGATTCATCACCAGACCGGCTTTGGCCATCTGCATGACTGTGATGCGTCTGGTGCCAAAAATAATGGCATTGGGTGGCGTGGCCACAGGCAGCATAAAAGCCATAGATGCTGCAATGGTGGCCGGTATCATCAGTAAAAGAGGATTGATGTTGGAACTTACTGACAGGCCTGCCAGAATAGGCAGTACCATTTCAGTAGTAGCTGTGTTAGAAGTAAGTTCAGTAACAAAGGTCATCATAGTCACCACAATCACTATAAACAAAACGGGATGAATCCCTTCCATCCACTGCAGCTGATTTCCGATCCACATGGCCAGTCCCGAATCGCGGATACCCCCTGCAAGGGCAAAACCTCCGCCAAATAAAAGGACAATGTCCCAGGGCAGATCTGCTGCAGTTTTCCAGTCCATAAGCCTGCTTCCGGGAGTGCTTTTCGAGGGGATAATGAATAAGGGAATTGTAAGTGCAATGGCTATCGTTCCGTCGTTGATCAGTGAGGGGTTCGTCAGCAATGCGTCCCATCCGGGTATTGTGGCAAAACCCAGGTCGATGGTGCTTCTGAAAGTCCACAACAGCGCAAGGACAATAAAATGCACCAGAACAATGAGTTCTTCTGAGGAAATTTTACCCAGGGAGGCATACTGATCTTCGAGAGCTATTTTACCACCCGTCTCCGCCCCACTTTTTCGAATATATCTGTGTGATAAATATATCCATCCGAAAAGCAACATAATTATGGAAACGGGTAATGCAAACAATAACCATTGTCCAAAACCGATTTCGGGGGCAGATGGGAACATGATATGAAAAATTCGCGCAAATGACAGGTTTGGAGGTGTCCCTACCAATGTGGCGATACCTCCAATGGAAGCGCTATAAGCTACGCCCAACAGCATACCACACGACATCTGTTTCTGGTTTTCAGGCAACATATTCTCTGTTAGCTGAAGCAAAACTGCCAATAAAATAGGAATCATCATCATGGCCGTTGCAGTATTCGAAATCCACATGGATAAAAAAGCTGTAGCTCCCATGAAACCCATAAGGATTCCGGTGGGTTTGGTACCAGTAAGCATCAGTATCCTGATGGCAATCCGTTTGTGCAGCTGCCATTTTTGCATAGCCAATGCGAGTAAAAACCCACCAATAAACAAAAAGATAACATCGTTGAAATAGGCTGAGGAAACCACTTTCCCATTGCTGATGCCCAATAGTGGCAACAAGGCCACAGGTAGCAGCGAGGTGATGGCAAGCGGCACAACCTCGGTAATCCACCAAATAGCCATCCATAGGGCAACGCCAAGCATACGGCCAACAACCGGATTATCCGGGTCGATTTCCCAGAAAAAAAACAACAGACACACTGCCGGACCAAGTGCCAGTCCTATGTTGCGTGTATCCCGAACAAGCTGTGACATGAGTTTATATTGGCTAGTGTTTCTTTTACAATCCGTAAAGTTAAAAAGCTATTCATTCAAGTAAACAATTATCTCAGAAAATCTTATTGTGAATTTAATCACAAAGGATGAATCAATGAAGAATGAAATTGTTTACTTTTGCATTCTTTTCAATTCTATTTTCAGAAACTAACAGTAAAACAAAGATGAAGAAACTTGCCGTTGTAGCTTTCGGAGGCAATGCCCTGCTAAGAGGAAACCAAAAAGGGACGATAGACGAACAGGAGAACAATGCTTATCAAGCCTGTGAAAACCTGCTCAAACTCATGGAAAAGAATTACAACCTGGTTGTTACCCATGGAAACGGACCTCAGGTCGGCAATATCTTACTGGCCAATACGGCAGGAAATAAACTCTATGGAATACCCGATATGCCGCTCGACATCAGCGTGGCGTATTCACAAGGATTCATTGGCTACGTTATTGAACAACAATTGCGTAATGTGTTAATGGCTAAAGATATGGATCGTGATATTATTTCAATCATTACGCAGGTACTGGTGAATAAAGATGATCCGGCTTTCAGCGATCCGACGAAGCCTATTGGTCCATTTTACACCAGAGAAGAGTCCGAACTTATTACCAAAGAAAACGGATCGGTATTCAAGGAAGATGCCCGTGGTCGTGGCTGGCGGAAAGTTGTTGCCTCGCCGACCCCATTGGTGATTTTCAACCGTCAGACCATTGAAAAAATTGCCCGTGAAGGCCACATTGTTATTGCTGTCGGTGGTGGTGGCATTCCCTGCTTCTATGTTGAATCGAACAAGCTCCAGGGTATTGATGCCGTGATAGACAAGGATCTGGCTTCATCGCTGCTCGCATCCCAGATCAGGGCCGATAAATTGTTTATCCTCACCGATGTACCAAAAGTCTGTCTCAATTTCAATACACCACAGGAAAAATCATTGGACAAGATGACCATTGCCGAAGCCAAAAAATACCTTGCTGAAGGTCAGTTTGGCGAAGGCAGTATGGCTCCGAAAATCAGGGCTGCGGTACACTTTGTTGAAAGAAGCGGCAAAGACACCATTATCACTGAATCAACATTGCTGGGTGTTGACGGTGGCGGAACACGTGTAACGATTGTTTAATAGCTTTATCAGAATAGACTGAACAGGGTTACACTTTAACGGATTTACTCTGTTTCACTGTGCATTTTCACAAAAAAGGCAACTTTCTCCAGTGAAGTGATCATATCGTATTCTTCCAGGTACACGTCTTTCGGCACATTCACCGGCTTAGGCGTATAATTCAGTATACCCTTGATACCCGATTTCACAAGTTTATCCGCTACCTCAACAGCAAAATCGGCCGGAACTGTCATGATTCCAATCCGAATATCCAGTTTCTGAATAGTAGATTCCATATCATCAATGCCAAAACATGGCACACCTGACATGGTATTACCAATCTTATCAGGATTAATATCGAATCCGGCAACAATGCGTAGCTGACTCCTTTTTCCGGCAAAATAGTTAATCAGTGCCCGGCCAAGGTTTCCCATGCCGATGATAGCCACATGAATCCCATCATCAGAGTCGATAATCTGTCCAATAAGGTCGATTAGTTCCTTCACATTGTATCCTTTTCGGAGTGTTCCGGTGTAACCGATGAGCATGAGGTCGCGTCGCACCTGAACCGCAGTAATATGCTGAATGCGAGCTATTTCATGTGAATAAATATGGGTTTTGCCACTATCCAGACAAATCAGAAGCGCCCGGCGATACTGACTCAGCCTCTCGATGGTTTTGTGAGGAAGATTTTTAATCATTGGTTCTAATTTACGTTTTGCTGTTCCCAACTGTACAACAAAGGTAAATCCATCATCTTAGAATAGCAAATTTTTTTGTTAAAAATTTAACATTGTTAAGAATGCGCAGACAATTTCAGGCCATCAGCTTGTCAAGCCACGAATACCATGCATCAAAACCCTCGCCTGACTTAACACTCAGTGTGATGAATTCGAGTTTGGGATTCACACGAAGGGCGTATTGTTTTGCTTTTTCCACATCAAAATCGACATAGGGAAGCAGGTCGGTTTTGTTGATCACACATAAATGTGCTGTTTCAAACATGGTTGGATATTTGGCGGGTTTGTCGTCTCCTTCGGTGACGCTGATAATCACAACCCTTTTCGTTTCGCCCAGATCGAATAATGACGGGCACACAAGATTTCCGACATTTTCAATAAAGAGCAGGCTGTTTTGCGGCACATTCAATGCTTTCATCGCTTTATTGACCATAAGGGCATCCAGATGGCAGCCATTACCGGTGTTCACCTGAATTACCGGTGCTCCGGCAGACTGAATCCTTTCAGCATCATTCATTGTTTGCTGGTCACCTTCGATAACATAAGTGTTGTAACGCCCGGCCGATTCCCTTATGGTGCGTTCGAGCAAGCTGGTTTTCCCTGAGCCAGGCGAACTTACCAGGTTCAATGATACAATATTCAATGCGTCAAAATAACCCCTGTTTCGCTCTGCAATCAGGTCATTCTTAGCCATAATGTTACGTTCCAACTTCAATGTGTGCGTATGGGTGTGCCCATCGTGAGTATGAACGTGATCTGTTTTTTGGTCATCATGCACATGGTCGTGATGGGCATGGGTGTGCTGGTGTGCGTGATCACTCATTGTGTCTTCATGCTCATGCGAATGGGGATAATCATGATCGTGATGATGATGATGTCCGTGATGATGTTCCTCATCCCCATGCATGTGAGGATGCACATGAAAATGGCTATGTTTACTTTCATTTTCACCGGGTTTCCGGTAAGTGATGTGATCATCTTCGCCACATCCGCAGGTTCCACACATAATATGCTATTTTTTAGGATTAATCAATTGTTTCTATATCTATACTTTTGACTTTCAACTCCTTGCCTTGAATCACATAGGTTTGAAAACTGTTACACAACGGACAGGCAGCATAATGAAACTCAGGTTTAAATTCATGACAACATTCCTGGCAAACCGAAACAGCATCAATAAAATGATACGCAAGTTCCGCTTTCTCCAGCAGGGTGTCACGAACGGCTTCATCCATTGCAAAAACAAGTGCATCATAAACAATTCCAGCCTGCGATCCAATCTCGATTTCAACCTTGCTAACCCGCTTTGCATGATGACCGGCAGCCTCTTCCAAAACGATATCAACAATGCTCATGGCTATGGAAAGTTCATGCATACTGCAAATTTTCTACAAAAATAACACAATGCACCGATTAATGGCTAAAACACATTACCAGGCACTCAGGTTATTTAGAATGATTACAAATTAGACCCTGTTCTTGAAATCAGATATTTTATATTGTACATTTATGCAATAAAATCATAGTTAACCTAACAGACTAATAATTATCGTCATGGAAAAGAAGGTTTCATTGCACGTAAAATGTCCCCTCTGCGGAAAATCACTCATGGATAATGATGTGATTCTGAATGGGAAACCAAGTGTAAAAGTGAATATCACCAGCGAGAATGATCGCGGGGTTCTGCATCTATGTTCAACTTATGGTTGCGACCTGAAAAAGATGGAGGTTGAAGTGTCTGAGCATGAGGTGGTCGAGTTTTATTGCCCGCACTGTAACAAGGAGTTATCCACGAATGAACACTGCAACGAGTGCGAAGCTCCCATGGTTGCATTTGTGATCAAAGCGGGTGGTGAGGTCAGGATTTGTTCGCGTAATGGTTGTTTAAACCATCATATTGTGTTCAAGGACGTTTCATCAGAACTCTCGAAGTTTTACTATGAATACGGCTTTTAGTTCGCGTATTGATAATCAATACAGCTGATGGTTTAGCACGCGCCCAACAAGAAAAGCGTTTAGTTTTGCATTGTCATCAGCAATCAGGTTTTATGGCTATCATTTATATCGTTTCAGACGGCACCGGGCGAACAGCCAGTCAGGCCTTGAGTGCAGCACTCCTGCAATTCCCTTCGCAGGATGTTGAAATCGTTCTTCACAAAGAGGTGCGTTCAAAAGTGAAAATTTCATCTGCGGTCAGGGACGCTGCAAAACAGGAGGCATTCATTGTTCACACATTGGTTTCGAATGAGTTGCGCGAGTTTATGATCACCTGTAGCCGCCAACATAATGTGGAAACAATCGACCTGATGGGGCCTTTGCTTGGCCGGTTGTCAGAAAAACTAATCAGATCACCTTCTGAAAAACCCGGATTGTTTAGTGAGTTGAACAAAGAGTATTTTCAGCGCATTGATGCCATGCAGTTTGCTTTTCAACACGATGACGGGCAGAGACCGGAGGGATTAAATAAAGCAGAAATCGTACTGTTGGGTGTTTCTCGAACCTTTAAAACTCCTTTGAGCATTTACCTGGCTTTCAAAGGTTGGTTTGTTGCCAATGTGCCAATTGTACAGGGTATTGAGCCTCCTCATGAGTTGTTTCAGATTCCTCCCGACAGGGTATTCTGCCTGACCAACAACGCCCACAACCTGGCTACCTTGCGTCATTCAAGGCTTGAGCGCCTTGGAATGGGAACCGACAATTATGCTAATCCGTCATACGTGAGCCGTGAACTGATGTATGCCCAGTCGGTTTTTAACCGTGAACGGCGTTGGGCTGTTATTCGGGTAACCAATAAACCTATTGAGGAAATTGCCAGTGAAATACTTGCTGTCATCAAATCGAAGCAAACTGACAATGACGAAAACGAAGACAGATCAAGCTGAAAAAAAAAACGCGCTTTACTTTTTAGCAAATAAACAACTCTCAAAATATGGCAACAATTTCACTAACAAAGATTTTCATTGAAATTGTAGTCCGGACAATCGCCATTTTACGTTGAACCCTTAGCAAATCCTGGGCAACTGTTCCCCGGCAGGCATATCCACTATGCGTTTGCCGCCGATACTGGTGTGTAGCCACACCTTGCCGGCATGTTGAGGCACTATTTCTCCTATTATTACTGCATTCCGGCCAAACTCGTGCTTTCTGAGTGTTTCCATCACCTTATCAGCAACAACTGACCCGACAACCATGACCACTTTTCCCTCATTGGCAACATAAAGCGGATCGAAACCAAGCAATTCGCACATCCCTCTAACCTCGGTTCTGACAGGAATATCCTGTTCAAAAAGGTTGATACCCCAGCTTTTGTCAGCAACAATCTCGCACATCACCGTGCCCAGACCCCCTCTCGTTGCATCGCGCATAAAATGGATGTTTCCGGCATTTTCCCATACCTGGTCAATCATCCCGTTCAGGCTGGCACAGTCAGACTCAATTTTAGCCTTAATATTCAACTGGTTGCGGGCACTCATCACCGCCATCCCATGATCACCGATAAAACCATTCACTATGATTTTATCTCCCGGACTAATCAGCTTCCCGGTAGCCAGTTGATTGGCCTCTTTGCGCTGTTGTCCGACGCCCGAAGTGGTGATGAATATTTTATCGCATTTCCCCCGGTCAACAACCTTGGTGTCGCCTGTAACAATATGAATACCTGCTGAAAGGGCTTCTTCAGCCATCGACCTGACAATTTTTTCCAGCGCCAAAAATGGCAATCCTTCTTCAATGATAAAGGAAACGCTCAGGTAGGCAGGGGAAGCCCCTGAAACGGCCAGATCGTTCACTGTGCCGGCAATGGCAAGCTTTCCAATGTCGCCTCCCGGAAAAAAAATCGGGTCAACCACAAAAGCATCTGTTGTCATGGCAATCTTGCCCGATGCCATGTCAAGCAGAGCAGCATCCGTTTGCTGAAGCAGTATTTTATTGGAAAAGTGTTTGATAAACAAAGAGGTAATGAGTTCATGCGAAAGCCTGCCCCCACTGCCATGTCCAAGCAATATATTTTTGAATTGTGTCATTGTCCTTATTCTCTTTTGTAACGGTACCAGGCCTGACATGCTCCTTCGTTCGACACCATACAGGCCCCGACAGGATCGCCGGGATGGCATGCTTTGGCAAAAAG
>DITE01000086.1 GCA_002422725.1 Bacteroidales bacterium UBA6192
TCAGCACAAGCGATGGTGGCCAGACATGGGTCGAGCTGTATTATGGATATACTAACAGAATTCAGGGTATCAGCTTCTACAACCCCTCAGTGGGTATAATAAATGTTGAGGATATCGGCTTGCTCAAAACAGTTGATGGCGGGCGAAGCTGGAGTACTATTTATGAGAACCCCGCAATAACATATGTAAAAGCTTTTGACGAACAAACATTTCTTGCTACCAATTCAAACAGGCTTGTTGTGGTTACCAATAACGGGGGCGATACCTGGCACACTGCTTTCGAAAGTGGCCCAACCTTTGATCAAGTCAACAGTTTGTTTTTCCTGAACCCGGGCAAGGGATGGCTAACAGGCGGTGCTTCTCTGATTCAGGTTTACGATGATCCATTGATGTCTGTTGAAGAAAAATTGCCACTTCCAACTGCACAAAGTCCCTACATCTATCCCAACCCCGCAGCCGATCAAATCACATTAAACTGCAACAACTGCAAGTCCATCAGGTTTTATGCCCTAAACGGTAGCCTTGTGAAAGAGATTCATAACCCCCGGTCAAACCATATTCAGGGCCTCAACTTGAAAGCAGGCATTTACATTATTGAAATGATCTCGGCCGAAAGTGTTTTCAGGCAGCGTCTGGTTATCAAGCCAAACTGACAGCCAATGTAGAGTCTGGCACATTGTATGACTACTCGCAAATACCCGCTCTGTGCAGCTCTCAACGCCTTTATGTATTAGAAAACGCCATAAAGGTCCCCCGCTGGCGCCGATTTATAATCGGTGTCCCATAACCACTCCCAACCACCAACCAAAAACCCGCTGGTGCATTCATGATTGCGGCTTTCTCAATTTCTTCCTGCTTAGGCATCGCATACCCGAATAGTCTTTTGGTCATAAATGGACTTACCTTTGCATCCGATGAACAGCAACATTCCATATATTGACCTGCATACCCACCAGCCTGTAAGCAGGGATACAGAGGTGCTGCAGATAGTGAACCTGATGGCTGGGAATAACCCGCCAGAAGACTTGCGTTACTTCAGCCTGGGTATTCATCCCTGGCAACTGCTTCAAGAGAAAGAAACCCGCCTTGAGTTTGCCATGATCAGGCAGCTTGAGATGTCCGGTCTGGCCGCCATTGGCGAAGCAGGCCTCGACAAGGCGATTGGGATAACACTGAGGGAGCAAATTCCTGTATTCAGGATGCAGGCTGATCTGGCTGCTGCAATGCATCTGCCCCTGATTGTCCATGCTGTGAAATCTTATGCCGAAATCATCGAAGTTCGGAAAGAAATCACTGACCCATCCCCTTGGATCATTCACGGCTTCAACGGACATCCTCAGATGGCGAATCAACTGGTGCAACAGGGTTTTTACCTGTCGTTTGGCCACGCCCTGACAATTCCTGGCAGCAAAGCTTCAGCAGCCATCAAAAATGTGTCACCTGACAGGATTTTTCTGGAAACTGATGAGTCCAATTTCACCATCCGGGAGATATACCATCAGGCTTCAGTTATGTTGGGGTTAAAGCTTGAAGACTTGAGAAATTTGGTTGGAGCCAGCTTCAAGCAGCTTTTTCGCCCGGCCATAAGTTGAAAGGGAGGCAAATTGTTTGTTGCCTATGCCGATTCCAAATCACACAAATTAGCATACACGCCTTATTATCATGAATATACAAGGGTATTTAGACTTTGTATAAATAGGCCGTAAAGCAAACGGGCATATATTATATCCATACATTTGCATATTATAATATGACACATAATATATCTTGCATATTATATATAATCAGATAGATAGATAAATAGCATCTGTTGGATGCTTCAGAAAAATATCAATGAGTGTACCCATGAAGAAATTCACTACGCCGATTACTTTTTTACTGGCCATAGTGGCGCCTTTGCTGATTGTTACGATAGTATTAAGGCAGCCCCGGGCCGATCACCAGCTTATTGAGACCTTGCGCGAGAAATACCCGGTGCAGCATAAGCAGGGAGCCGATCATGGTCAGATGGAAATCCTGCAGCAGGATTTTTCGAATCCACACGAGATCACCGCTGCCTGTTTGTCGTGCCATAACGAAAGGGGGCATGAATTGTTGCAGAGCCCACACTTCACCTGGGAGCGCGAAGCATACATCCCTGGCAGGGGGATAACGTATCTGGGCAAGAAGAACCTGATAAACAATTTCTGCACCGGTGTGCAATCCAATGAAGGCAGCTGCATGAAATGCCATGCCGGCTTTGGATGGGACGACAAGGAGTTCGATTTCAGTAATCAATTCAATATCGATTGTATGGTATGCCATGACAATACGGGCACATACAAAAAAGCAAGTGGTGCGGCAGGTTATCCCGAAATGGGGCCTGACGGTCCTGATTTCAAGGCTATCCTTGCCAGCATGGGCAGACCAACGAGCGAGAATTGCGGCAACTGCCACTTCGGTGGTGGTGGCGGCAACAATGTAAAACATGGAGACCTGGAACTGGCTCTGCTGACCGCCGGCCGCAATGTTGATGTACACATGGGTGTTGACGGGGTCAACATGGATTGTGTGGATTGTCATACTGCCGAAAACCATGTGATGAAAGGTAAATATTATGGTGTTTCATCATCGGCTGCCGGAAGGTTAAGCTGCGATGAATGTCACACCACTATGCCCCATAACAAGAGTATACTCAACGAACACAGCATAAAAGTAGCCTGTCAGACCTGTCATATCCCTGTTTATGCCAAGGTTAACCCCACCAAAATGTATTGGGACTGGTCGACAGCCACACGCAAGAAGGAGGGAAAAGGTTATGAAGTCCTCGATTCGGCAGGGAACATATTGTATGTTTCGATGAAAGGTGATTTTCTCTGGGAAAAAGATGTTGTTCCCGAATACATGTGGTTTAATGGTACAGCCGACCACCATCTGCTGACCGACAAGATTGAACCAGGCACAACGATGCTTAAGATCAATACATTGAATGGGGAGTATCGTGACCGCAACAGCAAAATCATCCCGGTTAAAGTGCACCGCGGAAGGCAACCCTACGACACCGAAAACATGACCATAGTGCAAGCCAAGCTGTGGGATAAGGAAGCCGGCAAAGGAGCCCTGTGGGTGGATCTTGATTGGGAAAGTTCACTTGTTGCCGGGATGACCTATGTGAACCTGCCCTACAGCGGCAAGTATGACTTTATCCCCACCGAAATGTACCTTCCTGTAAACCATATGGTTTCGCCTGCCAGCGAGGTCGTTAGCTGCAAAGAATGCCACACCCGCGCAGATGGAAGACTGGCTGCGCTCACCGACTTTTATATGCCCGGACGCGACAGGAACAAACTCCTCGACACCTTTGGCCAATGGATGTTAATCCTGTCTTTTGCCGGAATTGTAGTACACACCATCATTCGGGTTTTATCCTATCGCAAACGCCGGCTGGCAAAATCACAATAAATAATTGTACATGAAAAATCATAAGAAAGTATATGTTTACAAGGGGTTTGAGCGTTTCTGGCACTGGAACCAGTCGCTGTTAATCTTTTTGCTTGCCCTCACAGGATTTGAAATACACAGCTCCTATACCTTATTCGGTTTTGAAACCGCTGTTGACATCCATAACAAAGCGGCATGGGGTTTCATCATCCTGATAGTTTTTGCCATTTTCTGGCATGTTACCACCGGTGAATGGAAACAATATATTCCAACGACGAAAAACCTGCGTTCCCAGGCTGAATTTTACCTTTTTGGAATATTCCGCAATTCGCCCCATCCCACGCAGAAAACCTTAATCAGCAAACTGAATCCTTTGCAGCGGCTTGTTTATCTGGGGCTTAAAATACTCATTATACCGGTCATGGTTGCATCGGGTCTGTTGTACATGTTCTATCGTTATCCACAGGATAGTCAGATTGCACTGATTAACATCGACAGCCTTGAACTGATTGCCTTGTTTCACACTTTTGGTGCTTTCGTGCTGATGGCCTTCGTGGTGGTGCATCTGTACCTGATTACGACAGGGCACACGATCACCTCCAACCTGAAAGCCATGATTACCGGTTGGGAAGAACTTGAGGACGAAGGGGAATCAACAACCGCTAAAAACAAAGAAAGTCATGAGAATTAGTAAGATAAGTCCACTGAATCAAAAGCTGCTTTGGACTTGCATAGTGTTACTTCATCTCCTGGTGGTTTCCTGCACCACAGCTGATGTGAAGGAGTCTGTTGAACACACTGCAGATGGATCGGAAATGCTGATGAGTTACCTTGAATCGGGTGGCGATTACATCAACAGCAAGCAGGCGCCTGCAATTATGACAGCTCCCGAACTTCACTCTATGCTTGACCGGAACATACTGATTATTGATTTGCGCGAACACGATCAATATGCGTCAGGACATATCGAAGGGGCAGTGAATGTTGCCCCCGGTGATCTGGTGGATTATTTCCGCAAGACCATTGATGCCAGTGCTTTTGAGCGAATTGTGTTTACATGCAGCCGTGGACAGCTGTCGGCCTATGTCACCGGAATGATGCGCCAATTGGGTTACGACAACACCTTTTCGGTGCGTTATGGACTCAATGCCTGGAGTCTGGATGCAGCCCGATCGGGATGGGATCTGGTAGTGGGCAATGGTCTGGCAGACAGGCTTGAATCAACCGGTTATGCAAAGAACCCATCAACAAGTCTTCCAAATGTGATCACATCAAAGAAAACCGGTTACGACATAGCCAGCGAAAGGGCCGACAGTTTGCTGAAACTGCCACCAACCGCTTTCTTACTCAGTATAGAGGATTTGATGGCCGGCAAACAGGAGTATTATCTTGTGAATTATTGGACTGAGGAACAATATAATCAACATGGGCATTTGCCCGGGGCAGTTCAATACACCCCAAAACAGTCGCTGGGAAGGCAAACAGCACTCCTTAGCCTGCCAACGGATAAGCCGGTGCTTGTGTATTGCAACAACGGGCATCATAGTGCGCATGTTGCTGCTTACCTGAGGCTTATAGGCTATCAGGCCTATTCTCTCATCTATGGAGCCAACAGTTTCATGATTGATGTTTTGCGAAAGAAAGAAACAAATCCCCACGCATCCTGGGGCGAAAACCAAAAGAATGACTATCCACTGGTAAGCAGTGAACAACTCAAGTCGTCGACCAATACGCCTTCTGTCGAAATAAAATCAGCAGCCGGAGGTTGCTAATCACGAAAAAAAATATGGGTATGGAAAAAGTTGTTAAACCTTATATGAACCCTTACCTGGCGGGTTTTCTGCTTGGTTTGGTGTTGTTGTCTTCATTTCTGATTACCGGGCGGGGGCTTGGGGCCAGCGGGGCAGCAAAAAGTGTTGTGATCGAAACGGTGGGACGGATATCTCCCGAATACGCCCAGGAGAATTCCTTTTATGCGGCATTTTTTGCTGATGGTGATGGACGTCCGATGAAAAACTGGCTTGTTTATTTGGTAATGGGCGTGCTTGGTGGGGCATTTTTTTCAGGTTTTATGTCTGGCAGGGCTGGTTTTGCTATCGACAAGGGACCACGCATCAAAAACGCCACAAGGTTGATATACGCTACACTTGGCGGATTCCTTTTTGGTGTTGGAGCCCAGTTTGGAAGGGGTTGTACAAGTGGTGCAGCACTCAGTGGCATGGCTATTCTGTCGTCGGCAGGTTTTTTAACCATGATGGCCATTTTTGGCACGGGTTATATAGTAGCCTGGTTTTTCAGAAAACTTTGGATTAACGCTTAACACACAATAACGATGGGACCATTTATTCAACAGGGATTAATTAATCCTGACTTAAGCCTCTTCTTTGCTTTTGTCATTGGCCTGGGTTTCGGGTATGTGCTCGAGCAAGGCGGCTTTTCCAATGCGCGTAAGCTCGCCGGGGTGTTCTATGGCTATGATTTTGTGGTGTTGCGTGTGTTTTTCACGGCAGCCATCACAGCCGCTCTTGGACTGTTGTTGTTCAGCTATATGGGTTGG
>DITE01000014.1 GCA_002422725.1 Bacteroidales bacterium UBA6192
CGAAGGAGGAATCTCTCTGGAGGATTATCACTTATTCTCCTATTATTTCAATATTTCAGAAGCCTTAATAAAAAATATTTTACCTTCTTTTGAATAAACAAACTCGCCATTTTTCTGTTGTTTAGCCTTGACTAATCTTTCAAAAGAAAGCTCAATTCCTTTTAAAATTTTTTCACGTAATTCAATTATTTTTTCGTTATTCATGGGCTTGTTCGTTAATTTTATACCAGATTAACCCGTCTTTAATATCCAGTTCCGAGTTTTTCAACCCTTCAGCAATAACTTTAAACGGATTTTCCGAATTGTTTATTATGATCCAGTAGTCGCAGACAGGTATGTAAAGATCCAGCAGGTTTCTGATTCCTGACTTATAACGCCTCCTGATGGTTTCTTCAGGAATATTATGCCCACCTTCACTTACCCGCATTTTTACACGTTCAATTGCTAGTTCAACCGTGTTGAGCCAGAAAAAAACCAAAGTTACAAAATACCCTTTTAATTGCGCTTCCTTTATAAGATTTACAAAATACCTGGGAGCCAAAGTTGTCTCAAATGAGAAATCAATTTGCAATGCTATCAGCTCATCAATGCGCGACAACATTATTTTACCAGCATCAATTGCAGCTTTTTCCGGCTGAAATGGTGAAATTCCCTTTGCAATTTCATCGGCATTAACAAATTCCTTACAATTTAGCATTTCAGGCAAAACAGTATAAGAAGCAGTTGTTTTTCCTGCGCCATTACAACCTGCTATTATGAACAAATTAGGCATTAAAATTTTTTCAAAAATAGCGAATATATTTCACACAAGAATAAGACCCTATTCAAAGCAACTCATTAGCTATCAAACTTCTGAATTTCAACTTCACTCAGACAAACTGCGAAGAGGTCATTCCGAAGGAGGAATTGCAGTGCGGCAGGGCTGGGGTGAGAAGGATGCCCCGGCAGGGGTTTATAGCTGGGTGATCAGTTATTCGGGATATGGATGGCTCCGATATCAAAAATTGGCTATCGTAAATTATTGATCGTCAATTAATTATATACTTCTTAAAATTTTGATTTTTGAAGTGCTGGGAGGGGTTTCGGTGGTTGAGCGAAGTTCACCGGTGGTTTCGGCTCCGCTCAACCACCTGATTTACTGATTTTCCCATCAATTTAACGCATAAACAAATCTTAACAAGCTAACATGCTAACAATTCTTGAATCTACAAAACAACAAAACATTCTAACTCCCGTGTGGTGGTTTTCATATAGAAGAATGGAATGAGGGAAAAGTTTCCGTCCCTCATCCCTTCTTTAGTTCCTCAGTTTTTGATGATCGTCATTTTCTTTGATTGCGACAAAGTTCCGGCCTGTAATCTGTAATAATAGACCCCATCTGCCAGTTCTTCCGCATTAAGTATTACTTCATAGTTTCCAGCTTGCTTCTGTTCATCAACCAATCTGGCGACTTCTTTTCCGGTCAGGTTATAGACCGATAAGCTAACCGGCCCTTCTTCAGACACCTGATAACGGATGGTTGTTGACCGGCTGAATGGATTCGGGAAATTCTGACCCAGCTCAAATCCGGAAGAATAATCTTCATTTGGGTTATGAACTGAAACCTCGCCAATACTGAATTCCCCCAAGGCAACAGCACTGCCGATGTATGCAGCATCCACCGTGCGGAGAGTCCATTTGTAGATTCCATCTTCAAGTCCGGTAAGTAACCATTCCGTTACATTGCTTACATTACCCGGTTCAGGGGTGCGCGCCGGAATGATTACCTGGATATTATCCCTGAAAAGTTCCAGATTATATGTCAAAGCACTGGTGGGAGTGTGGTCGTCGCTGCCGGGGAGCCATGATAAAAGTGCTGTGTTTTCTAGCAGCTCAATTACTTCTAAACCCAACGGAGCTAAAGGAGGATCATTCTGGGCAGGGGTATCGTTTCGGTAAATGTGCATCTGAGCTTCCACCAGGCCATTGCCTCCAGGGACAAAATACTGACCGGCAATTAAATAGTCAAGATCTCCATCACCATCAATATCAAGCCATGAGAACGTTCCGCCACGATCGCCACTGGCGAGGGGAGCAGGAAGTTCGTTGCCCGATTCGGCAAAATTGCCATTTGTATTGGTGTAAATTCTTGCCCTTCCTTCAATATTGGTACCCGAGTTATAGTTACCTGCCAACAGAATATCCATATCCCCATCTGAATCATAGTCGGCCCAGGTGGCTGCCGTAAGGTCAAACCAACCTTCGCCCGGTAAATCAGCAATCACATCCAATGGAACGTAGTTTTCATTGTCATTCCGGTAGATACGGAGCGCCATGTGCGTATAGGATCCGTCCAACTCCCTGATATTGCCGGCAACCAGGATATCAAGATCACCATCTCCATCATAATCTCCCCATTGCGCTTCGCCATGCTCAACGCCTAATGATCCGAGAATATCCTCACCCACAAATGCTCCATTGCCATCGTTACGGTAACGGCGGATAAACCCTTCTTCGTTCAAAGGAGAAATGTTTACGAGCAACAAATCCAGATCCTGATCACTGTCAAAATCTGCCCAGGCACTCTGAGCATGGGCTGTTGGCGCGAATACGGAATCGACTTCGGTAAATATAAAGCCACCTGCGCCGTCGGAGCCATTGTTGCGCATGAGTTTTGTTTTATATGAAAAGGTTTCAAAATCGAAAACGGATGGAACTAAGAGGTCCTGGTCACCATCGTTGTCAAAATCTGCCCAGGTGATTGAACGAAGATCAAATTCAGCCTGACTATTGTCCTCCCAGTATCCCGGCAAATCGGTACCGGTTAATACAAGTGTTCCGGCTTCGTTTTTGTAAATCACCGTCACACCATCCGTCCCGACAGCAAGGTCAAGGTCTCCGTCACCATCTGCATCGGCCCATGCAAGGTCAGCGTTTCCTGTAGTCATACTATCCAGTGGAACATAAAAATAGGAGAATTCCCATTCATCCGTGCCTGCAGGTCCGTCGTTACGTAAAAGAACCAACCTGTCTTCCACACTTTCATTATAAATCACATAATAACCAAGGACAGCAATATCAAGATCCCCGTCACTATCATAATCGGCCGGGGCAGTGGTAATCACCCAAAAGTCTTCATCCTGAGGCGTGACAAACAAGGAGTCTGGCGGGGTAATTTCGGTAAAGTCGCCGAATACTCCCCCTGGTCCGGGCTGAACAACAACAACTTGGATAGTGCTACCCGTATCATTATCATCATCGGTAACGGTGAGGGTAACGATATAGGTATTGGCCGTGTCGTAAGTGTGTGTAGGATTCTGCAGGTCAGAAATGCTACCGTCACCGAAATCCCATGCCCAGCTTACGATGGAACCATCCGGGTCGGTGCTAGTGTCGGTGAAGTCTGCTGTAAGACCTGTGGCAGTAAAAGTAAATGATGCGACAGGTGGTTGGTTAAGTGGCGGTGGAGGTGGACCTGCAAAGTGTTCAATATAACCCTGGTAACCTACTACCCAGGCATCGCCTGCTGCATTGGCAGCGATGGCGCTAAAATTACCGAAACCGGCTGAGTTCATGTCAAGCACTGCCCAGTTCTGGCCGCCTGTGGCTGAATAATAGACAACATTGTTTTCGGTGCTGAGCCAGAGTTCATCGGCTCCTGTCAGAAAGATATCTGTAAAATTATCTGTACTGTTTGGTGTTGGCAACACGGTCCATGTTAATCCTCCATTGTTGCTGCGGAATGCTTCTCCCCATAAACCCACAGCATAGCCTGTATTTTGGTCGAAAAAGTCCATATCCCTTATCTGGGGAAAACCAGGAAGTTCTCCCTGTATCCAGTTAGTCCCGTTGTCAGTACTTCGGTAAAAGAGTCCGGTAACATTGGCCGCCCAGATGCTTGAACCTACTACATCCATGGCAATATAAGCGCCCAGGATATCAGGAACAGGCGCCCAACTTACACCGCCATTGGTTGTTCTGTATAGCGCCCCGGAGTTGTAGCCTTGTCCGGTCACCCACCCGTTGGTAATGCTTGTGAAGTGGACATCCTCCACTGTTGAAAGATCCATAGGCCTCTCCACGGTTGCAGTCCAGGTTGCTCCGCCATCAGAACTCAGGTAAACCTGGCCCGATTCATCAACAGTTACAACATTGGATTGATCTAAAATGTGAACTGCTTTTATATGATTTTGCGAGAATGATTCAGAAATGATCCAGGGTGAAGTCCCGTCACTGCTCAAGATGATCCCATTATCGCCCACTGCAATCAGATTGCCGTTCGGAAAGCGGTCTGTATCGTTGAGCGACATTCCGCTGCCGTTTGAAATCTGTGACCAGGATGCCCCTCCATCAGTAGTTTTGATGATAAATCCAGCCCCATAACCAAAATATCCGGTCAGTGAATTGGCGAAAACAGGCTCAACACTGCTCAGATACCCAACCTGTGGGCCGGGTGAGGCAAACGATAGTGTCCAGTTCAGGCCTGCATTGGATGAATGGAACATACTTCCCAACAAATCAGATGCAACAACAGTTTGCTCGCCGGCAACAGTGAAAGTATAAACCCCTTCAGGCATTATTTCACCCAGATCAGTCCAGGTTTGTCCACCATCAGTGGAACGCAGAACACGGTCATCGTAATCCGGGAAAATACCAGTCCTTCCCCAGGCCAGAACGATATCCTGTGATACCGCGGTAAGATTTTGCCTGCCGTTAGCACTCACTCCCGGAGTCCAGTTTGCCCCGCCGTTGGAGGAACGCACAAATACACCATCAACAATTCCTACGGCCACTGCATCCGAAAGGAAAACAACCGATGAAGCACTACCGGTATAAACCGGGTTGAAGGTGGTTCCACCATCTGTTGTCAGGTAAATTGCATTGCCCGATGCACCGAGCCCTCTCTGGACGCCGGTAAAGTCGAAAAAGCCCATCCCGTTAGGTGACTCTACCCAGGTAAGCCCCCCATCGTGACTAATATATTGACCAAAATTCCCGGTTGCAAGCCCAAAGGTTGGCGTGTAAAATTTCATGAAATAGGTAGACCCCAACAAAGGAAGTTCGGTCCAGGTGGTTCCTCCGTCGGTGGTGCGGTAGTTTTCATTTCCATAGGCCCATCCGTTCTGGCTGTCAAGGAAATAAAGTCCGTAAAATGGACTTCCGAGCGAGACCGGAATGTCACGCTGAACCCAGCTGAGGCCGCCATCGTTTGATTCGAACAATGCGCCGCTGTTGTCAAATGAGTTGTCATCGGTGGCAATAAACACCCTGTTCGGAGTCGGGGCACCTATTCCCCTCACATCAAGGTAGGTCGGCAAAGGGCTTTGCGTATCCCATTGCGCCATTGCAGTAGATGAAATCAATATAATTGCAGATATTAATACCTGCGCTTTCCTAAATGCTGTTCTTAAAACAGCCGGTAAAAAATGTATCTGTGTATTCATATTCAGATTTTTTTGATGGTACGCAACAAAGTAAAGACATCGGAGTGCCTGGTTCAAAACAATAGTTTCCCAATAGGAATAATCAAATTGCGAAGGGGAATTATTGGGGATCGCCTGAATATTTAGTTAAACTTCTTCCGACCTTGAATATGGATGATGATACACAGTTTATCCCTGGCTAAACAAATGTAAACGAACTCCAGGTAATCGCTGTAAAGCTGTCACCGGCAATAGGTGAACAGGACAATATGATCATTATTCTGCAAATAGCCGAAGGCGCTGACCCGGATAAATATGGCCGGTGGATCAGTTATTCTGATATGTTGGGTAGGTTTCGAAATTGAGTGGGAGTTGTCGAGCTATTACCTGAAATCAATAGAATCATCATTTACAAAGCAAATAATTAAATCATCTCGAATACTTTTCTTGCAATTTCGGAATTGGATTCCGAAATTGTATATATTTGTATCATGATACCAAGAAGTGCAGAAATTAAATTAAGAGAGTTGGCATTGCAGTTCAAAGCTGTTGCCTTGATCGGCCCGAGGCAATCGGGTAAAACTACGCTTGTTAGGAAAGTATTTCATGAAAAAGCATATGTCAGTCTGGAAAACCCTGACATACGTATGTATGCTACCGAAGATCCAAGAGGGTTTCTTTCAAATTACCCTGATGGAGCCATTTTGGATGAGGTTCAGCGCACACCCCAGTTGTTTTCTTATCTTCAGCAGATACTAGATGAATCGGGTAAAAAAGGACTATTTATTCTGACTGGATCAAATAATTTCCTGCTTCAGGAAAGTATTTCGCAAAGTCTTGCAGGAAGAATTGGTTATCTCAATCTTTTACCTCTCTCAGTCGAAGAAATCGGGCAATTGAAACCGAATATCAATCAGCTTATTTTTATGGGAGGGTATCCTGTTTTATATAGTGATGAGAATGCAAGTGTGGTAAAATGGTTTGCAAATTACATCAATACATATATCGAAAGGGACGTAAGGCTCCTCAAAAACATAAGCGACCTAGTTGTTTTTGAACGCTTCTTGAGGCTTTGTGCCGGCAGATCCGGTCAGTTGCTCAACATGAACAGCCTGGCAAACGAAACCGGGGTTGATCAGAAAACCATTGCCGCCTGGCTAAGTGTTCTTGAAACGAGTTTTATCATTTTCAGATTACAACCGTTTCATAAGAACTACAATAAACGGATTATAAAAATGCCAAAATTGTACTTTTATGATACAGGGTTGGCTTCATCCTTGTTGGGTATAGAGGATTCTTCACAGATTGAATTTCACCCTTTCAAAGGAAATTTATTTGAAAACCTTGTCATTTTAGAGTTCTTAAAGCACAGACTTAACAGTGGAAAATCCAAAAATCTCTATTTTTGGAGAGATAGCACTGGGAATGAAATTGATTTGTTACTGGAACATGGAGAACGGCTTGTTCCCGTGGAGATTAAATCAGGAATGACGGTTACATCTGAATATTTTAAAGGGATTAAGTTCTGGAACAAGTTATCCGGTAATCAGGGTGGACTAATTGTATATGGAGGCACAGAATCTCAAAAGAGAAGTGAAGGGTTCATAGTGACTCCTGTTTCAGGATGCATTAATGTTTATAAAACCTTTGTATAATCTGCATCAGATGAATAAGAGTCACAAAACACGAAGATGATTACCGTTATCTTACAGTTTGTTCTTATTGATAATCCTTCATAATTTCGGCCAGTAACTCACTGGCAAGCTGAGAGGCAATGACAATTTTAGCGGGATCAACATACACATTGTTTAGGTATTGCATTTTCAGCACATCGCCATTCCGAAGCTCAGGGATGATTCCGCTGAGCAGAAAGCCAGCCCTGTTCAGTTCACGAATGATTACTGCTGCAAAAGGTTCGTTCACAGATATTTCTAAATAAATTGTTTCTATCTTTTTCAAACATAGCTCTCTGAGTTGACGNNGTGTTGATAACCGATTGATCGGTCTTTGCTGCAGGTTTTTCACTATCAGAAATCATGACGACCTCCCTGTCGAGGCCAAGGTTAGTATACACCCTGCTCAGCACAGGATAAAATTTTTCATTCAGGTAAACCTTTCGGTGCGGTTCCTGATTTGTTTTCAGATAGTACAGCACAACAGCCTGACGCTGCTCACTTTTTTTGTCGTTGTTAATTTTTTTGAAGGTGATGTTTTCGCTTGCATATGCCAGCATGATTCCAGTTTCTTTTGCACCCAGGCTGATGTTTCCCTGCTGGGTGAATGAATGAATAGTAACTGCCTCACTGTAAATGCCGTACATTCCTGTTTCGATGGCGTAGGAACGGAGGAATTTTTTTGATTCTTTAAAAAGGCTGTGTCCACGATAACGCGGATCGACCATTGCTGCACCGGAGTCTGCAACCGGTGCACCCTTATGTTCGTAAAACAAACTCAGGTTGCCCACAATATCACCTTCGCTGTTGACTGAAACAACAGAAACAAGCAAGCCGTTTTCGATCAATTCCCTGATTTTTTCGGGAAAATAGAACACCGAAGAATAGGTATATCCATAAACCCTGTATGCAAGTCGCGAAATCAACGAAGCATCTTCGAGGCGCACAAGTCTTTTTGTGGGAACATCAGAGGCAATATCGGCTTCTTTTTCCAGGCTTATATTCGTTTGTTCAGCTGATAGTATTTCGGCAATACTTGTCTCTGGCAGGTATTTAACAAGCTCGGTTCTCTTTCCTCCTCTGCCAAGATTGATAATATTGAATTCATCTGCCAGATTGCGCATGAGCAGAAGCCCGAGAGCAGCGTTTTCTTTTTTTTCGAGAAGCAGGGTGTCGGCCGGTATTCCCTGATCTTCAATAGATATTACAAATGCACCAGGTTTATACCCCACCAGCACATCAAAACTCCCATATTCATCTTGCTCAAATGAGTTCTCGATAGTGTTGAGCATTGCTTCTTCTGTTGCCAATTCAAGTTTCTTCAAATCCGTTTCTCCAAACCTGAACATTCTGGCAAAATACAGTACAAACTCCTGAGCAACTTTGATGTAAATTGGATCAGAATAAACACTTAACCTGGCAATAAACTCTCTTGCAAGCGCTTTATTTGGTATCATTTTTATTGAATTTGGTGATCAAAGTCATCGGGGTAAAAATCATATTATTCAGATAAATTGACTTTTTGAAGTCATAAAGTTAGCACTTTTTCATCAGCCTGAGTTTTCGAACGCATTTTTTTGCGGACTGCATAGTAAGTACCTTGTATTTCCAGCTATGACGTTATATTTGCAATTCCTTAACTGATGTTGTCTTGTATCAGAAAAGGGTTGGGCAGGCGATATGTAGAATTGCTGCTATTGATGCATGGATTGCTCCATTGAAAAAATGTGAATAACTCTTCTACATTAATACAATAATATTCATTGAGATTGCCTATTTTTATTGCTTGTTTTTTACTTGAAAGTAAGAATATTCGAATGCGCGCTTTTACTACATTTATAACTATACTTACACTTCTGTTTTTCAACAACTTACTTTTTTCTCAAAGTGAAAGAGCTAGTTCGGTCAGTGATTTTACCATCACGCTTACCTTTGCTGTTCCACCTGAAAATCCCGTAGTTTTTAAGGCACCCTTAAAATATAACAAAGATTTTGCACTGGTTTTACAGATGGATAACGGCAATGTGGCCATCCACAATCAGGTTATGCCTTATTTTAAGGGGCAAAATGGTAACCCCGGCCTGTTCATGTCGGATGGGGCTCAGGGTAATGTTCCCTTTAAAATGGACGCAGTTCATTATTCTTTCGATGAAGAAGGTGTTGGTGTTCATGATAATCAAACAGGTTTTTTAAGCTGGAGCAACCTAGAAACAATATGGGCAGCCGAATTTGGCATCAACAGTCAGGGGCTGAATAAAATACCTACCAGCGATACCCGTCTCGAGGTGCTAAGAAACATCAGCTATACCCGCCGCAGAACATCCGAAACGATCATTGCAAGTGGTGCGGATATGAATATTCACGTTGTACCCGGCACAGCCACAGATCAGATAGCGCTTGCAAAGCAACATAGTCTGGCGGTGTATCATCAGGGTGCATCAGCTTTTGCCAACCCTGCACTGGTCGAAAACCTGCCACCCATACAGGGTATTGAACTTCGCAGGTCGGCAATCACATCAAATCTTTTTTCTCAGGTTCAGCAGGTTGCATCGATCAGTGGCCCAAACAATCATTATATCACTACGTTTTACAATAGCGGTTTCAATTCACCTGACATCAGTTTCGATGCATTCAAAGCACAGATGGATCAGATTGCCTCTGTCTTTGGACGGAACGGAACAGATAAAATTTGGTCATCCTCGGCCACTGAAGTCTTTGAGTATCTCAGGATTAAGGAGTTAGTTACGGTGAACTCAAGTATTAACGGAAACACACTTCAGCTAACATTCAGTGGCAACAACATTCCTGACGACTTCAGATATTATGCCCTGACAATAGTCGTCGAAGGCGAATCCATCATCACCGATATGCAAGTTCAACAGCCTGATGGGCTTTCGACTTATACCAGGAATGGTACCAAAGCGCTGATCAATATGCGCTGGAACGGGAAGGCTGAGGTAGATGATTTTGTGAGAGCCGAAAGCTTTGTTGTGGTTGCTGAACAGTCACCCACCCAGGCTAATGGCATTGTTGCCATGGACTATGTAAAGATGCTTCCTGAAGGTGCTCAGAAAGAACAATTAAGACAACGTTTGTGTGCTTTGCCGGATATTATTTACGAACCCGGCTTTTGTCCATTGAGCGATTTTTTGGGTGGCGATCGTGCTATTTGTCTGGGCGATACCGTAAACCTTGAAGGCCCTGAAGCCCAATCGTACCTTTGGAGCACAGGATCAACAAGCCAATCCATTGAGCTAATTCCTGAAGAATCTCTGGAGGTTTGGTTGCGGGTTACTGTTCAGGGAAACATCAGCTATACGGATACCATTGACATCACGGTTAACCCTTTACCTGTTATTGTGATCGAGCCCGAATCAGCAACTATTGGTCCTGGCGACGAAATTGTCCTCAGTGCCAGTGGGGGTGTCAGTTATCTTTGGTCTGAGGGTAGCGAAACAGCTACAATTGTTGTAAGTCCTTATGAAACAACAGCCTATTCAGTAATTGGTACGGATGAGAATGGTTGCAAAGCATCCGCAGAAGTTCTGGTTGAAGTGGTTTATATCAACGAGATTGATTTTACCTACAACACAGTTTGTTTTGGTGATACCACATTTCTAAACGCCATCATCAATTCAAACGATAGCATTTTGGCCAAAGAATGGGACATCGATGGCGATGGATTGTTTGGCGAGTTGTCAGGAGATAGCGCGAAAATATTGTTTGAAATTCCCGGAGAGAAGCTTATCGGTTTCAGAATCAAAACCATTAGTGGTGCTGTGGTAATCAAATACCATGCTGTTGTTGTGGCTGATTATCCGGTTATTGATTTCAGTTATGAAGGCAGATGTGTTGGTCAGGTAACTGTTTTTACTGATAGAACAAGCCTGATTGTGGGTACCATCACCGAATGGAACTGGAACTTTGGCGATGAAAATTTTTCAACCGAGAAAAATCCGCAGAATTTTTATCAGAATGTCGGCACCTATGAGTTGACTTTGAGTGTGGAATCCTCCTATGGCTGTCGCATGGAATTAGCTGACAATATCACGATATCTACGCCAGTTGAGCCTGACATCCGTCAGGGAGATGGAACAGCAATCGTTGAAAATGAAGTGCTTAAGCTGGTTGAAGGGGAAAGTCTGCTTGTTGTTGCAGCCGGTGTGTACGACAGCGCAATATGGGTGGCCACAATAAAAGGTGCACAGTATACAATCACTGCACCGGGGAACTATTATGTTGATGTTTACAAAGATGGATGCTCAGGTCGCCGATCGTTCAGAGTTGTTTTAGATGATAAACCACAACCACCGACAGACTTTATCATGAACCTGATAACACCCAATAGCGACGGGTATAACGACTACTGGCTTATTGGAAGTGTGGAAACCCCAATGCAGGTAACAATATACAACCGACTTGGTAATCAGGTGTATGAATCAAAAGATTATCAGAATGACTGGGACGGGACCTATAACGGAAACCCACTCCCTGAAGGCACTTACTACTATGTGATTGTCGGCAATGACCGGCTGGTTTATAAAGGACCAATCAGTATTTTATACTAACAGAATGAGAGGAAGGTTATCAAAATATTATCTGTTACTTTTTTTGTTGGTTGTTTTCAGCCAGTCAAACGGGCAGCAATTTCCTCTTACCAGCCAGTATGTGGTCAATCCATACAGCCTTAATCCGGCTTTTGCTGGATTTTTATCAACAGGGGAGTTTTTTCTGGACTATCGGCGCGACTGGACCAGAATAGATGGCAGTCCCCTTACAGTGAGGGCAAGTGGAAATGCCCGCATCTATGCGGATAAAATGTGGCTGGGTGGCGAACTGATGATGGATAAAGCAGATATCTTTCAACGTTTCAAAGGCATGTTGAGCTACACCTATCGACTGCAGATGACCGAAAATCAACATTTAAGTTTTGGCTTATGGGGTAGCATCACCCAGAACCTGCTCAGGGTCGATCAGGTAAATGCTGATATGGATGACCCCTTGCTGAAAGACCTGACACGTATATTTGAAACCACTTACAACGCCGGCTTCTCGCTTATTTATACCCGTAATCGTCTGAATCTGGGATTTGCTATGCCTACGCTTTTCCGCACCGAGGATGCTTACGTTGCATCCAACGATAATGGTTTCGCTTTTGAGCAGGAATATATATTTCATGCCTCTGATATTATCAGACTAGATGAGGAATGGCAACTGCAACCGTTTTTTGTATGGCGCCGCACTTCACATCACCCCTCAAGTATCGACCTGTCGGCCACCATAATTTATCTTGATAGGGTTTGGCTTAGTGGACTTTACCGCAATAGCGGTTTATTTGCCCTTGGCTTTGGAACCGAATTAAGTGGTCGATTTGTGATTAATTATATCTACGAAATTGGTTTAAATGGTATTAACAGCCAGTCGGGCGGATCACATGAAATAACGGTTGGATACCGGATTATTGGTGACAGGGGCTTTTCGTTCGAAAAAGGAAAGAAGAAGAAAATTAAGACCAATAAAGCACCTGTAAGAAAGTATCCTTCCAGTGCTCCTAATCTGGATCAATATAAATTCAGGAAATGAGAATATGAAAACGATCAACCTGAATATTGTAAGGAACTTTGCTTTAATTATCGCACTTTTGTGTGGTAACTTAACAGTTTTATTTGGCCAGTCGCCTCCAGGTAATGTTGGCGTGAACTGGGTACTTGTTACCTTCAACCAGCCACCTACCACCTACACGGTAACCAAAGCGCCTTTGCGGTACAATAAAAAAATGGCGCTGAGTTTTCACACCGATGACGGCATTGCCGATGTTTTTACGGTTGGTTTTCCATTTTTTACCGGTATACAGGTAGGTAACACCAACTATCCTGGTCTGTTTTATACTGATGGCTGCAATCATGACGTTTCATTTAAACTCAGTTCTTCAGTGTTTTCTTTTAATGGGGTTGACGGACCAGACATTCATTTTCCGGGCAATGGTTATGGTGTTGTTACCTGGCCGCAACTCGATTCGATGTATACAGCAAACTGTGCCGTTTATAACCATGGCATAAACAGCAATAATAGCTCCGACCCTGCCTTTATCAATTATTCCATTAAGCGAAACGAGAGCTACATCCGCCGCCAATTATATGAAACAACACCAGGAGGTGTCAGGACAGGTTTATTTGTCAATCCAAATGGCAATATCAATTGGAGCCAGCCTGCTTTTGATCTGGGTTATTCCGGAGCACTTAACCAAAGCGGACAGGGCATTTTAGGTAATAACGGGGGCGATGTGAATGCAATTCAATGGAATCAGCCATACAACATTTTCAGGTTGCAGGCCGAAGAAATTAACTTATTGAATATTGTTGCCCAGATGCAAACGCTAAGCACTAATGGAGCAAATTACTGGGCTACCGTTTACACCCATTCAATAATCAATCAATACCCGCTGGCAGATTTCTTCTCCGATTTCAGCGCTATAGCAAGTCTGTATGGTAAGAATGGTCAGGACAATCTTTGGATGGCGACCGAAGAAGAAATTATTAATTACCTTACAGTTCGCGATGCAACCACCCTCAACATGGGTGTTGCCGGAAACAACCTGATTATTATGTTCGAAGGTGAAATCCCTAGCGACCAGCGGTTTCATCCCCTGACACTTCTGGTGAATGCCGATGCAACAATTACCAATATCCAGGTAAACGGAGGAACAAATAATACCTTCACCGGAATCGGACAAAACAATGCACTGATAAATCTGGAATGGGAAGGTACATTTATTCATCCTATTGTGTCGCTGGCCGACTCATTTGTTAGTATTGCAGAGGAAACCGGCACTCAGTTCGATTGCTGGATTGCAATGGATTATGTGATGATGGTGCCAACAGGGGCTGAGCAGAATGAGTTGAAAATTCGCTTGTGTGGTATTCCCAATGTGGTGTATGAGGATGGATTCTGCGACGATTGCGAGTTCAGCCTTGGTCCCGACTCAACCATTTGTCAGGGTTACTGCGTAGTGCTTTCAGCACCTGCCGGTGAAGGCAACACCTATATTTGGAGCAACGACAGCACATCGCAAAGTATTACAGTCTGCCCGATGGATACCACGACTTATTGGGTGCAATTAACCACTTCAGGCAACTGCATTGCTTCCGACACTATTACCATCAATGTGCTCCCTTCACCCATTTTCGATCTGGGCGATGATATGGAGGTTTGTATAGGTGATACAATAGATTTGACGGGCCCCGAAGATGAAGACTTTATCTATTTCTGGTATGTAAATGGACAACTGATTCAGGGAGCAGACTCCAGCCATATAAGTATGATTGTGACCGACACTTCCTCAATAAGGCTCGATATCCTCACGCCCAACACTTGTGTGGCTACTGATTCAATCATGATCTTTGCCCTGCCTTTGCCGGTGGTTGACCTGGGCGATGATATTACCGCATGTTCGGGCGATACCATATCAATTCACTATCCTGTTGAAGAAGGCTACAGCCTCATGTGGTTTATCGACGGAGAATATACGGGGATAACAGATACCATATTCAGTTTTATTCCCTACGACACCCTGGTTGTGACCCTTCAACTGACAAATCCTTTTGGTTGCATGGGATTGGATTCACTTATATTTTTCCCATTACCCACACCCATTTTTGTTTTTGAAGACGATTTTAACGGGTGTATTGGTCAGACTTACCGCTTTGAAACGAACTTTGAGGCTGGCCATATCTTTCAATGGTATGAAAACGATGTCTTATCTGATGTGACTACCTCTTATTATGATTTCTTAGCTCAGGTTACTACTGAACTAAAGCTTACTGTTACTGCACCATCAGGTTGTTCATTTTCTGATTCGGTTTTAATTACTGCTGTTCCTTCTCCATTTATTATTGTCGAACCGCCCATGACGAACATATGTCTTGGTGAGTCGGTCAACTTAAGTCTGAATGTTTTCGGGGCAACCGGTTTTTCATGGTGGGACGGAAACACACAGTTTCAACGCACCGTGACACCCACAGCCGAAGATTCAACCTTTGCTTTTTGGGCAATGGCGGTAAACTCTTTTGGTTGCATTGTTCGGGATACTGCTTTCGTCAGGGTGAATGAAAACCCGCGGGTAGATATTATAATAGAAGGCGGAATCTCAATTGTTTGTCCGGGCGACTCGATCAGATTGATAGCCCAGAATATTGGTAACCTCGCTTTTGATAAACTGATCTGGAATCATCAAGATACTACAACTGGATTGGTGATGCAAAAGAAAGTGGTTGTTAATCAAAACGGATTTATGGTGGTAGAGGTTTTCTCAATAGATGGCTGCCGCCATGCCGATAGTATTTTTGTGATGGTGAAACCACTACCCGAAGTGTTGATTACTCCTTCGGCTCAGGAAGTTTGTCAGGGTAGCCCGGTGACCCTTGTTGCCTCGGGGGCTATTAATTATGTGTGGTCAACGGGACAATCGGTTCCCTCAATCGTTGTTAAGCCTCAGGAAACAACTTCATATTGGGTTGACGGAACCAGTGACCAGGGCTGCACCTCAAGGGACTCCGTATTTATAGCTACAATTCCTGTAACACCGGTAACATTATCAGGCATTTATCCTGTTTATTGTTTGAACGATCAGCCAGGCACCCTTTATGGTGACCCTGAAGGAGGTGTTTTCAGCGGACCCGGGGTTAATGACAACATTTTCAATCCATTGATTGCCGGCGATGGAGTTCACGAAGTAATTTATTATTATCTGAACGATTTTGGGTGTTCGAATTCTGATACAGCAACCGTGTATGTTTTTGGGGGAAACACCCCGATTGATCTGGGTTTAACGGATACCCTGATATGTCCTCAGGATATTCTGGAACTCGATGCAGGCCCGGGATTTAGCCAGTATTTCTGGTCGACAGGCGACACCACCCAACAGATTCTTGTTTGGGGATTCGATTATGTTGCCGGAACCAGCCGAAGCATTTCAGTTGTGGGTGTATTGTCGGGCTGCACTGCATTTGGTTCGGTAACTGTTGGCATACGAACGGATTGTTTTACGCAGATTACCGAAACCAACATCCCTGATGTTGTCATCACACCCAATCCAAACTCTGGTGATTTTCAGCTTACCCTTAATGAAGATTCCGGCCCCTTGATCATGCGGATTTTTGACAGCCATGGTTCGCTGATTCAGTCACAATGGTTTGATAGTTGCTCCGGAAAGACGGCTTCGTGTACTGTGAGCCTCGGCCTCAATAAAACTGGCCTTTACCTGGTAACAATAACCACCCGAAACGGGCATCATGTTCAGAAAATGATTGTCAGGTAAATGGCGATTTCCGGCAAGTCCTGAATGAGCCGGGTTTTTCACTAATTTTGCAGGCTAAACTACTTTAAATATGGCAAAAGTTCTTGGTATGGGCAATGCCCTGGTTGATATTATGACCCGCATTGATGATGATGCCCTACTCGAAGCACTTAGACTTCCAAAGGGAAGCATGCAACTTGTTGATACCGAAATGTCCATTATTGTATCTCATGCCACGGCTCATTTCCCGCGCACCATGTCATCGGGAGGTTCGGCTGCTAACACCATACATGGCTTGGCGAAACTGGGCATAGAAACAGCATTTATCGGATCAGTCGGAGCTGATGAGATCGGTGTGTTTTTTATCAGCGATCTTGCAAATAATAACATCAAACCTATTTTAAATCAAAGCAATACACCATCTGGTATTGCCATTGCATTGGTTTCACCCGACGGAGAACGTACTTTTGCCACGCATCTTGGTGCAGCAATCGAATTGTCGGCCGAGCATCTTCAGCACCACTTATTCGAGGGGTTTGATTTTTTCTATGTGGAAGGATATTTGGTTCAAAACGAAGCATTATTGTACAAAGCCCTTGAAATGGCCAAATCAGCCGGGTTGATTGTGGCACTTGACCTTGCCAGTTACAATGTGGTGGAGGTTAAAAGGGACTTTCTGACTGAAATACTGGAAAAGTACGTGGATATTGTTTTTGCCAATGAAGAAGAGGCGAAATCATTAACAGGTCTCTCACCTCATGAGGCTGTTAACCATTTGGCTAAAAGCTGTTCCATTGCTGTTGTTAAAATTGGGGAAAATGGCTCACTGATCCGTTCGGCAGATGAATTTTCACATGTTGAAGCAAACAAAGCTCAAGCTATCGACACCACCGGTGCAGGCGATCTCTATGCTGCTGGCTTTATATTTGGTCTTGCGAGCGGTTATCCGTTGGATCGTTGTGGTAAAATTGGATCACTGCTTGCTGCTAACGTGATAGAAGTTATCGGTGCAAAAATGGATCAGGCTCATTGGAACAGACTGACTGCTTTAGTTGAACATACCGTTTAGCAACATGGCTTATCCGGTTTTAGTCTAAATAAGGGCCTTACTTTTGTCAATTACGCTTAATTTCATACATTTGCCACCCTGTTTTCCTACATTAGGTATAATTTAACAGATCAATACACACATGAAGGTATTTCAAACGAAAGAGATTAGAAACATTGCCCTCATCGGAGCGGCAAAATCAGGAAAAACCACCCTGTCTGAATGCATGTTGTTCGAAGGGAAAGTGATTAACCGCAAAGGATCAGTAGATGATAAAAACACGGTATCAGATTACCGTCAGATTGAAACCGATCGTCAGATTTCGGTTCAAACTTCACTGCTGCATACCCTTTGGGAAGGCCACAAAATAAATATATTAGACACACCCGGATTCAGCGATTTCACGGGCGACATCCTTTCGTCTGTCAGCGTTGCTGACACAGCCATTTTTACCGTTAACGGTCAGGCAGGGGTGGAAGCCACAACAGAAAACGCCTGGAGACAAGCCGAAAAAGCCGGTTGTCCGGTGGTCTTCGTCATTAACCAGCTTGATCACCACAATGCTCATTTTGATGAGGTTGTGCGACAGCTTAAGGATTATTATGGCGACAAGGTTACCATTGCGCAATATCCTGTAAACAGCGGTGAAGGCTTTGATACCGTTATCGATCTGGTGTTGATGAAGATGTTAAAGTTCAGTAACGCAGGTGGAATGCCTCAGATGCTCGAAATCCCTGCTTCAGAAATTGACAAAGCCGAAGAATTGCATCAGCGACTGATTGAGAATGCAGCTGAAGGCGATGAATCATTGATGGAAAAATATTTCGAAAACGATACCCTCACGCTTGAAGAAACGCGTCAGGGAATCAGGGCCGGGCTTATCCAGCGAGGGATATTCCCTGTTTTTTGTGCTTCAGTAAAACACGGTATTGGCGTTAGCCGTTTGTTGGAGTTTATAGTACATTCCTGTCCATCGCCCGATTTGATGGCTCCTCGCAAAACTACTTCGGGTAAAACATATCACTGCAATTCAAAAGAACCGGCAGCGATGTTTGTTTTTAAGATATCCAATGAACAACATCTCGGTGAAGTATCCCTGGTGAAGGTATATGGAGGCGAAATTTTTGAAAGCCAGGATTTGATTAATCCACGCTCAGGCAACAAGGAAAGGGTATCGCAGTTGTTTATTGTAAACGGCAAGAACCGCGAGAAAATTGACCGGATTGTTGCTGGTGACATTGCTGTCACGATCAAGCTGAAGGATGTTCGCACCAACGACTCACTCATCGAACCCAAGGCAGCTGATGCCCCGTTTGAGCCTATTGAGTATCCTGAACCGGTTTTCATAACAGCTGTCAAGGCTGTGAACTCAACAGATGATGAAAAACTGGGAAGTGTGTTGCAGGATATGCACCGCACCGATCCAACAATTATTGCCGGGCTCTCGCGCGAACTCAGGCAGCTCATTCTGAAGTGTCAGGGCGAATATCATGTGAACACCATCAAATGGTATTTTGACAATATCTATAAACTCGACATTGAGTTTTATGCACCTAAAATTCCTTATCGCGAAACGATCACCAAAGCTGCCAGGGCCGATTATCGTCACAAGAAACAGTCAGGAGGATCAGGCCAGTTTGGTGAAGTTCATCTCATGGTGCAGCCTTTCGTTGAAGGGTATAAGGATCCGACCGACTTCCCCGTCCGTGGCCGCGAAGAACACAACCTGCCCTGGGGTGGAAAACTGTTGTTTAACAATTGTATCGTTGGTGGATCAATCGATGCCCGCTTCATGCCTGCCATATTGAAAGGTGTCATGGAACGACTCGAAGAAGGCCCGCTGACAGGTTCCTACGCCCGCGACATCATTGTGTATGTGTACGACGGCAAGATGCATCCGGTAGATTCGAATGAAATTTCATTTAAACTGGCAGGACGTCAGGCATTTATTACTGCCTTTAAAAATGCCGGACCAAAAATCATGGAACCTATCTACGATCTGGCTGTACGCATGCCCGAAGATATGATGGGTGCTGTGATGACCGATCTGCAGGGTCGTCGTGCTGTGATCATGGGAATGGATTCGGATGGAAAATACCAGATCATTCGCGCCCGTGTGCCATTGGCCGAAATGAACAAATATTCCACTTCGCTGAGTTCACTTACTTCCGGTCGCGGATCGTTCTCCATGAAATTCACCGAGTATGCCCAGGTACCTGGAGATGTTCAGACACATCTTCTCAAGGAATACGAAGAAAAACTCAAGGACGAGGATTAGTCCTATGTCATTGCTACACAAACCGGCCTGGCAACATGGCCGGTTTTTTTTCGGGCAGTTGACAACAGAAAAATATTTTGTATATTTGCGCCCTTATTGGGGAATTAGCTCAGTTGGCTAGAGCGTTTGACTGGCAGTCAAAAGGTCATCGGTTCGATTCCGTTATTCTCCACACAAAGCTGACTTCACAACAGGTCAGCTTTTTTTTATCGTAAACTTAGGGTTATTTTGGGGCAGGGGAAAAAACCTCAACCCAAATCAGGACAAGACAATTATATGAACAACCCTGTGTTGAAATGATAATCTTCCGAACACTAGTGATTGCAAATTCGCGCCAGCAGGCGAGAAGTCAAAGTCAAGAACAAGGAAAAGCCACTAATTTTTTTTAAGTAATTAACTGAATCTGGTCATAGAACAGCCAATTCCCTGATTTGAATCTACTGTTTGCATTCCCGATCCTCAATCATTGCAACATTCCTGAAATAACATGAGTATACGGCAGGTTTCTGAAAATTAACAACTATTTAACATTTCTGGTTTAAGCTTCATTACCAGTCAGTTTGCCGTCTTGTTACCCTGCGTGACTAGCGCAATTAAGATTCAGGTAACTATATCCTTCAATCCTTTTGGGCTTGTTTGTTGTTATAAATTATAAAGATAGAATCTAAAACACACGTTTCATTCCTCTTTCAGGCGATTACTGCCTGTAATGTAGAATGTCTTCTTTGCAAATACCTGTCTTAAAACGTGTGTCATTGGATGACCATTTTATTCAATTAACACTGTTTAGCCATGAAATTTATAACATACAACCAGAAGAATTTTCGGGAAATTGAGTATCTGAGATATCTTCCCGAAGAAGAGAAAACCGAAATTGATATCGTTTCGCGCGTGATTCCTTTTAAGACCAACAATTATGTGGTTGATTACCTGATCGATTGGGAAAACTATAAGAATGACCCCATCTTCATCCTGAATTTTCCAAACAGGAATATGCTGACCGAAGAGCAGTATGCACAACTGTCGTATGCCATTCAAAATGCGGAATCTGTTGCAACGGTCAATCAGATTATTTACGATATCAGGATGGAAATGAATCCGCATCCTGCGCAGCAAATGACCAATGTTCCTATGTTGGATGGCGAGGAGTTGAAGGGATTGCAGCACAAATACAGAGACGTGATACTGTTTTTCCCCAGTCAGGGTCAGACCTGCCATGCGCACTGCACGTTTTGCTTCCGCTGGCCTCAGTTTGTGAAGGAGCTCGATCTGAAATTCTCGATGCGTGAAATAGACAAGGTAATCGCTTACATCCGCAAGAATGAACACATCAACGAGATTTTATTTACCGGTGGTGACCCGATGGTAATGGATCCGGGAACTTTGCGTAAATATATCGAAGCTATTATCGCTGCAAAAATACCGCACCTGACCAACATCCGGTTTGGCACCAAATCGCTGAGTTACTGGCCATTTGCTTTTATTCCCGAATACAGTGACGAAGGCCAGGAAATGCTGGATACCTTGAAATTGATCAGCAACAGCGGTATGCATCTGGCAATCATGGCGCATTTCAACCATCCCAACGAACTCAAAACTGAGGTGCTTCAGCAAGCCATCCTTAACCTGAAAGCATGTGGCGCTGAAATCAGGACCCAGGCGCCGGTGCTGAAGAATATAAACGACAACAGCCAGGATTGGGCCGATATGTGGAAAATACAGATCGGACTCGGACTTATTCCTTATTATATGTTTATCGAGCGCGAAACCGGGCCTTATGAATATTTCAGCCTTCCGATTGCCGAGGTGTACCGGATGTATCAGAATGCAATCAGGGAATCAGGCAGTTTTGCAAAAACAGTGACCGGGCCTGTGATGTCAGCCAGCAAAGGCAAGGTGCACATCATGGGAATTGTCAAAAACCCAGTGAACGGTGACAAGTACTTTATGATGCAATATGTAAGACACCGCGACTACACTAGGACCTTCAAGCCATTCTTTATGGAGTTCCACGACCAGGCAACCTGGGTTGATCAGCTGACAGAAGTGCCTTTGTTTTCTTTTGCAGGATAAATCAATGTTAAACACTTGAATTAAAACTCACTAGTTATGGAACTTGAAAAGGAATTGCCGATGATGTCGGATATTCAATCCAGTGCAGAAACCGATCAGGCCCTACTGCATGTTATCTGTGGCAGTCGTACCGGCAATTCGATGGCGGCCGGCAGGCTTGCCCATGAATATACCACTCACCTTGGGATTAAATGCCAACTCCACGATATGAAAAACATTGACCCCAATCAGATTGCACATATAAAAAACATGCTGATCGCCGTAAGTACGCATGGCGAAGGTGATCCTCCGGCAGTGGTCGAGGATTTCTACAACTTCATGCATTCCGCAGAAGCGCCATCGATGAAAGGAACCCGTTTCAGTGTGCTTGCTTTGGGCGACAGCAGCTACAAAGACTATTGCAAAACCGGTCACGATTTCAGGAAACGCCTGCTGGAGCTCGGTAGCGAAGAAATATCACCCCTGGTGGAATGCGACATCGACTATGAAGAAAATGCCATGAACTGGGTTCGCGAAGCAGTTGCTTCCTTCGAAAACATACTGCCCAAAACCGGAATAATCCATGAAAAGGAGTTCGCTTTTGAGATCAATAAAATAGAAACCGGAAGCGACGGAGTTTATTATGCCGAAGTAAAAGACATTCAACTGCTTACCTCTCCAGATTTTCTTAAACGTACGTTCCATCTGGTTTTGTCGGTAGAGAAGTTTGCTTCCTCCTTTTTTCCTGGAGATTCGTTTGGCATTTATGCCCACAATTCCCGTTTGCTTGTTGATAAACTCCTGAAGACACTCCATTTTGACGGTACCCATGCACTCATTGACGGGAAGTCACGCAAGTTGCTGAAAGAAGCCCTGATCAGTGATTACGAAATAACTGTGATTACTCCTGTGGTGGTTGAAAAATATGCTGAGATAATTCAAAGCAGCGAACTGACGGCCTTTATCCGCGATAAATCCGTGCTCGGATTGTACTGCGAAACCTCCGATGTGCTGGATCTGGTAACCGATTTCCCTTCCGAAATAAGACCTGAAGACTTCGTAAGTATCCTGCGTAAACTTAAACCAAGGCTTTATTCCGTTGCCAACAGTCCGCTGATTTTCCCCGGTGAAGTGCACTTCACAGTAGGATTGATGGAGTATGAACTGAAAAACCGTCGACATTCCGGCGTGTGTTCAACCTATTTTTCCGACCGCATAAAAATTGGGAACACCATCCCTGTGTTTCTTGAAGCCAATGAGAATTTCAGACTTACAGAAGATGATTCAATACCTGTCATCATGATAGCAACAGGCACCGGAATTGCACCTTTTCGGGGTTTTATGCAATATCGCGATCATAAAAAAGCCGCTGGAGACAACTGGCTGTTTTTCGGAGATCGTCATGCAAAAAGTGATTTTCACTATCAGCAGGAGTTGGAAGACTACCTTGAAAAAGGTATTCTTACCCGGCTGAACACGGCATTTTCCAGAGATCAGGCTGAGAAAATTTATGTTCAGCATCATATGATTGAAAACAGCAAAGAGCTTTTCCGCTGGATTAACGACAGAAATGCTGAAATCTATATCTGCGGTAATAAAAGAACCATGGGTAATGATGTGAGGGAGACCCTCGCTTTGATTATAGCAAACGAAGGTCAAATGAGCCCGGCCAAAGTCGATGAATATATACAGAATTTAAGAACCGAAAAGCGATTGAAAACTGATTTGTATTGATTGCCTTGACTTTTAATGAATCAGCGACATAGGCGGCATTATAGACTTTAATTTATTATCATACTAGTTGTTAAACCCGACAAATTATATTAAATTTGTTGGGTTTGATCGTCTTATTTCACATTTTTGGACAAATACGGGACAAAAATCTCTTCCGGTTTCTGGAATGCTTATCCGGAAAGTACATTTCAAATAATCGACAAGGGAAACTACTACAACTTTCTGACTACAGATAATTACTGAGGTATAGCATAAAAAATGCCAGGAAAGCTGTCTGGCTTTTTGAGCTTGTTCAGGATAGTCTGGTAAAAATGCCTGGTTCTGAACTGTTTGCCGATACAGAGGTAAAAACCATACTGTCATATGAGGATAACAGCTTTTAGGTGGATACCAGTTTCAGAGACGTTTTTCATTATAGCAGCGAAGGTTTTCAGCAATGGCAGTCAAAAGCAAATAGCGAGCTTATGATATCAAAGATTAATCACGGCATCCGAATAGGCAAACAGTTTGTGTTCGACACCTTGCTGGAAGGCCTGTATTTTGTTGATATGCAGTGCAAACTGCCTTCAAACTTACATTGAGCTAGCGGTCTGTAGAACAATACCATACTTGCTGTACCATGAGCAAATCTTTTGGGTGGGCATGGACAATGGCTTTGATTTTATGCGGTTCAAGTCGCCCTAACAACTACATCCTGATTAGGAATGGCAATTGGGAACAGCTTACACCGCTGCATCCTGAATTGGCAATCTTTATATTGGCACCAATCAGGATATCTACAAATATGATATTCAGCAGGTGGCGCCTCTCATATTCTTCTATTAATCTAACCTGGACAGATACCTCTGGAGCTACTCCTTCGGCAGGTTACCTCATCCATCCTTGTCAGCACAGTAAGTTTCGAAACCATTTCCGCCCCCTTTCTGGCTCCCCCTGCTGGATCCGACAGCCAAAGGCCGACCTTGTGGCCTCAGGCGGACGACCCTCTGATTAACAGTCAGATGCTTTGACCAACAATTTCGAAGCATCGGTATCTGAGATTGCTCGATTGTTCCGCAACCGCTCGCAAATAGAGATATTCTTCAAGTAGATTAAGCAAAACCTGACTATTAAAAAGCTTTGGGGGCCCATATGCACCTATCTGATAGTTGCAACACCAAGCGACAACTCTGAAGTCCTTTATCAATTTATGAGATAATTCAGATATTGGAAAGCTCTGCTTTTGATAAAACCACATTAAGAAAACTGCTTACAGAGTCTCAATCCAACCTAAATGTCAAAGAACAACATGAATTTTTTGGCCTCAAGAATTTACAGCATCAGCACTAAAATTGTATATCAGTCCTTAAAAAGTTCACAGCAGTTTTTGAGAAAAGCCGGACAATCTCCTTGTTTTGTTTGATAAGTACCAGCATTTGGTTAAAAAGTACAAGACTTTAGGATTTTGAGGGCATAGTTTTGCCGATTCAACTTATGAATAAAAGGAGCAAGCCGAAAATCCTTAATAAGAGTAGGCATTTCAATAAAACAATTTTGTTATGAAAACTATTAGATTACGTTTTGCAAATTTTGTGTTTGCTTTTGTATTTATTGCTGTTTCAACACTATTCAGTAATGGAGTTCTGGCACAGCAAGCTGAAAAAGGATTTATTCTTTCGATTACAGAATTCACCATTAAAAGCGGCCATGATGTTCAATTCAGGGAAGGCGTAAAAGCCTGGAAGAAATGCTATATCGAGAACAAGGGCGAGTGGACCTGGAATATCTGGAAAAGAATGAATGGTGAGGGAAATGCATACATTTTAACTTCAAGAATGGCCAATTGGGCCGAAATGGATGAAAGCAATGATGACGGAAAGAATTGCCGCAACCTTGTAAGAGAATTGATCAATCCTAACATCGAATCATCCGAAAACAATTTTGCCAGATTCGAGCCGGAATACAGTAAAGCTTATCCCAATCACGATCAGGTGTTGTGGGTTACCTCCTGGCAGGTGAACAACAGCACCAAATTCAACGAAATAGTTAAAAAGATTTCAGAGGCGACAAAGCAGGCCGAAGGTTCTTCACGTGGCTATTGGTATAGCTATATGGGTGGCGGCAAAGATGCTGCTGATTTCTTCGTTGCTACTCCTTTTGCAAATTTTGCTGCTTTGGACCTTGAAAAGGAGAGTGTTTGGACAATTTATGAAAAAGCAAACGGGAAGGAGAAAAGAGATCAGATCCAGGCTGAATTCCGCGAGACAATTAAAGAATCGTGGTCATATCTATTGAAGCGTGATGCAGACCTTAGTCATAATCCGCCTTCGAAATAGACATCAATCAACTCATTAACAAATAAAAACTAATGTTTTATGAAACAGATCATCTATTTATTATTTACTGTCATACTGTTTTCGGCTTGCAGTCAGAACCAACCGGTACGCTATTTCTCAGCTTCTCCGGAAATTGAAATCACGAAATCAACACTGAAGCACTACGTGGACGGAAATTGGGAGGCTATTAAGCAACATTATGCCGACAACGCAAAAATCTTGAACAATGTTCCCGAAGGAAAAGGAATTTCCATTGATGCTGCCATCAAGGATTATATGCAGGATCATGAACTCTTTTCATCCATCAGCTATGTAACCAAAGAAGATTACTTCGAAATGGTGCTTACAGATGAGGGCGAGACCTGGGTTAATTACTGGGGACTCTGGAAGGGAACCCTGAAAGCAACCGGTGAAGAATTTGAAATACCCCTGCACCTTACCCAAAGATTTATAAATCAAAAGATAGTGCTTGAACACGGTTACTGGAACAGTTCGGCCATCGTACTTGCGCTTGCCAAATTAGAAGCTCAAACACCATAAAACGTTGAAGCTGGTTAAAAAAACAGGGATATTCAATCCGGATGGGGAAATTGTTCTCCATCCGGACATCTCTGTTTCATGGCAGCTTTTAGGTGAAAAAAACATACCGGAGCTGCCTCCGGGAATTCATTTTGAAATAGATGTTTTTATAGATGAGCATACACTTCTTTCGGGCGAATGTAGTATTGTATGGGCAACTTATGATTTGCGTCAGGCCGAGGTTCTGTCCAATGCCTTACTTGCACAGAACATCACATCAGTTCTTGGAAGAATAAAAATGAATAAACGCAATCTGCTTTTGATAATAATTGACAACATAAAAGATACAGCCGAAGCCATTGATTTTATCTGGCGAAAGAAAAGTGGGTTAAGGTTGAAACCCGACTGGGCCTATGCTGATGGTGAACCTAACAAGAGCTTTGAAAAGTGGTTGAACGGGTAGCACATAAATAGCTGAAAAAAATCAGTCAACTAACACAATCAAAAATTACTAATAGCTACTAAATAGATGAAATACCTCAAAATTCCGCATGTATTTATTTTTCTCTCGGCCATTATTCTCTTTTCAGGCTTGATGACCTATCTTGTTCCTTCAGGAAGGTTTGAGCGCGTAATCAAAAAAACGGGCAATGTTGAGCAAACTTTAGTGGTAACGGGAACCTACGAAGAAATTCCAAAGAAAATTTCTGTTCAGGGCGTGCTTTTGGGCGAGGAAGCCAATGGTTTTGCTACACCAACCAGTGTGCTGGGTTTATTCACTGCCATTCCCAAAGGCCTTAACGAAGCTTCCGCCCTGATTTTTTTTGTGCTCATCATTGGCGCCGTGGTGAACATTATCAAACACACAGGGACGATAGATGTGTTTATCTCCATGCTGTTGAAAAGGTTTAGTCATTCACCTGTTTTACTGGTGTTTATCCTCTATTTTGCTTTTGCATTCGGAGCAACTTTTTTGGGGTTGGGAGCAGAATTTATCCCTCTTATTCCTTTATTGCTGCTCATTTCAAAACAGTTGGGTTACGACCGCATCTTCGGGATCGGTATTTTTATCATTGGCGGAGATATTGGTTGGGCCACTGCAATTACAAACCCGTTTAACCTGCAAATTGCCCAATCTGTTGCAGAATTGCCACTTGGAAGCGGTATGGGACTGAGGGTTCTGTCTTTTGTTGTGTGCACGCTGATAGGATTTTTCTTCCTTATGGCCTATGGGAAAAGGGTAAAAAGGGATCCAAAGAAGTCAATCATGCCTGATGATCCATTTATCCTTGATGGTTCGGTGGCTTTAAACGGGGCACCCCTATCCAAAAAGCATGTTTATGTTGCTATTACAGCTTTTGTACTGTTTGCCGCGATCTTGTTCGCGGTTCAAACCATGGGCTGGGGTTTGGTGGAGATGACCGGAGGGTTTTTCACGGTCGGATTGTGTACCATTCTGATCAGCAGAATGTCGGGCGACGAATCCATGAAAGCTTTTATAACCGGCCTGGAAGGTATGCTTGTGCCGGCACTGATTGTTGGTTTTGCAAGAGGGATTCAGGTGGTTCTTGTGGAAGGCCAGATCATTGATACCATTCTTTTTCATACCGCAGAATTGTTGAGCAATATGAGCCAGTCAATGGCAGTGACCGGGATTTACGTTTTTCAGAGCGTATTTAATTTTTTAATTCCCTCAGCTTCCGGTCAGGCGCTTGTTACCATGCCGTTGATTGTTCCATTGTCAGATTTGCTTGGAATATCCCGTCAAACAGCTGTTTTGGCATTTGTCTTTGGCGATGGCTTTTCCAATACCATCATCCCGACCAATGGTGTATTGATGGCTTGCATTGCCATTGCAGGTGTACCTTTTGAAAAATGGTTCAAGTTTATTTGGCCGCTTTTTCTTCTTATATCTGTTATTGGAGGACTTATACTAATAATTGCACATCACACTAATTATTAATTACTTAGGCATATTTAATGCATACTTAATAAGACTCAAAAAGCTCATGAAAAAACCTGACACTTACAATCCCTTTAAACGAACTGCTGAAGGAAAGTTTCCTTCATTGTCGCAGAATGCCCCCTTACGCTATGTAACATTTTCCTTTTTATATTTTGCACAAGGCCTGCCTGAAGGTTTATTGCGGTTTGGAATACCTGCATGGCTTGCTATGAACGGGAAAAATGCCATTGAAATAGGCTCTTTTGTAGCCATTGGTATCTTGCCCTGGAGCTTTAAAATTCTGGCAGCACCATTAATGGACAGGTTTACATTCCTGGCAATGGGCAGGAGGCGGCCCTGGATATTATTTGGACAGGTTGGGCTTGCCTTCAGCTTTTTGTCCATGGCTTTCATTGCCGATCCGCTGAATAATATGTTTATGCTCCAAGTTCTCAGTTTCTTTATCGGTTTGTTTGCCGTTTTTCAGGATATTGCTGTTGATGGGCTGGCCATTGACATTCTTCCTGAAGACCAGCAGGCACGAGCCAATGGCTTGATGTGGGGTTCTAAAACCATAGGAATTTCAGCATCAGTTGCAATAGGCATCTCTATTATCAACGCTTACAGTTTTTTTCACGCCATTGTCTTTTTTTCTTTGTTCGTGTTTCTGATATTGTTAATTCCCCTCTTTTTCAGAGAAAGAGCAGGCGAAAAAAGGTTGCCATGGACCAATGGCAAAGCATCAGAAGTTGCCGCAGGCATACAGGTGCAAAGCTGGAAGGAACTGTTTTTTAGCCTGGTGAAGGTGTTCATCTTACCTGTCAGCCTCATTATGGGGGTTGCAGCCTTCAGTTTTTCCATTGGCAGAGGATTGATAGATGCCATGTTGCCGGTTTTTACAGTGCAGGAACTGGGTTGGACCGATGGTAAATATTCCCAGACTTTTGCTGTGATAAAGCTGGTTTCAGGCATTCTGGGCATGTTTGTGGCCGGTGCCTTTATTGATTTTTTTGGTAAAGTAAGGATGATGAGCATTTATCTGATTTTACTTATTTCATTGGTAGTGTCCGCATTCTTTCTCAGAGATTATTGGGACAACCCGGTTGTTTTTATTGGATTCATTGGCTTGTTTTATACCCTGATCGTGTTTACAACCATTGCTGTGTTTGCTTCCGCCATGCAGCTTTGCTGGAAAAGGATATCGGCTACACAGTTCACCTTGTACATGGCCATTTCCAATCTGGGCATGGCATCAGGCGCGGCATTACTGGGCCCGATAAAATCATTTTTGGCATGGGAGTATGTAGTGCTGGCTTTTGCAGTTTTTGCAGGTTTCATGCTTATTGCCATACAATTTCTCCATTTTGATAAGCATACTAAGCGTGTGGCCGTGCTTGAGCTGTATCAAACAAGGTTGGATGAAACAGCAGGAAAACTTAAACCGGTAGAATTAGTTGCTCCTTTGGAGAAAAAGCAGACTCACAAATAATATGAATGTTAAAATGATCTAGGCCATGCGATCAAATCATGATAAATGCCAACATTTATGAATTAAGTCAAGCTACAGATATAAAATGAAAGCAAAATCAATCAAAGGGAAAACACCGGGAGAAATGCAGGCAGCTATTGATGAAAGCAAAATTGTTGGTTTCAACCCAACGCTTGCTATCATCTTTATAAGCAATATTGAAGATGCTGAAAAGATACGTTCAATTTTTGGAACACATGATATTGCTATTTTCGGGATAACTGCACCCCAAAAATTTACCGAACAAGGTATTGAATCTGATGATATCATAGCCATGCTCATGGATATTCAACCGGATAATTTCAAAATAGTATTAAACGATTATCTGGGATCGTCTGCTTATGAAGCCGGGTATAAAACAGGTGTAGCCGGAAAAAACGCTTTTTCAAATCCGGGCTTCATCATTTCACCGGTAGATTTCAAAATTTCCGGAGATGACCTGATCAAGGGTTTGACGGATGCAGCAGGTCATGATGTTATGGTTGCAGGTGGTGTAGCCGGTAATCCGGCTGATTTTTCAGGAATCGTTTTTACCAATTATGTATCAAGTACAGGAGGATTACTTGCACTCATCATTGACCAGGATAAAGTTACGATTAGTGGATTGGCTGTATCAGGATGGAAACCGGTAGGTACAAGCAAAAAAATTACAAAAAGTGAAGGCTCCTGGGTTTTTACGATTGAAAATGAACCGGCGATGAATGTCATCCAGCGGTTTTTGGGAGATGAAATAGTAATTTCTACCAACAAGGCGAGCGGGCTACTTCCCTCAGACCTTGGCTATCCGTTGCAATTTGAAAGAGTCTCAGGAAATGCCATCATGAAACCTGCGCTATTTTTTAATCCTGAAGATCGATCCATTATGATGGGAGGAGAAGTAAAAGAAGGAGATCATTTCCGTTTTTCACTGCCACCAGATTTTGATGTAATTGACAAAGTGGTTGAAAGTACAAGCATCATAAAAGAAAAAGAGATGCCGGATTGCGATGTGTTGATGGTATTTTCATGCGTAGGAAGATTAGGCACTTTTGGCCCATTGATTTCCAGTGAAATAGAAGGACTTGCATCAACCTGGGGCAAACCCATGATCGGTTTTTTTTCACTGGGTGAATTTGGAAAATTAGATGAAGGCCGCTGCGAATTTCAAGGAACAACGGTAAGTTGGGTAGCATTGAAAGAGAAATAAGCGATAATATGAAAGCAAAATCAATCAAAGGGAAATCCACTGAAGAAATTAAAACGGCTTTGCAGCAAAGTTTAGCCGATGGGTTTAAACCAACGCTTGCCGTCGTATTTATGTCATTCAAACTGGATATCGAAGCTGTGTGTGATTTCTTGAACGATGAAGGAATTCAGATTTTCGGTGCTACCTCTTCCGGTGAATTCATCAGCAGCGAGATAGAGCAGGAGAGTATTGTGATCATGTTGCTCGATATGCATCCATCCTGTTTCAAAATCTTCTTTCTGGAGACCAAAGACCGTTATGCATTTGAAATTGCAAAACAGCTTGGTGAAGAGGGAAAAAAGACTTTCGCGAATGCAGCATTTATTATTACATCGGGATGGAGCAAAGAAATGGATGGCGAAGAAGTAATCAAAGGTATAGAAGCCGGATTTGGAGGTGACGTTACTATTTTTGGTGGGATGGCGGGCGATGACCTGTCATTTACCGGTCCAAAGGCATTCACACATGGCAAAAACAGCATCACCGGTTTGGTGGGCCTGATTATTGACGAGGACAAAATAGATATATCAGGGGTTGCCACCTGTGGATGGAAAGCCATCGGCACCACCAAAATCATCACAAAAAGTACCGAAAATATCGTCTATACCATCGATGATAAGCCCGCGCTGGATATAGTCATGAAATACCTGGGTATCAGCCTGGATGATCAACTTTTCAATAGCACTGTTTTCAACATAGATCTTTTTACATATTATCCGCTGCAACTGGAAAGAGAAAATGCACCTGCGGTGATGAGAACCGCCATGATGGGTAATACCGAAGATCGTTCACTGGTCTGTGCAGGTAACATTCCGCAAGGCTCAAAAATTCGCTTTTCGTTGCCGCCCGACTTTGATGTGATAGAAACCGTTGTTGAAGAGTGTAATGAAGTAAAAAATGAACAACTTCAGGATGCTGATGCAGTCATTATGTTTTCCTGCATCAGCAGATATAAGTCATTCGGTGCAATGACCAGTGAAGAAATCGAACGTGTAAACGAAGTTTGGAAGGCACCACTTATTGGGTTTTTTACCTATGGAGAGTATGGAAAATCGAAAAGGGGACAAAATGAATACCATAACAACACCTGCTGCGTGGTGGCATTAAAGGAAAAATAAAAAATAAAAAAAATGAAAGCAAAATCAATTAAAGGCAAATCAACGGAAGAAATAAAAACCGCATTGGAAAACAGCATGGAAGATGGGTTTATTCCCACACTTGCTATCGTCTTTTTATCTGTTTCTCAGGATAGAAAAGCCATTTGCAATATGTTGGATGAAAGCGGCATAGTTATATTTGGCGCTACCACAAGCGGTGAATTCATCGACGAGATCACGGAAAAAGGAACGGCAGTCGTGTTACTTCTGGATATGAAAAGGGATCATTTTCATATCTATCTGGAGGAATTTCCTGAAAAGAATTACCGGGAAACGGCCTCAGGAATTGCACAAAAAGCCAAAACATTGTTTTCAACTCCTGCCTTTCTCATTTCAGGGAGCCATTTGGAAACAGATGCCGAACAGTTGCTTTTCGGGTTTGAAGATGTGGTCGGTAAGGAAGTGAACGTTTTCGGTGGCATGGCGTCCGATGACTACACCTTCACTGAACAGTTTGTGTTTACCAATGGCAAGGAAAGCAAGCGGGGCATTGTTGTCCTCGCATTGGATGAAAACAAAATCCTCATCAAGGGAAAAGCCACCTGTGGATGGAAAGCAATTGGCACTGAAAAAACAGTGACAAAAAGTGAAGGCAACCATGTGTTTACGGTGGATGATATTCCTGTATTGGATCTTACAGCAAAATATGGGGGGATTGAAAATGTGTCACCTGAAAATCAGGGGCTTACGCTTGAAATTGCAGCAAATTTGCCCTTACAGTTGCAACGTGAAAAAGGAGATCCGGTCATGCGCCCCGGACTGATGGTAGATTGGAGCGACCGCTCGTTTTACTGCAGCGGATCAGTGCCACAGGGTTCCAAATTACGGTTTTCCATTCCGCCCGATTTTGATGTGATGGAAAAAGTCATCAAAGGCATTGAAGAACTGAAAGAAAATGAAATGCCCGAAGCGGATGCTTTGGTCGTATTCAGTTGTGCAGGCCGAATCCTTGCCTTTGGCCCCATGATGAACATGGAAATTGAGGGCCTGAAAAATATCTGGAACGTACCCATGGCCGGCATGTTTTCAAACGCCGAACTGGCAAGGGCTACCGGCGGAAACCTCGAAATGCACAACCTGACAACTTGTTGTATAGCCTTAAAAGAAAAATAAAGTTCAAACCTTGTCATGGAGCAAAACCTGCAAAATATCATAGAAATCCTGCAAAATCATTCCGGACTTTCGGATGATGAAAAAGCTAAACTCATGGCTTATCTGAAAGAAGTAGATAAGAAAATCACCATTGTTGAATTCAAGCTCGACCGTACCGAAAAGGTAAAACGCACTACTGCCATCCTTTTGGAAGAAACCATCGAAGAACTAGAGCAAAAAAGAAAAGCCATTGAAGAAACCAATACTGCATTAACCAAATCGCTTGATGAACTTAAAGCGGCGCAAGCACAGCTTATCCAATCTGAGAAAATGGCCAGCCTCGGTGAGCTCACCGCAGGTATTGCCCACGAAATTCAGAATCCGCTCAACTTCGTGAATAATTTTTCAGAAGTAAATGTGGAATTGGTTGCAGAACTTAAACTTGAACTCGAAAAGGGCGACATTGCTGAAGCCATTGCCATAGCTGATAATATCGCTATCAACGAGGAAAAAATTCTTGAGCATGGAAAGCGTGCTGATTCCATTGTAAAAGGTATGCTCCAACACAGCAGAAGCAGCAATGGCATAAAAGAACCTACCGATATCAATGCTTTGGCTGATGAATATTTACGATTGAGTTATCACGGATTGAGAGCCAAAGACAAAACATTTAACGCTGATTTTAAAACTGAATTTGATGCGTCCTTGCCAAAAATCAATATCATTCCGCAGGATATCGGAAGGGTTTTGTTGAATTTGATCAACAATGCTTTTTACGTAGTTGCGGAACGGCAAAAAAACCTGTCAGGTTTAGAAGAAACCTACAAACCTTCCGTCACCATTACCACCAAAAACCTCGGCGACCTGATTGAAATTTCAGTTATGGACAACGGCAACGGTATCCCGGAGGAAATTAAGAAAAAGATATTTCAGCCATTTTTTACAACCAAACCAACTGGCGAGGGAACAGGACTCGGGTTGTCGCTAAGTTATGATATTGTAAAAGCACATGGAGGAGAATTGAAGGTTGAAACAAAGGAGGGTGAAGGTTCACAGTTTATCATCCAAATACCCATATCCTAAAAAATAAAGTATGACTGACGAGAAAAGGAACTTATTAGAAAGCGTACACAGAAAATTTTTCAATATAATGTTGAACGATTTTGCCCACGAACGCTTAAATGATATTGTGATAGAGGATGTGATGGGTTATGGCACAACCATAGACGAAAAGATTTTTGATTTGGCTGGTTTACAAAAACTTACCATGTTACAAAAAGAGCAAGCAAAGGATTTAGAAATCCATATTTCATCAAACCCTGTGCACCGAAAAATTACTGATGATGGCAATGTAGCTATATATGTGGATGAGGTTTTAATAAGCATGGTAATAGCAGATGGTAAAAATGAATTTAACGCACGTATCAGTACAATTTTGGAGTTTCAGGATGGTAAATGGAAAATTATCCATTGGCATGGATCCAAACCTGTGGAAAGCGAAGGTGATACCTGGCACAAAGAAGAGTGGAAACAGAAAAATGAAGCCCTTCAGAAATTAGTAGATGAAAAAACAGCTGATCTCGAAAATAAAAACTATGAACTGGAAATGGAAGCAGCGCTTGAGCGTGTTCGGGCTGTTGCCATGAGCATGCACAAACCGGATGACCTGCTGGATGTTTGCTGTGTAATTTCAGAACAATTAGTAAAGCTTAATGTAATCAATATCAGGAATGTACAGCTTGCTATCATTAATAAGCAAAATAAAACCTATTCCAATTATCAGTTTTTCACCACTTATTCTAAAAAAGTATTTGAAGAAACAGGATACGAAAATAATCCTGCCTCCCTGGCCATGGTCAAAGAGATGCAAAAATCAGCCAACTCGTTTTTTATAGGCAGCATCAAAGATGAGGATTTAGAAAAATTTACTGCATGGAGAAAAGAACATGGTCAGTTTCCCGATCCGATCATAGATGGCCTGACAGAGTTGTTCTATTATTTTTACTCCATTGGCGAGGGCGGTTTAGGTCTCACAACCTACAAAGCCATTTCAGATCATGAATTGGAAATATTCAAACGCTTTCATCAGGTATTTAAACTGGCTTATCGTCGTTTTATGGATATTCAGCAAGCCGAAGCCCAGGCTAAGGAAGCAAGAATCGAAGCAGCTCTTGAAAGAATAAGGTCTCGTGCACTCGCCATGCATAAGAGCACTGAGGTAGGAGATGTATCCGATTTGCTTTTTTCGGAACTTGAAAAAATGGACATAAACCCTACTGGTTTTAGTATTATGGTTTTTGATAGGGAACAGGACAAATACGAACTGTGGCGTGCAAAAGAAGTTGCCCATCAGGGTGTATATGAAACCTTCTCAATCAGTGCAATGTATGATAAATTGGATAAATACATCCCGGGATTTACTGAGGAATTGGAGTCGAAATGGAATAGCGGAGCCCCGTTTTTTATAGCTGAGCTTAGTGGACAGAAGAGAATTGCTTTCTTGGAGGCAAACAGGGAAATGGGCAATTATACTAAAAATCAGTTTGAAAAAGTAGTGAGGATTTATCCTGATCCAATTTTTTGGCATCTGATGTTTTTTAAGCATGGATGGTTAGGATTAATTCACAACGAACAGCTTCCAACGGACAATTTAATGGTCATTCACCGTTTTGCTGATGTTTTTGAATTCGCACACACCCGTTTTCTTGACCTTCAAAAAGTAGAAGCGCAGTCAAGAGAAGTACAAATAGAACTCTCTCTGGAGCGCATCAGGTCTCATGTTACGGCCATGCAGGAATCTTCAGAATTACTTGATATCGTGGTCATGATGCGCAATGAGTTTGTAACACTTGGTCATGAAGCGCATTACTTCTGGCACATGCGCTGGCTGCCCGAAAAATATGAAAAAGCGATGACCTCTGGTGACGGTACACGCATTGGCATGGTGATGACACTTCCCCGTCATATTCACGGAGAAATACAAACTGTTGCCGACTGGGAAAAAAGTGACAAACCCACCTTTGTTTTGGCGATGGATGCAGAAAATGCGGTGGATTATGTGCACAAAATGATCACCCTCGGTGATTTTGAAATAGTAGATCACAATGCGCCCACACTGGATGACATACGCCACATCGGTGGACTCACCTTTGTTATGGCACGCACCACCCATGGTGAAATCGGTTTTAGTCTTCCCGGCGCTGTACCCAACCCACCAAAAGCAGCCGTAGGTGAATTAGCGCGATTTGCAGGCGTGTTTGATTTGGCCTACAAACGTTTTGAAGATTTGAAAACAGCTGAAAAAGACCTGATCGATATTAAAGCAGCCAGACAACATGCTGAAGAAGCGCTTTTAGAACTCAAAGCTACTCAATCCCAACTCATCCAATCCGAAAAAATGGCCTCCCTCGGTGAACTTACCGCCGGCATTGCCCATGAAATCCAAAACCCGCTGAACTTTGTCAACAATTTCGCTGAAGTAAATGTGGAGTTGATTGCAGAACTGAAAGAAGAGCTTGAAGCCGGAAATTTGGAAGAAATTAAGTCCATTGCTGATGATATTTCCATCAACGAAGAAAAAATTCTTCAACATGGAAAGCGTGCCGATTCCATCGTAAAAGGCATGCTCCAACACAGCAGAAGCAGCAATGGACAGAAAGAATTAACCGACATAAACACCTTATGCGATGAATATTTGCGATTGAGTTATCACGGATTAAGAGCTAAAAACAAATCATTTAACGCTGATTTCAAAACCGATTTCGATCCCGATTTACCTAAAATCAATATCATTCCGCAGGACATCGGGCGGGTGTTACTGAATTTGATCAACAATGCTTTTTACGTAGTTGCGGAACGGCAAAAAAACCTGTCAGGTATAGAAGAAACCTACAAACCTTCCGTCACCATTACCACCAAAAGCCTCGGCGATCGGATTGAAATTTCCGTTATGGACAACGGCAACGGTATCCCGGAGGAGATTAGAAACAAAATCTTCCAACCCTTTTTTACAACCAAACCAACTGGCGAGGGAACAGGACTCGGGTTGTCGCTAAGTTATGATATTGTGAAAGCACATGGCGGGGAGTTGAAAGTGGAATCCCTTAAAGGAGTTGGATCAGAGTTTATCATTCGGCTAAAAACAATATGATACCTTAGTTTTAATATGAAAGGAAACGTCATAAATATACTATTGTATGCCAAAATATACTGAACAAGAACAAGAAGTGATTAATGTCCATAATGTATTCTGGGAAGCCCTGGCAAACCGTGATATTGACCTGCGGTTTTCCTGTTGTTCTGAAAATGTTACATTTATTGGAACAGGGTTGCATGAAAAAGCAGCAAATAAGGCTGAATACAGAATAATGAACGAAAAAGGTGTAAATCAGTTTCCCGAACCGTTTCAAATTGATTTCATATGGACTAATATTTCAATGTTTCACAAACAGGCAGTTGTCACATGCGAAGTAATCTGGAAACAAAGCATAAATGGCAAAATATCGAGTGAGCTGGTGCGAAGCACTACATTGCTTAATTATGAAGAAGATGCTTGGAAAATTGTTCATGTTCATGGCTCAGTGCCTGACTATCGGCTTGCTGAAGGAGAATATATGACAACTGAAAAAATCCTGCTACGTAACCGTGAACTTGAACAAAAGGTTTTTGAAAGAACTCAGGAGTTGGGAAAGTCATTAGCCGAACTCAAAGCCACTCAATCCCAACTCATCCAATCCGAAAAAATGGCCTCCCTCGGTGAACTTACCGCCGGAATTGCCCATGAAATCCAAAACCCGCTAAACTTCGTGAATAATTTTTCAGAAGTAAATGTTGAATTGGTCGCAGAACTTAAACTTGAACTCGAAAAGGGCGACATCGCTGAAGCCATTGCCATTGCTGATGATATTGCCATCAACGAAGGAAAAATTCTTCAACATGGAAAGCGTGCTGACTCCATAGTCAAAGGAATGCTCCAACACAGCAGAAGCAGCAATGGCATAAATGAACCTACCGATATAAATGCTTTGGCTGATGAATATTTGCGATTGAGCTATCACGGATTAAGAGCCAAAGACAAATCATTTAACGCTGATTTCAAAACTGAATTTGATGCGTCCATGCCAAAAATCAATATTATTCCGCAGGATATCGGAAGGGTTTTGTTGAATTTGATCAACAATGCTTTTTACGTAGTTGCGGAACGGCAAAAAAACCTGTCAGGTTTGGAAGAAACCTACAAACCTTCCGTCACCATAATCACCAAAAACCTCGGCGACCGGATTGAAATTTCCGTTATGGACAACGGCAACGGTATCCCGGAGGAGATTAGAAACAAAATCTTCCAACCCTTTTTTACAACCAAACCAACTGGCGAGGGAACAGGACTCGGGTTGTCGCTAAGTTATGATATTGTGAAAGCACATGGCGGGGAGTTGAAAGTGGAATCCCTTTCAGGTGAAGGAACAACTTTTGTTATCACATTGCCCAATCTTAACATCAGGTAAAAAAATGAGCTTAATGAATATAATAACCTTTAAATAAATCAATTACCAAGCGTATGAGAATATTAATTGTAGACGACGAAAGAGACATTCAGACCCTCTTTGAGCAGCGTTTCAGAAAAGAAATAAAGAACAATGAACTGGTATTAGCCTTTGCCTATTCCGGAGAAGAGGCGCTGAAATATCTAGATGAAAAAGAACAGCATGCGATTTTGATTCTTTCTGATATCAATATGCCCGGTATGAGCGGCCTGGATTTACTATCAAACATCAAACAAAAGTACCATCGGCCTCCACCATTGGTAATGATGATAACTGCTTATGGTGATGAAGAGAATTATAATACCGCCATGAAACTTGGTGCAGATGATTTTTTAACCAAACCATTGGACTTTAATCAATTAAAAGAGAAAATTAAAAATATCCATCATGACTAAAATCCTTGTCGTAGATGATGAATCCGATCTTGAGGTTCTCATCAAACAAAAATTCAGACAGAAAATCAGGCAGCAGGAATATGAATTTGTTTTTGCTTCCAATGGACGAGAAGCCCTCGAAATGGTAAAACAGCATGTTGATCTTGATCTGGTGCTCAGCGACATCAACATGCCTGTGATGGATGGCCTGACCTTGCTCAGTAAGTTGAGCGAGCAAAACAGCTTATTAAAATCGGTTATTATTTCTGCCTATGGCGACATGGAAAACATCAGAACCGCGATGAACCGGGGTGCTTTCGATTTTATCACAAAACCCGTGAACTTTCAGGATCTTGAAATAACAATCGAAAAAACGATGCATTATGTACAGCAAATCCGTAATACGCTTCAAGCCATCAAAGAAAACAACATTCTGCGTATGTATGTGGACGAAACGGTACTGAACTTTATGGGAAGCCGCGAATTTGAATCTTCACTGCTCGAGAACGAAACCATGGAAGCTACCGTTGCATTCATTGATATTTGCGGATTCACCGCCATAAGCGAAACAGAACCACCTGATAAAGTTGTGAAGCTTCTGAATGAATATTTCGATATCATGGTAAAGGAAATCATTCAGGAAAAAGGAATCGTAGATAAGTTCATCGGAGATGCGATTATGGCTGTTTTCAAAGGGCCATTTCATCTTGACAGGGCAATTGATGCTTGTCTTGCAATCAGAAAAACAATCGATGAATTGCCTCCTTTTGAAGGAAAATCTGGCTATAATCCACATGTATCCATCGGCATCAACAGCGGAGAGATGGTTACCGGAAACATTGGGTCATCCACTTTGCGCCGCCTTGATTACACCGTTATTGGTGACAATGTAAATGTGGCAGCGAGGCTTCAATCGGCAGCCAATATCAGCCAGATACTCATTACTGAAGATAGCTTTAACAAAGTGAGCGAGTCGTTTATCTGCTCCAGAATAGGAGAGATGAGCTTTAAAAATAAAGAGTTCCCACTAATAGTTTATGAGGTTTTGAGTTAAAATTCCGGAAATATTTTATGCCTCATAATATATACATAACCAAATATTTAATTGATAAATAACATAAAGATATGAATACAAGACAAAGCTTAAACTGGAGGGCTATTTTTTCGCTTCGATCAATCATTTACACAGTTATTGGTGTTTTATCGGCTGTACTGGCACTCAAAGGGTTTATGATACCCAACCACTTTCTGGACGGCGGTGTTACAGGAATTTCGATTCTTATTGAAGAGCTGTTTCATATACACATCAGTATTTTGCTCGTTGTGTTTAATATTCCATTTCTGATTATTGGTTATAAAAAAATTGGAAAAACTTTTAGCATTCATGCTTTATTAGCTGTCCTGCTGTTGGCACTTCTGATGGCATGGATCGATATTCCGGCATTTACCAGCGACAAAGTACTGATTGCCGTTTTTGGCGGCTTTTTTATTGGATTGGGTATTGGGTTGGTGATTAGAGGTGGCGGGGTGATTGATGGGCTCGAAGTAATTGCTCATTATACCCAAAAACGCTCAGGATTCACAACAAGTGAAATCATTCTTTCAATCAACGCTTTGCTTTTTCTTGGCGCAGCCCTGGAGTTTGGAATCGAAACAGCCATGTACTCCATTCTTGTGTATTTTACAGCCATGAAAACATCGGATTATGTAGTGGATGGTTTCGAAGAATATACCGCCCTCAGCATTATTTCAAGCAAGTACGAGGATGTAAAATCGCTCATTGTTAATGATTTTGATAAGGCAATTTCCATCTATAAAGGGGAGCGCGGATATCTTCCGGGTAAGTTTCATGTGAAATCTGACTGTGACATCATTATGACCATTGTCACAAGGCTGGAAGTTCACCGAATCAAGCAGGCTATTTTAGAAATTGATTCTGATGCTTTCTTTTATATCCAATCCATCAAAGAAGTAAAAGGCGGCATTGTGAAATCGGTTGGCGGGCATGCATAGAATGCTTGTGAGATGAATGCACTCAGTCTTTTTCCAATTTATATTCAGAAGGGCTGCAACCAAACTGCTTTTTAAAGGCCCGCGAAAAATAGGCCTGGTCGTTGAACCCCATTTGATAACAAATTTCGGCAATGGTTCCGGCTTTTTGTTCCAATAATTGAGCAGCACGTTGAAGGCGCATGGAGCGGATGAGCTGGCCTGCCGGTTGCCCAAGCAAGGCATTGAGTTTTCTGTTGAGCTGAGAAACGCTCATGTTCATCGTTTCGGCAAGCACCTCATTGGAAAATTGAGGCTTATCGAAATGATATTCAATCATCTTTATTGTTTTCTCCAAAAAGGCCTGATCCACCGAAACAGTAGTTACCTCTGATGGTCTGATGATGCTTGCCTTGCTAAATCGTTTTCGCAATTGCTCCCTTTGCGACAAAAGATTCCTGACACTTGCTCTTAATTCCTTGGCGTTGAATGGTTTTGTGAGATAGGCGTCAACTCCTGTTTCTAATCCTTCAATTCTGTCATCCAGACCGGCTTTGGCAGTAAGCATGATGATTGGAATGTGACTGGTGAGTTCATTACTGCGGATAAGTTTACAAAAGGTGTAACCGTCCATCAGAGGCATCATCACATCCGAAATAATCAAATCGGGTATTGTTTTATTGGCTTGCATGGAACCAATTTCACCATTTTCCGCTTCAATGATATGGTATGTTGCTTCGAGTTGTTCACGAATGTATGCCCGCACATCATTATTATCTTCAACAATAAGTATGATAGATCTGCTGGTTTCACCTGGTTCCCGGCCTGATTCTAAAAACTGAATGGGGGAGTAGTCCTTTTCCGTGTCTCTATCAACAAAATCATGCAGCGCAATAGATTCATTTTCAATTTCAGTTGAGCTGTCAGGGAGTGCAAGAGAAAAGGTAATGCAAAATGTGGTACCCTCTCCTAACTGGCTGCTAACCGAAATGGCACCTTTGTGCAGTTCCACCAGTTCTTTGGTTAAGGCCAGGCCAATACCAGTTCCTTCATGTTCGCGGGTTACCGAGCTGTCAACCTGGTAGAAACGATCGAATATATGAGGAAGTTTGTCGTGCGGGATACCGATACCGTTATCAATTACCTTGATGGTTATTTGCTCATCGTTTGCCTTGCTTACAGCAACCTTGATTTCTCCATTGTCTCCTACAAACTTGAATGCATTGGACAGCAAATTATTCACAATAATTTCCAGTTTATCAGGGTCAAATAAAACAAATAAACTTGGGTGGTCTGATTCAAAATGCAGACTGATGTTTCGTGAATTGGCCAGCGATTCAAACGAATAGAAAAGGCTCTTCAAAAACGATACAATATTGTATTTGCCAGTGTTTAGTTCCATGCTTCCGGCTTCCAGTTTCGAAAGATCAAGCAATTGGTTAATAAGCTTTAGCAAGCGTCGGGCATTTTTGTTGGCGATTTGCAGTTTGGCTTTTTCTTTGATATCAATACCTGATGACATCACGCTTTCCACTTGCCCCAAAACCAGCGTCAAAGGGGTGCGGAATTCATGCGAAATATTAGCAAAAAACTGCGATTTCATTTGATCCAGCTTTCTCAGGGTTTCCGTTTCGACTATTTCCACCTTGAGTTGGTTTTTAAGTTTGATGCGTTTTAATTCATAACGCCTTACCCGCAAAAGTAATGAAACAAGCAGCAGACCATAAATCAAGTAAGCCCACCAGGTGCTCCACCAGGGGGGCGTGATGATGAGGGCAACAGCGAGCCCCGTCTCATTCCAAATGCCATCGTTGTTCGATGCTTTTACCCTAAAGGTATATTTGCCTGGCGGAAGATTGGTGAAGGTGGCTGCCCTTATCGAACCTGCATAGATCCAATCCTGATTGAAGTTTTCCAGTTTGTAGGCATATTGGTTTTTTTCAGGTGCAGAATAATCCAGAGCTGCATATTCAAAGGTCAGGACATCATCATATCTGAGCGTTAAGGCAGTAGTTTCCTGAATGCTCTGCTTCAACAAATCAGGCCTGTTTTTGGGTGTGATGTACTGGTCGCCAATTTTTAATCTGGTCAGCACAACCGGCGGAATGTGCAGGTTGTCAACCACCTCCTGAGGATAAAAATAATTTAAGCCATTGATGCCTCCAAAAAACAACTCACCTGTCTTGCTGCGATAATATGCTCCGGTATTGAATTCATTGCTTTGTAAGCCGTCATTTACATCAAAATTTCGAAAAGTTTTGTTTTTGGGATTAAAACGCGATAAGCCCTTGTTCGTGCTCAGCCACAGATTCCCTTCCTCATCAGGCAATATGCCGTAAACTACATCATTAGGAAGGCCCTCCCGAATAGTGTAATGTTCAAAAGTTCCGGCCCTGAAATTAAATTTATTAAGTCCGCCGGATGTCCCTATCCAAAGATATGTTTCGGGCAAAAATGGGTCTGCCAGTATTGATTTAACAAGATTGTTGCTCAGGCTGGCCTTGTTGGCGGGATCGTTCCGATAGATAATAATAGATTGGTCAGTCGGATCAAAACGGACAAGTCCGACTGCAGTTCCCAACCAGAATATTCCGTCAACATCCTGAAAAACAACGGGTCTGGAAATGCTCTGTGCGTGGTCTGATGGGTAATACCGGAAATGTTGAAATGTACCTGCCTGCTTATCAGTAAGCTTGCTGAAATAATTGTGTGTTGCTATCCATATGGAATTGTCCCGGGCTTCAAAAACAGCATTGACTTCCTGGAAAAGCAGGCCTTCATCATTGCCTGGTGTGTGTGCAAAGAGTCTGGCTTGGTTAGTTACCGGATTATATCTGAACAGGCCCTGAGTGGAGGCGAGCCAAAGCAACCCATCCGCTGCCTGAATCATAGAGTATGCATCGGTATTGCCGAAATCATCGGGGCGGTCGGAAGTGGTTTCGAAGCTCTCAAGCTTCCCTGATCTACGATTCCAGCGATATAGAACATCAGCGCTGATCCATAAATCTCCCGACCTGTCCTCTAAAATGGAGCGAATACTGAATCCTGTAAGCCTGGACGATGGATTTGGGGTCCTGCCAAGTGTTTTAAATCTGTTTGCCTTCAAATCAAACATATTGATTCCCTGCCCGGCTGTTCCAATCCACAAAATTCCGGTTTTGTCTAACAACAGGCTTGAAATGATATTATAACTAAGAGATTTAGGTTTGAGCGGATCGTGCTGGAAATAAGTATAGTGAATTGTTGAAGGATCAAAGTGCATCAGACCCGCGGATGTTCCCAACCAAAGACGGTTGTCATAATCTTCTACAATGAAATTTATACTTCCCCAACTATAACGAAATACCTCATATTGATTTGGATAGAACGCATAGTTTCCGGAATTCCGGTCAAATTTCACAAGACCACTTTGAGTACCTATCCAAAGTTCCCCCGCATGGCATAAATGCATGGAGCTTATTCTGTGAGCTCCCGGCATTTCAAGTGCTTCCGGATGTTTGGTGTCAAATAGGGTCGTTGTGAATGAATTATTTGCTTTATGATATTGATTAAGCCCGTTTTCTGTTCCAACCCACAGCACTTCATTCTCATCAAAGAGAAGAGTGGTAACCAAATTACTGCTTAAGCTCTGATTGTCAGCCGGATCATTCAGAAATTGATTGTAGCTGTAGTTGCAGCCACTTTCGCCATCAACCAGTATTTGAATTAGCCCGTCACCTTTGGTGCCTATCCAGATTGTTCCATCAGCGGCCTCTGCTATAAAAGTAATTTCGTTGGTTGTTAACTTTTCGCCTGATTCCTTTACCATCGGAACTCTGCAAAATAATTCATCATCTCTTTGAAAAACGCTAACATCACCTGACATAGAACCTGTCCAGATACGGCCCCGGCTGTCTTCAAAAAGTCTGTTAATATAGTTGTTGGCTATTGTATTGGAATCGAATGGGTTGTGTTGATATACCACAAAATTATAGCCATCGAAGCGGTTCAAACCATCCTTGGTTCCAAACCACATGAACCCTTTGCTGTCTTGAATGATGGCAAAAACGGCATTCTGCGACAAGCCATCATTGATATTTAAGTGCCTGAAGCTGATGTTTTGGGCTGTGGAATATGTGAACATGCCCAAACAGAATACCGCACAAAAAATAATTCTAATCCACCCGTGAGTGGTTTTTTTTCGTGAAGTGAACAAAATGCCAATGTGGCTCAATAGAAAATTAGTCAATTGGTTGATTATGTTTAGCTCAATGGATATATAATGATCTTACTTCTGAAGCATATCGTTCAAAACAATTTAGTTCACCATCCACTACAAATATAGTGGAATTTTTGTTTGGCTGATAACTGCTAAGTTTATCAACCGTCCTATGGGGTATGTATTCTGATTTTTATTGGTCAGGGAATTCTTACAGGGAAATTGTTGAACTTGGCAGGAGCAGCAAGAAGAAAAAATACAGGGAACGTGAAAACGGAGGATTTTTCACAAAAAAAGGAGGCAATGCTGCCCCCTTTCTGGCTCCCCCTGCTGGACTTGAACCAGCGACCCTCTGATTAACAGTCAGATGCTCTGACCAACTGAGCTAAGGAGGAATATATTTTATTTTTCTGTTCGATTCCTTTGATTGTCCACCTGAGGCGGCAAAGCACGAATTTCTCATTTAAGAGGGTGCAAAAATACAGGTTTTTAGCTTACATCCAAGTGTTTTTGAATTTTTTTTGTGTCCCGGTTAACCATTCCTTGCCAGCACCCATCAGTGTGCTTCCAGCCAGTTGGTGCCTGTGCTCATTTCAACCACCACCGGCACATCAAGCTTCAGGGCTTCCTTCATGCCTTGCTGAACCAGTGGCCCTAATGCTTCAAGCTCGGGTTTATACACATCAAACACCAGTTCGTCGTGCACCTGCAATATCATTTTTGACCGCATTGCCAGCTGTTCCATCTCGCGGTGAATGCGGATCATGGCAATTTTGATCATGTCGGCCGATGAGCCCTGGATGGGAGCATTGATGGCGTTGCGTTCGGCAAAACCCCGCACCACACTGTTCGATGAGTTGATGTCGCGAAGAAATCTCCGCCTTCCCAACATGGTTTCCACATAACCGTGTTTGCGGGCAAACTCAATCTGCGTGTTCATGTACGCCTTTATTCCGGGATATTCCCTGAAATAATTCCCTATGATGGCCGAGGCTTCTTTACGGGGGATTCCGAGCCTTTCAGAAAGCCCGAATGCACTGATGCCATAGATGATGCCAAAGTTCACCATCTTGGCATTGCGCCTCATATCGCGATCCACCTCTCCGAGTTCAACCCCATACACTTTGGCTGCTGTGGCGGTGTGGATATCCAAACCCTGACCGAAAGCCTCTAACATCCCTTTGTCGCCACTCAGGTGAGCTATGATGCGGAGTTCGATCTGCGAATAGTCGGCAGCCAGCAGAATGTAATCTTCGTTTCTGGGAACAAAAGCCTTACGTATTTCACGCCCCCGCTCGGTGCGGATGGGAATATTCTGCAGGTTGGGGTTGGTCGAGCTCAGACGCCCTGTGGCTGCAACGGCCTGATTGTAGTTCGTGTGGATACGCTTGTCGCGCGGGTTTACCAGATCGGGCAAAGCATCAACATAAGTCGACTTGAGTTTGGTTAAAGAACGGTAATCCAGTATCATTTGAACAATCGGATGATCGTGCAACATGCGGGTCAGCACATCCTCACCGGTGGGATATTGCCCGGTCTTGGTCAACTTCGCATTGGACGACAGCCCGAGGCGCTCGAACAGAATTTCACCCAATTGCTTGGGCGAACCGATATTAAAGCTTGTACCCGCCTGGCTAAAGATGTCGCTTTCGAGCTGGATAATTTCGGTGCCCAGACCATCTCCTATTATTTTTAGTGATGCCGTATCGATGTTCACCCCCTCGCCTTCCATTTCGGCAAGCACCGGGAGCAAAGGCATCTCGATCTCATGGAAAAGTTTGTTTGCTCCCTGTTTCTCCAGCAGGGGTTCGAGTTTTTGCCTGAGCTGAAGAGTAACATCGGCATCTTCGGCAGCATATTCTTTGATGATTTCCAGGTCAACATCGCGCATACTACCCTGCGACTTTCCTTTCTTCCCAATCAGGCTTTCGATGGAAACAGGTGTATAATTGAGGTAGGTAGCTGCCAGGTAATCCATGTTGTGCCTTTGGTCGGGCTCAATCAGGTAATGGGCAATCATGGTGTCGAAAAGGGGTCCTTTAACATGGATATCGTACCATTTGAGTACCGACATATCGTATTTCAGGTTTTGTCCGGTCTTTTCGATGGTTTCACTTTCGAGCAAAGGCTTGAAATGGCTGAGGATGCTGCAGGCCTCGTGATAATTTGCAGGCAGGGGTATATACCAGGCCTCACCCGGCTCAACACAAAACGAAATCCCTACCAGTTCGGCATTGTGGGCATCCAGATCGGTTGTTTCGGTGTCGAAACAAACATTGGCATGTTTCAGCAGCTTGGCCGAAAGGGCTTTTATTTCGGTGAGATCCACAACAAGGTGATAGCGGTGTGGGCTATTGCTGATGTCTTTTTTTTCGGTCTGATCAACCGGCTGATCACCGGCAGGTTCCGACTCGCTGAAGAGATCAGCAGAAGGTTTTTCAACTGCATGTTGTTTGTCATCATCCCCAAACACCCTTTTGGCAAAGGTCCTGAACTCGAGCTCATCGAACAGTTTGACTAATTTTTCCTTGTCGGGCGATTCGATCCGGAGTGCTTTTTCATCAAATTCGATGGGAACCCGGGTAATGATTGTCGCCAGTTGCTTCGATTGCAGTCCCTGACTGGCAAACGCTTCGAGGTTTTCGCGTAATTTGCCTTTCAGATCAGCGGTGTTGGCCAGCAAATTCTCCATCGAATCGTAATCGGCAATGAGTTTTATGGCTGTTTTCTCGCCTACGCCGGGTATGCCGGGTATATTGTCTGACGCATCGCCCCATAAGCCGAGTATGTCAATCAACTGTTCGGGTCTTTTTATACCGTAACGTGTACACACCTCATCAACGCCCCATATTTCGGGTTTTTCGCCACCGCGCGATGGTTTGTACATCCGGATTTTGTCTGATACCAATTGCCCGAAATCCTTATCCGGAGTCATCATAAAGACTTCAAATCCATCAGCTTCAGCTTTTTTAGCAAGTGTCCCGATCACATCATCGGCTTCGTAGCCATCCACCATCAGCAAGGGGATGTTGAATCCTTTGATCAGTTCGATGATGTAGGGCAGCGACAAGGCCAGGTCTTCCGGCATTTTCTCGCGGTTGGCTTTATAATCGGTGAAATCGATATGGCGTTGTGTTGGTGCAATGGTATCGAATGCTACACCAATATGGGAGGGTTTTTCGCTCTTGATAACCTCTATCAGGGTGTTGGCGAAACCCAGTATAGCCGAGGTGTTCAATCCTTTTGAATTGATCCGTGGATTCTTGTTTAATGCAAAAAACGCCCTGTAAATCAATGCCATGGCATCGAGAAGAAAAAGTCTGGGTTGTTGATCTGCCATGCTATCGAAGTAAGTTTATAGTAATGAATTGATTGATTTTACAACGCTCCCGGTTAATGATTCCTCGTAACCCGCTTCATGAGCGTATCTTCGGTCAGAAACTACGATTCCTTAATAATCGTCATTTCTTCAATCAGATGAGTGGCACCAGCGAGTTTATCGATGATGAAAAGCACATAACGGATATCGACCGAAATATTGCGGCTCATAGCCGGATCATACATCAGATCGCTCATGGTTCCTTCCCAGCAGCGGTCGAAGTTGATACCAACCATATGCCCGTCGGCATTCAGCACCGGACTTCCTGAATTTCCGCCCGTGGTATGGTTCGATGCGGCAAAAGCCACCCTGATCTGACCCGATGCATCAGCATACTGGCCAAAATCCTGGTTGTTGTAAAGTGTTTTTAGTTTTTCATCAACCACATAGTCATACACATCAGGGTCTTCTTTTTCCATGATGCCTTTCAATGTGGTGTAATGGCTATAATAAACGGCATCGGCCGCCTGATATCCTTCTACTTTTCCATAGGCCACCCGCAGGGTAAAGTTGGCATCAGGGTAAAAGCGTTTGTCCGATTGCATTTCCATGAGACCTTGCATATAGATCCGTTGAAGGCTGTCGATACTGGCATTGATTTGTCCGATAGGAACCTGGATTTTTTGTGCATAAAAATCTCTCATACTGCTGGCAATCTCAAAAGCAGGATCTTCTGTTATTTTTTTTAGATTGCGAAGCGAGAAATTATTCAAAACGTCCAGCACTTTTTTTGGTGATGTAAACATGGATTTGCCGAAAAGGTCGTTGACAAAGGCATGATAATCGCCTTTGTAAGAATCGTTTATCTTATTCAGAAAATCCGGCCTGAAGTCACGGTTTTGGTTTTCATCATACAGTTTGAGAAGCGCATTTGCCACTTCCATATCAATGGGTTGGTGGTAGTCCTTGAAAAAAGCCTCGGTTTGTTTTTTCAGGTTATCAATCAGTCCATCCATCTTAGCTGCATCAGCGTTGGCTTTCATGCTTTCATCCACCAGTGGCCTGAACCGGTTGGCAAATGCAATCAGTTCGACACCCATGCCGGCTTCGCTGATGTAGTCAGCAGCCAGCGTGATGGGCTCAAGCCGGGAATAGGCATTTTCGAAAGCCGGAATAATCATTCCGTATTTGTTGTGTCTGATTTCATTTTCTGACGCCCAGGCGATAAATTCCTGCTCTGTGTGCTGTTTTCTCTCGATTCCGTTCAACCGTTTGATCCCCTTTGTTTCGCCAATCATTTTCTTCCATGCATTGGCCACACGGGCATCTTTGGCAGCATACTGAATGCGGATTTTCGGATCAGTTAAGGAGTAACGTTTAAAAACCTCAAGCCTGGTATCGCGCAGTGCAATTTTGTGCGGATTGCCAACTTCGGTGGTTTGTCTTACTCCGAACGAAGGGATGTACTGCCGGGTACGGGCAGGATATCCAAAAACGAATGTAAAGTCGTTTTCATCTACTCCGTTGAGCGAAATTGGGATATGATAGGCCGGTTTGAAGGGGATATTCTCCCCATTGTATTCAGCGGGTTTCCCGTCTTTCCCCACATAGATTCTGAAGACGGAAAAGTCACCAGTGTGCCGTGGCCACATCCAGTTGTCGGTGTCGCCACCGAATTTACCAATATTCGATGGAGGGGCACCCACAAGACGAATGTCTTTAAACGTTTGGGTATAAAGCATATAATACTGATTGCCCTGATAAAACGGCCTTACCGAAGTTTCGTAGCCCGATTCTTTGCCGGATGCTTCGGTTAATTTTTTACTGTTCTCGCGTATCACCGCACTTCTGACAGCTTCGGTCATCTCGGGCGTAACCCCTTCCAACATTCGTGTGGTAACATCTTCCATTTTCATCAGCATGGTTGCCGTGAGACCGGGATTCGGCAGTTCGTCGGCCAGGCTCATTGCCCAGAACCCATAAGTCAGGTAATCGTTTTCAACACTGCTGTGTTTCTGTATTTCGTTGTAACCGCAATGATGGTTGGTAAATAGCAACCCTTTGTCTGAAACAATCTCGCCGGTGCAACCCCCACCAAAAAGTACGATGGCGTCTTTAAGGCTCGAATGGTTGACCGAGTAAATATCTTCGGCAGTGATTCGCATGCCCATTTCCTTCATTTCCTGCTCGTTGAGTTGTTGAAGTAGCATGGGTATCCACATACCTTCGCCGGCAGTCAACATCGTGAATGACGCAAGGTACAAGCTTAAGGATAAAATCAGTTTTCTCATAGGGGATAGATTTTGGTGTAAAATTAACCCAAATTGTGCTTTAATCGTGCATTTTCATCCTGAAATTGACATTCTGCTAATTGTCTGGAAGGTGAATGGATTCTTATGTTGGGGGAGAAGTATAGCAACAAGCAGTGGCGAAAAGCCCATGCAGGATGAAAAAACACGATTTTCCGAAAAGGTGTCGGGATAAATCATTTCATTACGGCTTATTGCAGCATATTTCCCATGCGCAGGCCCAGTGTTATACTTCTGGGTTGTGCAGGCCCGTAAATATAACTGGGGTCGCGGCCAAAACCACTGTCAAAATCGTCCTGAAAGGCATTCAGCAAGTTTTTGACCCCTGCATACACTTCAATACTATTGCCATTGGAATGGATCATGTAACTTACTTTCATACTCAGATCGAAGAATGAGGGGCTTTTTCTGAGCACACCGGTTTCCTGATCAACAATCATTGGACCATAGTATGGAATCAGCATACTTCCTGTATGCACACCGGTGAGTACAATGGCCAGTTTTTTGGCAGGATTCCAGTCTGCTGTCACAAAGCCGTATGTTTCGGGGGTCCTCAGAAATCTTTTCTCATCAAACTCACGGGCTTCACTATAACGGCTGCTTTGCCATGTAAAACCCGAGCTGAACGATAGGTCCGGTGAAGGGATCAGGTTGATTTCCAGGTTCAGCCCGCCCACACTGGCTCCCTTGGCATTGGTACGGGTATACATTACCACACCCTGATCGTCGGTGGGCGAAATGTCGTAGGCAAAAGGGTCAGTCAAACCGGTGTAGAAGCCTTCAACAAGCAAATTGGCACTGGTTTTACCCAGTTTTTTATTGAAATCGAACGAGGCCATCAGGGTATTGCTCTTTTCCTGTCGCAGCCCGGGTGCATTGCGATGGATCACCCTGCGCGATGCCGATGCCTGGGTGTGCAGGTCTTCGTTGAAAATCTGCGGCGGGCGGTAACCCTGACCAAATGACAGCCTGAATTGCAAATATTCACTTATATTGTACAAAGTTGCAATCCGGGGAGTGAGAACCCCCGAGGAGAGGTCGTTGCTTCGGTCGTCGAGATTGATGATGGTGTAGTAGTCGTAACGTGCACCGAGTGAAAGTTTTACCTGATTGATCCATTGCTCATACTGTAAAAACAACCCGGCCGTGTTGATGTTTTGACGGGCGGTGACGGTGTTTTCGGAATGAGGTATTTCCTGAATGGTGTCGTCTGCAACAATGGCCTGACTAAGATCGGGGTATCCAAGCTTTTTGTCCAACAGCCTGTTTCCGGTGTTGTCGATTCCAACTACCAGGGAGTTTCCATCAAGACCAAGCTTATATTGAAAACCCGAATGATGGGTAAAATCGGTGGTGTGTCCGTAATCGGCAAGCGAACGGTTTGCGCCATAATACGAATCACGGTCAACTGTTTGTACCGAGGCATGAATGGTCAGGAGATCGTTTTTCCTGACAAACAGTTCATAATTCAGGCTTCCTGAAAGTATGCCATGCCTCAGCGACTCGGCTATATCTGCTTCATGCTCGGGATAATCAAAGCGGTTGCCGCCCCTTCGGTATTCGTTGACATGGAAAAAGTCAGCCGTCAACTTTCCCTTATAACCTATACGTTGATAGAAGCGGGCACCTAGTGTTGTGTTTTTCAATAGAGTAAGTTCCGAAATATCATCTTCATTGGCATCAAAAGGCTGACGGTTGCGATAAAAACCAAATAGACTGAGACCAGTTTTGTAGTCATCAGAAACAAGGGATGTGTTGAAGTTGATGTGGTTATCCAAAGCAGGTTGATCGAATCCAACACCAACCAATCCTGTCGCAAGTCCAATTTCATAGGTGCGCGATAAAGGGTCTTTCATTTTCAGGTTAATGGTTCCGGCAATGGCGTTTCCACCATACAGGGCAGAACCACCGCCACGAACCACTTCCACCTTTTCGATCATGTTCGCCGGGATAAGTTCAAGTCCATACAAGGCAGCAAGTCCGCTGAAGAGGGGTCGGCCATTGATCAGAATCTGTGAATAGGATCCTTCGAGCCCATTCATTCTTATCTGGTTAAAGCCACAGCTCTGGCAGTTGGTTTCCATGCGCAGGCCTGAACCAAAATTGAGACCTTCGCTGAGGGTAACAGCCTGTGCAGCATCGAAAAGCTTGGGATTGATGCTGTTGACGATGATCGAGCTCTCCGATCGGCGGGTTGCATCCTTATTGCCGGTAACCACAATTTCGTCCAGCCTGAGGGCGTCTTCCTGCAGATCAAAATTGATTTCCAGGGTCTTCCCGGCTTCTGTAACAACAGTAATTTCTTGTGTTTTATAACCCAAAACTGTTGCCACAAGCGTTATCTGACCAACGGGGGCGTGAATTAAATGAAAATGGCCGGTTTGATCTGTTGAAGTACCCATGGCTGTGCCTTTCACAGCAATATTCACAAAGGGGATATGCTCTCCCTGCGAAACCACATGCCCGATAATGTTGGCGTCGGTTTTGCGCTGTGCCTGTATTGTATTGCCTAAGATAAAAAGTGATATAATGATAGCGATGATATTTTTCATATGGATATAAGAAATAGATGGTAATAATTAAATTTCACGGCTTTATCAGCCGATATAAGTAAAAAAAATAGCTTTTGAAGGTCAAACCACAGGGGGTCCGCGGAGCTGAAAGGCAGTAAGCTTGTATGAATAAAGAAAAACCAGTTGATGCCTTGCTTTATTCTCAGCAAAAAATGGGCGTTTGATCTGGGCGTGAACGAATACGATCAGGAAAGCAAAAACCATGTGGTTCACAAACTGATAATAAACCAGTTCGTTCTGATCGTGCCGGTGATCAGAAGCATCGCCGCTAAAAGGATGAGAATGTACAATTTTCACCCCATCAATCACATGTACATGATAAAACAGAGAAACACCCGCATAGTATCCGGAGAAAATCAAGAGCGTAAGTATAACAGCAATCCTGCGGACCTGTATCATGGAATGTGTTTGATAACTGGCGGCAAAAATAATCAATTGACCCATATGCCGGGAATCACTTTTTGTTTTGGCTGCTATCTATTTAGAAGTGCTGGCTTCAATTTATTAATCTTTTAATACCATTTTTAAGTACGGTAGTTTGAAAATTTAAAAGCAAACCAAGTTTATAATTGCCTAATCTTAAATAAGTAAGAACTTGGGCAGTATGAACATCGCTAAATGCCTCAACAGTTTTAATTTCTACTACCACCTTTTCTTCGATTAACAAATCGATCCTGTAACCGTGATCAAGCTTAACTTCTTTATAAACAATTGGCATTGGTTTTTCTTTTTGAACCTTTAAACCGGCCTGCTTCAATTCATAGTACAAACATTCCTTGTAAGCAGATTCCAATAAGCCTGGCCCCAATTGTTTATGTACTTCAATGGCACATCCAATAATCATTGTTGATAATTCATTTTCACTCATAATATTCATCTTTTTCTTTGTGAAACTTCGTGTCTTCTTGGTGGCTCTCTGTGCAATAGCTATTACACAAAGTTACGCAAAGAGTCACGGAGTGACACAAAGGGATATTGGAATCAGAATCAATCTTTTCTCTGTGAAACTACGTGTCTTCTTGGTGGCTCTGTGCAATAGCTATTACACAAAGTTACGCAAAGAATCACAGAGTTACGCAAAGAAATAATGGACTCAGAATCAATAAATACTTTTCACTCATAATATTTTTCTCTGTGAAACTTCGTGTCTTCTTGGTGGCTCTCTGTGCAATAGCTATTACACAAAGTTACGCAAAGAATCACAGTTTGCACAAAGAGATAATGGATTCAGAATCAATAAAACAATTCTCTGCACATCGAAATAAGATATAGCCTTTGTTTGCATTGATGAGTTTTGAGTGAATGGTAACCGGCAAGATTTCTACTGGTTGATTTGGTTTATTTCATGATATGATTTGCGATCACTTTTCATTCTTGTTACATTTGCACCTGACTTGAAACAACCTGACCACACTTTTTGACACCAAAACAACAACATCGGTTTTTGTTGAGGAATATGCTGAGCGATTGCTGCCTTAAATTGCTCAAAATAGTACTTGAACAGCGGGGAATCGAACTCGTTCGGGCCAAGTTGGGAGATATCACTGTGGCCTACGATCCCGAACAAGTTGAGCTGGATACTATCCGCAGCTGGATTGTTGAACTGGGCTTCGAAGAAATCCAGGACGTTGATGCGCGTCTTGTTGAAGAGATCAAGCGCGTTGTCATCGAGCTTGTGCACCATTCAACTTTCAATGCCATGGTGCGTAATTCCGACTTCCTGGTAAGCCGTTTCGACAAGAGTTATCAGCATCTTTCCGCTTTGTTTTCGCGTCACGAACACATTACGCTCGAAAAGTATATCATTCTGCAACGTATCGAAAAAGTGAAGGAACTCATTCAGTCGGGCGAGCTCAGCCTGAGCGAGATTGCTTACAGCATGGGCTACAGCAGTGTGCAGTACCTTTCGACTCAGTTCAGGCAAATAACCGGCTATTCTGTTACTGAATACAAAGCCCTCCCCGAAAAAGAACGCAAAGGAGCCGGGCTGGCCTGATTGATCGGTGAAGTTTTCATCACATTTTTGCAGGCTGTAATTTTGTACATTATTCATAAAATCCTGTACATGATAGCTCGTTGGCATGCGTTAATCTTGCAAAGTCAAAAATCTACATTATGAATACGACCATGAAAGTCAAAAAAAATATTGCGATCAGCGAGAATGGCTTTGTATTTAACCCGGCAACAGGCGAGTCATTTTCGGCCAACCCCATCGGCCTCGAAATACTGAATCAGCTTAGGCAGGGCGAAACATCAGAAGCCATCATACACTCCATCAGCAATGCCTACCACGCTGAGCCGTCAGCCATTGAGCGCGACCTGAACGATTTTATAGAAAACATGCGCCAGTATCATTTGTTCGACCATGAAGACGAATAAACCCACACTTACCATTGCTGTCACAGGCCTCAACGCTATTGACAGCCCCGGGCCGGGTGTGGCTGTCATCAGGGGACTGAAGGAAGCGGAATCGTTCAACTGCCGCATCATTGGTCTCAGCTACGAGGCGCTCGAGCCGGGAATCTATATGCGCGATCTGGTTGATAAAGTCTATGCAATTCCGTATCCCTCTGCCGGGATGGATGTGTTGATGGATCGCCTGGAATATATTCACGAAAAGGAAAAACTCGACCTGATCATTCCCAACTTCGACTCTGAGCTGTATTCATTCATCAAGCTTTCTCCCAGGCTCAAAAACATGGGCATTCATACCTTTTTGCCTACCCTGGAGCAATTTGAAGAAAGACAAAAAGTGAACCTGCCCGACTTTGGAAAGAAACACAATATCAAAGTGCCGCGAAGCAAGGCAGTTTTTACCGTTCAGGAAGCAATTACCCTCGAAAAGGAATATGGCTGGCCACTGGTAGTCAAAGGGAAGTACTACGATGCTTCGCTGGCCTACAACTTCGAACAGGTGAAAGCCCAGTTCAACCGTATCTCGGCCAAATGGGGCATGCCGATCATTATTCAGGAATTTGTGCATGGAACCGAATACAATGTTACCGGCCTGGGCGACGGGCATGGCAACACCATTGCTGCCGTGCCAATGCGAAAACAATACATCACCGACAAAGGCAAGGCGTGGGGCGGCATTTCTATTGCCGACAACAAAGCCCTTGAGCTGAATCGCCATTTCCTGAGCTCAACCAAATGGCGGGGGGCCTACGAACTGGAACTGATGAAAGACAAATCAGGCGACTACTATCTGCTCGAGATCAACCCCCGCATTCCGGCCTGGATATATCTGGCTGTAGGTGTCGGACAAAACATTCCCGAAGCACTTGCCCGTCTGGCCATGGGTTGGCCAACAGCTCCCTTCACACAGTATGATGTGGGCAAAATGTTTATCCGCTATTCATGGGACATGATTGTCGACCTGGAAGCATTTGAACAAATTTCAACTAAAGGCGAACTTTAAAAAAAAATAAATAGACATGACTACAAAAAAAAGATACGAAAGGCCGGTTATTAAGCGATTAGAAAGCAATATGCCAAACAAATACGGCAGCCGCACCGAGTTTGAGCCGGTTACCCACATCGAGAATATCCCGGTGAGCGAACTCATTGCCCGCTATGGATCGCCCGTTTTTGTTGTTTCGGAGAAAAAAATCAGGAAGAACTACCGTGCTGCACGACAGGCTTTCGAAACACGCTATCCGCGTGTACAGTTCGCCTGGTCCTATAAAACCAACTACCTGAATGCTGTTTGCAATGTGTTCCACCAGGAAGGCTCCTGGGCCGAGGTGGTCTCGGGATTCGAATACGATAAGGCTATCAGCAATGGCGTTGACGGAAGTAAAATAATTTTCAACGGGCCTGACAAGACGGAAGCCGACCTGAAAAAAGCCATTACCAACAATTCACTGATCCATATCGACCACCTGGAGGAACTCTATACCCTGCAGGAGTTGGCCATTTCAACTAAGCAAAAACCAAAAGTAGCCATACGGGTAAATATGGATACAGGAGTTTATCCCATGTGGGACAGGTTTGGCTTTAATTTCGAAAATGGTCAGGCATGGGATGCCCTCAACAAAATCATGTATTCGGGCAATATGGAGCTGGTGGGACTGCATACCCATATTGGCACTTTCATGCTGTCGCCTTCGGCCTATGCTGTGGCTGCCTCCAAGCTGGCACGCCTGGCCCAGATGGTGCAGCAAAAGTACGACCACGAGATCAAATACATCGACATGGGTGGTGGCTTTGCCTCGCGCAACACACTCAAAGGCTCGTATCTGCCCGGAATCGACACCAATCCCCATATCGACGACTTTGCCGAAGCCATTGCCTCGGCCCTGATGAACAGCGACTACAGACCCAAAACACCCCCACTGCTGATTCTCGAAACGGGTCGTGCCCTGATCGATGACGCCGCCTGGCTGTTGGGTACCGTGATTGCCAACAAACGCCTGTCCGATGGTAAAAGAACAACCATAGTCGATTTTGGGGTGAATATTCTCTTTACTTCCTTCTGGTATGACCACCGCGTTTCGCCGGCTCAGCCACACACCGCCTACTCAGAAGACACTGTGATCTATGGCCCCTTGTGTATGAATATTGATGTGATCCGCGAGAGTGTGAGCATGCCCCTGCTTAACAAAGGCGATCAGGTTGTTGTGCATTCGGTGGGAGCCTACAACATGACCCAATGGATGCAGTTTATTACCCTGCGGCCCAAAGTGGTCATGATCGACCCCGAAGGAACTGTACACATCATCCGTAACAACGAAAAACTCGAATATTTAATGGAACTTGAGCAAATGCCACAGCATCTTGCTACCTTTGACTTATGATAGGCCAAAAGATCAGTAATGCTTTCCCGCTTTTCAAACAAAGCGTGAGCAACAGCTATTCACAGATTTTCTTTGCCAGGCACGAACTTATGGGCATACTGTTGATGCTGGTTACCCTGTTCGATCTCTATGCCGGCATCAGCGGGTTGATTGCGGTTGTTGTTGCAAACATTGCCGCATATTTATCCGGACTTAGCCGCCAACAGATTATCAGTGGCTTATACGGTTTTAATCCATTGCTTGTTGGGCTTGGACTGGGTGTTTATTACCAGCCCGGCCTGAGTTTTTATCTCGTTCTTGTGTTTGTTTCGCTCCTCACCCTGCTGGTGACCGTATCCCTCGGAGGAATACTTTTTAAATACGGTCTGCCCTATCTGAGTCTGCCATTTCTTGTTGGAATCTGGGTGGTTACCATCAGCGCAAGGGAAATTACCCACCTCGAAATCAGCGAACGTGGCATTTTCACCCTGAACGAAATGTACTCGCTGGGCGGTATGCCACTGCTCCAGACTTACGAATTTTTCAATGACCTGGAATGGGCACTCCCTGTCAAAGCGTACTTCAGGTCGCTGGGAGCCATCTTTTTTCAGTATCACCTCTTTGCCGGACTGATTATCGCTGCCGGCTTGCTGACATGGTCGCGCATCGCATTCCTGTTTTCTGTGGCAGGTTTTGTGTCGGCTTATCTGTTCTATAACCTGATTGGAATTCATATAACCGAACTGAGCTATAGCTATATAGGCTTTAACTTTATCCTGACATCCATTGCTATTGGTGCCTTTTTTACCATTCCATCGGGCTATTCGCTTCTCTGGGCACTGGTTTCGATTCCACTGCTTGCCTTTTTGTCGCTTGCCGGATCGTCGGTTTTGTGGATATTTCAGCTGCCTGTTTTTTCGCTTCCCTTCAACATCGTGGTTCTGTTGCTGCTTTACCTTTTGCGAACGCGCGAACGCTTTCACACTAAGCCTGCCCTGGTTCTTTTTCAGCAATTCAGTCCCGAGAAAAATCTTTACAGCAGTGTGGTCAACCAGCGCCGGCTCGCCCATCTTGCAAAATTTCCATTGCGCCTGCCTTTTTGGGGTAAATGGCTGGTCACACAGGCCGTCGACGGTAAGCATACCCATAAAAACGCGTGGAAATATGCCTGGGACTTTGAGATGACTGACGACGATGGGAAAACATACAGCGACAAAGGACTGAAAACTGAAAATTATTATTGCTTCGGCAAACCTGTGCTAGCCCCGGCCGATGGTTACATCAGTGAACTCGAAGATGGCATCCCTGACAACGACATTGGCGATGTGAACCTGCAAAGCAACTGGGGAAACTCAATAGTAATATTCCATACTGCAGGGCTATTCTCGCAACTCAGCCACCTGAAAAAGGAGAGCATCACCGTGCAGAAAGGTCAGTTTGTAAAAGCCGGAGAACAAATTGCTGCCTGCGGCAACTCAGGCCGATCGCCTTACCCGCACCTTCATCTGCAGTTTCAGGCAGCTGCCGAAATCGGCTCGCCAACCCTTGATTATCCCTTTAGCTCATTTATCACCTACAAAAATGATAAGCCCACTTTCAGAAGTTCCACACAGCCATCGTTAAACCAGATTGTAGCTCCTGTTCAGGTGCACGAACTGGCCGTTAAAGCCTTTCATTTTGTTCCTGGTCAGGAGTTGAAATGGAAGAACGCTGAAAACCCGGCCCTGACGGAATCCTGGACTGTGGAAACCAATGTGTTCAATGAGTCGTGTCTGGTTTGTAGCAAAACATCTGCCAAAGCCTGGTTTGTGCGCTCGGCCGATTTGTTTATGTTTACCCATTTCGAAGGCGACCGCAATAGCCTGCTCTTCGAGTTTTATCTTGGCGCTTACCAGATTGTTAGCGGACTAACCCCGGGGCTTACCCTAAACGAAAGCATTACTATTTCGGTTTATCATAATCGTTTTCTGCGTCTGTTACAGGATTTTACCGCACCCTTCTATCGTTTTCTTTCCGTGCAATACTCACAGGTGCAGGGAGGGATGAAAAACAGCCTGAGCCAATCGTATGTAAACCTGAAATCGACAGTTGTTTTCAGTGCCTTTGGCCACATCAAACTAAGCAAAACCTATGAGATTACCCTGAGTGAAAACCAGATTTCCTCCTTTACCTGCATGGAAGGCAATCAAATTAAACGTTACAACCATGCAAACTAAGTTCTGGTTGCTGGGTTCTGGGTTCTGGTTGCTTGTTGCTCGTTGCTGGTTGCTGGTTGCTGGTTGCTGGTTGCTTGTTGCTCGTTGCTGGTTGCTTGTTGCTGGTTGCTTGTTACTGGTTGCCGGTAATGGTTTTTCGCAGAAGCAAGATACTACTTTCGACTTTCGCATGGCCGACAGTATCACTTATGACCTGTATATGCAGAGTCAATGGGAACCACTGAAACAAGCCGGAAACAACATGCTCCGCGAGGGTGCTGATTACCAGTATCTCAGGGCAAGGCTCGGAACAGCCTATTACGCCACTGCCAACTATCTGAAGTCTGAAACCCACTTCAGCAGGGCTACCGAACTCAATCCATATGATGAGTATTCACAATCCATGCTTTATTATGCCTTGAATGCTACCCTTAAGCAGGCTGAAGCAGGACATCTGCTCACAACTATGCCTGAAAGTCTGAAGCAGCGTATCGAGAAGCGAAAACCCTTCCGATTGCTCAGTGCCCATGCCGATTTAGGCTATGTCTTTCGCGGCCAAACCAAGGGTCTCGATATAAAGCAACTTACCGGCCCCGACAGCCTTTACGGGGAAGAACAGATTTACCAGTCGAACCCATTTCTCGATGCCGGATTCCGGCTGCAGCTCAATCCCGGTCTGTTATTTTATTTGGGAGGTCAACACATTGTTATTCCGGCACATAATCGCTTTGTTTATAACGAATATAGCCTTCAGACAGATACTATTATCCGAAGTGGCGATTCGCTATTTTATTATTATCAACCAATGGTAAGCCAGGCTGATACCATATTCAGCAACACGGTCCGGCAACAATCGCTTTATGCACAGTTTCAGTATGCCCCATCAACCCGTATGCTGATCACTGCCGGTTTTCACCTCCTTGATATCCAAAGGGAATACACAACTTCAGCATTTCAAGACGTTTTCCTCAGCGACACCACATACCTTAACCTTGTTACTGGCGACGTGAATACCATCGAAATCATCTTGCCGGCGATGCAGTTCAATCAGGCCTTATCGGGCTTTACTGACTGGTCATTAAACGCCGGGCTGCAGTTTCACGGAGGCTACCTCTCGCCCGATATCGGATTTGCTGTTTCGCGCATCAACCAATCCAGGGTGGCACAGGTTCACGGCGGATTGCAATTGCTCCCACTTGGCAACTTGCAGCTATACAGCTACTCACGTATCGCATTGATCATGCCACATGGCGATCGGAAACTGGTGTTGAAACAAACAGCAGGAGGGCGTATTGCAGGCCCTGTTTGGTTCGAGGCATCGGTGATCGCCGGCGATCTCAGCCTGTATGCCGATCAGTCGGGTTATATCGTATACAATATGCCCGATGTGCCGGCCTTAAAAACAGAGGCCGTGCTGGGTCTTGAGCTGGGTAAACATTTACTCGTGACAATCAGGCACCAGTTTCAGCAGGCCGATAGGGAATATTACTGGTTTGAGTCGCTCAGCGAAAAACTGATAACGGACAACTACAACATTCAATCACACACAATTATCGGAGGGATCAAATGGACATTCTAAGCAAACCGGCCCTCACATTGGCCGGCCTACTCATTTCTGTTTTGTTGTTTTCACAGGATTTCGACAAACAGCTTAAGGCTTTCGAGAAATCGTATGCTTTCGAAAGCGAAAAAAACTACAGTGCAGCCATTAAGGAACTTCAGGGTGTTTACCAGGCCGACGATTATGAGACAAATCTCCGGCTGGGCTGGCTGACTTATTCGGATGGTCGCTATGCCGAAGCCCTGTCGTATTACCAGAAATGCATCGGACTTCGCCCGCTTTCCGTTGAAGCAAGGCTTGGTTTTGTAAATCCGGCCGCAGCTTTGGGAAACTGGTCGCAGGTGGAATCGCAATACAACGAAATACTGAAAGCCGATCCGATGAACACCACGGCCAATTACAGGATGGGGCTGATTACTTACAACAGGGAGGACTTTGCCACAGCCCTGAAACATTTCACTATTGTGCTCAATCTTTATCCATTTGATTACGACACAGCCATTATGATGGCCTGGACACAATACAAGCTGGGCAAGCTGCGTGAGGCAAAAATCATGTTTCAAAAAGCCTTACTGATGAATCCCGGCGACAGCAGCGCCCTCGAAGGATTGAAGCTGATCAGGTGATTTGTTGAAGTTGTATTTTCAGCCCACCAACCCTCAAAAATGAGGAGGTTTAACACGCCGAAAACACGTCAAAGAATCATAGCAACTGGCTTCTGTCACTTCCATACCAATGTCACATTGCTGTTTGGTTGAAATCTCAACTGACAAAATGCTTGGGGCAGGCCCGCCTGCGCGTGCGGCAGCGGTGGCTNNGGCGTCCGACGAAGGAGGAACGTTTGCCGCTGCCGCGCGAATCCTTCGCGTGGCCTTATGGAACTAAATCAACATCTCCTGATTTCGGAATTTTTAATCGTGGAACATGGAACAAGCAAAAATGTTCAAACTTATTGCCACGCGAAAGGATTCGCGCGGCAGCGCTAGAGAGGCCCCGAGGCGGTCTGCTTTGCCGGAT
>DITE01000108.1 GCA_002422725.1 Bacteroidales bacterium UBA6192
ATAACGAGCAGTGGCACTACCACAACACAGGCCAGGAGAATGGTACACCCGATTCTGATATCGATCTGCCCGAAGCATGGGAAATTGAAAAGGGCAATTCCGACCTTATTGTAGCCATTATTGACGAAGGTGTTCAGTTTACCCATCCTGACCTTGAAGGAAATATGTGGGCAGGAATAGGATTTAATTTTGTGGCCAACAATGCCACTGTTGTTCCCGGAAATCATGGCACACATGTTGGGGGAACTGTTGCCGCAGTGAATAACAATGGAGTCGGGGTATCCGGGATTGCCGGTGGATCGGGAACATCAAACGGAGTGAGGCTAATGTCGGCCCAGGTATTCACCTCCACAGGTAGTGGCGGGTTTTCTCTGGCTCCTGTCTGGGCAGCTGACAATGGTGCTGCCATTTCTCAAAACAGCTGGGGCTATACTACTTCGGGGGTATATGAACAAGACGTTCTTGATGCTATTGATTATTTTAACGCCAATGGTGGCGGTGACGCCCTGACAGGGGGCGGCATAACGATTTATGCAGCTGGCAATGATGGCACCGATGGTGAATGGTATCCGGGCTTTTACTCAGGCACATTTGCTGTAGCTGCTACCAACAACCAGGACAAAAAATCGTATTACTCCAACTATGGAACCTGGGTAGATATCTCAGCACCTGGAGGTGAGACAAATAGTGCTAATGCCCGTGGGATTTTAAGCACTTTAAATGGTGGGACATACGGTTTTTATCAGGGCACATCCATGGCTTGTCCGCATGTTTCTGGAGTTGCCGCCCTGGTTGCCTCACTGGCTTACGGAGAGATAAGCCCGGATGACCTTGCCGAAATCCTTCAAAACTCTGTTGACAACCACTATGATGTAAACCCGGGCTATCTGGGCAAGCTTGGAGCAGGCAGGCTGAATGCCAACAATGCCTTGATTGAAGCCCAAAACTTTTTAACCGGAGTTAGAAATCCTGCTACTTTTACCGCCACCGTGCCGGGTCCTTTTCAAATTAATCTTGGCTGGACACCCAATGATGATGATGATGCCGTGATGTTGGCCTGGTCGCCTGACGGAAACTTTGGCACGCCTGCCGAAGGCAGTTCCTACTCTGCCGGCGATCCTGTTCCGGGTGGCGGAATAGTGTTGTACACAGGTGCTGCCCAGGCTTTTTCGCATAGCAACCTGAACCCTGCAACAACCTATTATTACCGTGCCTGGTCAGTAAATAGCAGTTTGCAATATTCATCCGGACGAGCAGCATCAGCAACAACCACTTGCGAACCATTTGAACTTCCATTTCAGCAAGATTTTGAGTCTTCCGCCCTCATCTGTTGGGATCAGGAAAGTATTCAGGGAGGACTTAGCTGGACTTTTGGTTCGGGTAATGGGGGAAGCAATCCACCGGACGCATTCGAAGGAAATTCCAATGTATATCATAAAACCGAAGATCTGTTGGCTAGTGGGTTGACTACAAGACTAATATCACCGCAGCTCTTACTCAGTGGCCTGAGCAATACAGAATTAAAGTTCAGGTATACCAATGCACGCCGAACTTATATCATCTGGAATTTTCAGGATGTTTTGAATGTATATTACAAAAACTCCGTGCAGGCTGAATGGACACTATTGCAATCCTTTAATACCAATGTGACAGATTGGACCGAAGTTGTCATTCCATTGCCCAATCCTTCTGATAACTATTATATTGCCTTCGAAGGAATAGCCAATAGTGGTCATGGGGTGTGTCTCGATCTGATCAATGTATCCGGAAACGGTGGTGGTCTCACCTATACCATTACGGCAACCGCATCGGACAATGGATCCATAGCGCCATCAGGCGAAGTGCTTGTTAGTCAAGGATCTGATCAGACCTTTGTTGTTACAGCCAATACCGGTTATCACATTAACAGTCTGACTTCAGATGGGATTGCTATTGATGCTGCTGCCGGAATGCAATCATACAGCCATACATATGAAAACGTTGACCAAAACCACAGCATTTCAGCAAATTTTGCCCTGAATGTGTATTCCATACAAACAAGTGTTAGCCCTGCTAACTCAGGAACTGTTTCGGGCGGTGGTAACTATGACTATGGCGAAACAGTCAGTTTGACAGCCAATGCCGCTAACAACTATGAGTTTTCGGCATGGACCATTAACGGGACCCAGGTGAGTACCGAGAATCCCTATACTTTCACAGTTTCAGAAAACCTGATGGTTGTGGCCCATTTTGAAGTTTCCCAAACCCTGACAGTAACAGTAACCATCCTACCTGAAGATGCCGGCACCGTGACGGGAGCAGGGAGTTTTAGTTTTCTGGAAAGTGCCACACTTACAGCAATACCAAATAACAACTACACCTTCATGAACTGGAAAGAAAACGGGACAGTTATCTCAACCCTTAATCCATTTACTTTCTTTGTTGCAACAAACCGAAATCTGACTGCAGTATTTGGCCCTCCTCCTTTTATCACCGAAGCTTACAATATGCAAGTCAGGGTTTATCCTAATCCTGCTTTCGACAATATCGCTTTTGACCTCAAGGAGGCAGCAGTAATAGCAATCAGCAATGCTACGGGTCAATTGGTATTTCATACTACTTTCGAAGCCGGTTCTCAGAAAATTAATTTAGTCAATGTTGAGAAAGGTGTCTACTTCATTCATGTCAGGGGCAAAGAACTAACAGGCATAGGCCGCTTTGTCATCATGAAGTAAACCGGGATTTTTCCTCCCATTGAGTAGCATTTTTTTGGGTTTTCAGTATTTTGTTAGCTTAAAATTAATGATTAACTAATCATGAAGCAAAACTGGTTAAGTTAATTTGCTGATTATTTTACCCAAAAAAATGAAGCAACACAAACGTCGGATCGAAATCGTTGTTCTTTCCGACGTGCATCTGGGAACCAGAGGTTGTCGTGCAAAAGAACTTCTCAGCTACCTGAAAAGTATACAACCTGAAATTCTGATTCTGAATGGGGATATCATCGATGTGTGGCAATTCAACAAACGTTACTGGCCAAATTCGCACATGAGGGTGATCAAGCATATTCTGAGTCTGGTTTCTAAAAGAACAAAAGTATACTACATCACTGGCAACCATGACGAAGTATTCAGGAAATTTACCGGTACGCGCATGGGCTCGTTGCAAATCGTCAATGACCTTGTGCTTGATCTAAACGGACAAAAAGTTTGGTTCTTCCATGGTGATGTTTTTGATGTTATCATGCAACATTCCAAATGGTTAGCCAAAGCCGGAGCCATTGGGTACGACAGTCTGATTGCAATCAATACTATTGTGAATTCAATCAGCAGGTTTTTTGGCAAGGGGCAGGTATCACTTTCCAAAAAGATTAAAGAAAACGTGAAGACGGCCATTAAATATATTCAGAATTTTGAAGAAACTGCTGCCGATCTGGCCATCCGAAAAGGCTACCACACCATTGCCTGCGGTCATATACATCATCCGGAAATCAGACAGATAAATCGCAATACGGGCATTGTAAATTACATGAATTCAGGCGACTGGATCGAAAATTTAACTGCACTCGAATATAATGAAAATCAATGGAACTTATATATTCACCGGGAAGAAGCCCAAAGCAACACTCTACCATCGTTAACAGATCCTGAAAGTATTTCTGCCGACGATCTGAAAAATAAAGAACTGTTTCAAATCATGCTTAAAGAGTTTCAATCATGAAAGTTTTATATGCCATCCAGGGAACAGGTAACGGCCATCTTAGCCGAGCAGGTGAAATCGTCCCGATGCTGAATGAATATGCCGAGGTGGACATTCTGATAAGTGGTTCGCAGGCTGACATAAAGCCTAACTTTCCGGTAAAATTTAAACTTAATGGATTGAGTTTTTACTTTGGTAAAAAGGGAGGAATTGATGTTTGGGACACGATCAGCAAAGCCAGTCTGATTCGTTTGAAAAAAGAATTTGGTCAATTGCCTGTTGAAAATTACGATTTGGTTATCAACGACTTTGAACCTATCAGCGCATGGGCATGCCAAATCAAAGAGGTCCCCTGTATGGCACTGAGCCATCAGAGTGCTTTGCTACAACCCAATGTACCAATGCCTGCTGAAACTGATTTCCTTGGAAGTTTTATCCTGAAAAACTACGCTCCATCACATGATGCAATTGGCTTTCATTTCGATCGCTATAGCGAGAAAATCTATACCCCTGTAATCAGGAATGATATCAGCATTATTAAACCTACAAACAAGGGTTATTACTGCGTGTATCTTCCGGCATATGATGACTACCTGCTTGCAACAATGTTTTCGAAAATTAAACATACCCGCTGGGAAATTTTCTCTAAAAGTGGCAAATCGGCTCAATTCAATTCCAACATCCGAATTCATCCGGTGAACAGCATCGATTTTGTTCAGAGCATGGTTCATGCCAATGGGGTGTTGTGTGGAGCAGGCTTTGAAACCCCTGCGGAAACCCTATATTTAGGCAAAAAACTACTTGTGGTTCCCATGAAAGGACAATTTGAACAGCACTGCAATGCTGCAGCACTCGCCACTCATGGTGTTGCAGTGATCAATTCGCTGAATGATGGCGTTGAAACATTAGCTAAACTAAATGAATGGGTAGAAAGCGACTTAAGGGTTCAGATACACTATCAGGATCACCGAAGAGAAATTATCGAAACACTTTTTGAAAGAGCGGTCAACATCCAACCAACGGCAAGCCATCCTGTAGCCAAAGGCATGGGATTGCGCCAGCAAATGAAACTAATTTTCTGATATTCATTATTTTTAACCTTAGTTTATAAGTCTTAATTAGAAAGACTCCAAATTATCAGGTGGCGGGTATGATGATGGCTTATTGCCTAATTTTGGCAGTTAATTCTTTCTAAAAAATTCCAATTACTATGAATATCATTGAAAAGATTATTGCAAATCATTCACGCTATGAGCATGTAAAACCTGGTGATATCGTCGATATCATGAT
>DITE01000008.1 GCA_002422725.1 Bacteroidales bacterium UBA6192
TGCTTGAGGTTCGGTTTAGACGCGAAAAACAGGCGGCTCACAAAGCCGCCGGTTTTCTTGTAAAGCCCACCCGCAAATGGATCATGCAATAATCCTTCCATAAGCAGCAGTGCATTTTGCTCTGCTTGAGGTTCGGTTTAGACGCGAGAAACAGGCGGCTCACGAAGCCGCCTGTTTTCCTGTAAAGCCCACCCGAAATGGATCATGCAATAATCCTTCAGGCTTTTATTTAACTGTTGATTACCTAACTATATGGTTTATTGATGAATACCGAAAACCGGAAATTTTGACTCACTATTACTCACTCCAAAGTAAATCAGCCGCATAACAATTGGTCTGCCATTGTTTTTTTACCCATTTTGTTTGGATTATTCCTGTAAATTTGCGCCTAATTCAAACCAAAGCCTTATGGTTTTCAGCAGCAGTTTGTTTCTCCTTTATTTCCTGCCAGCTTTCCTGATACTGTATTTTGTTGCACCCCACCGGCTAAAAAACTATGTTGCGCTCATTTCATCCATCCTGTTTTATGCCTGGGGGGCACCTGATTTTATTTTTATCGTCCTGGCCAGTATCGTAATTGATTTCTATCTGGTTAAATTCCTTTACCAGTCGACACGATCGCGCAAACGATGGCTTACCGGAGCCAGTATTGCATTGAATATCGGAATGTTGTCGTATTTCAAGTATGCCAATTTCTTCGTGGAAAACCTCGATCTGTTGCTGGCAAGCATGGGTATGGGACCCACGATCTGGACACAGGTTGCCCTGCCAATCGGCATTTCGTTTTTTACCTTCCAGAAGATGACTTACGCCATTGATGTTTACCGTGGTTTGCATCCCCCATTGAAAAAAGTAACCGACCTGGCACTTTATATCCTCATGTTTCCTCAGTTGATTGCAGGGCCTATTGTTCGCTATAATGAAGTGGCTGAACAGCTTGTTGACCGGCGAAACAACGAAAATGCCGATAACCGCCTGACAGGCTTTTTCCGGTTTGCCCTTGGGTTGGCAAAAAAAGTGCTGATTGCCAACACCCTGGGCGCTTATGCCGACAGTGTGTTTGCTGCTGAGGTATCTCAATTGTCTACCTACACGCTATGGGTTGGAATTCTGGCTTATGCTTTCCAGATTTATTACGATTTTGCAGGCTATTCCGACATGGCTATCGGGCTTGGCCGTATGATTGGTTTCGATTTTCCCGAAAACTTCAACAACCCTTATGTCTCTCAAAACATCTCGGAGTTCTGGCGCCGCTGGCACATGACCCTGGGTCGCTGGATGCGCGATTACCTCTACATTCCACTTGGAGGAAGCAAGGTTACGGCAATCCGGATGTATTTTAACCTTTGGGTGGTGTTTCTGATCTCGGGACTATGGCATGGAGCTGCATGGAATTTTGTTATCTGGGGTGCCTTTCATGGTTTTTTCCTGGTTGCCGACAGATTGTTTCTGCTCAAAGTTTATCAAACCATTGGCAAACTTCCGAGCGTCATCATTACTTTTGTTATTACCCTTATTGGTTGGGTGCTATTTAGGGCCGATAGCATGGGTCAGGCCTGGATGTTCCTGAAAGGGATGTTCGCATTCCGGACTGGTGAAGAACTTCATGTTGCCAATTCGGTTTGGTTTATGATTGTCTTTGGCGCCTTTTTCGGCTTTTTAGCGTATTTCCCTGCTTTTGAACGCTGGCAGCAAAGCTTGTTTGGCAAGGTGCAGATTTTCAGGGTCATTATCCTGATGACAATTGCCGCCATCATCATGTTTATCATCAGTCTGAGCTCGATTACTTCTTCGGGTTTTAATCCGTTTATTTATTTTAGATTCTGATGCAACACAGGGTTAAACAATTACTTTTTATCCTGCTGATGCTGATGCTGTTGATCCCCAATGTGCAACAGCACCTCAACTGGCCAAAGATGAAAAGCCTGAAAGGTGCCATCAGTACCCCAAAACTGCCGCAGTGGTCATGGAAAAACCTCTACGAAGCTAGTTTTCAAGACAGTCTGAATACTTATGTTGAAAACAATATTGGCTTTCGCCCCGACCTGGTGAGGTTGCACAACCAATTGCAATTCACTTTGTTCGATACCGTCAATGCGCAGGCAGTAATTATTGGTAACGAGGGGTATTTGTACGAGATAAATTACATCAAAGCCATGTATGGTGTTGATTATGTGGGCGATGAAAAGATCATGGCGGATGTGGAAAAGGCAGTTGTTGTGGATCAATGGTTCCGCAGCAATGGCAAGGCTTTGGTGGTTGTTCTGGCTCCGGGCAAGGCAAGTTATTTTCCGGAATATGTGCCCGAAAAATACCGCCCCGACACCATTCATCCAACCAACCACGACCGTTACTACGAACTTTTAAGCAGCAAGGGGATTGCTGTGATCGGAGGAAATAAATGGTTCAGTGCCATGAAAGACACCAGCCGCTATGCACTTTTTCCCAAATGCGGCATACATTGGAGCTATTACGGTCTGGGACTGGTGTTCGACTCGGTAATCAATACAATGGAACACTTGTTGGGTAGAGAATTCGTTGATATTGACATGAAAGACATCCTGGTAACCGGCAAGCTCAGGTCGCCCGATCGTGACCTTTGGGACGGCATGAACCTGATGCAGAAGCCCGATGACTTTGCCATGCCTTATCCCACTTTTGTTTTCACTAATCCTGTGAAGGAAAACATGCCGTCGGTAGTCACTGTTGCCGACAGTTACTACTGGCAGTGGTTTGGGAGCGGTAATCCTTTAAGGGCGTTCAGAAGCAACCAGTTTTGGTATTATAATTCCCAGATATTTTTTTCCGATGGCTCCAAGCCACGCGACCGAAAACATATCGACCTGTTTGAAGAGGTTGCCCGAACAGATGTTTTCCTGATTATACAGACCGATGCCAATATGAACCGTTTTGGTTTTGGCATTATTGATGAGCTGTTTGAAGTGCTGAGCGACAATGGCGAACAGGCTTTGCAAAGGATGGAGGAGATCATAGTGATCATGGATGGAATGCGAAAGAGCGAAAACAGCATGAAGATGATACGCGAAAAAGCTGCTAAACGGGGGATCGATGAAGAGTTAATGTTGCGCCTCGATGCAGGCTGGGTTTGGGATTACAAGCAAAAGCAAAAGTAATCATCAAAAAAAGTTAACAGCTACTAATAAAAGATTTTGATGCTAAAATCGTCGAGATAAATCGTTGATTGGCCACGATACCACAAATAGGATTCAAATCGGTCAAATTTCGTTGTCACTTCGGGCGATAAGTAATCAATCTCAAAATAATGCCATTTTCCCGGAGAATTCTCTATCATCGGAAAATCTCTGTATTTGTATGGTTTGCCAATACTCGAGGTTCTTTTTCCCTGATACGTGTATGTGGTCACAAGAAGTAAGTCATTTGTTGGGATTGGATAGGGGGTAAAATAGCGGAATGAAATACGGGCCCAAAAATATTCTTTATCTGTGATCTCGTTATGTGGCTTTTTAAAGGCAGGACTAAATCTATTTAATGAGTCCAGGAGAAAAACACGATTTAAAGAGTCGAGTGGATCTGTAAAGTTTTTATCATCATTAAAATTATGAAACACAAGCTTTTTTGTTTTATAGATGGAAGTATCCGGGATCTGGTTGTTATGATGGTCGTCAAAGTAGGGGTCGATTCTCAGAAGTTTTTTATTCTCTTCGGAGGCTGTGGTTTTACCAAAAACTTCCCAATAATATGTTTGTGTCATTCTTGATCCATCAATCACCTCCATGATAATTTGCCAGCCTTGCAAAGCACTCAGCCAAATGAAAAAGCCAAGCAATAAGGTGGCAATTGCCCTCAGCCAGATTTTTGAGGCGATGATTACACTGACCATGGCAGCAAGTGGGAAGGCCAACAAAGCATAGGACTGGATAAAAGCCCGCCAGCCATAGCTTATCAGGCTGGTGAAGGAGGCAATCAGGAATAAGTTGATTACAAAATGGAGCAGTAAGGCAGGAATTAGCTGATGGTGCTTTCGCCATAGCGGGATAAAGCCTGCCAAGGCAAATGCCATCAGGGGGGCATAAATTAGCCAACCCTTGCGAAAACTGAAAAGAACCCATCCAAAGCGGGGATGGGAGAAATCAAATCCTGATTGTGGATCTGTATAGGTGCTGAGGTAAATTTTACCGGTGTAATAGAAGTAATAAGCCATTTGCGGAAGTCCGGCCAGGGCGACAAGTGCCACCAGCAACAAAACCTGTTTGTAGTGAATGAATATCAGTTTGATTTTCTCCTTCAAACTTTTCCAGTTATACACATTCCACATAAGTGGAATCAAAACTGCAATGATATCGCTGGGTCTCGACACAATGATCAGTCCCAGAATAAGCCCGACAGCCGCAGCAAATTTCGCTTTTGGGGTTTCGTGCCAGCGAATGGTAAACCACAACAACATGGCATAAAGTGTAAACAAAATGGTGTGGGGAGCTCCGGCATCGAAAGTGGACCAAAACAACAGGTTTGTTCCCAGAAATAGAGCCAAAAGGCTGATGGATACCGCTTTGTCACTGAAATAGCGTAAAAGTACCTTTCGCATGAAGATCAATCCAACGGCCACGTAAAAAAAGGCTGCGATCATCATAGCCAGTTGATAGGGGTATGAGAATCCGTCAGCAGGATAAGATGTAAGCAGTGCAATCACATGACCCAGAAAAAAGAAGGGGGAGAGCAGCATAGCCATGCCACAGAAAAACCGAATGATGTTGTAATTTCCTACCAGTTGCAACTGATAAAACATGGGGGTGTTTTTATAGGTTGCGTTGATTTGCTCAAGCCAGCTCAGGTCACTGATTGCCGGATCATAATATATAAAAGTAGCCGGTAGGTAAACATAAAGTCCGAAGTAATCGTAACTGAGGATGTTGGTCTGCTGATACGAAAACTTTATAACTCCAAGGAGTATAATCAGGAAAATTACGGTTTGGGCAGAAAGCCTGATTTTGCGGGTTTGTTGAATCATTGCTTACGGTTATGGCCTCTGGCAAAGGTAAAAAAACTTAGCAACTTCTATTTATTTTGAATCCGCTTAGCGAATTGTCGGTTTCGCAATGTAATTATTTCTCCACCATATGCTTGCAATGATGCTTTCGTTAAACTTTCTTCACCGCGAAAATTTTTCTTTTTGAGCATGTTGAAAGTTTTGATTCAAATAACCGGGACTGATACTGTGGCATGTCCCTGATCATGGGTTGAATAGTAAATAGGATACAATTTGCCAAAGTTTCACTCGTAACGATTGAGGTAATAAACTTTCACAAGAATATTTTTGATTTGAAAAAATGCCTGATATTTGAACTGCTTTTGTCAGGTTACTTTAATTAATTGAATATTTTTGTTAATCACCCAGTCAGTATTGAGAGTAAGTGATTGGATTCAACTATCAGATATGAATAGAGTTTCAGAAACAAACAGACAAAGTAGTTTCACCCTCCTGATTCACCGCCTGTTTTCAAATAGAGGATTGCCAGATTGGATTATCGCCATTATTCTTGGTTTATCGGTTTGGTATTCAATTGACATTGAATATTGGAAACGAACAGACAGGATTATTGCACAGGATGTTTTGCATTATTATGCCTATTTGCCTGCAGTATTTATTTATCAAGATATTGAGCTTAAATATGTTACTGAAAACCCAAGTGCCTATCAGAATAAAGTTTGGCCCATACATTCACAATTAGGAAAAAACACCATTGTAACTACAATGGGAATGTCCATAATGTATACGCCAGCATTTCTGACAACACGCATTTACATGTTGTTAACAGGCCAGGGTGAGGATGATGGCTATGGTCCGCCTTACAGACTAGGCCTGATTATTGGAACCTTGGTTTATTTGTTATTCGCCTTGATTCTGCTTAAGAAGCTATTGTTAAAATTCTTTTCTACTGTAGTAGTTGCCATAACTTTGTTGATAGTTGTTCCTGGAACCAATCTTTTTCATTATGCGACAGCCGAAGCAACTATGACCCATGCCAATAGCTTTTTTCTCTACGCTGCTTTTCTTTATCTCACAGTACTTTGGCACGAAAAACCCTCTTTCCGCCTATCCATTTTGCTTGGACTTGTCAGTGGTATGATTGCCCTTGTGCGGCCAACCAACGCCATTATCGGACTGGTGTTCATCTTTTGGGATGTTAAAAGTCTGGAAAGCTTAAAAGATAAAGCACTTTTTTTTGTTAAGAACTACAAGTGGCTCATGACATTACTCGCTTTCGCAGTCCTTATTTGGGTGCCTCAGATTGTATATTGGAAAACGATGACAGGATTGTATTTTTTTAATGGATATGGTAGTGACCAAGGTTTTTTCTTTAACAACCCACAGATATTCAACAATTTGTTTAGCTACCGCAAAGGATGGCTAGTGTATACCCCAGTAATGATTCTTGCTTTTATTGGTATTGTAATTATGTTCAGGAAGCTGAAAGGAATAGCCGTTCCCCTGATTATTTTCACTTTACTCAATGTGTATATTATTTCTTCATGGTGGGCATGGTGGTATGGAGGCGGGTTTGGGCTTCGGGCTTATGTTGAATCTTATGCGCTGTATGCTGTTGGTTTTGCTGCCTTTGTGCAATGGGTTATTGATCGTAGGAAATGGATTGTAACATTGCCTGTGATGCTTATCATTGTTGCATTTATTGCATTGAATTTATTTCAAACACGGCAGTATTACTTTGGTAGCATTCATTATGTGGGCATGACTAAAGAAGCCTATTGGCATTCGTTTTTAAAACTTAAGCCATATGGCAAATTCTACGATAAATTAACCATTCCAAATATGGAAAAAGCACGACAGGGTATTTATGAGTATGAAAAAGCACCATAAATGCACGGATTGTCTGGCATTCAATTGAAAAGCATTTTATTGAGGAAATGCTTCGGATCATACATAAGCACACTTAGTATTTGAGTAAGGGAAGCCCGATTATCTTAACAGTTTATGCCCCGTTTCCATATCAGTCATGCAATATTCAGGAAGACAATTGTAAAAACTGAGTGTTTGAAGTGACTAACTATCTATTTTGCTCATTATTTGGGATCATAAACACTAACGTGCGTAATCTGTGGAAAAAATGCGGAATCTATCTGAACAAAGGTGGAATCGAAATAAGGAAAGAAGGTGCCTTCTGGATTATGAATCACACCATCCTGTACTAAAATGACCCTTTTCCCCGGATTGGCTTCAATGATCAGTTTTGCATTTGATAAGCCCCAGACATTGTAGATGCCTTTTTCTTTCATTCGGGCCGGGAGGTTATTGGTTTCGGTAAAAACATCCCGGTCATAATGGTACAAAAACAACAGGTCAGACCAATAAGGATGAAGAATAAAAATGCAATTGTCTGTTTTATATCCTGATGCAAAACGCACCGCATTTCGAATCTCTCTGTATGAATAGTTATTAGGCAAGATTTCGGTTTTGATCCCCATATGGGTCAACAGTATTATGCCGCCCAAATAGTTTAACCACTTGAATTTTTGCTGAAAAAGAAAACTGAATAAAGCAGGAATAAAAAGATAAAACCCAATGGAATTGAACAAGATGTATTTCGAATTAAACATAGGCACTTTTGTCGAAATCAAAAACATAAAGCTATAGGGAATAATCCACCATAGAAACAAAACCAACAGTTCCTTTCGAAACCGGATTACCCTTCTCATAATCAACATAAGTGAAAAAAACAAAGCACCTGCAGCCAATATGTATAGCGCATAATAAAAGACACTTTTGTGATTAAGAAAATAATACAACTCATTTACATAATCGGAAGGACGAGGGGGCATTAGGAATGTCCCCACCTTAGTCTTACGCAAAAATTGATTGAGAACGAATGGTAGTAAAGGCAAAAAACCAATAAGGGTAGTTCCAACAGGGATGTAACCCCATAGCGCATTTCGAAAATTTTTCGAGAATACAGATGTGAACAGAAACTGAAGAAAAATGACTAACCAGCCGAAATAATGGGAATAAACCAACAGCAGGTTTGCTAAAATCAACAGGAACAATGCCTTTTTGTTTTTAACATCGTTCAGGTAGATCAGGTAGAAGTACAAAGATGCTGCAACAAGCAGTGACATTAGGGAATAAGTTCGAGCCTCCAATCCTGCAAAGACCTGGTATTCCGAAAGGATGAAAAGACAGGCAGCGACGAGGCCTGTCCAGGAATTAAAAAACCGCAGACCAATAGAATATACTATTGGTATTGTCAAAGTGTTGAACAACAGTGGCAAAGTCCTTACAGCAATAGGGTCTAAACCGAATAGTTTTATCCAATAGTGCATCAGGATCATGAACAATGGCGGATTTGGCTCCCCCTTTGCCAAAAGGTCGATCATGCCTTTGAAATCCTTCTGCGCATGATAGATTGTAAAAGGCTCATCCATAGATATATCCCTGTAGTCGATGAAGTTGAATTTCCAGAAGATACTAATCAACATCAACCCAAAGGGAACATAATACCTGATAAAAGGACTATCTTCTTTGAAGATTCCAGCGGATACTTTCATTACAACTGAATATGCTATTTATCCTGTTAATCAATAAGCCATTTGTGTGAGCAAATGTAGTAAATTAATGAAAAACAGATTCGGATTAAATCAGGCGAAAACACTTCAGTTTTTGCTGGAAATCCCTACTACCACACGGACTTTTCTCACCGTAGGTAATCCTTTCGAGCGAGAACCATATTTCTACTATTTCAACTGTAAGACTCATTGCAAAATCATCATGATATAGTGAAAGGCATAGCTATGGCACAAAGTTACACAGAGAATCACAGAGCTACACAAAGTGATTATTGATACTTTCTTTGTGAAACTTTGAGTCTTCTTAGTGGCTCTTTGTGCAACAGCTTGATTCACTTAATAATAAATACGTTGGTTTATCTCGCCCAAAGGTTATACTTCAAAATGCAATAAATAGCTTTAACCCCGTCCCTCCAGTTGATCTTTTTGCCTTCGGCATAGGTGCGGCCGTAATAGGAAATTCCAACTTCGTAAATGCGAATACCAGGCACACGGGCTATTTTGGCCGTAACTTCAGGTTCAAATCCAAAGCGGTTTTCCCTGAGCCGGATTGGTTGTAACACTTCGCGTTTAAACAGCTTGTAACCTGTTTCCATATCGGTCAGGTTCAGGTTGGTGAACATATTCGACAAGGTGGTCAGGAACTTGTTCCCGATCGAATGCCAAAAGAACAGGATGCGGTGCGGGTTGCCTCCCGAAAAGCGCGAACCATAAACGACGTCAGCCATTCCTTTCAAAACAGGCTCCAGTAGGAGAGGGTAATCATTTGGATCGTATTCGAAATCAGCATCCTGCACCAGCACATAATCAGCTGTTGCCAATTCAATACCTTTTCGGATCACAAAACCTTTCCCACGATTGGGGGCCGATGCCAACACTTGCAGCGAAACATCCGGATGCATGGCTTTGAAATGCTCCACCCTGACCAGGGTATCGTCTTTCGATGCATCGTCAACAATAATGATCTCTGAATCCAAATGGTTTTTCTTCAGGCTGGCGGTTACTTTTTCCAGAACGCTTTCGATGAAGGTTGCCTCGTTGTAAGCAGGAATAACAATGGACAGAAGTTTGGACATAAACTGATAATGAAATGCAAAAGTAGCAATTTACGACAAAACCTTTCGGATGAATTTGCAGAAGTTGCGGGTTGTTTCAACATAAAGGCCTAATGCAGGTTTATCCTGACGAAACCATGAATGAAAATAACCTGATAAGCTGTTTATACGCCAAAAAAACTATTCCTGTGAACCCATCAGCCTCACATCGAATGTGTTGTCGATGATCAATGCAGGACCGAAGCTGTTGGCGATATGCTCCCAGGGAACCATCTTGAAGTTTTGGGTAGTGTCCTGCCCGTTGTTTTTGTTGTAGCCATCCTGGGCTATGAAAAAACCATTTGGAAAGCGGTCGTTCATGGCCATATTGATCACATCAATACCGTCGGTTTCTTCCACAGCATCGGTGTTGCTGCTATCAACAATACGAAAGCATCCCAGAAATTTGTTTTTGCCGCCTCTTTCGAAAACAGCATATGAATTATCACCCTGAACCGATGCCAGCAGATAACCGCGGCCTTCACTTCCATAATATAGCGTGAGCCCTTCAATATCGGGAACGACAAAGGATTGTGAGGTGTCTGCCACCGATTTTCGGTCGCCTCCCTTGTCGGGTTCGGCAAGATATTTCCATATCCCGTAAGTTTCTTCACCCACATACAAATAACCAAGTTCATCGTCGGCTACACAACCCTCGGTTTGCTCCCCTACTTTAAAACTTCTGACCAAACGTCCGTCAATGCGGTTGTTGTCTGTGGCAAAAAGCTCCCATTGCTCCATGTTTCCGCTTTTGCTGTTCATAAAAGCGTAGAATTTTCCACTGATTGCGCTTTTGTAAAGACAGAAACCATACACCTCGTCGAGTGCTGAACGGATGGTGCGGGCCGAGATATCTATCAGTGTTCCTGAATCCGGCTCAATCCTGTAAATGGAAATAGAATTGAACGAACGGTTGCTGGCTGCCACGATATCAACGACCTGACCATTCAGATTGAAGCCATACCGGACATCAACATTGTTGACCCGGCCCGATTGAACAAACTGAACTTCTTTGCCTTCGAGATTATACACCACAAGTCCGGCTTTTTTGTTGGTTGTTATGACAAGGCTTTTGGAAGTTTCTTTCGGATGAATCCAAATTGCAGGGTCATCGGCCGAATCACCTTCTGTGTCCATCACATTGGTTTCGATGGCTGCTTCCACCTGATTGCAGGAATAATTGGAACCTGGTTCTTTGTATTGCTTTTCGCCTGGAATGCATGCAAATGCTAAAAGCATCATGGCAAAAAGGCTGAGGTTATTAATGCTTTTCATGGTTGGTTTGTAGTTGATAAGCAATTCTTTAATCCTGTTAACCTGATTGTTTCGTTTAGGAAAACTGTCGATTAACAATCAGCTAACAAAATAAACCATAATTTGAACTGCTTGCCAAAAGATTACTTTAATTCTTTGTTAAGATTTTGATTTTATTGAACAGATCAGATGTTGTGGTATAACTGATGTTGAAATTCAGTTTCCATTCTGACTATAGATTTGCGTATTTTTGCATTATGGAAACACAACGTCAACAAAAAATAGGCCGATTGTTACAGCGCGACCTAAGCGAAATATTTCAGTTTGATATGAAGGCAGTGGCTGCTGGTTCATTGGTCACAGTTACTAAAGTGACTGTTTCGCCCGATTTGTCCATTGCCAAAGTTTTCCTGAGCTTGTTTGGCACAAAAGACAAGCAGGTGATATTGGCCGCTATCAAGCTTCATTCAAAGGAAATCAGGTTGTTGCTTGGTAAAAGAGTTCGTCACCAACTCAGGATTGTACCGGATTTGATGTTTTTTCTGGACGATTCGCTCGATTATATTGAGCACATTGATCATTTGCTTCACGAATGAGTTTTCAAAGCGGTTAACAAAATAAACAATCACCTTTTTTTTCATGCAATACGATCCGATAAAGCGAAGTCTCGGCAAGGTTTTTAATAACAGTCCTTTTACGCGTAAGCTATTTTATAACCTGTTGGACATACTCCTGCTCAGGTCATGGCACATCAGGCGCGAAATCAAACAATGGGCAGAGCAAAACAAAGGCGCGAAAAATATACTTGACGCAGGCTCAGGCTTTGGACAATATGTCTATTACATGGCAAAGTCGAATCACAACTGGCAGATTCTTGGCCTTGATGTTAAAACTGAGCAGATTGACGATTGCAATCAATTTTTTGGCCGGATTGGATTGTCACAGACCATATTTCAGTATGCTGATCTCACAAAAATCAGTTTTGATAACAAGTTTGATCTTGTCCTTTGTGTAGATGTTATGGAACACATCGAAGAGGATGTACTTGTGTTGACAAACTACCATAAAGCATTGAAGAAGGGTGGTGTGTTACTGATCTCCACGCCTTCGGATCAGGGTGGTTCCGATGTTCACGACCATGATCAGCACGAAGACGGTGCGGTTGGATTCATCGATGAGCATGTGCGCGATGGGTATGGGATAGAGGAATTGGGTGAAAAGCTCAGAAAAGCCGGATTCTCCAAATCCGAAATTCGCTATCAGTATGGCCCACCTGGCCGTTTGTCCTGGAAACTGTCGATGAAATATCCGATTTTGTTGTTGAACGTTTCAAAACTTTTCTTTGTTTTGTTACCTTTCTATTATTTGCTTGTCTTTCCTTTGTGCTTGGTATTGAATTTTGCCGATGTCAGGTTAAAACACCAAACAGGTACCGGATTGGTGGCCAAAGCCTGGAAGTGAGTCCATAGGCAAAATCTTTCGTGCCGGTTGGTAAATTTATGAATAGAATAGACAGGAGTATAAACTTTATATCTTGGCTTATTTAGCCATGACCCCTAATTATAAAATACCTGACCTATGAAAACAGATCAAATACATACTATTTTGGGTGCTGGAGGCACTATTGGAAAAGATTTGGCCATACAGCTCAATCAACTGGGGAAAACAGTTCGTGTAGCCGGAAGAAGTCCAACGAAAGTTAACACGAATGATGAAGTTGTTGTTGCAAACGCTTTTAATCTCAATGAGGTGCGGACTGCTGTGAAAGGTTCAGAAGTGGTATATCTCACTTTGGGCTTGCAATACAACATAAAGGTATGGCAGCATGAATGGCCTCAGATTATGGATAACACCATTATTGCCTGCCAGGAAAATGGTGCGCGACTGGTATTTTTCGACAATGTGTATATGTATGGAAAGGTAGCAGGCTGGATGACAGAGGAAACCCCTTTCAATCCATGCAGCAAAAAGGGTGAAGTAAGAGCAAAAATTGCTTCAAAACTTCTCGGGGAGATGAATAAAGGGAACATTAAGGCATTGATAGCCCGCTCAGCGGACTTTTATGGCGCAGAGGCTGTGAATACATTTGTACTGCCCATGGTTTTCACAAAGCTTAAAAGTGGTGGTAAAGCCAATTGGTTAGGAAAAGACGAGGTGGCACACTCCATGACTTATGCTCCTGATGCTTCAAAAGCAGTAGCTCTTTTGGGAACAAGTCCGGAGGCTTTCGGACAAACCTGGCATCTGCCCACACATCGTGATGCACTTAATGGTCAAGAGTTTATCCGGGAAGTGGCTGCAGTTTATGGCGTTAAGCCCAACTATTCAAACCTTAGCCGGTGGATGATGCACATGGCAGGCTGGTTTAATCCGCTGGTAAAAGAATCGATCGAAATGATGTATCAATACGAATTTGAGTATCTGTTCAGCAGCAACAAGTTCGAGAGTGCCTTTTTTACTCCGGTTTCCTATCACGAAGGAATTCTGGCCACCGCAAAGGGAATATGATAAACGCATTTCTGCAGCTTGTTTAAGTATCCATTCGGAGATCGGCCCTTATCAGTCTGGCAGTAACTTTTGAAGCTAATTTAGCTTACTTTTGCAGGATAAATTTGCCCTTATTGAACCTGCCTTTTTTTATTGCAAAACGCTATCTGGCAGCAAAAAAAAGCCATAACCTGATTAATATTATTTCGGGGATTTCGGTTATTGGTGTTAGTATCGGAGCCTTTGCACTGATTGTTGTGCTGTCTGTTTTCAATGGTTTTGAGCAGGTTATCAGCGGTCTGGTGAATAGTGTAAGCCCTCATCTGCTCATCGAACCCCGGCTTGGCAAAACCATCGACACAACCTTGTTTCCTACCGGAAAGATTCAATCAGTTATGGGTGTAAAAGCCCTGGTGGGAGTCACCGAAGAAGATGCCCTTTTCAGGTATGATGATAAACAACACATTGGCCGGATAAAAGGCGTAGGCAATGCCTATGAATCGCTGGGAGAATTTGACAAACTGATGGTTCAGGGGTCTTTTGTGCTTTCGCGCGATGGCTTTCAGTTTGCTGTGCCTGGTGCAGGCGTATCCTGGTATCTGGGTCTGAATATCAATAATCCTTCGGCTCTTGTAACCGTGTATGTGCCAAAACGTGGAAAAGCATCGGTGATGTCGTTCGATCAGGCATTTAACAGTTTAGGAATACAGCCTATTGGTGTTTTTTCGTCGCAGCAGGACTACGATGCCAGGTATATGATAGTGCCACTCGAATGGGCCAACACTCTGCTGGGATACGAGAACGAAGTAAGTGCATTTGAAATCTACCTGACCGACAACAAGTATCTTGGCAAGGTCCAGAAAACAGTAAAACAGCTTTTAGGGAATGACTATTTGGTCAGAGACCGTTTCGAACAACAGGAAACCCTTTACCGTATTATGCGGTCGGAAAAATGGGCAATTTTTATCATACTCACTTTCATTTTAATCATGGCTACATTTAATGTGGTGGGATCGCTAACCATGATCATCGTTGACAAGCGCAAAGATATAGCCGTGCTGGCAAGTCTTGGAGCAGCCCGTCAACTCATCCGTAAGCTTTTTCTCACCGAAGGATTGCTGATATCGTTGGCAGGAGGTGTTGCAGGCTTGGTTGCCGGTATTATTGTTGTTTTGATTCAGCAGCATTTTGGGCTGCTAAAGCTTGGAAATGAAGGAGGTTCATTTATTATCGATGCCTATCCGGTTGACCTTCATATTATGGATGTTATCGCCGTTTTTTTAACTGTGTTTGTGATCGGCCTCACCTCATCGGCCTACACTGTTTTTCAGTCATTGAAACGAATGGGTGATGAAAAAGTAGTGAAAGGATAGTTATTCATTAACCCGAAACTCTCGATGCAACCTGATGACATTCCGCCTTGTCTTCAATCTATGGTCAATGGTTTAATTATATTGTTAAAACAGCGTACCTTAACGATTTATTTATAATCTTTGTATTACTTTTTGATTCAATACATGTTCAACACAAATTTTCACAGTATGAAAGTATTTTACGCCTTAATCAGTCTGTGTTTCACCGTCTGCATCTTGTTCAATGTCAGTCCGCTGAATGCCCAATCAATTTTCACCGGAAGTGCAGATTCGCCTGAGCTGTCAGTTTTACAAACAAATCAGGATGGTCTGAAGCTTCGCAACACGCTTGGTGTAATAAATTTAGGCACCACCACTTCACAAGGTAGTTTGTTTACAAGGCTCAGTGTGAATGGGTATGTGAACAACCAGCAGTTCGGCTCACCCGAGGTACCCGTTTATCGCAAACTTATCGAGTTGCCTGCCGGTGCCGGTGTTTCAATCCGTATCGAAGGTTATGAGGTGAAAGAGTATTCTCTCGACGAGTTTGGATACCAACAATTGTTGTATCCTTCTCAACCTCCCAGAAGCAAGTCAATAGATGAGCACGATCTGGTAATGAATCAGAAAGCCTATGAACAAAACGGATATCCTTCGTCCGAATTGGTAACTGTGGATGAGCTTGGAACAATGAGGGGCAGCCACATTGCCCGCTTGAATATTTCGCCGGTGCAATACAACCCGGTTCTTAACACTATTCGGGTGTATGAAAATATTGAGTTTAGCCTGCATTTTGTAAATGCTGATTTTGGGCAAACCATGGAAAGGAAAAAAGCATTGAAATCACCCTGGTTCAATGGCCTGAACCGTCATTTACTGAACCGTATTCAGGTGGATGAACGGGAGAATTTTACCCGCTATCCTGTCACTTACGTGATCGTCAGCGACCGTATGTTCGAATCACAATTAGAAGAATTTATTGCATGGAAAACCAAGAAAGGTTTTACCGTTGTGGAGGCTTATACAGATATGCCGGAGGTAGGCAACACCACTGCAAGCATCAAAGCTTATCTCGAAAGCCTCTATGATGCAGGAACAGCAGAAAATCCGGCTCCTTCCTTTGTGTTGTTTGTAGGCGATATTCAGCAGGTGCCAACCTGGAACAATGGCGATGGGGTCACCGACAGGAATTATGTTGAGTATACCGGTGATCTTTTTCCGGAAATTTTCTACGGACGCTTCTCGGCCCAAACAACAGCCCAGCTTCAACCCATGATTGATAAAACCCTGCAATACGAAGAATATACCATGCCCGATCCATCTTATCTCGACGAAGTGGTGATTGTGGCAGGTGTCGATGGCTCGCATGGCTATAACTGGGGTAATGGTCAGGTGAATTATGGAACAATAAATTATTTCAATAACAACCACGGCATCACCGCACATGCATTTCTATATCCTGCATCAGGAAGTCAGTCTGCTCAGATCAGACAACATGTGAGCGATGGGGTTACTTTCTCAAATTATTCAGCCCATTGCAGCCCTGACGGATGGGCTGATCCATCATTTGTTAAAAGCCATATCCCTGCACTTCAGAATGCTGATAAATATGGTTTTATGTTGAGCAACTGCTGCTCTTCGAGCGAGTATCAGCTTGACGAATGCTTTTCAGAAGCCATTGTTAGAGCTCCCGGAAAAGGAACAGTAGGACATGCCGGCGGTTCAAACAGTACTTATTGGGACGAGGATTACTATTTTGCCGTTGGCGTTGGAGCGATAACAGAAGTTCCGCCTGCTTATGAAGAAACAGGTCCTGGAGCATTCGACGGGCTTTTTCATACCCATGGCGAAGTGTTTGCTGAATGGTATACCACGCAGAGTCAGGTCATTTTTACCGGAAATATGGCCGTTACAGAAGGTTCACCGGGTATGGCACAGTATTACTGGGATATTTATAATCTGATTGGTGATCCATCACTGATGGTTTATTTTTCTGAGCCACCTGTTATGGTTGTCAGCCATCCCTCTTTTCTTCCCCTGGGCTCTGCTTCAATTGAAGTGTCAACTGTGCCCTATGGATATATTGGCTTTTCGATTGAAGGTCAATTGTTTGGTTCCGGTATAGCAGATGAGTACGGCCAGGCTTTTATTCAGCTCGATCCGATTACCATGCCCGGAATAGCCGACCTTGTTGTTACGGCACAAAACTATCAGCCTTATTCAGGAACTGTTATTGTGAGTGCTCCCGATGGACCTTATGTGATCTATCATTCTCATGCCATACAGGATGAGGACGGGAATGCACAGGCCGATTTTGGTGAAGCTGTTCAATTGGATATGACCATGGAGAATGTAGGAAATGGCTTGGCTTCCGCAGTAAACGTAACGATAAGCTCAGACAGCCCATTTGTTACCATCACGGATAACGTGGCTGATTTTGGCGATATTGACGGAAACGAAACCGCCTTTGTTGCCAATGCCTTTGCATTTGAAGTGCACAACAATGTGCCCGACAAACATCCAATCCGGTTTAATCTGATGTCCGAAAGTCAGTCCAAAGAAATCTGGAGCAGTTACTTTACCATTCAGGCTCATGCTCCCAACGTTACTTTACAAAGCTTTACAGTGGCTGATGAAGGAGGAGATGGTAATATTGAGCCGGGAGAAACAGCCGTTTTATCTGTTTTCGTTCAAAACACAGGATCTTCCAGTTTATATGAATTGGTGTCGCAACTGAGTTGCAATAACCCCTCCATGCTCATCAACACCGAGCCTCTGGCTTTCGAACTACTCGAAAGTGGTCAGGTGTTGCAAATGGACTTTGCGGTTATGGCATCGCCTGATATTACCGATGGCAGCACAGTGCTTTTTGACCTTCAGACAATCGGAAACAATGATTATAACGCAGTAAACAATTTCAGCCTCACTGTTGGACAGATACCTGTTCTGGTACTGAACCTTGCCAACAGTCCGTCAATGGAGGCCATGCAATCATGTTTTAACACACTTAATGTTGGAAATGAACTTGTTGCCGGTATGCCTGCTGATCTTACCCTATACAAGAGTGTTTTTGTATGTCTGGGTATTTATCCCGATAATTATGTGCTAAGCACCAGCGATGGGCAGAAACTGGCCAATTATCTTGATCAGGGTGGAAGAGTGTATATGGAGGGCGGAGATACCTGGGCTTATGATAACCAGACCCCGGCCCATAGTTATTTCAAGATTAATGGATTACAGGATGGAAGTGGCGATTTATCTTCAATTGTTGGGATGGACGGGACAGTAGCGCAAGGAATGGAATTCGACTATAATGGCAGGAACAGTTATATTGATCAGATTGCCGCTGAGGTTGGCGGTAAATTGATGTTTAATAATTCTGCGCCCTCTTACGGCGTTGCTGTTTCTTATTCCAATGATACATATCGCACCATTGGAGCTTCATTCGAATTTGCAGGACTTCAGGATGCAGGCAACAACACCAAGGATGAACTGATGGCACGAATGCTTTCGTTCTTCGAAGTGCCTTATTACTGGACAGGACAAAAGGAATTGCAAACATCCGGATTTGGTCTGGCTGTTTATCCAAACCCTGCTTCTACCCGCTTAAATCTCACTTTAAGCTTTGACTCATCCGTTTCTGCGTCCATTCAGCTCTTTAATGCAATGGGTCAGCAAGTGATGGAGATCGCCCAAAACACCTCCTATGAGCAAGGATCTCACCAATTGGGCTTTAGCATCGAGATGCTTCCGAAAGGAGTCTATTTCGTGGCACTTGAGTCGGAAGGAAGGAAAATGATGAAACATTTTGTCGTAGTCAGATAAGTGAAAAAAAAAGTATTATTTTGCATATTCAATAAACAGCAATACCCAATAAGATGAAACATTTTTTTGCCAGCGTTATACTTTTAGCGGTGTATCTTACTCCGCTTCATGCCGATGAGTGGAAAAACCTCGGAAGCAATCAGGCTGTTCCTGCAACAGTACAACTAATCGAATCAACAGAAGGTCAGAGTGTTGTTTCTTTTGAGCTTAAGGGATTCTGGATAAAACCTGTTCCTGTTAACGACTATGAACGGCATTATTCGGTGAGCGTTGAAGGTGCAAGTCCACTGCTCGATGCAGGCGCCCCTGATCTCAGCAAGCTGACAACCTCCCTGCATATCGGCGATATGGCTCATATGGAACTTGAGGTTATTAGTACTGAATATCAGGACTTTCATAACATATTGGTAGCTCCTTCAAAAGGCAACCTGATGCGAAATATTAATCCATCGGATGTTCCCTTTGTCTTTGGACCTGCTTACACTCAAAATGCTTTTTACCCGCTTGAGATAGCCGGCCTGCGCGAGCCATTTATTATCCGCGAAAAAAGAGGTCAAACAATCGTGCTGACTCCATTTCAGTATAATCCAATAAGTCAAACACTTAGAGTATATACCAATATCGTTGTTGCATTAAAGGAAACACATGGCGAAGCGCAGAATGTGCTTTCAGTGAAGCCCTCAGTGCAACCGGAAGGGAAGGAGTTCGAGTATATTTATGAACATCATTTTTTAAATTATACACCTGATTTCAGTCGGTACACACCGGTTAGCGATCGCGGAAACATGTTGATTATTGCTCATGCACCTTTAATGGATGCTATGCAGGAATTTATCAATTGGAAAGTGAAATCAGGAATGCATGTCGAAATGGTTGATGTGTCTGCCATTGGCAATAGCGCTGCAATCAAACAATATGTTACAAACTATTACAATGAAAACGGGCTAACATTCCTTCTGCTGGTGGGTGATGCAGAGCAGGTTCCTCCTGGATTTTCATTCGGGGATTCAGATAATTTTTATTCCTATATAGTTGGAAACGACCATTATCCTGATTTGTTTGTGGGCCGTTTTTCTGCTGCTAATGTTAGCGAACTGCAGACTCAGATTGACAGGAGCATTGATTATGAGATGAATCCATATGTGGCTAGCAATTGGTTTGACACCGGTATTGGCATTGCTTCGCAGGAAGGACCTGGTGATAACAACGAAATGGACTTTGAGCATAACCGGGTGATCAATGATGAATTGCTTGGATTTACCTATACTTACATTCATGAGCTTTATGAAGGTAATCAGGGAGGCAATGACGCTCCTGGCAATCCATCACCAGCTTTGGTTGCAGCAGCTGTGAATCAGGGAGCTTCGATCATAAACTACACTGGTCACGGTAGTCAGAATTCCTGGGGCACCTCGGGTTTCTCCAGCTCCGATGTTAATCAGTTAAGCAACAACGGTAAGCTTCCTTTCATCTGGAGCGTTGCCTGTGTCAACGGTGATTTCAAGGGAGGCACCTGTTTTGGCGAATCCTGGCTCAGGGCAACCAATAATAATGAACCTTCAGGTGCAATCGGAATAATGGCTTCCACCGTGAATCAAAGCTGGAATCCCCCCATGGCTGGTCAGGATGAAATGAATCTTATTTTAACAGAGGCTTATCAAAACAATATACGCCGTACATTCGGAGGAATTTCGATGAATGGTTGCATGAAAATGAACGATGCCTATGGTGCAGGTGGATCTGATATGACTGATACATGGGTATTGTTTGGCGACCCTTCGCTTATGGTACGCACTGCCAACCCGCAGGAGCTCGTTGTTACTCATCAACCCACAATTTTCATTGGCATGAACCAGTTCACCATCAATTGCGCTGTTGAAGGAGCTTTTGCTGCATTGTCGATCGATGGACAATTGCTTGGCACAGCCGAGGTTGTGGGTGGCGTTGCGGTAATTAACTTCGAACCCATACAGCTGCCAGGTACAGCCAATCTGGTTGTTACAGCATTTAATTATCTGCCATATATGGCTGATCTGGATGTTATTCCGAATGAAGGTGCCTTTGTTGTTTGTTCCGGATTCACCATGAATGACGAAAATGGTAACGGTCAGGCCGACTATGCCGAAAACATTCTGCTCAGCCTGGATATGTTGAATGTGGGCACCGACGATGCTTTGGGAGTAACCGTAAGTATTGCGTCAGACAGTGAATATCTAACGATAATCAATGATAATGAAAACTATGGAACAATTGGTTCAAACGAAACAGTGACAATTCCTGATGGTTTTGCTGTTTATATCGCGCCTGAAACACCCGATAACACTATTATTCCCATCTCTGTAACGGCAACCGACGAATTAGACAGAAGCGTTTGGAATTCAACAATTTCCTTTAAAGCATATGCGCCCGTTATCACCCTGACCACAGTAACAGTGAATGACGCAAGCGGTAACAACAATGGCAAACTTGATCCGGGCGAAACGGTTATGCTTCAGGTAGGGATGATCAACAATGGAGGTGCGGCTGCGTACAACACCATTTCGGGTTTGCAGTCGTCCAACCCCTGGGTAAGCATTGACGACGAGCCGGTTCAGGTTGAACTGATGCAGTCGGGCGTCGAGCATATGATGATGTTTGAGGTAAGCGCAGCACCAGATACCCCTCAGGGAGATATTTGTTTGTTCGAAGTTGCGACAATAGCCGATTTCAACTTCAGCTCAACGGCAGGTTTCAGCCTGATACTTGGGCAGGTTCCCGTGCTTGTGCTTGATCTCGCAGGAGGTGAGTCAGGCGAATCAATGCTGCATTGCATCGAGGAACTCAATGTTGGAATGGATATGATGACAGCTATGCCCGAAAACCTTTCCTTATACAGATCCGTTTTTGTTAACCTGGGCGTCTATCCCGACAACATTGTACTGTCGTCAGCACTTGGACAACAATTTGCCGATTATCTCGATCAGGGAGGTAATTTGTATATGGAAGGTGGCGATACCTGGGCTTATGATGAACAAACCGCTGTTCATGCATATTTTGGCATCAATGGAACAGTTGATGGCTCGGGCGATCTTGGAATGATCAACGGCGTTCAGGGTACTTTCACAGAGGGATTGAGCTATACTTACAGCGGCACTAACAGTTATATTGATCAACTTGCCGTTGGCGCTTCCACTGCTTTTGCAATCATGCGCAACCAAAGTCCTTCTTATATAACCGCTATTGCCAATGAAACCGATACTTACAAAACTGTCGGAGCCTCGTTTATGTTTTCGGGACTTACTTCGGACATTGAAACTGAGCAGACAGCCTTCATGGCACAGATACTCAATTTCTTTGAGATACCCTTCGTTTGGACCTCAGTTGATGACAGCCGAATTCAGATGAACAAGGCTTTGGTTTATCCCAATCCTTTTGCTGACAGACTTGGTATTAGTTTACACATTAACTCTGCGAGTCAGGTATCGGCACAATTATTTAATGTTTCGGGTCAGATAGTGAGCGAAACAGGACAAAAGGAATTGACAGCCGGAAACCATCAGATTGATTGGCCCAGCAAGGATTTGCAGCTTCTGCCTGCCGGCATCTATGTCGGGAAAATTTCGGTCAACGGAGAAATCATCACAACAAAAGTGATCAAAATGTAGTTGTTGTTTCTAGGGAATATTAAAGTGATTCCTGTTGAATGATTAGATGATCAACTTAGTATGAACTTAAAAAGAACAAAAATGAAATTAATAACCTATCTAGCAATCGCTTTTCTGGTTGCCGGCAGTCAGCATGTCGTGGCCCAGAATTCAGTAACTGCACCTGTTCAGCAGAAAAAACCCGAACTCCAGAAAAAGGAGGGGGCACAGGACAAAAAAGTAAAGACCATTTCGGGCAACGAAACTGGAGCTGTGAAAAAAGTTGATGGCCAGTCTACGGGTGCTGTTAAATCAGGAACCACCATCACCAGATCAGGAAATGACAAATCGCAAGGGCAGGTTATCAGCAAATCAGGTCAGGAGGGAGCGGTGAATGCATCGGCTTCAACAATTGATTACCTGAAGAAGGAAGTGTATCCAACCATGAAGTCGGAGCGCACTAAACTTGACAAAGCGATGAGTGCCGACGACAAGGCAAAACTCAATAGGCTCAGGGAAGATTATAAAAAACTTCGCGGAACCAGTGAGCTGTTTACCGAAGCTGACCTGACCACCTCGCCTGAAACTATGGATAAAAACAAGGCGTCTCAATTAGGTGATATCAGGCGTCAGGTACTTGTCATTGGCAACAATTACCCTTCACAGATGAAGGAATATAATGAAGTGATCAATGGAAAGAAAGATCAGTGGAAAGCGGGCTTGGCTCAGGCTGCAGGGACAACTGCAAAGACCACCGGCCCCTCCATGGTGAATGTAAAAGGAAGCCCCGGAGCTGCTTCCGATCGTAACCCCATCGATGTGATCACCAATCCTTTCATTTTTCTGTTGTGGGATGCTGAAATGCCTGCCGGAACTAAGAAGGGAAACCGCCGGTAGTTATAGTTCATATTACCTGCTGCATCGTTTCTGGCTTGTTTGAAATAAAATAAATCCTGACAGGGTATCAAACCCTGTCAGGATTATATTTTATAAACTTAGCTCACCACCAGCTTTTCCTTGAGCCAGCGTTTTCAGTCCTACCGGCAAATTACATTCAAGCAAGGGGAAGTAAGGCCTTATCTTATTGAATGCATGAACTTAAGCTTGTCAAATAACAGTTTTGTCATGTTAGGATAAGCTCAGGTATTTGTTGCTTCTAAGATATTGATTTGCAATGCTGTTGACAAGTAATCAATGTCAATTTTCTACCATATCCCTAAAAAAATGACAACTTTTTTACAAAAACTATCTAACCTATAATTGAAAAAGTAAATTAAAATTAATATTCATCAATCATGATTGAAGAAAATACTATATTTGCATTGAATATATAATATACTTGAACTATGCTCGATTATATTAACAGACCCTTGTATATTGAGAAAATCAAACCCTTTATAGGGAAATCCCTGATTAAGGTATTGGTTGGTCAAAGGAGAGTAGGAAAAAGTTACCTTCTGATGCAACTCAGCGACCTGATTAAATCTCAGGAGCCGAATACCCGGATTATCTATATCAACAAGGAGCAACATGAGTTTTCATCCATTAAAAACTCAGACGACTTGTTTAACTACCTGAAGGAAAATATACAGGGGAGCGGAAAAGTAGCCCTGTTTATTGATGAAATTCAGGACATAGATTCTTTTGAGCTTACGCTCAGGGATTTAGTCACCCGCAAGAATTACGACATTTATTGCACCGGAAGCAATGCAAACTTGCTTTCGGGTGAGCTTGCAACTTTCCTGAGTGGAAGGTATATCGAAATAAAAGTGTTTGGCCTGAGCTACGCTGAATTTTTAGTGTTTAATAAATTGGCAGACACTGTTGAGTCATTTCAAAACTATTTGAAGTCAGGTGGGCTTCCCTACCTCATTAACCTTAGTAATGAGGTCCAGATTGCTTATGAGTACCTAAGCAGTATATACAATACCATCCTATTGAAGGATGTGGTTGCGCGATTTAATATCAGAAATGTTAAATTTTTGGAAAACCTGGTTGAATTTTTGGCCAATAACCTGGGTAGTATTGTTTCCTCAAAAAAAATCAGTGAATACCTTAAATCTCAGAAAATTAACATCTCAACGCAGGTTGTGATTGACTATTTGGGTTACCTTGAGACCTCATTCCTGATCTTTAAGGTAAAACGCACAGGGATCGAAGGGAAGAAAGTGTTTGAGATCGGGGAAAAGTATTTCTTTGAAGATGTTGGAATTCGAAATGCCATTGTCGGGTACAGAGCCACCGATATTCACAAAATACTTGAAAACATTGTATATCTGCATCTTCGAATGGCTGGTTATACAGTAACAGTTGGCCAGGAAGGCAAAAAGGAAATTGACTTTATTGCACAGAGGGCAGGAGATAAAATCTATGTGCAGGTCGCATATCTGCTAACAAATCAGGAAACAATAAACCGCGAATTTGGTAACCTGCTGGAAATCCCTGATAATTATCCTAAGTATGTTGTTACGATGGATGCCGTCTCAGAAATATCCAATTATCAGGGCATTATTCACTTGCACGTAAAAGACTTTTGCTTGAAAATGGTAAAGGAATGAATTGAAAAGTCCCAGTCTATATGGATGTTTTTCAGAAGGAAAACTTCATTCCGAACAAAAACTGAGAAGGCCGTAACCAGCGAGTGTTTTCCAGAACTGGATTTTGGTATTATTCAATTTGCTTAACCTTACCCCCTTCAAAAAAGATTATGTTATTTTTGTGGAAATCATTCAAATGCCTTACCCAATGCGATTCAAGCATCCCTATTTCGTTTTCATCATGGTAGCTGCGCTTTCAGGCTGTCGGCCGGCTACCGAAGAAACCCGATTCGTGAGGAAACCGGTCGATGAGATGTTTGCCCAGCGGGCGTATCCCACAGGCGAAATCCCTTTTGAGCACTTCCAGCAGGCCGTTCAGCAAAGCAAACGATTCAGAACCGAACGGAGCAACAAACAGGTTTCCTGGCAGTTTGCAGGACCATTGAACATGGGTGGAAGAATAAGCTCACTTGCCATTCATCCTTCCGCGCCACAGACAATCTTTGTGGGTGCAGCTTCGGGAGGGGTGTTCCGGAGCACAAATTCCGGCAACGACTGGCAAGCTGTTTTTGATGAAGCCGAAATTCTTTCGATAGGCGATGTGGCCATTTCGCCTTCCGATCCTCAGGTCATTTATGTTGGAACAGGTGAAGCGAATGCAGGCGGAGGTTCAGTTGCCTATGACGGTTTTGGCATGTACAAATCGGTTGATGGAGGCGATACCTGGCAGCATAAGGGATTGATTGAATCTGGAAGTGTTGGCAGGGTGGCTGTGCATCCGGCCAATCCGGATATAGTGTATGTTGCTGCTATGGGACGTTTGTTTGCCAACAATGCCGATCGTGGTCTTTTCCGCTCCACCGATGGAGGCGATAGTTGGGAGAATGTACTTTTCGTGAACGACTCTACCGGTGCCGTGGATGTTTTAATTCATCCTGATCAGCCCGATATTGTGTATGCGGTAACGTGGGAAAGGGTGCGACGTCCTCACCGGCGCAGTTATGGTGGTGCGGGCTGTGGTATTTACAAGAGTGAAAATGGGGGCAATTCGTGGATCAAACTTCAAACAGGACTGCCAGTGGGTGAAAACATTGGCCGTATCGGAATTCACCTTTGCGAGCAATCACCTCATGTGTTGTACGCGATTTATGCTGACAAAATTGGCTATTTTGCCGGAGTGTATAAGTCGGTTAACGGAGGCAGCACCTGGACACAAACCAACGATGCTGCTCTTGGTGGCTTGTATTCTTCTTTTGGCTGGTGGTTTGGGAGGATAGTTGTTGATCCCAATGACGAGAATACAGTATATGTGCTTGGACTTGATGTGTACAAAACCACTAATGGCGGCCAAAGCTGGACTCTGTCGAGCAGCAATGTACATGTTGATCAGCACGATCTTGTCATTTTGCCAGCAAACTCCAACGCCTTATACCTGGGAAATGATGGGGGACTTTATACCTCAGTGAATGCCGGCCTAAGCTGGACCCACAATAAATTGCTTCCCATAACCCAGTTCTATACTTGTGAAATCGATGAACAGCTCCCACACCGGCTGTATGGAGGAGCTCAGGATTTGGGAACCTTGCGCACGCTTAGCGGTCAATTTGACGATTGGTATGTTATCTATGGCGGCGATGGTTTTCGGGTGCTGGTCGATCCAACCAACAACAATTATCTGTATGCTGAATACCAATATGGAGGCTTTGCCCGAAGTGTTAATGGTGGCCTGAGTTTTAGCTCGGCGGTGAATGGGATTAATGGAAACGACCGCAAAAACTGGCACACCCCGGTGGTGTTCAATCCGTTGAACCCGAACAGTTTGTATATTGGTACTAACAAGCTCTACAAAACCACACAGAGAGCCATTTATTGGCAAGCCATCAGCAACGACCTGACCAAAGGCCCCGGTAATGGCAACCTGGTGTATGGCACCATCAGCTGTATGGATGTTAACCGGGCCGATACCAATGTTATCTATGCAGGCACCGACGATGGCAAGGTGTGGGTGACCCAGAATGAAGGCGCAAGTTGGACGGATATTACTGAAGGGCTCCCCAACCGCTGGGTAACAAGCCTGAGCAGCTCAGCCACCGAACCGGCTACTGTGTATGTGAGTTTTTCTGGTTACCGTTATGACAGCTATATCCCTCACATCCTGAAATCAGTCAACTATGGTGAGGATTGGGTAGATATTGGAACATTACTTCCCGAAGTTCCTGTGAACAAGGTGCTGGCAGATCCATTGCTGTCGGGAGTGGTGTATGCTGCAACAGATTTTGGCATGTATTTTACCCTGGATGATGGGCAAAACTGGCAAATGATGGGCGAGGGGCTGCCAAATGTGCCCGTGACCGATCTTCGTCTGCATGATCCGGAACGCAGGCTGTTTGCCGCTACCTACGGCAGATCGATGTATTCAATAGATCTTGATGAGCTGGTTGGACAAGCTGAATCTCCTCGGATGGATGAGGCTCAGATTAGCGTGTGGCCCAACCCGGCAAAGGACTATGTGTTTGTTGACGTTCAGGACATCAGCACCGGAATTGATTTCGAACTGTATGATGCATCCGGAAAGCAGGTGCAGACATGGACAAACCTGAAACAACAAAGTACTGAGCAAGCAGTAATCCTAAAATTTGACCAGAAAGCTGAAACGGGAATGTATGTGCTGAAATTGACTTCTAAAGGCAGTTTTCTAGCCGCTAAAAGACTGGTTATTAACCGTTAGACGGCTTTCGGAAATGAGTTTGGTGATCATGACAAAGTCGGACAGATGAAGTTGCTCTGCCCTTTTGTTGAACACTTCATGTGGCGAAATCGTGGGATGCAATAGTTCTTTCAAGGCATTCCGGAGGGTTTTCCGGCGCTGGTTAAAACCTTTTTTAACCACAATCTGAAACAATTTTTCGTCACAATCCAACACTGACCGTTCGTTTCGTTTCAGACGAATCACCGCCGATTTGACTTTTGGAGGAGGATAAAATACATGCTCGTTCACCGTAAAACAATAGTCAATATCGTACCAGGCCTGAAGTAAAACACTCAGAATTCCATAGGTTTTGTTGCCCGGTGGTGATGCAAGGCGCTCAGCTACTTCTTTTTGAATCATGCAAACCACTTCATTCACCTCGTTGCGGTGATCCAGTACGCGAAAAAAAATCTGACTACTGATATTATAGGGGAAGTTGCCAATAATGGCCATGTTGGGCACAAACACATCCTGTTCGTTGACTTTCAGAAAATCGGCCTGCAACAAGTTGTTTTTCAGTGAGGGAAATTTGGTTTCAAGATACACAACAGATTCACTATCCACTTCAATTAGATGCAGATCGTTGGGATAAAGGTCAAGCAGCAATTCGGTGAGTATTCCGGTTCCGGGGCCAATCTCAAGCAAATGGCTGTGGTTGCCCGATAATTGTTGAACAATTTTTGCGGCGATGTTCCGGTCAGTCAGAAAATGCTGCCCGAGATGTTTCTTTGGTTTGACAATCATAAAGCATCTCCCCTTAGCAAACGATATTTACGGCGGGCCTCTGACACAAAAATGCTTGCAGGATAATTCAGGAATAACTTTTCGTAGAAAACGCGGGCTGAGGCTATATTGCCCAGCTGGTTCTCGTTCAGTTTTGCTCTTTTAAAAAGTGCGTCATCAGCCAGATAACTCTCCGGAAAGTTTTCAGCGATTTGCCTGTACAGGCTGTCAACTTCCTGAAAGTTTCCCTTTCGCAGGTATATATTGGCTTTCTCCATCATGATATGGTCAGTCAATGTTGACGCCATCGGCAATGTTTGCAATGAATCGAGCAGGCGAAGTGCTTCATTGTCCTTTTTCCGGTAAACGAGCATGCTGGCTCTGGCGAAAACACGCAGTGCTGCTCCTGTTGTGTCTATTGTCAGGTTATCATTGATGAGCATCCACAAGGTCATGGCATCGTTGGCAATGAGTTTCGATGTTGCCGATTTGAGGACGTTGAGTTGTGTTTGAGCCCAGCCGAATTCACCGATATAGAATCTCAGACGGGCATTTCTGAAACGGGCTTCATGGGCTAGGGGAGCATCTCTGAGCGCTTTGTCAATCTGACTGTATAACAAGGTAGCTTCCCACACTTCATTGTTGAAAAGCATCAGATCGGCAAGATCCATCTTTGCAGATGCGAGCTCCTGATTACTCAACGGAAGCTCCATAACCTTGTTGACCAGTTGTATAGCCACTGTTGTCTGCCCAAGTTGAAATGCTTTGATACGTGCCTGAGTGAGCATCAAATCATAGGTTTCCTGATTGAACCCAATTTGTTCAACAGCATTGTCAATATCTCTGCTTAAGGCTTCGTAAATTGCCCTGTCGGCTGTGCTTGATTCACCGGCAATCAGATAGCGGGCCCTGAGTTGCCCAATGATTCCGTTGAAGTAGAACATGCTGTTTCTGCCTTTTTTAATCAGATAGTTGTAGCCGTTTAAAGCAATATCGTATTGTTGGTTCGACAGGCTGATTTCTGCCAGCTCGATCACCTGATAATCCAGATCGCCTTTTCGTTTGTCAAGCGCCTGAACCTGCCTCATGGCCATATCAAAATCCTTTTGCTGCAATGCAAACCAAACCAGCATTTCGCCATATAGCAAATTTGAAGGCTCAGACTGTGCGCGTTGCAACAATTTTATCCTGAATTGTTCTGATAGCGATTCCTCAAAATCAATAGACAACAGGTTCTGAACACGGCTTTTTACAAGATCCACCTGATTCGGGTTTGCGGCAGCATAATCGAGGTATTTATCAAACATCAGATCGTATTGTCCGGTAAACTGATAAATGGTAGCCATTTCCATGTGAAAAGGGTTGTCGGTTGTTTTTCCGGCAGCTCCTTTTTCATAGGCTTTAAGGGCGTAATCGAACAGCATTCTGCTTCTGAAGGCATTGGCTATTAATAGAGTACGATTATTGTCAGTGGTAACAGCATCGATAATGCTTTCAAATACTTTTTTCGATTTACTGGTTTCACCTGACAATTGCAGTATATAACCCAGATCTACCTCCGATTGAATATCTCTCTGGTTTTTTCGGGTATACTGCTTAATCACTTTTTCGGCTGTTTTGTAATCGCGCAATTCAATCAGACAGTTCAGATAGAACTGATAATAGTGTTGCAGCTGGTATTGTTGATACAATTTGTTGTATAGTACGGCTGCTCTTTCCCATTCCTGCAGCTGATAAAACTGGTTAGCAAGCTGTTCATCGGCAAGGCGTTCCTGTTGCATTTTACTCTCTGGCCTGTCCTGTCGGAGTATCTGTGCCGACAGCCCGGAAACACCAAACAAACTGATGGATAAGAACAGGATCAGCGTTTTATAAAAATGCAAACAATGGTCAGCTGTCATGAATTTTGTTCTGTTAAGGAATGAACGCACAAAAGGCAGGGATGTTTTAGAGATCATTTCTTTTGCTTCTTTCTTTTTCCAGGGTTTCCAAAAGCAATTTCTGAGCATGAAACCTGCTGCTGAGATATTCAGCCTGCCTCATATATAGATCTGCAATCTGCGATTCCCTGTTCAGATAAAGAATAAACTCCTCCTTCGTCAGACTGCCCCGTATAAAATCTTCCTCAAGGTTGGAAAGTTGTTTTGTTGTCACAACCAAACTATCTGCAATTACACTGCTTTCATATTTGAAGCGTTCAATGGCTTTTTCGGCAGTAAGCAAGGATATCTGAATCAATGAATCGTTCAGAAATGAGGGTTCATGACGGAAATTCACTATTGCAGTTTCAACACTATCCAGGGTCAATGAGTCAATAGCTTCAAGTTTTTGACGTTGTTGTTCAACTTTAGCCAACAGTTTGATGATTTCTTCCGGCCTTTCAGTGGTTTGCTGCATACATGATTGAAGCAGGAATACCGCTGGCAGAACAAAGACAAGAACTGACTTATTCAATAACTGCAAAACCGGTATATGCCTGCAATGCTTCAGGGATGTTAATTCCATTTTCAATCTGGTTATTCTCGAGTAATGCAGCCACAATTCTTGGAAGTGCAAGTGCGCTTCCATTCAGGGTGTGAGCTGTTTGTATATTTCCAACTTTATCTTTTATTCTCAGCTTCATACGGTTAGCCTGAAAACCCTCGAAATTCGACACCGAACTTACCTCCAGCCACATTTGCTGGGCAGCCGAATACACTTCAAAATCGTAGGTAAGTGCCGAAGTAAAGCTCATGTCGCCACCACAAAGTTTAAGGATTCTGAACGGAAGCTTCAGCTTTCTCAGGAGTCCGGCAACATGTTCGCGCATCTGTTCAAGCACCTCATACGATTTCTCCGGATGGGCAATCTGCACGATTTCAACTTTATCAAATTGATGAAGCCTGTTTAACCCCCGTACATGTTTTCCCCAGGAACCGGCTTCGCGTCTGAAACAGTTGGAATAGGCTACTGTTTTCACAGGCAGTTTTTCCATGGGTAGGATCACATCCCTGAAAATATTGGTTATGGGCACTTCGGCAGTGGGAATGAGGTATAGGTTGTCGAGACCAATAGCATACATTTGTCCTTCCTTATCGGGGAGTTGTCCTGTTCCATAGGCGGAGGCTTCATTCACCAGCAATGGGGGCTGCACTTCCTGATAGCCGGCTGCAACAGCTTCGTCGAGGAAAAAGTTGATAAGGGCCCGTTGCAACCTGGCGCCTTTACCAGTGTAAAAAGGAAAACCTGCACCTGTTACTTTGTTGCCAAGGTCAAAATCGATGAGGCTATATCTGGTAATCAGATCCCAGTGGGGGACGGCATTGGCTGGAAGATCAGGCATACTGCCTTCTTCCTGAACCCTAAGATTTTCATTTGGGGTGCGGCCCCTGGGCACACTCAGGTGTGGGAGGTTAGGGATTTCAACCAGCCGCGATTGCAATTGATTCTTCGTGTTTTCGAGCTGTTCAGCCAACACCTTTGCACGATCCTTGATTGTCGTATTCCGTTGTTTCAGGTTTTCAGCTTCAGAAGCTTTGCCATCTTTGAACAACTGACCTATTTCACGGGCAAGTGCATTTGTTTCTGCCAGCATGTCATCATGCTCTTTCTGGCTGATTCTGCGTTGTTCGTCCAGTTGTAACACCTCATCAATCAGTGCTATGTTCGTAAAATTCTTGATGGAAAGCCTCTCGATGACTTCGTCTTTGTTTTCTCGGATATACTGTACCGTAAGCATGTGAAAATATTTTTGCAAAAGTAGGATAAATTAGTCAGAAGGATGACTGCCGGAGATCAAAGACCGAAAATCCCGGGCTTGTTTTGGGTCAGTTCCAGAATTTGCCATGACTGAAGATGAATGTTCAACGTAATATTCAATTCATTGCTGTTTCAAAAAAAATGATTCCACGAAAGTCATGTGAAATATCATACCATAAAAAAACCCGGACAAATTGCCCGGGCTTTCATGTTCTGTTTTGCTTATGCTAGTTAACTTCTTCAGCAGTTGTCAAAGGATTTACCGAAATATAGGAACGGTCATCTTTTTTCTTCCTGAATTCAACTATACCATCAACAGTGGCAAAAATGGTATGGTCTTTACCCATTCCGACATTATTGCCCGGATGATGCGAAGTTCCGCGCTGGCGGATGATGATATTACCGGATTTGGCAAATTGTCCACCGTAAATCTTTACACCGAGTCGTTTGCTTTCTGATTCACGACCGTTATTCGAACTTCCGACCCCTTTTTTATGTGCCATGGTTTATATGTATTATTCGTTATTATCCAATGATGTTCTCAATGATTACCTTGCTCAGGTACTGACGATGACCATTCATTTTCTGGTATCCTTTTCTGCGTTTCTTTTTGAATACCAACACTTTGTCACCTTTCATGTGCTCGATAACCTTCAGGTCAACCTGGGCACCACTAAGAAGTGGAGTGCCAACTTTTACTTTGCCTTCATTATCAATCATGAGCACCTTGTTAATGGAAAGGTTGCTTCCTTCTTCTGCTTCAAGCCTGTGAACATAAATCTGTTGTCCCTGCTTTACCTTGAACTGCTGTCCTGCTATGTCAACTATTGCGTACATCGTCTGTTCTGAAAATTACGGTTATCGGTCTTAAAAATCGAACGGCAAAAGTACAAAAAAAATCGAAACACAAAACTTTTGCGAATAAAAGTTAATTCATATCAAAAAAATGTGTCAGCTTCTTTGCTTAAAATGCTATGCTGGCTTCAACCCAATACCTGAAATGAATGAAAATCAGCTTAAGAAAGAGGAAAATGGCTATCCGGCAGGAAAAGATGCGGTTGTATGCGATGCGGAAGATGATTTGCTGCCAGAAACCTTAGCATCCAATTGAAAGAGCAATCATAATTATTTCACTGCATTTCAACTAACTTTTTCTTCTTTGATTCCAGGTTCACCAGCACCACGCCCATGATGATCATTCCCATCCAAAGCAGCAGGCTGGGATGAAAATGCTCATTATCCGAAATGCCCCACAACAGAGCCACGATGGGAATCATATAGGTTACAGATGAAGCAAACAGTGGACTACTCATCTTAATCAGCTTGTTAAAAGCGAGCATGGCCAGGCCGGTTCCGATCACGGCAAGTACGGCAATATAGGCCAGTCCGGTTAAAGCAGCAGGCTCAACCATGAATTGTGTTGTTATGTCGGTGAACCCAAACAGAATAATACTGGCCGGAATACCCGCTATAAAGAAGGTGATGGCTGTGATTGTCAGGGCAGGAATATGTTTCAGCTTTGCCTTGATCAGGTTTACATTGAAAGCATACAGCACCGTTGCCAGAATTATGTAGGCCGCATACTGTATGTTAAACGAAAACTCCCTTCCCCCGCTTACCTGAAGCAGTCCCAAAGCGCCGGCAAGACCAATAAATACACCTGCAATATTGATCATGCGTGCTTTCAGGCCGAAAACAAGATAGCCGATAATGAGGGTCGACATGGGAGTGAGCGAATTCAACATGCCCGCTGTGGCACTGTCGATACCTGTTTGCGCTTTGGCAAAAAGAAAAGCAGGAATAAGGCTGCCGGCCATACCCGAAACACCCAGCAGTATCAGGTCAGTTCTGCTTAAACGCATGAGGGGCCTGATGGCAAAGGGCAAAAGGGATATAAAAGTGATCACTACGCGCAAAGCACCCACTTCGATCACGGAAAAATATAACAGGCCTCTTTTTATCAAAATAAAGGAACTTCCCCAGGTGAACATAAGGGCAATGAGGATGATCCACGACAACAGACGCTGGTTCATATGATTGATTGGGCTGCAAAGGTAAACGGATTTCTGTTCAATTTCTTTGCCACTTCATTGACATAAATCAGGGGTTAGCAGAAAATCGGGCTCGAAATTGAAAAGTCCTGGTTAAAACCTCACTACCGTCCCTCCCCATGAGAATCCCACACCAAAACCAGCCAGCAAAACCAGACTGTCTTTTTGTATCAGATTCTTCTCCAAGGCATTGTGAATAGCAAAGGGAATTGTCGATGCCACAGTATTGCCAGTTTCAGACAAGTATATGTGGTTTTTAGCAGGGTCGAGCTTCAGTTTTTTTGCTATGGTCTCAAGAATTACCCTGTTGGCCTGGTGAAAAATAAACATATTGACCTGTTCAAAGTTCAGCGAGTTTTTATCAAGCACCTGATAAACGAGCTCGGGTGCTTTATTAACCGAAAACTGAAATACTGCTGAACCATTCATATGGAAACAGGCATGATTGCGCACATTGCCATAATTATCGCTGAAATCGGGCTCAGCAAACTCGATCAGGGGGTATCTTTCGCGTCCATTTCTGATGATGATATCCTCAAAATGTGATCCATCCGTACCAAAAACAAAATTCCCAATGCCAGTGTCATCACCCATAGCCGCACTGATCATGCTGGCGGTAGCTCCATCGCCAAAAATGGCCCTGTTGCTTTTATCTGCCGGATGAATGGTATTGGTTATGGCCTCGGCGGTAAGCAAAAGTACATTTCTGGCTGTTCCGCTGACGATCAGTCCTTTGGCCAGATTAAGTCCGTAAAGATAACCGGTACAACCCTGGTTAAAATCAAATGCTCCACAATGTTGCGATAGTCCCAGCCTGTTTTGAAGCACACATGCCGAAGCAGGGGTTATATAATCGCCACCTGCCGAACAAAATATAATAAAATCGGTTTCGCCTTTAAGCTCAGGATGTTTTTGATATAGGTTCTGTGCAGCAGCAAATGCCATGTCAGCAGCTGTTTCGCCTTTTTGGGCAATATGCCGTTTTTCAACACCGGTTAAGCGTGTTAGTTCCCTGAGTTTTAGTTCAGGAAACTGAAGCTGCAACAACTCATTGGTCATCACCTTTTTAGGAAGGTAGGTTTCGATGGCAGAAATTTTAACTGAAGACATCATGGTAGTGTATCAGTTTTTTGTTTTCTGAACAGCTGACTGATAGAAGGCGGCTTTCTCTCTGTCACCTTGTCCGGCGAAATAATCGGCCAGAAGCTTAGCCACTTCAGGTCGGGGCATTTTTTCAAACGAAATGGCAAAATACCGCATTGCCTCCGCGGTGTCGCCGTTTATATAGTAATAATTACCAAGGTTCACATAAGGCAATTCCGAAATGGGATCGATTTCAGTGATTTTCATATTTTCACGGATTGCTTCTTCGAGCTGTCCATGTTGAAACAATGCATTGGCAAGACGCGAACGGGTGTTGACCGCCTCTGGCGATATTTCTATTGATTTCCGGTAATAAAATATTGACGAGTCAGTCAGCTGAAGTTGGTCGAACGCATATCCGATATTGAATAAAGCCGCATCAAAATCAGGCTTAAATTTCAGTGCCTTTTTGAAAAGATCAATTGCCCGGTAAAATTCTTTTTCTCCCGATTCAAACTCCTCTCTGGCCTTGAGGCTGTCACCCTTGTTATAAAGACTATTAGAGCGCAACATACTTTGAGATGCATGTATTTTTGAGCTGATCAGTCCCAGATTGTTCCACGACGACCAATGAGTCGAATCAATCGTAAGAGCTTGTTTATAGTGAATTGTTGCCCTTTCGATCAAGGGTAGGATAAATTTATAAGGATTTACAGGTTTTGACAACTCGGCATTAACCTGTTTCATCAGTTCGTTTGCATACAAATCGTTGGCTTTTACCGAATTGCTTAACTTTCTGATGTCGGCTCGTGTCAGGGTGAGCTGCGATCGCCACTCACTGTTTCTATTTATCGTCAGATAACCATACGGTACAACAATGACCATTCCGATCAGGATGATAAGGGCCAGGGTTGATTTGCTGGTTGATGGCATCCTCACATTCAATCTGCTTATTTTGCCGATGGCAAACGCGAGCAGTGCCGCAAAAGATATAGAGGAAAAGAAAAGAAACCTTTCGCCCACTATACCCGGCACAGGGAAAACTATGTTGGAATACATAGCTATGTTGACAAAATAAAACAGAATGAAAAACGACAAGACCGATTTTTTCATGAATCCTTTGATGGCCCAATACAACAGGAACAGGTGAAATACCAGTGACAGCCATACCAACGGATCGGCCCAGTTGGTCAGCGGTATCATATTGTAGCCATAATAATACCGCATCGGAAATGGTATCAGCAGCAATTTCACATAGTATAATAATATGTATAGTGCTGTTGCCATTCGGACAAAGAAATTCTCTTCAACAAAAAGCGGATTCTCCATGAGCCTGAAATTCCGGTTCATTTCGGGAAGTAACATACGGGGCACAAGAACGGCAGCAATGAGTACAACGACACCAAAAATGATGACAGTTTTAATTTGTCGGGGTTTAGCCGGGGTAAAAAAGAAAAGAACCAATGGAAAAATGGCCAGCTGTGCAATGGCTGTTTCTTTGGACAGCAAGGCAAGCAAATAGTAAACCAGACCCAAAATAAGCCCTTTGGCTTTTTCGGTTTCGGCCCAGGTCACCAGACTGCTGATGGCTAATATGGAGAAAATAAACTCAAAGAGTATCTCTCTGTTTTTCAGGCTGGCAACAACCTCGGTATGCATGGGATGTGCCAGAAAAAAGACGGTGATAAGAAAAGGAATCCAGGGGTTATAATTTTTTAACAGGCGGAGCAACAATTTATACAACAGCATTACAGCAAACAAATAAAGCAAAACATTAATCAGGTGACTAATATTAGATCCATAAGCCAATTCTCCGGTAAACTGCTTTTCGATGGCAAAACTGATTTGTGCCACTGGTCGGTAGCCAAATGAGTTGCTTCTTTCGTTGGTATAGCGGCTGGTAAGTATCTCCGGAATACCACTGAATCCTTTGTCGACACTTTCATTGTTTTCGACAACAAGATAATCATCGAGTGCATAATGATTTTTTATCGTATTGGCATAAAAACCGATGGATAGAAGTCCGATAAAAATGATGAACCACCATTTTTCAGGGATTACTATTCCTCGAGTGCCGGAAGGATGCTTAATATCTGATTTTTGTTTGATCTTTTTCTTCGTACTACTCATACATATAATGGGTATTCTTCAACGTAAAACACTTTTCTGCAAAAGCTTCCAATGTGAGCCGGGTTACTTCAGGCGCTTCGGCAAATCCCATATGGCCAACCTTATCGATCATCAGCAATTCGGCATGGGCTGGTAAGCCAGCCTGAGCCATAATTTTAACGGCTGGCATACGGCTGTCACTTTTCCCAAGGATAAACAAAACCGGACATTTTATCTGAGTTAACAGGTTGATATGACTCTCCCTGTCGCGCATGCCGCCAAGTGCTGCAATGATAGCTCTTTCGCTTTGTGAATGAGAGATATTATTAAGCCTGGCAACAATTTCAGGATGTGACCTGTGAAATGCCTGATCGTATAAACTATGGGTGAAGTTTTCCAGATATGCGGTCTTATCGGTGAGAACCTGCAGTATAGCTTTGTCGCGGTTTGCTGCTGCCTGTTCGTCATCAGCAGTTGCCTGCGAATGAAACAGCACGATTCCATCTACAAATTCGGGATAATCATTTACAAATGCCAGGGCCACGTAGCCTCCCATGGAGTGTCCTGCCAGCACACAGTGTTCAATGTTTTCTTCATCCAAAATGGCTTTTATTGCCATAGCCATTAAACCCATGCTATGGGTTTCGTTTAACATGGCTGATTGGCCAAAACCAGGCAGATCAAGGCTGATTACAGTAAACCTGGAGGATAGTTTTTGAACGAAATCGTCCCAAATACGGTGATCTTCCGGAAATCCATGTATCAAAACAAGGCAATCTCCTTTACCTTCAATCCTATACGCGATTTCTTTCTGGTCAATCAGGGCTTTTTTCATTGGCAAAGGGTTTAATAGATACCAGGAAACCTCACCCAGTCGCGGCTTTGAGCTGCTGTTGCTTCCACATCGGCAATTGTTTTCGGGATTGGTTTTCCCAATATCCTGCTGCCTTGGCTGGTAACGAGCACATCATCTTCGATCCGGATGCCGCCAAAGTCCTTGAATGATTCAACTTTATCATAATGAATGAATTCGGCAAATTTACCCTCTGCCCTGAACTTATCAATCAATGCAGGGATAAAATAGATACCAGGTTCGTTGGTCAGCACAAAGCCTGGTTTCAGGGTTTTTGCCAAACGCAGATAAGCCGTTCCGAACTGATCAGATCGCTTTGTATGCTCGTCGTAACCAACATGATTTTCGCCCAGTCCTTCAAGATCATGAACGTCCATGCCCAGCATATGGCCAAGTCCGTGGGGAAAGAAAAGTGTGTGAGCACCGGCAGCAACGGCATCATCCGTATTGCCTTTCATCAGTCCGATGTTTTTAAGCCCTTCGGCAATGATTCGGGCTGCCATGAAGTGCATTTCGCGGTAGGCAATACCGGGACGGGTGGCCTGGATGGTTTCCACATTGGCTTTCAAGACGATTTCGTAGATATCTTTCTGGCGTTGATTGAATTTGCCACCGACAGGTATGGTGCGGGTGATGTCGCTTGAATAAAGTGAAGACAGTTCGGCCCCGGCATCAACCACAAGCATACGACCCTCTGTTAGCAGGTTCCCATGATAGTGGTTGTGCAGTGTCTGACCGTTTACGCTCAGGATAACCGGAAACGACACCGGGCCACCATGAGAAAGTGCAATACCTTCGATAGTACCGGCAATTTCCTGTTCAACGAGTCCAGGTTTAGCCATTTTCATAGCCGTTGTATGCATCAGCCAGGCCACATCAACAGCTTTTTCAATCTCAGCAATTTCCAGATCATCCTTAATCTCTTTCAGTTTCACAACAGCCTTGATCAGTTGCAGACTTGCCCCTGATTTTACTTCGTGTGCTGGAACACCCAGAAGTTTACCCAATTCGATCATGGTTTTGCCGCGATAAGGCGGAAGAAAATGGATTTCTCTTCCCTGATTTTTTGCCTTAAACACACAATTAACCAGTTCGCTATAGGGCATTGTGCTTTGAATGCCCACTTCGGCAGCCTGATCCTTAACCGATGGCTGAACACCCATCCAGATGATATCGTCGATGTCGAAATCGGTTCCGAAAAGAACTTCTTCTCCCGAATCAAAATCAATCATTCCGGCAAAACCGGGGTGGTGAATGCCGAAAAAATATGAAAAATGACTGTCCTGGCGATAATGATAGGTGTTAGCCGGGTAGTTGAATGAGGCTTCCTGGTTGGCTAAAAACAGCGCAACGCCCGAGTTGATTTCGTTTTTGAGTTTCTTCCGTCGCTCGATGTAAACTTCTTTTGCAAACATGATGGATGATTTTATGGTTATTTTTTTCGATTAATTATTCATAAATTGCTCAATTTCTGATGCTTCTATTGGTATATCAGCCATCAGGTCGATAGGTTCGGTTTCGGTGACTAAAATATCATTTTCGATGCGAATACCAATATTTTCTTCACGAATATACAAACCTGGTTCGCAAGTGAGTACCATTCCTGGAGCAAGTGGTTCAAACTTTGAACCCACATCGTGAACATCAAGCCCGATGTGGTGCGCTACACCGTGCATCAGGTAGCGGCGATAAAGCGGAAAGTCCGGGTTTTGATTGGATACATCCTGTTTTGTAAACAATCCGAGTGTAATCATTTCTTCCTCCATCAGTTTCCAGACTTCTCTGTTAATCTGCTCAATGGTGTTGCCGGGCACATAAAGTTTGACTGCTTTTCGGAAAACCCTTAACACAGCGTCGTAACATTGCTTCTGCCTTTGGCTGAAGTGCCCGTTTACCGGGATTGTCCGGCTCAGGTCAGCTGAGTAGTTGGCATATTCGGCGCCAAAATCGAGTAAAAGCAGTTCATTGTCTTGCAATGGTTTATCATTGTCGTTATAATGCAGCACACAGCTATTTTTCCCTCCTGCAATGATAGGATAATATGCATGGCCGCTTGCCCTGTTAAGCACAAACTCGTGTTCTATTTCGGCCTGCACTTCAAATTCGTTCATGCCAGGGACTAGCTTTTTTAACACCCTTTTGAATGCTTTTGCAGTGATGTCGGATGCCGTCTTGATCAATTCGAGCTCTGTTTCCGATTTTATCACCCTGAGCTTTTCTAAAATTGGCGCTGCACGATGAAATTCGTGTAATGGAAATTTTTCTTTCATCGCCCGGGCGAACCTTAGATTTTTGTGCTCAACCTCTGAGTGATACTTTATATATTCGTTGTTGTTGAGGTATATTTTTCCGCAATATCCCGTAACTTCCTGCAAAACTGCATTAAACTGATCGTTGAACAAAATCCTTTCAATTCCGGATACAGACTTAGCCTTTTCAACCGATAGTTTTTCGCCTTCCCATGTAGCCTTATGTGAATCATAAGATTCCACAAACAGTATTTCGCGGTAAGCCTGATTGGGGCAATCGGGAAAAAGCAGTAAGCAGGTATTATCCTGCTCTGTTCCGGTCAGATAGAAAAAATCAGATTGCTGCCTGAAGGGATAAAACTGGTCTCCGTTTCGGGGCATTAATTCAGCCGACACAAAGACAGCCATTGATCCGGCAGGTAGTTGCGAAACAAATCGTTTTCTGTTAAACTTAAACAGATTGTTATTCAGGGGCAAATAACGCATCAATCAGAATTGGTTAAAGAAAAGTTAAAAAATCAGATGATTGAATGTGGGATTTCAATAGAATAAATCCATACATTTGTTAACTCATCCATGCAAAGGTATATTATTTCGTTATTTTTTGATCATTATTTAGGTTCAATTGTTCTACTTGCAAAATTACTGTTATGGGCAAAACACTTCAGTATTCTTCCATCACCAAGAAGATTATTATGTCGCTGGCCGGGCTTTTTCTGACCAGTTTCCTTGTGGTGCATTTGATAATCAATTTGTTGATTCTTTTTGACGACTCCAGGGAGTTGTTTAATCAGGCTGCACATTTTATGGCAACCAATCCGTTGATTCAGATTTTTCAATGGGTTTTATTTGCCGGGTTTATCATTCACATCATTTTTGGTGTGGTGCTCCAGATTCAAAACTGGCTGGCACGCCCTGTGAGGTATGAAAAGAAAGGATCGTCGGAACAATCCTATTTTTCGAAGTTTATGATCCATACCGGTGCAATTGTGCTGATTTTTCTGGTGATTCACTTTGTTAACTTTTTTGTGAAGGCAAAGTTTGGTCATATTGAATCTATTTCATATGCATCAGGTACTTACGAGGATCTTGGCTGGTTGATCGTGGAGTTATTCAAGGACGGTGCCTATGTTGTGTTTTATGTTGTCGCGATACTGTTGCTGGGTTTCCATCTCGATCATGGCTTCCAGTCAGCATTCCAGTCACTTGGCCTTCAGCACAGCCGCTACACACCCTTTATCAAATTAGCCGGGACGTTGTTTTCGGCTTTGATTACCCTGGGATTCATCGCTATTCCACTAGTTATTTACTTTTCGTAATAATATATGATTATGGTAAAGTTAGAAGCAAAAGTACCAAAAGGTCCATTGGCCGAAAAATGGACGAATTATAAGGCTCACCAGAATCTTGTAAATCCTTCCAACAAGCGTAAGCTGGATATAATTGTTGTTGGCACAGGCCTTGCGGGTGCCTCAGCTGCTGCCAGTTTTGGCGAATTGGGGTTTAATGTAAAGGTTTTCTGTATCCACGACAGCCCCCGGCGCGCCCACAGTATTGCCGCTCAGGGAGGCATCAATGCAGCAAAGAATTATCCGAATGACGGGGACAGTATTTACAGATTGTTTTACGACACCATAAAAGGGGGCGACTACCGTGCCCGCGAGTCAAATGTTTACCGTCTTGCTGAAGTCAGCAACAACATCATTGATCAGTGCGTGGCTCAGGGCGTTCCCTTTGCCCGCGAATATGGCGGCTTGCTCGATAACCGTTCTTTTGGTGGTGCGCAGGTTTCCCGCACTTTCTACGCTCGTGGTCAAACCGGGCAGCAACTGCTTCTCGGCGCCTACAGTGCCCTCAGCAAAGAAGTTGGCAAGGGTTCGGTACAGCTCTATACCCGGCGCGATCTCATGGATATTGTGGTTGTTGATGGACGTGCCCGTGGCGTGATCATGCGCGATATCATCAGTGGCAAAATCGAAAAATATGCTGCACACGCTGTGGTTCTTGCCACAGGGGGCTATGGCAATGTGTTTTTTCTGTCGACAAACGCTATGGCATCAAACGGAAGTGCCATATGGAAAGCATACCGTAAAGGTGCCTTCTTTGGCAATCCAAGCTTTACCCAGATCCATCCAACCTGCATTCCGGTGCATGGCGATTATCAGTCGAAACTCACCCTGATGAGCGAAAGCCTCAGAAATGACGGCCGTATCTGGGTTCCAAAGTCGCTCGAGGATGCTGAAAAGATTCGGAAAGGTCAGTTAAAACCTGTTCAATTGCCCGAGGAAGCCCGCGATTATTACCTCGAACGCAGGTATCCTGCATTTGGCAATCTTGTTCCGCGCGATGTTGCATCCCGTGCCGCAAAAGAACGATGTGATGCCGGCCATGGCGTTGGGTCAACAGGTTTGGCAGTATATCTTGATTTTGCTGATTCAATCAAGCGTTTGGGCAAGCATGTGATCGAGGCGCGCTATGGAAACCTTTTTCAGATGTATGAAAAGATTACCGACGAAAACCCCTATGAAACACCCATGATGATCTACCCCGCAGTGCATTATACAATGGGTGGAATCTGGGTCGATTATGAACTGCAAACGACCATTCCCGGACTGTTTGCAGCCGGTGAAGCCAATTTCTCCGATCATGGTGCCAACAGGCTGGGTGCTTCTGCACTCATGCAGGGATTGTCGGACGGTTACTTTGTTTTGCCATACACCATGCAGAATTACCTTGCTGATCAGATTGGCGTACCCAGATTCAAAACTGATGCACCTGAATTTGAACAGGCTGAAAAAGAAACCCGCGAACGGATCAATAAGTTGCTCTCGATCAATGGTTCAAGTACTGTGGATACCTATCACCGTAAACTTGGATTTATCATGTGGGACTATGTTGGCATGGCACGCAATAAGGAAGGACTCCAGAAAGCGATTGCCATGATTCAGGAGCTCAGGGCCGATTTCTGGAAGAATGTAAAAGTAACGGGTACCTCCGAACAGGTTAATCCGGAACTTGAAAAGGCTCTGCGCGTTGCCGATTTCCTGGAACTTGGCGAGTTGATGGCACGCGATGCTTTGATCAGAGAGGAATCCTGTGGCGGACATTTCAGGGAAGAATATCAAACCCCCGAAGGTGAAGCCCTCCGAAACGATACTGAATTTAACTTCGTGGCAGCCTGGGAGTTCACAGGCGAAAACAAAGAGCCTGCCTTGCACAAGGAACCACTTGTATTCGAGTTTATCGAAGTGAAACAGAGAAACTACAAATAAGTCTGGCATCGAATCACACTCAAAAACATTGTAATAATGGATTTAACATTAAGAATATGGCGACAAGCTTCTGCCGATGCAAAAGGGAAGTTTGTCAATTATCAGGTTAAGGGAATTTCAGAAGAAGCTTCATTTCTCGAAATGCTCGATGTGCTTAACGAAAGCCTGGTGATGAAGAATGAGGAGCCTGTGGCTTTTGATCACGATTGCCGCGAAGGAATCTGTGGTGCCTGCAGCCTCTATATCAATGGCCGTCCGCATGGTCCCGACAAGGGCATTACAACTTGCCAGATGCATATGCGAAATTTTAAAAATGGCGAAACCATTGTGATCGAACCCTGGCGGGCCAAGCCTTTCCCTGTAATCAAAGACCTGATGGTCGATCGTTCCGCTTTTGATGAGATCATCCAGGCAGGTGGATTTATCTCTGTGCGCACAGGCGGAATCCCCGATGCCAATGCCATTCCGATACCCAAATTGAATGCCGATTTGGCCATGGATGCAGCTGCATGTATTGGCTGCGGGGCATGTGTGGCTGCCTGTAAAAATGCCAGTGCAATGCTATTTGTTGCAGCCAAGGTGTCGCAGTTTGCCTTGCTTCCTCAGGGCCGGCTCGAAGCATCAGAGCGTGTGCGCAACATGGTTGGTAAAATGGACGAACTGGGCTTCGGCAATTGTACCAATACCTACGCCTGCGAAGCCGAATGTCCCAAGGAAATTTCTGTAACACACATTGCCCGGATGAACCGCGAATATCTGGTGGCAAAAGTAACAGCTCCAAAAGAATAAAGTATCAATCCAAAGTGATCAGGCCGGCAAAGACCGGCCTTTTTTTTGTGGAAGATAGTCTATATCTCATAATTATTTGTTTCGAAACGGTTTCGATTTCGGCCTTTGTCTACAATGATTTTGGTTACTTTTGAACCATCAGAAAAGAGTAAACCGCATGCAGTTTAGCGAAATCATAGGTCAGGATGTCCTCAAGCAGAAACTCATCCAGTCTGTCACCGAAAGCAGGGTAAGCCATGCCCAGATGTTTCTTGGCCCGGCCGGAAGCGGGAAACTTGCCCTTGCCCTGGCTTATGCCACCTATATCAATTGCACCGGCAGACGGGCTGATGACAGCTGTGGGATTTGCCCCTCCTGCGTTAAAATGGCCCGGCTGACGCATCCTGATTTACATTTTGTGTTTCCGACTACCACCACCAAAAAGGTGAAGAAAGATCCGGAATCAAATCTTTTTCTGGATGAATGGCGTCAGTTTGTTTTGCAGGAGAAGGCTTACACTGGACTGAATGCCTGGTATGGTTTTCTGGGCGTGGAAAACAAACAGGGAACCATTTTTACCCGCGATGCCACCGAACTGATCCGGAAGCTGAGTTTTAAAGCCTACGAAGCTGAATACAAAATTGCCCTTATCTGGATGGCAGAGAAAATCAATGCTCAGGCTGCCAATAAAATGCTTAAGCTGCTTGAAGAACCACCTGACAAAACCCTGTTTCTGCTCATTGCTGAAGAGCAGGATCAGATTCTGCCAACTGTGAGGTCAAGGACTTATCTGGTTAAGGTTCCCCGAACAAACGACAGTGATATTCTCGACGCATTGATAAGCAAATATCAGTGCAGGGAGGCTGAAGCACGCGAAGCTGCCTTGATGGCCAATGGCAACTGGCCCGAGGCTATCAGGATTTATGAAAACAATGAGGACGAGAAGTATAATTTTCAAACATTTCAGCAATGGATGAGGCTTTGTTTTAAGTCGAATGTGATCGAGCTGACCGATTTTGCCTTGAACATTGCAGGTATTGGCCGCGAAAAGCAAAAAGCTTTACTTCACTATGGGCTCGGTGTTTTTCGGAATGGACTGCTTGTCAACAGCCGGCTTCATGAGTTGCTGCGCCTGACAGACGATGAGAAAGAATTTAATATCAAATTTGCTCCTTTTGTGCATCCGGCTGTGATTGTGCAGATGATCAGGTTGATGGACGAAGGTATTGAGCATATTGAACGCAATGCGCATGCAGGGATTCTATTTACAGATATTAGTCTGAAAATGATTAAGTTGCTGAAAAACAAAAGCTGATTCAGTTGTGTTTTTTTGCGTATATTTGCCGGTAAATTATCTACTGATGAACGAAGAAAGTACTGGCAAGGGAGCTGAGTTGTTTGTGCCGAGAGGATGCTGCCGTGCCCCACGTGTATATAACCCGAAAGACCGTATTTTTCAACATCAATGCTGCAAACTTGATGAGCATAACTGGCTGAAAGGCTACGAGAATCCTGGAAATAGTGAGGAAAATAAAGTTGCAGAAGTCAGGTTTAAGAACGGAAGGAAGGATTTTTTTACCTACACCCGCGAAATAGAACTCAAAGAAGGTGAAATCATTGCTGTTGAAGCTGCTTCAGGGCACGATATAGGGATTGTAACCCTCACAGGCGACATTGTTGCCTTGCAGATGAATCGCAAACGGGTTCAGCAAAAACCCGAAGACCTCAAGAAAGTGTACCGTCATGCCCGCCTGGCCGATGTGGAAAAATGGGTCAGTGCGATAGAGATGGAAAACACCACATTGTTTAAAACCCGCGAAATTGTGTATGACCTCAAACTTGAGATGAAGCTGAATGATGTTGAATACCAGGGCGATAAGACAAAAGCGATTTTTTATTACACCGCCGAAGACAGGGTCGATTTCAGGGAGTTGATCAAGCGACTGGCCGAAGAGTTTCATGTGCGGGTGGAAATGAAACAAATTGGCATGCGGCAGGAAGCTGCAAAACTGGGAGGGATAGGTTCTTGTGGCCGCGAACTTTGTTGTGCATCCTGGATGTCCGACTTTAATTCGGTTTCGACCAGTGTTGCCCGCGTTCAGCAGCTGTCAACAAATCCGCAGAAACTGGCAGGACAGTGCGGAAAGCTGAAATGTTGTCTGAATTTTGAATATGCAGCCTACCTTGATGCTCTCAAAGATTTTCCGGATGACCGCATTAACCTGAAGACAAAGCAAGGGGAAGCCGTTTACCAGAAAAGCGACATCTTTCGTAAATTGATGTGGTACAGTTATACACATGAACGCATGAACCTGATGGCCATCCCCATTGATAAAGTGAAGGAAATCATCGAAAGCAATAAAAAGGGAGTTTTACCCGAAAAACTCGAAGATTTTGCATTCCTGAAAGAACAACATGCTGAGTTTGTTTCCAATAGCAACGATGGTGACCTGAATCGCTTCGACTAACACAATAAAACGACCAATAGAGCATTATATAAGAACCTGATTCAATGATGAAAATAATTCTGATTTTGATGGTCTGCTTAGCCGCTTTCCTTACTTCCTGCGACAAGGGAAGGGTTATTGATGACAATATTGCCTTGTCAGCGCAGGGATGGGACAAAACTTATAAAGCCGATTTTGAGGTATCGATAGATGATACGGCATCGAATTACAGGTTTTTTGTAAACATCCGAAATACAGTAGACTATCGTTACAGCAATTTATACATTTTTCTGAATACCCGTTTCCCAAACGGAAACATCACCCGCGACACCATTGAGTGTTTGCTTGCCGATCCATCGGGCAAGTGGCTTGGAAGGGGAATTAGTAAAATGAAGGAGAATCAGATACTGCTCAATGCTTCGTTGCGGTTTCCGCTGAAAGGGGTATACCGGTTTGAAATAGAACAGGCTATGCGTGAAGAGAGTCTGAAGGGAATTAGCGACATTGGAATCCGGATTCAAAAAGCAAATTAGCGTTTATCCATACAATTTCTGAATATGTCATCCAAAAAAACTCAAAAACAAGGCTTCTTTAATTACCTGTTCAAATTTTGGCTGATATACTTTGCCTTGATTTTTGCAACCATCCTGTTCTTTTTTGGGGTTGCCAACGAATGGTTTGGCAAAATGCCTTCTTTTGAAGAGCTCGAAAACCCTTCAACAAATCTGGCTTCTGAGATTTACGCCGCTGATGGTGTTCTGCTGGGCAACTATTATGTTGAAAACCGCTCAAACAGCCATTTCCGTAATTTATCACCCAATCTTGTCAATGCACTGCTGGCTATTGAGGACATTCGTTTTACAGATCATGCCGGCATTGACAAAAAAGCCCTGGTGCGTGTAGCCTGGGGAGTTGTTACCGGAAATAACAAAGGAGGGGGCAGCACATTAACCCAGCAATTGGCTAAAAATCTGTTTCCACGGGGCGAGAATTTGTCCACATCAAAATTGATTATCCGCAAGTTTCAGGAATGGGTTACCGCAACAAAGCTCGAAAGGAATTACTCCAAGGAAGAGATTCTCGCTATGTATCTCAATACGGTTGCTTTTGGAAGCCATGCTTATGGAATAAAATCGGCAGCACTCACCTTTTTCAACAAATCGCCCGATTCGCTTCTGATCGAAGAAGCAGCACTCATGGCCGGTGTGGTTAATGCCCCTACCTGGTATAGTCCTGTTCGCAATCCGGAAAGGGCCTTAAAGCGTAGAAATCTGGTAATCAGCAAAATGGCTGATTATAACTTCATTACCCAACACGTAGCTGATTCGATTAAGCGAATACCAATCGATATGAGTAACTATGGGATAATGGACCACAATACCGGGCAGGCAACCTATTTCAGGGAGTTTTTGCGGGCCGAGATGCATGAGTGGTGTGCAACACATTTCAAATCGGATGGAACGCCTTATGATTTGTACAAGGATGGACTAAAGATATACACTACCATTCACTCAAAAATGCAGCAATATGCTGAGGAGGCGGTCAGAGAGCATCTGGGGCTGGATATTCAGCCTGCGTTTTTCAAGCATTGGCGTGGTTACCCGAATGCACCTTTCGATTTCCCTGCCTCAGAAGTTAAATCTGAAGTAGAGAAAATCATGCAGCAAGCCATCAGAAGAAGCGACAGATACAGGCTTCTCAAAGCAGCCGGAACTCCTTCCGATTCAATTTCACTGTTGTTCCGCACCCCGGTACGCATGCGGGTATTTTCATGGAAAGGAACGATCGACACCATCATGAGCCCGATCGACTCCATACGCTATTACAAGCACTATCTCATGTCGAGCTTGCTGTCGGTTGAATCCCGGACAGGCTTTGTCAGGGCTTATGTGGGGGGGAATGATTACCGGTTTTTTAAATACGATCACGCCACACAAGCACGACGTCAGGTAGGTTCTACTTTTAAACCATTTTTATACACCCTTGCCATGCAGGAAGGGGAGTATTCGCCTTGTTATAAAGTACCAAATATTAAGTATAGTGTTCAGCTGTTTGATGGGACATTCTGGGAGCCCCGAAATTCATCCGATGAAAGGGTTGGCGAAGAGGTGACCCTGAAATGGGCATTGGCCAATTCCAACAACTGGATTTCAGCCTACCTGATCAAGCGCTTTTCGCCCGAGGCAGTCATTCAGATAGCACGCAAAATGGGTGTTACTTCACCCATTGACCCTGTTCCTGCTATAGCGCTCGGAACCCCTGACATTTCATTGTACGAAATGGTTGGGGCAATGAATACTTTCGCAAATAAAGGAGTGTATGTGAAACCTGTTTTTATTACCCGTATTGAAGACAAGAACGGGAATGTGATTGACCGCTATGTCCCCCAAAGGAATGAGGCAATGGATGAGGTTACCGCTTATAAAATGGTTCAGCTGATGAAAGGCGTTGTTGAGACAGGCACAGGAATCAGGTTGCGATTTAAGTATAAGTTTGACAATCCCGTTGCAGGTAAAACAGGAACCACCCAAAACCAGTCTGATGGTTGGTTCATGGGCATCACTCCCGACCTGACTACCGGGGTGTGGGTAGGGGCCGAGGACCGAAGCGTGCATTTCCGTTCCATAAGTTTAGGACAGGGTGCCAACATGGCTTTACCGATCTGGGCATTGTATATGCGAAAAGTGTATAATGATCAGGCACTTAACATCAGCCAGGGTGATTTTGATAAACCGCTCGTTGATGTGAGTGTCGAGTTTGATTGTGATAAATATGACAAGCAACATCAATCACAGGGCGGACGTGTGAAAGTGAATTATGACGACGATTTCTAAGTAGTAATCTGTAGCTTTTTCACCAAATCTGCTTGAAGTGATCCATATTATTTGAACCAACAGGGCTTGGCAATTGTTTATGCCATTGCAGTTCTTCCCATAACTTCTTAACTTTCACCCAATCTGCTATGAGGATAATCTTGTTATCTATTGTGTTTTCGTTGGTTGCCGAGGTTTTCTCACAACCCATCCGGATCAATCAACCTGTCAGGTTTCTTGCACTTGGCGACTCATACACAATTGGTCAAAGTGTGGAGAATCACGAGAGATGGCCCAATCAGTTTGTAGATGAGCTTGTTAAACTTGGATACAATGTTGAGGAATTGCGAATCATTGCCCAAACCGGGTGGACAACATCCAGCCTTCAAAATGCCATTAATCAGCAGATGCCTATTGAGGGATACAATCTCATTTCGCTTCTGATTGGCGTCAACAATCAGTTTTTTGGCGGGAATGTTCAGGATTACACGCCTCAGTTTCAGTCGTTATTACAGCAGGCAATCGCATTAGCCGGTGGCAAGCCGTCAAATGTGTTTGTACTCTCTATTCCCGATTATGCCTACACGCCCTTTGGCAATGGAAACCCCTCAATCAGTGCAGGAATCGATGCTTTCAACGATGCAAACCGTTTTCTTGCAGGCATTTATCAGGTAAGGTATGTTGATATTACCCCGATATCGAGGCTGGGCCTGCAGCAACCTGAACTGGTGGCCTCCGACAACCTGCACCCCAGTGCCCTGATGTACAGGCTGTGGGTGGATGAGATATTGAAGTATGTTGAAGGGGAATTAAACATCATGGAGAAGGCGTCAAATCAACCCGGGATATTTTTTTCCGGTGACCGCTTGATGGTCGGTACAGGCCCGTGGGTTCAGTACAGCATTTTTAGCATGTCGGGCAGTTTGCTCATGCATGGAAGCCTTGAGGATAAGCAGGAAAACGGCATTCAGTTGGATCAGCTTCCGAACGGGATTTATTTGGTTCGCTTCAAAGATGTCAGGGGTAATGTTTTTACCAAAAAACTTGCCCTGATCGGGTAGTTTATTTTACTTGTTATCTCAGGTTGCAAAGCTTATATTTGTTGGGTCGTTTCTATTAACTCTGGCCAAATACCTAAATTATTATGAATGCACACGCCAACCTTAGTTTTGCCTGGATAATTGTTCTATTGCTTTTCAATTTCTCAGCACTACAAACAATCAGGTCACAGGAATATCTAAAAGTTCATGAAGTATATGATTTTGACCCAGGTGATGAATATCACTATACACATGATTATTATGAAAAAGTTCATTCAACAAATCAAACTATATACTATGTGGAGGATCTAATAAACATAACTATTTTTCAGAAGTTCTATTCTGCTGATGAAGATACTGTTTTTTATGTTCGAAATGTGACGAAATTTAATTATCTGAATAACCAGATAACAGAGGTGTCAGACACTGTTTATTTTACCAACCTAAATGAAAACGCTTCTCCTATTGGCTTGATCTATATTAAGTTTCTGCCAGATTATTGCAACGGACGTGAGATGAATGAGTATTCTACTGGTGACTCTTTTGGAGCAAAATTGAGAATATTTGTGAGGGGTTGTGGTAATACACGCAATTCTAGTGGTAATTCTGGTGGAGGTTCTTCAATTCATTCAGATTACAAGCTTTTTCATTATAGAAAGGGAGAAGAAACGTGGGGCAACCCTGTTTTTGTATCCATTGAAAGCCAAAAGATACCCAAGGAGGCTTTGAGGCTTTATCCAAATCCGGCAAGCAACATCGTATACTTTGACTTTGCGGGTTTGACCGAATTTGATTGTTACCTGTATAATCAGGAAGGGCAAATGCTTATGCAGTTAAGGGTTGATAGTCAAAGGAACTGGATGGATATTTCGGGTCTTCAACCCGGGATGTATTGTATTAAAGTCAATCATGAAAATTATTCGTCCACAACAAAACTCATTCGGATGTAGCAGGAGTTGGTTTACTGATTCTCATATAGTGTCTTTGACCTTGCCAAGACGGAGTAACGCATGTTTTATTAGCCGATGATAGTGTACGCATTAATCGGCTTTTTGTATATTTATTTTACAAAAAAACATTGTTTGGTTTTCAAGAATTATCATAAATTTGCACCCCTGTTGTTAAGACAACAGTTCTTGTCAAGCAATTGCAAGAGGGCCTATAGCTCAGTTGGTTAGAGCACCTGACTCATAATCAGGTGGTCCCAGGTTCAAGCCCTGGTGGGCCCACATCACATTAATAAGGGAGTCGCACAAACTCCCTTTTTGTTTTTTAGTCAGCAGGCTTTGCAATTTTTAACAAATAATCAACTGATACTTAATCGTTATTACAAGCTAATGTTCCATCTTTGCAGTGGTTTTACCTTTCAAATCCTATAACTTATGCTACCTGAGTATCAAACAATAAAAAACATCATCTTCGATTTTGGTGGTGTTATTCTCGATATTGACCCCCAGCTTACCCTTAACGAATTAAAAAAACTGGGATTCGACGACATGAATATTTTTATGAACGATGAGTTTCAGGAAAATGTCATGGGAAAATTTGAAAGGGGTATTCTCACCCCTGAAAAATTCAGGCAAAAGATACGCGAACTCACCGGCCTCGACTTGTGCGATCAGGAGATTGATGATGCCTGGAACGCCCTGCTGCTTGATATTCCTAAGGAACGAATTGCTGCAATTGAACAGGTGAAGCAGCATTATAACATATTTTTACTCAGCAACTCAAACGAGATTCACTACGAGCTGTATTTGCGCGATCTGCAACTCAGGTTTGGATACCACGAATTTGACAAGCTCTTTCACAAAGCTTATTTCTCTTTCGATCTGCACTTGAGTAAGCCCAATCCCGAAATATTCGAATTTGTGCTGAACCAGCATAACCTCCTGCCTGCCGAAACCCTCTTTATCGACGACACCTTTGAGCATATCAAAGCTGCCCGTAAACTGGGCTTGCTCACCTATCATCTGCAGAAACCGGTGCGCGTCAGGGATATCTTCGAAAATGGTTTGTTAAAAGAAAAACTTGCGATTGTTTAGGCCCTGCGGATTAATCGTGTAAATCTGGGATGGGGTTATTGTAGTATTCTTCAATTTCATCCAGAATGGCCAGCAGTTCGTCATAGATTTCGGTCGACATTATCTTCATCCTGAAGGGTTTGAAGTTGGGATAGCCCTTGAAATAATCGCTCCAGTGCTTGCGCATCTCGAGCAGTGCCAGGCGTTCGCCTTTCCATTCAACAGATTTCTGCAAATGAATTTTACTCACCCTAAGCCTTTCATGAATGTCAGGCGGTGACGGCAGGGTGCCATCAGCAAGAAATTGTTTTATGTCTCTGAAAATCCATGGATTACCATAACTTCCCCTGGCGATCATCAAGCCGTCAACACCAAAGTTATCCCTGAAATATTTTGCCGAAGGACCATCAATCACATCACCATTGCCAAAAACGGGGATGTTCATGCGTGGGTTACGTTTCACTTCTCCGATCAATGTCCAGTCGGCGGGAACACTCGACCGGGTTGTACGCAGGCGCCCGTGAATGGTGATCGCCTGTATGCCGACGTCCTGCAGTTTTTCGGCAATTTCTACTATATCCCTGCGGCTATCGTCGTAGCCAAGTCGTGTTTTCACTGTAACAGGCAGTTTGGTCGCTTTTACCACAGCGGCAGTCATCTCGACCATCTTCGGGATGTTATTCATGATCCCGCTGCCGGCACCACGATCGGCCACTTTGCGCACCGGACAACCGAAGTTGATATCGATAATGTCGGGATTGGCTCTTTCGGCATAGGCAGTGGCTTTGATCATGGAGTCGATATCGTGTCCAAAGATCTGAATGCCGATTGGCCTCTCGAATTCAGAAAAATCAAGCTTTTTAACGCTTTTGACAGCATCACGGATCAGGCCTTCGGACGAAATAAACTCGGTGTACATGATATCGGCACCAAACATTTTGCATACATAGCGAAATGGCGGATCGCTCACATCCTCCATGGGGGCAAGTAAAATGGGGAATTCCCCGACTTCGAGATGACTGATTTTGATCAATGGCTGGCTTTTTGCGTTTAGGGCTGCAAAAATATTAAATTTGCCGCTCACTTTAACCAATGATCCAAATATGAAAAACATGCCATTATTTGGTCAGACTTCTGCAGGGTTTCAACTTTTTTTATTTCCTGGAATCGTTTTGTTGGGCACTGTTGTGTTTATGGCACTTGCATTTGTGACTGCTTCATTGATTTTCGGTGTTCCGCTCGAAACTGTTCCAGCTTTAGTGAATCAAACCGACACCAGCACAGGGCTAAATGTTGCCCGAATGATGCAGGTTGGAAGTCAGTTGGGTTTGTTTGTTTTCCCTCCCTTATTTTTTGCCTGGCTGGTGAGTCGGTTTCCTTTTGCTTATCTGGGTTTTCGCACCGAATTAAAGCTTCAGCAGTTGCTGCCGGGTTTAATTTTGTTGTTTGCTGCTTTACCCTTCATTCATGCGCTGGCCGATCTGAACAAGGCAATGCAGCTTCCCGCATGGCTCCATGAAATTGAGCACTGGATGCTGGAGAAAGAAGATTTTGCTGGCATCCTTACAGAACGATTCCTTGGTGTTGAATCTATTTATCTTCTGTTTTTCAATTTATTGATGATCGCTGTAATTCCCGGAATCGGCGAGGAAATGGTTTTCAGATCTGTGTTACAGCCCTTGTTCGGCAAGCTATTCAGAAACGTTCATGCAGGACTTGTCCTGTCAGCATTTCTGTTTGCTTTTATGCATATGCAGTTTTACGGCTTTTTGCCCAGGTTCGTACTGGGCATTTTTCTTGGTTATGCGTATCTGTGGAGTGGATCAGTCTGGTTGCCTGTCATGATGCATACTTTGAATAATGCAGCAGCTGTGGTGGTGTTTTATTTGCATCACAATGCGTGGATCAAAACCGATATAGAGAATTTTGGTTCAGCTTCCGGAAATATTTACTGGGTAGTAGCAAGTCTGATCTTAACCTGTGTTTTGCTTTTTATCATGTGGTCGGGCAGAAAATGGCATTCAAAAAAAGAAGCTCATCCGTGAGAATGAGCTTCCTGCATGAATAAAGTGTTTTGAGAACTAATTCTTAGCGACGCCTTTGAGTGTTGAATAATTGATTCTGAACGCTCCGGCTTTGCGCAGTTCCTGCTTAACATCGGTAACCACACCCATTTTTGTGTCGTTGTGAACCTTTAAGGAGGTGGTCAGAAAAGGTCTGTCAGCTTCATTGCGGGCTTCCCTTTCTGATGCGATAAATTCAGGCACATCATTAACGCGGGCAAACTGGTCATTTAGCTGGATGCGTGATTCTGTTCCATACATCAGTGCGTTTGTAGGGGGGCCAATGTAGATATAGCTTACCAACGACTTTTTATCGAGTTTTTGAACCTCAGTAGCTGTTGGCAACTTCAATTTTACTTTGAGTGTTACTTCGCGCATCACAGTAGTTACCATAAAGAAAAACAGCAACATAAAGATGATGTCGGGAAGCGAAGAGGTATTAATGGCCGGTGATCCCTTGCCTTTTTTTGTTCTGAATTTCGACATATCAATTTCCTCCTATACTTTCGGGTTCAGCTTCGGAAATACGCACCGGAACGGCCTCATTGATGGCTTTAATCTTATTTTCGTCGGTTAATTGCGAAAACTTCATGCCAAACTTATTTCTCGACAACTCATCCCTGAGTTCGTTAAACGCCCTTGCCAGTTCGTTCTGCACATTAATGTACATGTCATAAGATGTACCTCGGTCGTTTTTGAGCGAAATAACCCCTTTCGAAACATAAACATCTCCAATCAGTTCTATTGATTTCTGTTCAGCTTCCGGGAAGTTGATGTTGTCGGGAAAATGTGGCATCATGAAATTCTTGGCCACTTCCTTCAGCGTCGAAACACTTCCGGGCTTTCCGTTTACGAGCAACCTGTCATTTTTGTTGACAAGCACATTCATAACATTCCGTTCCTTTATCTTTTGATCAATTTCTTCTTCCACAGGCGGGGGAAGTCGACGGACAATGCCCGTATCAACATCCATGGTAGTGGTAACAAGAAAGAAAATCAGCAAAAGGAATGCAATATCAGCCATCGAGCCCGCATTAATTTCTGTTGATGCTCTTCTAGCCATAATTGTTTATTTTAACAGTTTTGAAATGCTTGAATAAATTACTGCCAGAATAGCAAAACCTGCTGTAATGTAAGTGAATAGCAGTCCCATTCCGACTAATCTGGATGTTTGGGCTGTGATATTCATTTGCTCCAGTTTGATATTACTGAATGAATTGCCGGAAAAGCTATAGGCAATGATAGCCACCAACACGATAATGCCTAAGCTGAGTAACAGCTTGACAGCATTTTTGGGATTCTGAATATAACTGAATATTGGAGATACAACAGCTACGATCACGGCGATAACAAGCAGAATATAGCCCCATCTGAGCAAGACAGATTCTGTGATTCCGGAACTGTAAAATAACAACCCCAATGCAACTGATACCACCATCAGCCCAATCATCACCCAACTAACATATTTTGATAGTTTGTCAATCATGATGCTTATTTTTTTGAATATTTATTCAGAATATCGATAAAGGTAATGGAACTGTCTTCCATATTGTTTACCAATGAATCGATTTTTGAAATAATATAGTTATAAAATATCTGAAGGATAATAGCTACAATAAGTCCGAATACAGTGGTAAGTAGCGCAACTTTAATACCATCAGCTACGATTTGGGGAGAAATGTCGCCAGCAGCTGCGATGGCATCAAAAGCCTGAATCATACCAACAACAGTACCCATAAATCCAAGCATAGGCGCAAGGGCAATAAACAACGAAATCCAGCTAACGCCACTTTCTAAACGGCCGGTTATGACAGAACCATAAGCAACAATCGATTTTTCAACTTCTTCGATTCCTGAGTCAAAACGCAACAGTCCCTGATAAAAAATGCTGGCCACAGGACCACGTGTGTTGCGGCAGATTTCCTTTGCTTTCTCAACACCTTCGGTTTGCAGTGCTGATTCGATGCCTTCCAGAAGTTTCTTTGTGTTAGAAGCGCTGAGTGTGAGGTAAATAATTCTTTCGATACAGATTGCTAAACCGAATATCAGGGTCAGCAATACGATTCCCATGAACTCAGGTCCGCCATCGATGAATTGTTCTTTGAGAACTTCATGAAAAGTTTGGGGAGCTTCTGTTTCTGCCTGCATAGCAACAGTTGTGGTTGCAGTTTCTTCAACAGCAGTTTGCTCAGTAGTTTCACCCTCAGTTTGAGCATACATCAGGTTCGATAGTCCAAAGAACATGATGCCCGCAATGGTCAGTAAAGCAATAATTTTTTTCATAAGCTTAAGAAATGTTAATTACTATTATTAACTCCGTTTTTGTGTGGTTATTATTTTAAATTAAGAAAACCCAAAGAGCAGCAAATGTATGAAAAAATTGAAAACATCATCTTTTTACACATTAAGAATTTGTTTCTAAAAAAATCAGCGGAGAGGGCGGGATTCGAACCCGCGGTACCCTTTTGAGGTACACACACTTTCCAGGCGTGCGCCTTCAACCACTCGGCCACCTCTCCATAATCCTCAAAACGGATATCGAAACAGGCGTCAAAAGTAGGTATTTTTTTTGTATCATGCCAAAGCATTTTTAAACCTTAGTGGTTGAATGGCGAATTCCAGTATAGTTTCTAATAAAACTGAAAATCAGTTAGAAACTTATCTGATTATTAGCTTTGCGGTGGCTTGGCCATCGTTCCATACAAGTTTCATGATATACATCCCCGGACTCAAACCACGGATATCGATGCTAAATTCGCCATGTTGCACATGATTAACGAGTTCACGGCCACTTTGGTCAAATATTTTCAGGCTGACTGGTTTTTGGTCAGCTGCCATAATATGAACGAAATCTGTTGCCGGATTGGGATAAAATCCTACAGGATTTGCAATTTCCTTAAGGTTCGTGATTACCTGGTTTATCTCCACATCATCCAGATAAAATCCATCTGCCGTTACCCAGGTGTCGCTTTCAAAGCGAAACCGTAGTCTCATCAATTCCGAGCCAATATAATCGTTTAGCGAATAAGTAAGCTTTTGCCAGCTATTTTGTGTTCCGTTGTAGCTTGCTAATGATGTCCATGGGTTTCCATCCGGCGAAATCTCGAGCCACACATAATCGTAGCCAGTTTCCAGATCAAATTTTGCCCAGAAACTCAGGCTAACATCTTCAATATCGCCAACAAGGCTAAAGGGTCTCAGGCTGGCATAGCTTACAACATTGTTCTGATAGGCACCACCGGGACTATCAGTAAAACTGTGCGCAGGACTATGACTGCTGCTGCTGGTCAGTCCCCAGTTGGAGGAAATTTCCCAATAGTTTGTTTCTTCTTCAAAATCATCGTAATAGGGTAGCGCCAGCAAGGGCATTGGGACAACCGTAACAGTGTTCGATTTGTCCGATTCTTCTCCCGATTCTGAATAGATAGCGGTTATATGGTAATTGTAGGCAATGCCATTTTCAACATCCAGATCATTATAGCTTGTTTGTTCAGAAGTGCCTGTCAGCACATCATCGCGATAAATATTGAAATAGTCGATGTCAGCCATTTCGTCCCAAATAAGTTTCACACGGGTATCAAAAGGTAAAGCTGCAAGATTGCGGGGTGGGTTAATCCGGTTTGCCAGACTTGCTGCCGAAGCCAAAGAAGCCTGGGTGAACACCCTTGCTTGTTGGGCGTTGTTGTAACTTGGCCCTACCAGGTCGTTCGAAGTATGAATATAGGGGCTGTAATTCTGACTGTCTTCAAATGGAAATATTCCCATGAAACCATTGTTGTTGAATGAGGTATGATCGCTGTCGCCACCCTGGAGCATACCTTGTTCAATGGCAAATCCGGGGAGGTAGGTTGCACAGATATCGGTGTAAAAGTTTGCCAGTTCTTCGGCCGATGGTGGATAGATCAAATCGGTGTGCATATAGCTGCCGTTTTGGAGGTAGCCAATCATATCCAGATTGAAATAGCCATGTATGTCCATGCCTTGATCGGCGCATCGCGAGGCATAAGCATCACTTCCATAAAGTCCGTATTCTTCACCTGAAAAGGCACAGAAAACAAGTGTCCTGTCGAAGGTATACTGACTCATAATCCGGGCTATTTCGATTACAGCTGCTGTCCCTGAAGCGTTGTCGTCGGCCCCCGGAGCTGCTCCTGAATTGGAATAGGAGTCATAATGTGCGCCAACTATTACATATTCATCCGGATAAACACTGCCTGTTAATGTAGCAATAACATTGTCGCTTGCATTGCCGCCCGGCATGGAAAAGTTCATGATTTCGACTTCAAGATCAAAGCTTTCGAACTGGTCAGCAATCCAGTTTTGCGCTTCAACACTTTGCGTTGTGTAAGCATTACGCGTGCCGAAATCTTCCAGATGCTGAACACTTGTTGTGATGTTTGCGTCATTGACTTCGTTGAGCAAAGATTCAATGAAGGGGTCTGGTTCGGTGCGATTCGGACCTGCATAATTCAATGGTTTTGGTGAGCCTATACTTTTGTTATGTATTCTAACTAATCCATCATTCCGGGCCGGGGGTAATTGCCCGTAAAGGGTTTCATTGATTGAAACGATCAGGTAACCGTCGGCTTTGTATAGCACCGAGGCAATTGAACTTATATTAAAGGTGTACTGCGAAACAAATTCAGGTTCAGCGTAAACAACATAGTAGCTTTGGAAGTTGTTCCATGGGTTCACAGCCAGCAATTCATGTTTATCCCTGATGGTTGAGTTGGTGGTCGCTATGGCAAATTCGCGGCTCAGATAATGTAGTCTGAGATCGTTGTTCATCATCAGTTGACCGATGTGATTGTTATCCTGAAGATGGATCAATATAAGTTGCTCCGCATTCACACTGATGCTTCCTACCAACAAGAATAAAAACAGGACAATTTTTTTCATATTGCTAAAAATTTTAATTTGGTTGTGCAAAGCTACGGATGTTTGTTCATTTTAAATAATCATTCATAGAACGACGTTTTATTCATGAATTGGGGGTTTTTATAAATGAGAAAAGTGGCCTGAACAAGGTCATTTTATAGATAGGAGTTCCAGTTAGTAAAAGATTGATTGCTGATTTTCATCAAGGGCAGATCAGATGTGGCGAAATATTTCGTTTTTTTGCAGTTCATTGCTGGCATAAAATCCACTTAAACTCTATTTAAAGTGAAACGAACCGAGATTAAAGAAGCCCTGCTGATGCAGGATTACGAGAAGGAAATTGTTGTTAAAGGTTGGGTAAGAACCAAACGAAGCAGTAAAAATGTGGCTTTTATCGCCCTCAATGATGGCTCAACCATCCATAACCTGCAACTGGTCATCGATCTGGAGAAAATACCTGAGTCTGCCCTTGCCGGCATACACACCGGAGCTTCTCTATCAGCCAAAGGAATGCTACTGCCTTCATCAGGAAGTGGACAGGCAGTAGAGCTTGCTGTTGACGGAATCGAATTGCTCGGGGCGGCCAATCCCGATGAGTATCCGCTTCAGCCTAAGAAACACTCGTTGGAGTTCTTGCGCGAGAAAGCGCATTTGCGCTTCAGAACCAATACATTTGGCGCTATCACACGATTGCGTCACGCCATGACATTTGCCATTCATAAGTTTTTCAACGACAGAGGGTTTTACAATATCCATGCGCCAATTATTACCGGATCGGATGCCGAGGGTGCCGGTGAAATGTTTCAGGTAACTACCCTTAATTTAGACAGCATACCACGAACCCCTGAAGGATCAATTGATTTTTCAAAAGATTTTTTTGGTAAAGCAGCCAATCTTACCGTTTCGGGTCAATTGGAGGCTGAGCTGGCAGCCCTCGCCTTGTCAAAGGTTTATACTTTTGGGCCAACATTCAGAGCCGAAAACTCAAATACTTCAAGGCATCTGGCCGAATTCTGGATGATTGAACCGGAAGTTGCTTTCAATGATATCCACGACAACATGGATCTGGCCGAGGATATGCTTCGTTATGTGATCAGCTACGCCATTGAACATTGTTACGACGACCTTGTTTTTATGGCCAGACGCCTCGAAGAAGAGGAAAAGAATAAGAAAGATGAAGAAAAGTCAATGGAACTTATCGCAAAGCTGAAGTTTGTGCTGGAAAACCCTTTTGAGCGGATTTCCTACACCGAAGCCATTGATATATTGCGAAACAGCCAACCCAATAGAAAAGGAAAGTTTCAATATCCGATTCAGGGCTGGGGAGCCGACCTTCAGTCGGAACACGAACGCTATCTTGTAGAAAAACACTTTAAAAAGCCAGTTATCCTGACCGATTACCCAAAAGAGATCAAAGCTTTTTATATGAAGCAGAATGATGATGGTAAAACTGTCAGGGCGATGGATGTGCTTTTCCCCGGGATTGGCGAAATTATTGGGGGCTCGCAGCGTGAGGAAGTGTATGAGAAGTTGCTGCAACGAATGCACGAAATGCATATTCCGATGGAGTCGATGTGGTGGTATCTCGAAACAAGAAAATTCGGGACCGTTCCTCATGCAGGTTTTGGCCTGGGATTCGAAAGACTGATGCTTTTTATTACCGGAATGGGCAATATCCGTGATGTGATTCCTTTTCCACGTACTCCGCTCAATCTGGAGTTTTAATAGGGTAATCCAGGGTATCAGAATGTATAATCCTGATTAACTAATGCGTATTGTGAAAAACAAAGTGCTTTATTTGTTTGATATTCAGTGATATATTTTAGCAATACACATTTAATGCCAAAATTCGATTTTTTTACAACAGCATGTCAGATCGGGACTTTTAATTTTATTGTATATTCGTGCTTCAATTGGCAACAAAATGAATTATTAATCGGTAAAGGCCGGATTTGATAGATTATGCTCAACCAAAAACTGCAACAAAAGCTGCTTCAGAAGCTTTCACCTCAGCAAATATTGCTGATGAAGCTTCTGCAGATTCCTACTGTTGCTTTGGAGCAGCGTATCAAGCAGGAGATTGAGGAGAACCCCGCCCTGGAGATTGAAGAGGGCTCGGAAGAGGAGGATTACGACTCGGATGAAATTTCGGCTGAGCAGGAGGATGTTGACAACGATGATGATTTTGGCGATCTGGAGGTTGAATATGACAGCAGCGATGATGAGTTTGGTTTTGATGATTATATGGACGAAGGGGATATCCCTGAGTATAAACTTCAGACAAACAATTCGAGTCGCGATGATGATCACCACGAAATTCCGTTTGCTCAGGATCAAAGCTTTCAGGAATTGCTTATCCAACAGTTAGGGTATCGGAAACTTGATGAGCGAAAGCATAAGATTGGGATGTATATTATTGGTAACCTGGATGATGCAGGGTATTTGACAAGGCCGCTTGATGCTATTTCAGATGATTTGCTCTTTACTTTGAATATTAAGGCCGGCAAAAACGAAATACTGGAGATATTATCCCTGATTCAGGAATTTGAACCGGCAGGCGTAGGTGCCAGAAACCTTCAGGAATGTTTGTTGTTGCAGCTTCGACGCCGTCAGGAGGATAATCCGGAAATAGATTATAAGCTGTCCATTATGGTTATCGACAGGTTCTTTAATGAGTTTACGAAGAAACATTACGATAAAATTATCAAAAGAGCCGAAATCACAGAAGATGAGCTCAGAGATGCAATGTCTGAAATCCTGACCCTGAATCCAAAGCCCGGTAATGCGATCAGCGAAGGAGCAAGAACAAATCAATATGTACTGCCTGATTTTATCATACACAATAGCAATGGAATTCTTGAACTTAGCCTGAGTAACCGGAATATGCCTGAACTACGCATAAATAAATCGTATTCTGAAATGCTTGAGATGTATTCTGAATCCAAAAAAAGCAGGAGCAGCAAGGACGCTCTGATGTTTGTGAAACAGAAAATTGATTCAGCTAAATGGTTCATCGATGCAATTCATCAAAGGCAGAATACACTGTATCAAACCATGAAAGCCATTATGGATTATCAGCGTGATTATTTTATCACAGGCGATGAAACCAAACTGCGTCCGATGATTTTAAAAGATATTGCTGAAATTGTGTATCTGGACATTTCAACAATCTCCCGGGTAGCAAACAGCAAATATGTTCAAACTCCTTTTGGCACTTTTCTGTTAAAGAGTTTCTTCAGCGAGTCGATGCAAACTGATTCGGGTGAGGAAGTGTCGACCCGTGAGATTAAAAAAATTCTGAGCGATTGTATTGAAGCCGAAGAAAAAGGAAAACCGCTGACAGATGAGCAATTGACAGATATTCTAAAAGAAAAAGGATACAATATTGCCAGACGTACAGTGGCGAAATACCGCGAACAACTCGAAATCCCGGTAGCCAGACTTAGAAAGGAACTGTAAATAATGTTGCAGGAAACCCGGTTTGCTTCATTTGAAAAAGGATTTGCTCAAATAGTATCGATTGTTTTTCATCCACTGTTTATTCCCACCTACACCTTTTTGTTGTTTATGCAAAACAACAGCCTGTCTTTTTTTCTGATAACACCTGGCAGTCAATGGATGTTGCTGGGACTGATCGTGTTTACAACCTTTTTGCTCCCTGCAATGATGATGTTGTTCATGTATAAAATGAAACTGATCAGTTCGCTCACAATCAGACAACGAAGTGACAGACCCGGGCCAATACTCGTCACGGCCATTTTCTTTTACCTGACTTACTATTTATTAAAGCGACTCGAAATTGCTCCGGTATTTTATGTGTATATGCTGGGTGCAACAACTTTGGCAATCATTAGTCTGTTGATTACCCTTTACTGGAAAATAAGTCTTCATCTTGTTGCTGCAGGTGGTGTTACCGCTGTAGTTACCGGTTTTTCGTTCATTTCACAACAAACTGAGCCAACCCTGATAATTTCATGTCTGATACTTTCCGGACTTGTTGGTTACGCCAGACTAAGGCTCAATGCGCATCATCCTATGGAAATATACGCCGGATACGGATTGGGATTCGTGATTATGAGCAGTCTATATCTGATAGTAAGCTGAATATTTTCTTTCGGCTTAGAACGGACTTAATGTAATGCCAACCGAAACCGGATACAGATCGGGACCCAGATCACGTGTGAAAATGTGGGTTGGCTGATAATAACCAAACAAACTGATCCATTTATAGCCAATGCGAAGGGTTGGGCCAAAGGTATATTTCTCCAATGAATTCACCTTTTTGTGTTTTTGAAGCACCCTTGGGCCGGTAGCTGTGAGGTCGCCGTAATACTTTGTTTTGCTGTCGAGAACAATGCCCAATTTAAACCCAACGCCCAGTTTCCATTTATTATCGAAGCGAAACCTGAACTCGAAAGGAAAATCGAGATAAGCGACATGCAGCTTACTTCTTTTGTAATTGTTGGTAATGGGGCTAAACACAATGGTGTCGGCTTTGATGTCGTTGATTGTCGTATTCGAAAACAGTTGGTGGTTGCGTATGCCTAAACCGGCTGAAAAAGTATGTCTGCCACTTTCAACAAGCTGAAAGTTGTAGGTTGCAAACACGTTAAATCCCTGATTGATAGTTCTAGCTTTCATTCCAACAGGCTGTTCCATCCACACATCGGTGAATAAGTCAAAACCTACGGTAAAATTTTTATTGTTTCCGGTAATAATCTGAGCCTGCAGATAGCCGGCGGTCAGCACAACGATGAGAGATAAAACTACTTTTTTCATGATATTATTTTATAAAAAGTACAGCAGAAGTTTTGCATTAGCCTGACAAAAATACGAAATAACTACCCAATAGTCACATTCTTTTTTTGACAATCAATCTTTCTGCTGCAACATTTCTTTCATCAGACCAACCATTTTCTTGCTATTCCATTTTGCTGCACCCGTTTTTTGGATGATTATTCCGCCTTCAGGTGAAATAACAAAAGTTGTTGGGATACTTGATGAAGCAAAAAGTGCCGGAACCCTAGTCTTATGGATGTAAACCGGCATGTTGAAACCGCGTTTTTGCATGAATTGGCTGATTTGTTGGGGGTCTTCATCTGAAATCAGGATAAAAGCTGCCTGTTCGCCGAAGCGATCATACAACTTCTGGATATCTGGCATCTCAGCAATGCAAGGCGGACACCAGGTGGCCCAGAAATTTAAAAAAACAGGCTTGCCTTCAAAATCGGATAAACTTACGGTATTGCCTTGCATATCGGTAAATTCCCATTGATATTCGGAGGCACTGAGTGTTTTCTGCTTTTCAAGGTCAATCACCGATGGATTCATGGCAATGAGTCGGGCAGTAAAAGCACTGATTTGCTTTCGGCTTGCCGGAATCAACATGGCAATAATCAGCAAAACAAATAAAATATCACTTGCTTTGCCAAACAAGGTTTTTTGGGTAAATTTCTCCCATTGTTTTTTTATATACTGCATACGAAAGTTATGGTTGTCAATTTGGTAAGTCTAAATCAAATCATGACTTGAGCATCAGCTTGCTGCGTTCGTCAAGGAGTCTGTCAATCTCACTCTGGCTCAGGCCGGGCGACTTAAGCATTTCGTCGATGCGCTGAACATCCTTATACTCTTCCGATACGGGACTGATTTCAACCTCAGCTGGCTCTGCTTCCTCACCAAGTTCTTCACGTAGTTGCTTCAGAAACATCTGCAACATCTGTTTCATGGGTTCATTCATCGGGCCCATCATTTCGATGGCTAGCTGATCCTTCACCAAATCATAGTTCTGAAGAAATAACCTGAGCTGTTCAAACTGAAAACGATTTATGCCATCGATCTCACCTGTAGGATGTTTCTCCAACAACTTTTTAAACAAGCGAAAGAGTTCATCTATATTTTTCCTGAATTCATCTTGTTCCATAGGCGACAAAATTAGTACTTTTTGCGCACAGGACGATTTTCACAGATTAATCATCTGCGCCTCATATTCTAAATAGGCTTTCAGATCATCGCGTGTAAAATTGAGTAATCTCTTGGTATAATGGAGCGTTGATGACCTGATGTCGCACAGTTCAGTCGCTTTTTTCAGGCAGTTTTGTTCAAAATCAGGACCGGGTAAAAGCTCGTTGACCAGACCAATGTCGAAAGCCTCGGCGGATGAAATTGGCTTATGGCGCAACAATATTTCCAGAGCTTTGCTGTGGTGCAAAAACTTGGAAAGAAAGAATGGAAGGGCTCCGCTGGGATGCAGGCCATATTTTCGATGAGCCAGAACAAAAGTAAGATCTTCAGAACCGTACTTAACATCAGCTGCCATACTTATGCCAAAAAAGGGCGTTACCACCTCACCTGAAAGTCCGACAATAAAGACTTTCTTGAAATCGACCATCGTCCTGATAAATCTATTGATGGCATGAATTTCTCCAAAACGTATTTTCGGTTCTTTGAACCTCGGCCAGGAATCTTCGCTGTGAGCTGGTTCAAGAATACGGTGCATGAATTGATCGTAGCCATCCTCGTTGAAAATTCCTTTCTCATTGAGCACCAACAGACCCTTGATCTCATCTGTCTGATTGATTTCGTTGATTCTGGAGATGAAATAATCGCTCTTGACCACATCGGTGACCAAGGAGTAAATATCGCCTCTGAGTCTGATAACGGCTACCTGACCTGACTGCCTGATTTCGAAAAAATCAGACGGATTGAAAGTTGGTGTTGTCATTTTGTTATGGTGTTGATTATCAATAATTCAAATAGATATTGGGCGTCTGAAAGGAAATTTTCTTACGACACCTTAAAATTAAGCAATAATTCGGGCTCAATCAATTGCCTTAGCATGTTTTTTTTGCATCATGAACGATTTATTCAGGTCGGGCTTAATGATAAGGCTGAACAGAAATATGCTTTTTAAATGTTCCGGCGGTAATAAGAGCAGCTTAGCTGATAAGTTGGGAATGCTCTAAAAGGAATTTGATCGATTGAAACAATTCTTTCAGCCCGAATTGAATGAGAACAGCGATAAAAGAATGATTAAAATAACTATGTTAAAAGCAGGTACTTCATTTCGGAAAGATCGATAAATGAGGGATTTCAGCAATGTTATTTCGGAAATCCGAACGTTTTATTTCCGCATCGAAACAAAGGGGAAAATCTTGCCTATGAACCCACCTTTCGGGTTCTGTGCTCTGAAATAACCTTCGTTCACTGATTGCACTTCCTCGATGGTGTAAAAAGCATGCGGGTTGTGGTGGTTAACGATTGCAAGGGCATCTTTCAGGTCTTTACGTTTCACAATGCTGAAAATTATCTTCACCATACCGGCTTTACCTTCAGCATCCACAACGGTGACCCCATAGTTTTCGTTTCTCAGGCTTTGAATCAAATCGCTTGTATCCTTTTTGGCTATAATCCTGATTACTACCGTTCCCAGTGTCATTTTCTCGGCCAGTAAAATGCCGATGTAGTTTCCTGCGGCAAAACCAGCTCCATAACCGATATAACACATGAAGTTGTCGAGGTGCTGAAAAATCTGACTGATAGCCAGCAACCAGATAATCACTTCAATGAAACCCAGTATGGGTGCCAGATTTTTGTATCCTCTGGAAACAAAAATGAGCCTGATTGTTCCAACTGTCACATCCATGATTCTGGCCATGGCTATCAGCAGCGGAAGAATAACCCAGTTAAACAGGTCGGTACTCATCCATTCGTTCATATTATATTGTGTTTATATGGGTGTAAATGTAAGAATTTGATGCCAGTTGTATGCTGACAGATATAATCTGTGTCAAAGATACAACGATAAGTATCAATGAACGCTGAATCCGGCAAGCAAACCCATTCTTACTTTCATGGAGCGCAATCCTTGTCATGAGTTTGCCCCGGGAACAATCTGTTGGAATTATCACTCAGATAGCTTTGTAACCACTACAAATTGAATTAAAAAATGGAAAAAACACATGTTAGTCATGACATATATTTGTCCGAATGATTATTCCTGTTAATTTTGACACGTCAAAACCTGGTCATGATCAACCAATTATCCGCCATTATTTTTTTGGTATGGGGCTTTATTGCTCTGCCGATGCAAGTGTCAGCACCGGCGGTGGATAATGTTACAAAGGAACATTTTACCATAACGGCCTCCACAAACTGGGAGAAGCTAATGGAAAACAATAGGTTGCTTGTTTGGCAAAGGTGGTTAACAATTGACAACAACAGGGAAATCAGGCAGCGAAAATGTCAGATGATCGTCAGCTCGTCATTGAACAAAGTGATTGCCTTGATCCGTGATCATCGTCGCGCACCAGAGTGGATGTGCATGGTAGAGGAAGTCAAGGTGATTGCCGGGGAGGATAAGAATATTTGGTATACACTTGCGCGATATCATATGCCCTGGCCTTTGCGGGATAAGTTATTGGCTACCCGGCTGCAATTGACAAAGTTTCAACAGAATAACCTGGTACGGATTGATATCCATAGTGATAAAAGCAAAACGCTGAATAATGAAAATGTAAATGATTTCGGCTACTTTGAAGGATCATGGACAATTCTCTCAATAACAGATAAGCTCAGTTATGTTGAGTTTACGGCCTATTCCACATCACTTCCTCTTTTTCCCAGATGGATTCAGGATCCTATTGTTGACAAGACATTTCTGAACACCATGGAAAGCTTTTTCGATTTGGCTAACAGCTGATCATAGCCAGAATTCACCATATTGATATGGACGAACAGCGCAAAATATACCGTGTTTTCCAGCTTATTTCGAGACTCAGGGCACCTCACTGGAATTGAAACAATATTCCGTGCAGCACATTGCCAGCTTCAATAGAATCTTAGATCGCAAATTATGAGTGTTCAAAACCTTAAGTGCAAATATTTATAGTTAATCATAAAATAGTTCTTTGAAGTATTGAAAGTTAGGGTTACAGATTACTTTATCGGAAAACTGTATTTGGATTACCGCCGCTTTTTTGGATCATATAATCATCGATAATATACTCTAATTCCATTGCAAACCGTCTTTTTGCAGTTTTATAGCCAAATCCGTTAATCTTTTTATAGATAAGGATAAGCATTGCAAGGAT
>DITE01000034.1 GCA_002422725.1 Bacteroidales bacterium UBA6192
GTCAACGCTATTCAGGCATTGACACCCACTCAACCAGTAACCAGAAACAAGGAACAAGGAACAAGGAACCAGAACCCCATCCACAAATCAACAACTTTGAGTATAGAATCTTTGACTTTCCCCAAAAAAAAATTGACCCTAAAGTATTGCAGCCTTTGTTGTTATATCCTATCTTTGATGCGAAGAATCAAACCAAATAGCTTGGCAAGCAATAAACAAAACCAAGATTATGAAAACACAAACAAACCCGAAGAGATCATTGATGAAAACACAATTGTCTTTACTGATCGTATTTGTGTTATTATTAGCGAATTGCATGCAGGTTAAAGCTCAAGGACCTGAGGATAGCAATTCCAGGTATGGCCAATTACAAGTATTTGTTTATGTGTGCGATAATGAACCGGTTTCAGGAGCAGTTGTCAGACTAACTTGCATAAAAGATCCCACCTATATCCTACAAGATACTACTGTGGATGGTTATGTAGAATTTGGCAGTGATGAATTTCGTTCTTTTCACGTAAGGATTTGGAAGGAAGGACATGTTGAATTAGATGATTTTGTAACATTCGGAGGTGAGGGATTAGTTCAATACGATGCTCCACTTTTAAGGATTACATACAAACCAATGGGCTTTCGTGTTGATCCCAAATCATCAACAGCAACCTGGAAAAAACCACGAATTAATCTGTTGGAACAAGATTTTGAGGGTGGACAGTTTCCACCATACGGTTGGACTGTAAACGACACAGCCGGTTTTTTCCATAGCTGCGCTGATAGTATCCAACCATTACCTGTTCCACCAAATGACGGTTGTTTTGCCGTATCACATGCAAATTTTGGTGGCGGTACATCAAAAGATTCGGATCTTTCATACCTTATAACCCCTTCCGTCAATTTGCCGTACCAAAATAACCAAACACTTTCGTTTGAGTATTATCATAGATCTTTATATGGTAATCTTAGTTACGTTTTATACAGTATCGATAATGGTGAGAACTGGGACATATTAAACATGCTTGCGCCAACCTCCACCTGGCATCAGATGGATATAGACCTGACCTATATCGTTGGGCCTGATGGGGCTTCAAATGTCAAATTTTTGTTTCTTAACGAAGATGGCAACTACCAATCCCCACTTGCTGTTGATAATATTCAAATACACAGTGGTTTTGCTGAATCAACCGGGTACAAGCTTTATCTGGACGACCAGCTCGTTGCTGAGTTAGATTCAACGGAAAGGAGTTACACTTTTGAAAACCTTATATTCAATCAGGAATATGAAGCTGAACTGGTAACATACTACAATTGTCAATATTCGGACACGGTTTATTTTACCTGGGTTTCAGACTATCTTCCTCCGGTTAGGGAAGCAATCTTGGAATACTCAACAGGTGAGGAGGATGTGATGTTGACCTGGAAACCACCTGTCTCAATTGAAGGAGGCGATACTCCTGAAGGTTTAATTGGGTTTATGGTCTACCGAAATAATATCATTGCTGACAGCATCCCATACGAAGGGCAGGGGATAGATGAAGTTTTTGGCTTTCAGGATGAAGGGCTTGTGCCCGGCACTTACAATTATTGGGTAAGAGCAGTCTATGATGTAAGCAGTTATGGGATTCCGGGAGAGTATAGAGAATCCATTTCTCCTGATTCATTGGAAACCTATGTCGCTTATGGCCACCCCATACCATTCTTCGAAAGTTTCGACAGCTTTGAAACAAATGCATGGACTGTAACAGATACCAATTGGGCAATAGGCGAGGATGAGGGAACTCAGGGCACAGTGGCTCGTTTTAGCGGACTTCCCATGTTACAGCGAGATTCCTATTTGAATAGTTACTACCTGAATTCGTTTGGATTGACAGAAGGTAAACTTTATCTGAGTTATGACGTCAAACTCAACGATATAGTGGAAACCAAAACAGAAAAAATTGAATTTCAAATGCATGTTGGAAACAACCCATACACACTCCAATACTTTTACAACGAGGGTAGTTTCGATTGGACAAATATAAAAACTGATATTACCCATCTTGCATTGGGAAAAGCTTTTCAGCTAAAGATAATGGCAGGATGCCTGATCTCAACGAATATTGATTCCTGGTTGGTCGATAATATATCTGTAGACAGAATATGCCAGCCTCCTACGGAACTTTCGACCAGCAACTCGCACATTGGAAACCATTTGCACTGGAAACTCGGTGAGCTATGGACAAGTGCGTCCGACTCTCCCCATCATTATAACATTTACCGAAGTGAAAATGATGACGACTTTCAACTTATTGATCAGGTGAGCAACAGTGAGAATACAATAAACTATACCGATCCGGAAAGTAATGGATTGGAAATCGGTTCTACGTATTGCTATAAGGTTACATCGGTATGGATGAGTGAAACCGACGAATGTGAATCCCCATTTGCAGAAGCTGCCGATATTTTTGGTGGGAAGGATAAGCAAATTTCAGACGACAAGGTTTGCATCGTGTTTACACTTGAAACGGAAATCACAAATGATGTTTGGCACATTTATCCTAATCCTGCAAAAAGTCAGCTTTGGGTATCTGGTAGTAAACCGATAAGTGAACTCCTGATCTACAACTCACTCGGTAAAAAGGTCAAAGCCATAACAAGCAGGAATAAAACCTTGCCAATTCTGATTGAAACTGGTGGTTTGAATGGTATCTATTACCTGCATCTCATGAGTGATTCAGGTATTTCTATACGTAAGGTTGTCATTACAGATTAATCTGCTATTAACTAAAGAAATAGCATCAACCATCTGATTTATAAATCGTTGGTCGAAAACGAAACTATTGAAGGGTTTCAAGGAATCGGCCAGGCCGATTTTGTATATTTGTCCCATAAAAAACTTGCTGTGTACTGGTCAGAAATAAAAGAAAAAATTTCGGATAAGGTTATTGGGATTGCCGGATGCGGTGGTCTTGGTTCAAATGCTGCCATGGCGCTGGCGCGTGTTGGCATTAAACATTTTGTTCTGGTCGATTTCGACCTGATCGATGAATCAAACCTCAACCGACAGTATTTCTTTAGGCATCAGCTTGGTAAGAAGAAAGTTCATGAGCTGGCAGTCAATATGTTGGCGGTGAATCCGGATATACATATCCAGTGTCATGATACCAGGCTTGAACCAGAGTCAGTTCAACAAATTTTTAATCAATGCCACCTCATTATCGAAGCATTTGATACAGCTGAAGCGAAGCAGATGCTTGCCGAAACTGTGATATCATTGTGGCCTGGCAAACCGCTCATCATGGGAATAGGCATGGCGGGAGTGGGAGGCTACGGGCTTATTAAACAAGTGCAATGGGACGGTCAGGTGTATGTGTGTGGCGACCTGATAACTGAAATAGCAGAAAATGAGCCACCGTTGGCACCCCGGGTAGGTATTGTGGCCAATATGCAAGCAAACCTTGCGTTGGAATTGTTATTAAAACTATAATTCATGTAGGATGAACATCATTTTGAATAATACACCCGAATCAATTGAGGCCGAGGGCCTGAGCGTTAACGAGCTAATCCGGTATAAGAATTTTACGTTCAGGTTGCTGGTTACCAAGGTGAACGACCAATTGGTGCGAACCGACGAAAGAGATAATGTTATCGTGAATGAAGGCGATAATGTTCAGATTTTGCATCTGATTTCGGGAGGGTGATGACTTCTTTCTGAACTTAATTATAGGATACCGTTTTTCACAATAATAAGGCTCGAGTTTCTGTCGGGCATCAATACAGGAGTTTCCGGTATTTTTTGCAGGAAGGCATCAACGGCGTTCATCAAGCCGGGCCATTTTGGATTGTAATCGTGCACAATCATTACCCCACCCGGTGCTAGTAGCGGGTAGAACCAGTTAAGTCCTTCGGCTGTCGGTTTTTCAAGATCAACATCAATGGTTACAAGTGCAAAAACAGGTGGGTTAATCAGGCTCAGGGCTGTTTCGCTGAAATTCCCCTGATGGTAGATGATGTTGGCATGTTCGCCTAATTTTGTTTTGACAAACTCAAGGCTGGTATCAGCAAAGTTAGCGGAAGTATAGGAGGCAGCTTCTCCGGTTTCAAGGCGCAGGTCTTCCTGACGAAATCCACGAAAAGTATCGAACAGGTGCAATTCACGCTCTGGCGACAGATGGTGCAGCAATTCAGCAGTTTGCCCGCGGTAAACACCAAGCTCGGCCATTGCGCCCGGCACTTTATCTTCATCCAGACGGTTAAGTTGTAACCAGAAAATCATAAAACGGTCTTTGTCAGGATAAGTCCTGTAGACTTTCCGAAGTTTTTGGGGAATCCGGTCTGCTTTTAACAAAGCGACCCACAATGCAGGCTTGCGATCACTCCCTTTTGACCAGTCGTAAACATAGTAGATCGCTGATAGGATGATTATTAATACGAAAAGGCCGTTCAGGATTTCATAGTAGCTCATTGTGCAGTCATTAATTTCATGGCGAATTTAGACAGAGTTCATTAATGTGCATTTGTTTTTTCGTAGTTCGACCGGATATTTTTACGATTTAACTGAAACTTAAAAAAAAGATTTGCAGCTTATTTGGAGAAATCATTTTAGTTGTATATTTGCAACCTCATTTGAATTGCCTCTTGGCAAAACCAATTGGGAGCTTAGCTCAGCTGGTTCAGAGCATCTGCCTTACAAGCAGAGGGTCACTGGTTCGAATCCAGTAGCTCCCACAACAACGAAAAGTCACCCCAAAAAGGTGACTTTTGTTATTTTATGCCGTGCATGACGCATAACCCACCACTTTGATTCCGAATCAGCACCAGCCTGGGGGATACCATCATTATCTAGTTTAATAATAAAACTGGTAGTTTAACTCATTGACATACAATATATAGGTTAAATAAAATAGTAATAGCACAACAGAATAAAATAGTAATTGTAGTGCATGGGATTCAGGTTCTTCTTTTTTTTCACTCCGAATACCACTGATTACCTTATCGAAGTAGCCCTGTCAACTTCATGCTGAATTTGCAAAAAAAATGAGCACTCTTTATAGAGCGCCCATTACCATTGATTTTCAATTGAGCGGGCAATGGGGGTCGAACCCACGGCCCTCAGCTTGGGAAGCTGATGCTCTACCACTGAGCTATGCCCGCGACTTTAAGAGTGCAAAAATACCACTTTTAGTGTTAGTTAATACCGATTTTTTATGCTGAATTTTCTCCATAAATCGCCTTTTACCATGAAACCATGTTGAATAGAGGTAAATTGTTAACTTTGTTCATCAATTCCTGATTAACTTGAAGACAGGGCTATTTTCTCAACTAATTGTTGTTACGGTTATTACTGTGTTGCTTGCATCCTGCACAGCCACCCGGCTTGTGCCTGAAGGGAAACATCTGCTTCATAAAAGTGAGATCAGCATTCAGGGAAAACCTGAGGGGTTTACTAAATCTAACCTTTCAGCTCTCGAATCACAGAAGCCAAACCGAAGTATTCTGGGCAGCAGACCTCAACTCTGGGTATATTATAAAACTGTCGGAAAATCGAATCGGCGCTTCTGGAGATGGATCAACGAAAATATGGGTAAGCCCCCAGTTTATGCTAATGAGGCCATGGCAAAAAATTCTGCTGAGCAGATGAGCAGGTATCTTGTGAATGTGGGTTATTACAATGCTCAGGTAAGCTATTCCCTCACTACTGAACGAAAACTGGCTCGCTTATTTTTTCCGGTTACGCCATCCTGGCCCTACCGTATCAATAACATTGAGTTGAATATCCCCGATACATCGCTTGCTGCAACAATCAAGGAGGTTAGTCAGCATTCTTTGATTAAAGAAGGTGACATTCTAAATATGTATGTGCTTGACAATGAAAGAGACAGGATTACTGAATATTTGAGAAACATCGGATATTATTATTTCTCAAGGGATTATATTTATTTTGAAGTTGATACCAATCTTTTAAAGAAAGAAGCAAAATTGATTCTGAATGTTGCCAATCAGGTTAACGCACAGGGTGTTTTTGGCGACTCTTTAAACACCAGAACTCACCGCAGGTATTTTATCAACAGGGTGAATGTTCATCCGGCAACTATGCCTTTTACCATTCAGGCATTCAGTGCATCCGACACCATAAGGAAGGAATACAGACCTTCGAAGAATGAACCACTTTCGGTCTATTATTTTTATTTTCAGGGCGACCCGCGGATCAGAACTTCTATCTTTCCTCCCCTGATACAGATAAAAAACAATGAACCTTACAGCATTCAAAAAGTAAGACAAACATATAGGGCTTTGTCTCATCTCCGTATTTATCAGGCGACAAAAATTTCGTTTGATACCATGGTTGATAGAAGCGGCCTGACAGATACTACCAGAAATTGGCTCGACTGCAATATCAGTCTTCAACGGGCACAATCCATGTCGTATGGTTTTGACCTTGAAGGAACCAATTCAGGTGGTGATCTGGGAGTTCGTGGGAGTCTGGTTTTTACCCACAAGAACTTATTTAAAGGAGCCGAGGTGTTCCGATTTAGAATTAATGGTGGTTTTGAAGCTCAGCAAATTGCTGCCGGACTTGTTGATCAATCAGATCAAAACATCATTAGTATTTTCAACACAACCGAAATAGGTGCAGATGCCAATATACTCTTTCCACGATTCCTTAGCCCAATTACCTTGCGAAAGTTTAAGCGTGAATATCAGCCAAAAACGAATCTGAATATCGGTTACAGTGCGCAGAACCGACCAAGTTACAGCCGTACACTTTCCAAAGCTTCTTTTGGATACGATTGGATGTCGAGCAATACAATAAGTCATATTTTCACACCCATTAACCTGAATAGCGTCAAGGTGAATCCCTCTCCCGAATTTCAGGCTCTTCTGGATGATATCACCAATCAACGTATCAAAGAGCAATATTCGAACTATCTGGTCTTCGGACTTAAATATAGCTTCATATATAACAATCAAAATATTAACAAATTAAATGATTTTTTCTACTTCAGGGTAAACTTTGAGAGCTCAGGCAATTTGCTCAATTTGTTTAACAACACATCATTTGCAACAAATAATGGCAGTTACTCCGAGTTGTTTGGCATCCGGTATGCTCAGTTTGCCCGCACCGATATTGATTTTCGGTACTACCGACAATTGAAAAAAGATACCCGATTGGTTTTAAGAACAATACTTGGATTAGGGTTGCCCTACGGAAACTCACGTGATCTGCCTTTCGAGCGCAGTTTCTATGCTGGCGGGTCGAACGGGATGCGTGGCTGGACCTTCAGGGGGCTCGGGCCGGGAGAGTTTCAAAGCAATTCTATCCAGATTGAAAGAATCGGTGATATACAAATGGAGGCAAGTGCTGAATATCGTTTCCCGATTTACAGCTTTTTAAATGGTGCATTTTTTGCCGATTTGGGAAATATTTGGACATTGAAGCCTGTGGATTATCTTCCGGGAGGTGATTTCAGGCTCGATAGTTTCTACAAGCAGTTTGGTTTTGATGCCGGTTTGGGTTTTCGTTTCGATTTTTCATTTTTCATTTTCCGGCTCGATGCGGCAGTTCCACTCCACGATCCATCCAAATCTGAAGGCAACAGATGGGTTGCCGGCAAATTACAACTGGGCGATTCCAACTGGCAGATCGGTATAGGATATCCTTTTTAATATGCTGCCCGGCGATTTCTTCAACATCCTTAACAACGAATTTGGTTTTGAGCCAACTTCAGGTCAGAAAAGAGTGATGCACCATCTGTCAGCATTTGTGCTGACTCAAAAACCTCAGCCATTATACCTGCTTAAGGGTTATGCAGGAACAGGCAAAACCTCACTGATGGGAGCTTTGGTACGCTCGCTGTCGGCCATCAACCGGAAATTTGTCATGCTGGCTCCCACCGGACGTGCAGCAAAAGTAATGTCGGGCTACAGCGGATTTTCTGCACAGACCATTCACCGGAAAATATATATGCGTTTGATGACAAGCGATGGTCAGTTTACCATGAAACTGATGGAGAACCGGCACAGAAATACCATTTTTCTTGTGGATGAGGCTTCGATGATAGGCGAAACAACGGCTGATCAGGGAATGTTCCGCACACAGAATTTACTCAGCGATCTGATGGCTTATGTGTATGGCGGTGATGCTTGCAGCATGATCCTGATTGGCGATAAAGCACAATTGCCTCCTGTTGGTGTCGATCAAAGCCCGGCGCTTGACATGAATTTTATACGTTCTTCCTTTACACTCACCGCTGCAGGATTTGAACTGACAGAAGTGATGCGTCAATCGCTTGAATCAGGTATTTTAAGCAATGCCACCCGGTTCAGGACGATGCTTGATAGCGATCAGATTGAGTTGCCTTTGTTTGCACTGTCGGGATTCGGTGATGTTAACAAAGTGCAGTCTGATGAGTTCGAGGAGCTTCTGCATATGGCTTTTGGCCGACGAGATGTTGAACAGGCCGTTGTTGTCTGTCGTTCCAACAAAACGGCAAATATGTTTAATCAGTCGATCAGAAGCCGTATTCTGGGTTTTGAAGAAGAGGTGAATGCAGGTGATTTACTGATGATTGTGAAGAATAATTATTATTGGCTCGAGCCGGGTGAGGGTGGAGGAGGTTTTCTGGCTAATGGGGATATCATTCGTGTTAACCGTGTCAATATGGTAGAGGATGTGTATGGTTTCAGGTTTGCCGATGCCGAAATTGCATTGATTGATTATCCTGATAGTCCACCATTGCAGGTTAAGTTACTTCTTGATTCGTTAATGGTCAACGGACCATCGATTCCTTTTGAAGCGTTCATGAAACTGGCTAAGGCGATTGAGGAAGATTATGCCGAAGTTCCGGAAAGACGCAAACGGATGTCGATGGTTCGCAGCAATCCATACTCTAATGCCTTGCAGGTAAAATTTAGTTATGCGCTAACCTGCCATAAAACTCAGGGAGGACAATGGCCCATAGTTTTTGTGGAAGCGGGTATTCGGAACAAAGATGAAGTGAATGCCGGCTATTTGCGTTGGCTTTACACAGCATGCACCAGAGCAACCCAGTCATTATATCTGATTGGATTCCCGGAGGAATTGACGGATTAGTTCCCTTATTTTTTTAATTGGTTAATCCAATCGGCAATTTGGGCGAGAACCTGAGGTGCCATGGTTTCTTCAATGGTTGCATATTCAGCCGGTGAACCCGTCTCAGCTGTCTGAAACAAATGGTTGAGGCCATCAAACATTACAACTTTGACATGCTTATTGCCTGCTTTCTGCAAATGTTGTTCAATGGCATCGAGGTTTTCAACAGCGGGAACCTGACGATCTTTTTCACCATTGATGGCAAGTACAGGACATTTTACCTGACCAAGATAGGGCGCCGGATCGAACCGGATGAAATTCAGGAACCAGGGTGAAAACAGCTGGTCAACGGAAGCAAGCAATCTTTCACGCAACATTTCCTGCATATCGGTCTGATTGGATGTAAGGCTATCAGCCAGCGCACTCATCATTTCGCTGACCTTGACGCGGGCTGTGTTCAGGTCGTTTTCAGATTTTAAAACTTCAAAAATGGCTTTATTGCTGTTCTCGGTTAATCTGATTTCCGATTCTGAAGCTCCCTGACCTTCTGCAATTAGCCTGGCCTGTTTTATCAGCAGTCTGTCAGAAGGGGTTCCCGGAGCAGCCATCAAAACGATAAAGCCAATTTCAGGGTTTCGTGAAGCAACTATAGGGGCGATCATGCCCCCTTCACTATGCCCGATAAGACCGCACCAAGCAGGATCAACTTCTTTTTGTTGTCTGAGATAATCCCACACATTTTCAGCATCATCGGCGAAGTCATAGGTGGTGCCGGTGGCAAAAACACCTCCTGATTCCCCTGTGCCGCGGTCATCGTAACGCAAAACAACAATGCCCTGTTTGGTGAGAAAATCTGCCAGAACAAGGAATGGTTTATGTCCCATGATTTCTTCATCCCTGTTTTGTGGCCCTGAACCACTTATGAGCACTGCTGCCGGAAAAGGGCCTTTGCCAGAGGGAATGGTCAGGGTTCCTGCCAATACAAAACTGTCCTTTTCGTGCGAAATACTGACCTTTTTTTCATGATACGGCTGTTTTCCAATGGGCTCCTGTGGTCGACCCTGTGGTTTTTCCCCAACAAAAGGGTGCATCTTCAGGTCAAATTCGATTCCGGCTTGTTTCCATTTCCCAACAATGGTATCAGGATGAGTCAGCGTGCCTTCGAAAGCAGCCATCAGTGCCGGTAAGCCCAATTCTAACCGGTCGCCAATTATTGTTGTTTGTTGAACCGACAAACCAAAGGCTCCCTGATCAGGGCTATCGAGTTTCGTAACAGCTTCGCCCAATTCGTTTTTCTGAATATGAAAAACCATGCGAAGGCTTTGTCCCTGAAAGGATAATTTTCCGGACCAACTGCCATAAAATGCTGATTCTTGTTGCGAAACAGCCGGATAACCCAGTAAAACCAATAAGATAATAACAATTATTTTTTTCATTTTCATGGGGTTGAGGTATTGATTTTTGCGTTCACAAAATCGCTTAATTCCTGTGGTATTTTTGTCCCTATCCGAACAACACTTCTTTTCTTCTTTAACTTTAGCTCAATAGCATCAAGTCCGGTAACATTGAACAATATCCCGCCAGGAAAGTACCTGATCCCCCAGCCATACCACCAGCGGTTTCGGACTGCCTTGCACGACTCAATCTGGTTTAACGGATAGGTTCGTTTTATAAGTCCGGTTCCCATAGTAAACATAAGCTGTTGATCATCAACTGTAACAGTAATTTGATAAAACATGGCCAAAGCAATAAGTTGTATCAGAACCACAAGAGCGATGGGCAGTATCGATTCCCTTGAGCCAAGAAGGATGGTTAATGTGACCAGGAGCAGGATGCCTGTAATCAGTGAGTACGTAACTACTCCTGATTTTTGGGATGTTTTCATTGTAATCATTTTTCGTGCTTTTTTGATTTATAAAATTGGGTGAACGTAATAATGAATCAATATTTTGGATAAGACTTCAGCGATTAAGAGGCCTATGATGAATGAAACTGTTGCTTTGCTGCCTTTTAGGTTGGTTGACACTTTAAATGCCCTGTATGATAAGATGATAACATAAATTGTCAGGGAAATAACAAGGATCATACTCAGCACGAAACCAATAATTTGCATGATCGTTGGTTCAACGGCTTCAATGTCTTTTGAAAGATAACTCAGAAACCAGGCTGATATGATGTTGCTATTGCTGAAGGTGTTGGCGATAGGGGCTAACATTAGTGGAGTTCTGGCTAATGCCATTGTGCCGGCAATGTCAATCAGTCTGATGCTCCGACCGGCTACTATCAAACCTGTGAGGTACAATATGAGTGTAATGGCGAGCCAGCTGACGACCAAATCAAGCAGATGTACCTGAAATGAAAATCCCTGCATGAAGTGAATGTCCAGAACTCCGTCGAAGCGGGTATTGAATAACCAACCCAAAACAGCGGTGAGCAGCATAGATAAGGAGCCGTATACAAGGGCCTTCGCGCCCGCTATTTTAACAAACGGATTGGTCAGAAATAGTCTAAGCTTATTCATAGATGCGTTGTTATTGGTTGTTTTCGTGTGCGTTCAATTTTTGTATCAGGTCGTCGAGCATATTTCTCACCGTGGGGTAACTTAGTCCAAGTTGTTTGGCCATCTCTTTGAGACTACCACTCGACTTTATGAAGTCGATCACAAATTGTTGCTCCTCTTGCCTGAGTTTTGTTAAGGCCGGAAGGGAAAACAAGCCTTCGATTGTGGTAGAGCACTGCTCACAGATCAGGCTTTTTACAGCCAGGCCATGCTGGCAGCTTGGACACATTAGTGGCAATTGCTTCATCATGAATTTTTTTGCAAAGATAAAACATTATTTAACAATGTCAAGAAAAAAGTTAATAAAGTTAAACTATTACTTAATATAGTTTAGAATCGGGTAAGTTTAGTGTAGTTTTGTTGGGGTGTTTCCGTGCAGGGTAGAAGGAAGTTTTCAAGGGGAAAAATTGTGTGGGCAACGATAGCATATCGGCGCCAGCGGGGAGGGATGTAAGACTGATTGAGAAGGTGAGTATTGAACCCAACTGAAAAACCAGGTAATCAATCAGGTTATTCAGGCATTGCATTAATATACACCCTCTTCATTACACTGCCAAAAAGAAGCGCATCGTACCACATATAATAAAAACGTTGGGCATTGAACCATGTAATACCATCGGGATTGTCATCGTGATAATCGTAAGGATCAGCAAAAATAATTACATCATCCATGATATTATTCGGATCCCGGATATCATAACCGATTACAAGTACCCAATGACCGCCCCAATCGCTCCATTCTATCAGTGTTGGAATGCTGTCAGCAAGATTATCCTGAAGCATTTGAAGAGTGCCTTCCTGATGCCAACCCGCTTCAAAGCCATTGTTATTGAGCCAGGCAGTCATTTGTTCAGGATTGGTTCCAACCTCAGAACTTGTTCCCATTTCGGAGGCAATGTTCATTTCATCGCCTTGTCTGCCATAATGGTTTAATAATGAGACAACAGCCGCAGGTCCACAAGTATATTCCGTGGTTTGCAGGTGTGAATTAACATCCAGGAATGTAAGGCCCTCAATAGGGTAGGGAGGCCTGATGTTTGTTACATAGTAGCGGATACTTTCCGGAATATCAGGTTTGTTCTCACCATCGATTTTCTTGCATCCTGTGAAAATGAAGAAGAAAACTACGGTGAATACAAGGCTGTTGAATTGATTCATCGGTTTCATATGAGCGATTTTGCTTTCAAAGATCGTAAACATTTTCAAGCTTTTTTTATTTCAAATTTCGTTCCTTTAGCAACTCATTCAAGGCTTTACTTCTTTTAGCTTTAGGATCATTAATCAGTTTGTGAATAAAATACAAAGGAATAAGCATTAAAAATCCAAAAGTGCTTTTTATTAGGCTGAAAATGACAATTCCTACAAGAAATCCAATTAGAAAAGCATTGGTTATTGAAAATGATTTCAGCTTTTTTGCTTCTTCTAAGAGCTCATGGTCAGTTAATTCTGACAGTTCTTTTTGTTTCATTTTATTATTATGATTTGTTAGTTAAAATGTTACGGCAGTTTTTTTAATAACACAACGGGTCACCGATAGCATATCGGCGCCAGCAGGGGTTCGGCTAAGAACAAAGCTGACGCAAAGCTGCTGCTAGCAGTAAGTTTTATTCATTTTTAATTCGAGTTGAGTGTAGCATTTCTAGTTTCCATCCATTCTCTGTTAAAATTGCCGTTGCGCTTTCTAACCAATGAGCTTTTCTAATGATTTTATTATCAGTAGAGAATGTTGCATAGTTTTGGTATGCAATCCATGCCATTCTGTTTGCGATTTTGATTTCAATAATTTCAATTGTATTCATTCGTTTTGGATTCGGTTTCCGAAGTATGGCATTATCCAAATAATGTGCAATAGAATCGTTATTCCAAACTTCTCCGTTTTCCAAAAGCAGGAAGTCTTTGGTGTAGTATTTATCAATGTTTTTAGAATCTAATTTAGACCATATTTCGTCAAAAGATTCAATCACTAAATCTTTAATACGTGTTTTGTCGGTTTCATTTGAAACTTGACCGAATGATATCGTTGTAAAAAACATCATTAAAATTATGGAGTTAAGTCTTTTCATTTTTATTGTTATTTCAGTTGAAGGCTTCCCATATGGCAAATATTTCCACTATGCCTCCCAAATGACGGTTCAGTAAATAATTGCCAACCAGTTGCGTAGGGTATTGTGCACTCTTTGCGTTTGTCATGGTATTGTGTATAGCTGCCCAAAGTTAAAAATACTTTTCATCCAAATCCATGCACTCATTCATTTTATTATCAAAACTCGCGGATTGTAATCTTTGAAAGGTTTAAAGGGCTACAGAGGGGTTCGATCAGCAGGGGAATCCTCTGGACATTCACAAAATGTTTGAAATGACAGCTAATCAAATAGTTCAAACTAGTAAAGGTTGCCAGGGCAATAAGCAGGTAGTCTGCAGAACTTGTCTGGCCGACTTTCTCTGCAATACACGTTATTAATAATTTTCTATTGTTAAAACTTTCGAAAGGGCGTCTTTGATTTCTTCAAGATTGCTTGACGAGATTCTACCAATTCTTTTAATGAACCTTTCTTCTGATATTGATCTAATTTGGAAACAATCAACAGCTGATTCTTTTGATAAGTTGTTTAGCGTGTCAGGTTTTATATAAACCATCCAAGGTGCTATTTTATATCTTTCTTTCCAATCTGTCAGCGGCACAATGATTTTAAGAGGAAGTTTTCCAAGTGAATTATCATTAACAACAATAGCAGGTCTTGTTTTCTTAATTTCTGCTCCAATTGTTGGGTCAAGATTGATTAACCAGATTTCACTTTGTTTCATAGAATCCTTCATAGTCAAGTTGAGTAAAAGCAATTAATTCCTTGTCATTTTTGTAATCTTCAAAAAGAGATTCGGCTGCTTTTACCATTCTTTTCCTTGTTTCACTTTCTCTAATTGTCTTTAAAGTTCTTTCAACTATAAGAATTCTTTTGCTTACTGGAAGTTTTCTAATTGCTCTAATAATTTCTCTTGTTTCCATAATTCGAAATATTCCTTTCTGCAAAGATAAAGATTATTCAAGTTGAAAGCAACCGTTTCAGGATGCCCGTGTCGATTTCTATATTTCCACCTACGTATGACGGTTCAGTAAATACTTGTTAATTAGTTGCGTAAGGCATTGTGTACTCTTTGTGTTTATCATGGTATTGCGTATAGCTGCCCAAAGTTAGAAATACTTTTCATCCACCTCCATGCGCTCATTCAATTTTTTATCAAATCTCGGGGAATGTAATCTTTGAAAGATTCAAGGTGATTATATGTGTGAAAATCTCTTTCGTTTCTGAGCTTTCGTTATCAGGTACAATTTGCGTGGGCACCGATAGCATATCTGCGCCAGTAGTAGTATTGTGGACCGTTTTTTTCATTTTTATCATGATTCCCATAAAAATACTAAATCATATGCAATCCATTTATCATTAATCTTCTTAAGCCATAAATATGCTCCTTGTCCCGATTTTGGTTCTTTATTTAAACCGATATAAATAATAGCTTTGTCTTTATTATCTGTAAACGCTGGCCTTGAAATTGTAATTAAACCATAAGCTGTTGAATACTTTTGATATAACTTCTCATACCCAAAATGGACAATACTATCACGCAACATGTTAATTTCGTCATGAGTAATCAATTTTGTTTGAAAAGATGAGATACTATGATTATCAATACCGAATTTTTGATCGTTTATTCCAATGATTTTTTCAGTTAGGAAGTTATCTGAAGTATCAATTTCATTATGTTTTTGATGAATATATTGTGATATTGAGTCTTCGTATTGAGTCGTTGAATCAGCAATTAGAAGCATTTTTATTTCTTCACGTTTTAATGCTCTATCAACCCCTGCTATTGAATCAAATAAACTATGAAATCTATGTGAAAGTGTTTGAGGATGAAAGAAAAATTGCTCAATAGCGGATGAAATTACAACATAGTCAAGTGAATCTATCTTATTGCCTGAGTCAAGTGATTTGTCCTTTTTTTGATTACACCCAAATATAAAAAATCCAAGTAGAATTGTACTAGTTATTATTTGTCTCATGGTGTCTGTCTTTATATCAGTAACAACGGGGCACCGATAGCATATCGGCGCCAGCAGGGGTTTTTAGACAGGCCAACGGATGGCGGTATGGTTAGTTGCCGATTTCGAAGCACTTTCCTGTCAAGTTACAACTACTTTTGATACAGGCTGAAACGCTCGAATACGCACTGCACCGGCAATTAACTATACCGCGTGTTGGCTGCTGGTGTTCTTTGTATGTCATAGACAATCATTTATTTAGCTCTCATTTTTATTCGTTATCTGTCTACGCTAACCTAACCACGAAGCACAAATTTATTTTGTTTTTTTGTGCGATGGCAAAAATGCCGATAGGCAACCTGCGTAGGCAAAAAGTGGAAGCTCTTTTGCTGTTTTAGGATTTTGGGGGGCTTGTGGGAAAACAGCAAATGTGCTTACACTTGTGAGTGGGCATATTTTGGTTTTCAAAGTCTTTATTTGATAGTTGTTGTCAGTTCTTCAAAATGTGCAACATTTTTTCATAACCAGATTCGGTTGTCATAAATATAGAATTTGCATAAGATTTATCAATGTCGTATAGTTTTCGGTAGTTTCGTGAAAAAGCTTGTCACTTTCATCTTTAGAGAGCTATGACCTTTGGAAGGTATCCCGGTACATTATCATTTTTCCGAACCTTTCTGGCGGAATATTAATGAATAAACCCTCAGATTCAGTATATAAAGTTTCGGTTTCATCATAAATTTTCCCGTTTGTTATTATTTTTTTCCCGTTAACCGATGTGACTTTTGCTTCAATTGTAGTGACTGTACCAAGAGGAAGCATATTTCGGTAATGCACCGTTATCTTTGCTGCAACAACAGTATATCCAAGAATCCAGGCGGCTATTCCCATAGCCTCATCAAGAACAGCTGCCATACTACCGCCATGTACAAATCCAGCTGGTCCCTCAGTCGAAGGACCAAACCAAATACGTGCAATAAATGAATTATCACTATCTTTTTTAAAGTACCTTACTCTTATACGGTCACTACTTCTATCTCCTGTAATAAAGGCTCGTCCTTTACCGTATGAGTCCGGAATTTTAAGTTCTGTCCAGCCTTTTTCGCCTGACAACACAGGAAGAGTAATGGTTTTTTTATCCTGATTGTTCATAATACTAAAAACTATATTTAAACTTAAACATAAACATATTGTAGTCCTTCAGATTGGCAAACAAATTGTCTCCTTTGCCGTCAAAAATTGCTGCTGACAGGGTTATTTCAACATCATCCTTTATACAAAATCTCGCTAATATAAAAAATTGCATTTGTTTTTCAATCTAAATTGTCGCTTCAATATTCCACACAAAAGCTTTTAAACCCTGGTCTTCTACTTCTCTATTTAGGGCCTGAAGTTTTTCGAGCAATCGATCAACTTTGTTGTCTTCAATAATAGTTAAATGAACATTGTTTAATTCGGGCCAGGTATGTGTTCCTTCGTGCATGTCACCTTTTACTGAACCCCGCCCAAATGTTTCAGTCCATTGGGTAAAACCACGAATGGACTGATTGTCTAATATTTCCTGGACCTCTTCGGTAAGTGATTGATTATATGTAATTAATACAGCTTTCATCTTTCGTTATTTACTAATCTCTCTGGGGTTAGTTCCCCGAAGCTCTGCTTCGTTTGGAAAACAAAATTCCTTATTGATACCTCGTCAGCTCTGCTGCGAGGTAGTTCATTATCTGCCCTCTTGCAACATTTATCAATACTGCATCATCTTTCATTATTTCCAGTTTTTGTTTGTTTATCAATCCATTTGTTTCATCATTAAGCGGGCAGGAAATTAACAGCATATCCGAATTTTCAAGTACATAGTCCAAGTCTTTCAAAGTTCCGATAAACTCAACCTCTTCATCGGTCTTGCCTGTTGTATTTAATGCAAGAATCCTTACGCCGAAAGGATTCATCAATCGAGAGGTAGCTTTTCCAATTGAGCCAAAACCTACAATTCCAAGTACCGAATTATTCAACGATTTTGTAAAGCTCTTTAGTTGATTAAATTTTCCTTCGGCCAACTGATTGTGATAAACAAATAACCTTTTGGATAAGGCAAGCATCATGGCAGCAGCATGTTCTGCCATGGGGGAAGCATAAGCGCCCTGGTTGGTGGCAATTTTTATTTCTTTGGGGAACGATTCTAAATTAATATGATCGTAACCGGCAGATAGCAGTTGAATAAACTTCACCCTTTCAGACGTTACTCCGGCGCTAAAAAGTCCTTCTTGTTCCGGATTCCACGATAATATAATATCTGTATCAGATAGAAGGTTACCCCGCATGTCAGCGGGATAATCTTCCATAAAGATAATTTCTGCATTTTTCTCAAAGCAAATTTCCAGCAAGGTCCTTTGCCCGTTCATTGTTTTGAAAGTCACCAATATCTTCATCTGTTCAAATTTTACGATTAAGCGCCCCGGCAACACATATCGACCAGTTAATCAATGATTTGCTTTAATTTATTAAAAGAAATTTTCAACACTTGTTCTGTCCATATAGGTAAATTGGAGCATCCAATGCGGATAAATTGGGTTTAATTTGCTCAGTTCATCCAATCTGCTTACTTCCTCCGGGCTCATTTCCCAGTTTGTAGCTTTCAGGTTGTCTTCCAATTGATGCGGTTTAGTGGCGCCAATTAAAACAGACGAAACTGCTGGTTTTCGGAGTAGATAATTTAATGCTGCCTGCGAAATGCTGGCTTTATGATTGTTGGCAATTTCTTCCAGGGCATCAACAATAACATAGCCTTTATCTAAATCTATCGGGATAAAGTTTTGTTGTTCATTGGTCCTTCTGGAATCTTCGGGCATGGGTTTGTCTTTCCGGTATTTTCCTGACAAGAAACCACCCCCCAGCGGCGACCATGGAGTCAATCCCAGGCCCTGATCCCGGAGCAAAGGAACCAATTCATATTCTACATCTCTGGCAATCAGTGAATAGATAGCCTGCAGCGAAACAAATTTTTCAAAATGATTTTCTTTCGATACGGCCAATGCTTTCATCAACTGCCATGCCGTGAAATTACTTGCGCCGATGTACCTCACTTTTCCCTGATGTACCAAATCCGATAAAGCTCCCAAAGTTTCTTCAAGCGGGGTAATCGGATCGAAACTGTGCATCACATAAAGGTCGATATGGTCAGTGCCTAACCGTTTTAAGCTGCTGTTGCAACTATCGATGATATGTCTGCGTGACAATCCCACATCGTTGATATCTGTACTCATTCTGCCTCTCAGTTTGGTGGCAAGCACAACTTCGTTGCGTTTCTCTTTAAGGGCTTTCCCAAGGATTTCTTCGGATTGACCGTGTGAATAAACATCTGCCGTGTCAAAAAAGTTGACGCCGGCATCAAGAGCCATATCCACTAATTTTTTACTGCTTGGATAATCCAACGCACCTACTACTTTCCAGTAGCCATCACCGCCAAAACTCATGGCTCCTAAGCAAAGTTCGGAAACCATTAATCCTGATTTTCCTAATTGTCTATACTTCATTTTTTTTGTTTTTAAGTGTAAATTATTTAAAAATAAAATGTTTATGTAATATGCTTTAACTCAAATGCATTCGCCAACAATTCAAATGATTTTCTGCGCGCTTCATAATCAACAGACATGGACGTAATCATAATTTCATCCGTTTCAAAATCGTTTGATAATTTAATGAGTTGTTCTTTCACATCATCGGTCGTTCCCGAAATGATGCGTCCTTTATTTCTGTCTATTATTTGTTGTTCAAAAGGGGAGAAACTATAATTCTTGATAAAGTTTTCACCTTTAAAATCATTGAAATTGCCTTTTTCAAATTGCACAAAAACGAAATCAATAAACTTACGCATTTGGTTTGCTTTTTCTTCGGTTTCGGAACAAACTACCTGAACGGCAACCATTACCTTAGGTTCAGTATTTTCGGCTGAAGGTTTAAAATTCTTCAGGTATGTTTCTGCCACTTGTGGACTGACAAAACCGTTTATAAATTTGGCAATGCTAAGTCCCATTCCAAATTTTGCGGCAATTAAACTGCTTCCGCCACTGGAACTTAGTATCCATTGCGATGGAATTGTAGTTGCTTGTGGAGTTGCGAGTAATGAACCGTATTTAGTAGCTGCCGTGTCCCTGAAAAAATGTTGCATGTATTCTAACTATTGCAAATAACTTGCCTCGCTAAAATCGTTTAAAGGGTTAAGGATTGAAGATGTAATCCGATCGGTACCCGGAGCGCGTCCAATTCCTAAAAATCCTATTGGGAAAAAGCACTTCGAGCATCCTGAAATTTTCAACTACCTTTAAAGCGCTGTGATTTGGCAACATAATGCCACCCGAGCCAATACGAATGGCGTTGGTTGTATCGGCCAGTTTTACCATCAGCACTTCAGGTGTAGAACCGGCAATGAGCGCGGAGTTATGATGTTCCGATACCCAAAAGCGGCTATAACCCAATTCTTCGGCCAGTTTAACCGTCGCAATCGTTTCATTAATGGCATTTTTGGCATTGCCGCCCGGTCTGATGACGGATTGATCGAGTATGCTTAATTTTATTTTTCTCATTCAGCGAATTATGCAACAAAATGTATTTTTATTCTAACTGTTAATCAATTTCAAAATGTCTTTCTCAATTTTTTCCGGTTTATCGGTTGGGGCAAAACGCTTTATCGGATTACCATTTTTATCGATTAAAAATTTGGTAAAATTCCATTTGATACGATTTCCAAGAAAACCTCCTTTTTTACTTTTTAGATAAGCAAATACCGGATGTGTATTCTTCCCGTTTACATCAATTTTTTCGGTGAGCTGAAAGGTTACTCCGTGATTGATTTTGCAAGCTTCTTCCACAGTATCATTGGTTTCAGGCTCCTGATTCAGAAATTGAGCACAAGGAAAACCCAACACAACCAACCCTTTGTCTTTATACTTTTGGTGCAGTTCTTCTAATCCGTCGAATTGCGGGGCAAGCCCGCATTTTGTAGCTGTATTGACTATCAATACCGTTTTGCCTTTGAATTTTTTCATTTCAATGATTTCGCCATTGGGCTTTTTAGCTTTTAGCTGATAAAATTCTGATTCCATGATATTTCTGTTTTTACTTAATTATTCCTTTCCAATAAATTCTTCCAGACTTCCTTATTCAGGAAACTACCTTCAACATTTTCTTCCATTTGCAAAAACATGGAAAATGGCACTGCGAACGAAAGAATGTCCTTATCTACATGACGGCGTGCAGAGATATCTGTCAGCCCGATGATTGCGCGAGGTTCAGCTGACTTTGCTTCGGCATATGGCATAATCCCAATGGTATGGCAACCTGCGCCAAAAGGAATGATAACGCTTTGGCCGGTTCCCCTATCGTAATTAGCCAGAACAGACAAGGCCGACAACTGATCAACATTGGCCAGAAAGACCACCACTTCAGGGGTTTCTTCTTCTGTCAACTGATCCAGTGGCTTATAAACAACGTAAGTTGTCGGCACTTCAGTCATAGGCAAGGCATCCACGAACTTTTTGGCGATTTCAGGTGACTTGAAGTACCCTTCGCCTTCATCGAGCGGGGTTGAAGTTCGAAAGTTTGCAGCTTCGGGAGTACGTGCAAATTCTTTATTCCCGGTGGAAACATAGCACTCGATACCTCCCGGAAAATGAACGTACTGATTGCCAAACCCCAATCCGACCCCACCACCGAGACAGCCGAAAGTTTTCCGGTCGAAAACTGCAGTGCGTCCTTTGGCCGCAGCGATAAACATGGTTACTACGCATCCCCAGCGTCCTTCTTTAAATTGCATCGTGTTCTCCGGTTTATTATCCGTGAATAAAACCGCTACCGGCGAATACCGCAGTTCCATAGCAATTGCAATTTTACTTTCCATAGGTTTAATTATTTCATTCAATTATTTAACCAGCATTCAATTAATTAACATTTTGCCACCATTCTGAAAATTTTTGCATACTGTCTTTCAGATTCACTGCTTCTCCTATCATTGGAGTTATTAAAGGAATATTGGCTTCCCTGCAATTTGCTGAGACTTTTATCAGGGGCTCGTCCCAGGCATGATTTCCCAATGCAAACTTGGATGAATGTACAGTAAACAGTCGCTTAGCATTTAAGTCCTTAACCGTTTTTACTATTTCATCTGGCATCAGATGAACGTGTTTCCAGTTTTTGTTGTATTGCCCGTTTTCTATAATGGCTAAATCTATAGGTCCGAATATTTTTCCGATTTCCGAAAAGTGCTTATCATAACCACCATCGCCTCCAATAAATATTTTAATAGTTGGAGTTTGCAGGACAAAAGCTGTCCAAAGTGACTGATTCCGTTTTAATCCTCGTCCCGAAAAGTGCCTTGCAGGAACGGCATTTACAGCAAATCCAGTATCCAAAACAATTTGTTCATTCCAATCCATTTCAAAAATATTTTCTTCATTGTAACCCCAATGCTCTAAATGCGCACCTGTGCCGAGACCTGAAATAACCTTTTTTATTTTGGATTTCAATTTTAAGATTGTCTCATAATCAAGATGATCCCAGTGATCATGAGAAATAAAAAGGTAATCAATTTCAGGAATATCATCAGTTGTATAATTATTTGTGCCTTTGAATGCTTTGACCGAAAATGAAAAAGGTGAAGCATAACCACTCAGAACAGGATCTACAAGAATTTTCTTACCGTCAATCTGCATAAAATATGATGAATGCCCAAACCATACCAGAACATCTCTGTCTTTGTCTAAATTTAACAGGTCGGTTTTCACTGATGGTATTTCATCAACAGGAGAAATCCTTTTATTTCTTTCAAAAAGTGATTCTTTGAAAAGGGTAAAATAACTGACATCTTCTGACATAATTGGAGTAGGACTTTGGGTTTGAAATGAACCATTCCTGTAATTGGGTGATTTTTTTATTCTTTCAAATCGTACTCCTTTTGGCAGTTTTCCGAATTTTGGTTGTTTCATAAAAACTACAGCTGAAAGTATTATTAAAATTATTAAGCCAATTATTATGTACATTTTTCTACTCATTGGTTGTCAGTTATTCTACCGGTTACTCATATTGTCTATTTATTTGACTGATTTTAATTTCTCTTCAATCTCATCAATACGGTCGTTTGCTGAATGCACCATCATGGTAACACGTACAAACGGTAATGCCAGCAATAGTAAAGCAAACGAAGTAATCAATTCAAACCAGTTGAAGTTTACAATGTTTACCACTATGCCAATCAAGCCGATCAAGGCTGCGATAATTCCACCGGGAATACCAAGTGGACATCTGAGTTTTTTCTTTTCTTCCATTTTTTTCTGTTTTTTTGATTAATAAGTATTTAGCTTTTCTGTTAATTCTGCTTTTGTGGGGACACTCCGGTAAACGATTTTATTGTCAATCAGAAGTGCAGGAACGGCATGAATGCCCAATCTCATTGTTCTTATCATGCCCATTGGCGAATTGGCAAGGCTTTTCTTAAAAACAAACCTATCCCCAAGCTGAGGAAGAATCTCATCGAGCATTCGTTTTAGTGTTTTGCAATTCGGACAAGTCATTGTGTAGAACATTTCAATTTGTACTGGTTTTTTATTTCCCATTGGTTATTCAATTTTTTTACCAGCTTTGGGGCCAGGCTTAAGTGTATGTATTTCTGCTATGTTAATGACTACAACTGCTCTGGGTTTGGGCATTCCCATTTTTACCGACATGGCAGCCGACTGTTCATATAAATCTCCACTTTCGTGTAAAATAGCCTCTCCAACAAACCTATATCCATCAAGAATATCCCTGTTTACAACAGCCACGGAAACTTTTGACCCTCTTTTAATATTCTCATAGGTAGCGCCACCAGTGCCTTCTGAGAAGATTAGCGATTCGTCGGTTAATACGCGGGTTGAACGTTTTGGGGCAACATTCGGATAACCATCAGCATCAACAGTTCCAACAAAACATTGCTGTGTGGCAATCATTTCTTTCATTTCTTGCGTAAGTGTGTTCATTTCTTTAAAAATTATAGTTAATACCAGTTAATTTTTCAGATAATTCCCAGAGTTTTTTAGCATCTTCGGTGTTATATGATGCAATGATAGATTTTACCTTAACTGGAAAACCAGCCATTTCATTAAAACCATCAGGACCATAGAAATCGCCACCTTGAACATTCGGATCAACTGCCGCTCTTATCTGTGGCAAAGCACCTTTTGCAGGATTTTGTAATAGAAATGAGAACAATGGTTTAAGTATTCGATAATAAAATTTATTTTCGATAAATCTCATCAGATTAGTTTGTGATACTCCGGGATGGGCCGCCACTGCAATGCTGGCTATGTTTTTTTCTTCAAAAAATCTCTGAAGTTGGTATATGAACATCAGGTTAGCCAGCTTAGAACGACCATAAGCTTTCATAGGGGTATAACCCTTGCCATTATCAAATAGAAAATTGCCAAAATCCATCTTTCCGTTTTTATGAGCTATACTGCTTGTGGAAACAACCCTTGATTTAGGTGTTTTAATAATGAAGTCAATTAACAAACCAGTTAAAGCAAAATGCCCAAGGTGATTTGTACCTATCTGGCTTTCAAAACCGTCTTTGGTTAAACTATATGGAGGAATCATTATTCCTGCATTATTCAGCAGAATATCTAAGCGGTTATAATTCTCTCTAAATCTGACAACAAATCTTTTAATAGATGATAAATCCATTAAATCCAAAGGCATTACCACAATTTTACTGGTGTGATTGTGGTTTAAAATTTTGACTTTAGCATTTTCACCCTTTTCAATTGTGCGACATGCCAAAATTACTTCAGCACCTTTTTCAGCAAAAGCTTTCACTGATTCAAAGCCTAAACCGCTGTTACCCCCTGTTACAATAATTACCTTTCCAGAAAGGTCAGGTATATTTTCTGTAGTCCATTTTTCTCTCATAACAATATAAAATAATATTTTACAAATTATTTCTTCTCACTAGTGTCCCATTAAAATCGGG
>DITE01000024.1 GCA_002422725.1 Bacteroidales bacterium UBA6192
TACTTCTGCCAACTGCCATTTTTTTTACCCTCTGTGTAGTGAATCACTTCCAGCAACTTGCCATTATCCGGGTAATAATTTTTGATCGCACCATGCCTGAGGTCATTCATGTAATCTTCTTCTGAGAGCAGATTTCCATCAATATCGCTGTAAAACCTCCATGTACTGTCCTTTTTCTGGTTGAAATACTTTCCTTCGGCCATGAGAAAATTATTCTCAAAATAGGTTCTATTGTGGGCAACTTTACCATTCTGACTAAATACTTTGACTGACCTCAGTTCACCTGACAGGAAATAGTAACGGAATTCCCCCTGAGGAATGTCATTGTGAAACTGTCCGGTATACCTGGTTTTGCCATTGGGGAAAGTTCCCTTCCACTCGCCTTGCTTTCGTCCGAGGCTGTCAGTTTGATTGAGTTGCTCCTGAGCAATAAGCTGGCCCGTCATTGTTAGGATAAATCCAATGAGAAGAAAATATTGCAAACCATGTTTCATATCAATTGCATTTGTCTGCAAAAATAGACATGAAAGCCTCACAAATTCATTATTTTTGTCGAAAATAGCATAGATGTCCGATTACCCTTCCTTATTGCTCGAAAATGCTGTCAATGAACTGTCGCGACTGCCTGGCATTGGTAAAAAAACCGCCCTGCGTCTGGCATTGTTTATGCTACGACAGGAGAAATCACGCACTGATTCCCTTGCAAATTCAATACTTAGGATGCGCGAAGGAATTCAGCTCTGTCAGCGGTGTTTTAATATTTCTGATCATGATGTTTGCAGCATTTGTGCTAACCCGCGCCGTGATGAAAATACACTGTGTATTGTTGAGGACATGCGCGATGTGATGGCTGTTGAGCGAACCGCCGCCTTTAATGGTTTGTATCATGTATTGGGAGGGGTTATTAATCCCATTGAAGGAATTGGGCCCAACGATCTTACCATTACTCAGCTAATCAACAGATTGAATCAGGAAGTTTTTCAGGAAATAATTCTCGCGCTACCGGCAACTGTGGAGGGCGATACGACAAGCTATTATCTCTACCGGCAGATTAAACCGGGTAAAATAAAAATAACAAGCATTTCAAAAGGGGTTGCTATCGGCGATTCGCTGGAGTATGCTGATGAAGTTACCCTTGGGCGCTCGATTCTTAACAGAACTATTTTTGATCTATAGTGCTGGAAGCTGATGGCCGGATGATGCTTAGCAATACTTTACTTTTGGTAATTTCTGACTTTAGATGTGATTCCGAATTATAACCTGCCAGTGTTGTTTTTAGCTTAGGTGGTGCGTTAACTCTATTTAATTATGAAATGGTTATAGCTGAGCGAAATCAGTATCATCCGGAAATCATTTTACCCGTCAATTGAGCTATTCAAACAGGTTGAGTTGACGTTCTGAAACATAAAACTCCTTTGGCACCTCCTTTTCAAACCCATTCAGGTAGCGCGATATAGATTTCTTGATCAATTTGTTTGGCGTGGTTTTTCGGGCAACACAATAGTTGGCTAAAGATTTGGTCTGTCTTGATGACAGCTTAATCTCCAGTATTTTAAACTTTCTCTTTTTGGTTTTCTTTTTCTTTTGTTTTGCCGACTTTTTAACCGTTTTCTCTTCCATAATCATCACAATCAGAGTGAGTTTGAAATTACAAAAAATCAATCAATCAACTGATTCACGAGGCTACTAATCATTTCAACATACCTTTTTGCCGTGTCTGTGTCAGGTCCTTCTGCATAAATTCTGATGATGGGCTCGGTGTTTGATTGGCGCAGATGTACCCAACCATTATCAAAATCAAATTTGACGCCATCAATCGTATTTACTTTGCCTGGCAAACCAGCTTTAGCTATATTTTTGAGTAGTTTTTCAATTTTCGATTTATCATCCAGGGTAATCTTTTGCTTTATCATTTTGTAATCTGGCAGCGTTTTTCGCAGATCAGAACAACTGAGCTTCGATTTTGCCATATACGACAAAAACAACGCAATCCCAACCAGGGCATCTCTGCCATAATGCAACTCAGGATAAATAATTCCCCCATTGCCTTCACCACCGATTATGGCATTTTTTTCTTTCATCAATTCCACCACGTTCACCTCTCCCACAGCAGATGCATAATATTCACATCCATGCTTTTCGGTTATATCACGTAAAGCTCTGCTTGAAGAAAGATTTGAAACTGTCGTTCCCTTTGTATGCTGTAAAATATAATCAGCAACAGCAACCAGGGTGTATTCTTCGCCAAACATTTCACCAAATTCGTCTACAATAGCCAAACGGTCGACATCGGGGTCTACAACAAATCCAATATCAGCTTTGTTTTTCAAAACAGTTTTTGACAAATCCTTAAGGTGCTCGGGCAATGGTTCAGGGTTGTGCGGGAAATGGCCATCGGGAGTACAGTACAACTCGATTACTTCTTTCACTCCAAGGGCTCTCAGCAGATTTGGAATGGCAATCCCTCCGCTAGAGTTCACCGCATCGATAACAATCCTTATCCCGGCTTTCTCGATCAGATCCTTTTCAACCAATGGCAAATCAAGTACCATTTGCACATGCCTGTCAATCCAGCTGTAGTCCTTGTGATAGGATCCAATATGATCAATATCAGCATAATCGAATATGCCACTTTCAACCCTGTCCAGTATCCATTTGCCATCTGCCTCTGAGATGAATTCGCCTTTTTCATTCAGCAGTTTTAAGGCATTCCATTGTTCAGGGTTGTGGCTGGCAGTAAGAATAATGCCGGCATCCGCTTTAAGGCCGGTTACAGCCACTTCAACAGTTGGAGTGGTAGAAAGACCAAGGTCAATTACTTCAGCTCCCATGGCAATCAATGTGCCCGAAACAAGTTGATTAACCATTTCTCCCGATCGTCGGGCATCTCTTCCAATAGCTACTTTAATCCTGTCTTTTCCCGACTTCAGACGTATAAAATCAGCAAAAGCAGTAGTAAACTTAGTGATATCAAGGGGGCTAAGTCCTTTGCCCGGTATTCCACCTATAGTTCCCCTGATACCTGATATAGTAGTTAAAAGTGTCATTCCTGTTCATTATTTGTGGCAAAAATACCAAAATGATCCGATTAAAAATGTAGAAGTGCTATAATTTTATATTACTGATAAACAGTAATATGGGAAAAATAAATACACCTCATAAGATTATTGCTGTCAGGCATGGCAAAGAAATGTCCTGCAAAATTGAGATCTCTTATCACTGCAAAACTATTGGTAAATCACAGTAATCTGCTGCCAATATTGGCTTTAAGCAACGATTAGAAAAGTTATGAGCAGGCAATGTTTGAAAAAAAGTAAAATATTTTAGGTTTGCATTAAATCCGGAGATGTATCTTTACATAACGTTCAACTGATTTGAGCATAAAGGATCAATGTCAGATTAAGTGCAGGAAAAATATTATTTTTGCGGATCGACAGACAGTTTAGTATGAATGAAGATTTTCAATGGAACAACAGGGATGAGCATGAAGAATTGCTGACCGAACGCTTCGAAAAGATGCTGAAGGAAGGTGATTACGCTTATTTTGACGCCGAAGAGTTTGAGTCGATCATTGAACATTATCAGGAAAATTTCGATTCACATTATATCCGGCTGGCCATCGATTATGCCATAGAACAGCACCCCAATAATGCAGCGTTAAAAATCCGGTATGCCCGCCAGCTGGCAATTGACAACAGGTTCATTGAGTCGCTTGAAATTCTCAATAAGCTTGAAGTGATTGAACCCAATGACGTGGACATCATCATGACAAAAGGAACAGTTTACAGCATGATGCTTGAGTTCGAAAAAGCGGTTAACACCTACAAAAAAGCATTGAATCTTGTTGACAATGATGAACTTGAAGACATTTATGCCACTATAGCATACGAATACGAGAATCTTGGACGGTATGACAACAGCATAAAATATCTGAAAAAGGCACTCGAAATCAATCCGCAGTCTGATGCCTTACTTTATGAAATGGGGCTGTGTTTTGAAATGCTCAAGCAACCGGAGGAGGGGATTAAGTTTTTCATTGACTTTACTGACAAAGACCCATACAACATTGCAGCATGGTTCAACCTTGGGCTCATTTACCAGCAGATGGACCTCTTCGAAAAATCAATTGATGCTCTGGAGTATGTGCTGGCAATTGATCACACGCATATCCCTGCTTATCTGAGTATTGCGCATGGATGGTCAAATCTTGGAGAATACGCTAAGGCCATTGAGATTTACCAGGAAACCTTTGAATATGAGAAGCCGGATGGCATGACACTTTACTATATCGGTGAGTGTTATGAAAAAATGAAGGATTACCGGAATGCATTGATCCATTACAACAATTCTCTTGAACTTGATGATAAACTGGCTGAACCATGGGCTGGTATCGGTGTTGTTTTTGATGAAGAAGGCAACACAAAAACTGCAGTAAAATATTTGAACAAAGCAATTGAGCTCGATCCACTCAATACAGAATTCTTGCTGATTCAGGCAGATATGTACATTAAGTTGCATCATTATCAGAAGGCTGCTGATTGTTATAGAAAGGTAGAAGAGATTGACCCCCTTGACCCGGATTTGTGGCAGGAATACAGCAATCTTTACGTGTTGCAGACTGATTATGATAAAGCTATACAGGTCCTGAGAAAAGGGCTTAATCTGCAGCCATTGAACGCAGATATTCTCTACCGGCTGGCCGTTGTGTATTTCCTTAATAACAACACGCTGCAAGCCAATTATTTCCTTGGTAATGCTTTAGAATTGAATTATGAAGGGCACCTTGAAATGATTGCCTATTACCCTGATATCGTCAAATATGACAAGGTGGTTGACATGATTAAGCTTTACTCCCCTCACTAGACAAGCTATAGAACACCAGATACTGCCCGCGGAAAATAAATATTACCATGTATGACTCCCATTAAGATTGAACATCAACAGGTTTGTTTTTATTCGGGGATTACACTTGGGTATTCATTCAGGATTAGTCAGTTAAAAAAGCTCAAGACAGCAATCAAAGGGCATGAAGCTGAGATTGTTCAGGCATTGCATGAGGACTTAGGCAAATCGGAGTTTGAGTCATATGCAACTGAAATAAGTATTGTGTATGAAGAGATCAATCTTCATATGAAAAATCTCCGTAGCTGGATGAAACGCAAATCGGTGGGCACCCCTTTGACTGCTATTCCTGCCAGGAGTTTTATTTATGCCGAGCCCTTGGGTGTTTGTTTGGTTATTTCACCTTGGAATTATCCTTTTCAACTTGCATTTGCACCCTTGGTGGCCGCCATTTCGGCAGGGAATTGTGTTACACTGAAACCATCAGGATACAGCAAGGCAACAACAAGGGTCATTGAAAAAATAATAGGTGAAACATTTTCACCGGACTATATTCAGGTAGTTTCAGGCGACGCGGAAACAGCCCGTAATCTACTGAAACTCGAATTTGACTTTATTTTTTTCACCGGAAGCACTCAGGTTGGCCGACATGTTATGCGTGCAGCAGCTGACCGGCTAATACCGGTAGTGCTTGAGCTGGGTGGAAAAAGTCCGTGTATTGTTGAAGCCGGTGCTGACATCAAACAAACCGCCAAACGTATTATCTGGGGAAAATTAGTTAATGCAGGCCAAACCTGTATTGCACCGGACTATGTGCTGGTTCACAGCAGTGTTAGTGACTTGCTGGT